>CAYGRE010000113.1:0-22060 GCA_964352215.1 uncultured Bacteroidia bacterium
GTCCAGACCCTTGGATTCGCGGGTCCAGACCCTTGGATTCGCGGGTCCAGACCCTCAGATTCACGGGTGCAGACCCTCAGGTCCGCGGGTGCAGACCCTCAGATTCGCGGGTCCAGACCCTCAGATTCGCGGGTCCAGACCCTTAGGTCCGCGGGTCCGGACCCGCGGCTCCGCAGGCCTAACCCCGTAGATTTGGTACTTTTTACCTGGAGGGGAACGGCCTTGAATATGCATGCTTCGTCCATAAGCTCTTTGTAATTAGTGCTTTAGCTCTCCTTTTGCGCAGGATTTCGGCCTTCGCGCCACGGGGGCAGATGCCCGCGCAGGAAGGTGTAAATCTCCCGGTAATCGTCTCCGGTGACGCGGCAGTAGTCCCCGATGGTTAACCCGTGTTCACCCTTGCCCGCCTCCTTCCGTAAACCGGATAATAAGCGGAGGGCATAGCGACGGTTGGTGACACCGCTCAATTTCATAATGTCTTCAGGTTTGATATAGATATCGCCTATGTACATATTTTCAGGAGTAAGGTTCAAAGAAGTCAAACAAGTCATACGGATGGACCATCCAGTCACCGTTTTGCCAGCTGGCTTGCAGGTCGTGCTGCCTGCACCAGTCTTCGATCTCTTCCTCCGGGCAAACCATTTCCCCCAGTTCATACGATTCTTCCAACAACTGGGACAGGGGCTGGGGGCTGGGAGATGCGGATTCCGGCTTCTCCATAAAATAGGGTTGATGCAGGAAGTGGATCAGAGGAAGCAGTCCCCGGGATTGAAAGAGGTTCAGGGCATGCTGCAATTGGTACTGATCGAGGAAGAATGCCTGGTCCTCCACGGCACTGGCCAAATCATATCGGCAAATGCCGGTTTGGTCATGCAACCGATCATAATTTTTAGAGGGTACATTTTCAGCCAGTATCCGCAGGAGTTTACATTCCAGAAGATAGGCCTTGAGGGTGTGGTTGACTTCCGGTTCATAATATTCCCGGAGCGGGGAGTGGTCCCCCTGGTTGTTAGCGTATTCCATAATCAATAATGTTTTGTTTAGTACGCTTGCAAGAAGGGGAGGATGTTTTGCAGTAAAAAAGCGAATGACAGTGATTTCTGTATTTCCTGCTTTTTCGTGTTTTCGGGTTCCGGGGAAACAGGAAAATGCAGGAAAAATCAGGAATTGCAGATTTGTGCAGAGAATATCAGGAATTGCAGATTTGTGCAGGAAAAGTCAGAAAATACAGATTTGTGCTGCAAAACTGCATTTTTTGCAATGGACTGCCCAAAGGCCTCTTGATGAGCATTTGAAGGGGATGTGCTCAAGTATTTGTCCAGTATTTTATAAAATTTACTGGACATTGAGCAACAAAGTATTTCTTTCAGGTGATGCCTAAGCGTCTCAGGCTACTCCCCAACAACCCTTTCAAAATCCGCTTTGAAGTACTTCCGATCGACAATAAATGTCCCGAAAGGAATAAAACTGGCCAGCATTACGATCCAGGTTTTGTGAAACAATTTCCATTTGTCGGTATAGGCGACCCATAAGGCGAGGATTACGTAGAGAATGAACAATCCCCCATGGACCGGGCCAATCGTATCCACCAGCAGGGGATTATCTCCCAGGTATTTCAGGGGGACGGCGACAAAGACGAGGAGCAGCAAGGATATGCCTTCCAGCAATGCAATCAGGCGCAAGCGACCGATGGAGGTGGTGAGGTACGGATTCATCAGGGGCAATTTAAGCAAGGGGAGGAGGAGGCACAATCCTATTGGTGATTCCTTTCATAAGGTTTCCAACTGCGCCCCACAGCAATAAGGTCTTCGAGCGTTCTAATTTGCTGCTCAAGGAAAGGCCCGTTTTCCTTAAGGGCTACGATTTCCTCTTGACTCAATTTGTGAAGAAAATTGACAATGGGAGCTTGCTTTGCTTTCAATTCTGCAATTTCCGCATCCAGGGCGGCGATTGCCTCCGGCGTATCGGATTGCTCCTTGTCGATTTCCAACTGGATGATTTCATCTTCAATCTCCTGCCATTTGGAATCAATGGTTATATACCTGGCAAGGGAATTGGCATAGTCTTCTTTGTTGAGATCTAACTTCCTTTCCAACCTGATTTTTTCGACCTCCATGAATTCAATGGTTGCGAAATAGGCTTCCTTGTAGGAAACTGAGCGGGGGAGTTCACCGTTTATCTTTCCCAATTTGAAGTAATCGCTGAACAATAATTTGAAACTTTTCAGGGTAAGCATGGTCATGCCGGACCTGGTAGTGGTAGGCAGATAGGCATTGAGCATCCGCTGCGCGATGCCGTGGGTCGGGTCCTCAAGCTTGGAAATTCTGGCCGGGAAATTTTTATCAACCAGCGCATTGAAGGACTTAGTTTTTTCGGATGTGACCTTCTCGATCTCCTTTCCTTGTCGTTTTGCTTTGATTCTGTATTTGTTCTCAATGACATGGAGCTGAATTTCCAATTGTTCTTCCAAGGCATCGAGCTCCTTTTGATTGCTGGCATTTTTGATCAAATCTTCATATTTATCATTGATCCGTTTCAGGTCTTTGTCTGCTTCTATTTTTATCTCCTTCTTTCTTCCGTCAAAGGCATCCTGCTTACCTTTAACCTTTTCCTTTAATTCTTTCTTTAGCTCAAGGATAAGGTCTTTGAGGTCTTTTTGAAGGCCTGACTTATCCTTGAGGAATTGTTTCTTTTTGGATTTGGTTTCCTGAAGTATCTCCTTTTTTAAGGTTATACTCGACTGAGTATACTCATTATCAGCCTTACTTTTGCCTTTGTTCTGAATCCCTTCGGCAGCCTCTCTTTCAAGCAAGGATGATTTCTTGACCCCGTATTTTTGATCAACGGCTTCAAGTAAAATGGCTTTCTTGTAGGCTTGAAATTCCGACATAAGACCGTTCAATTCCAGTGTGAGTTTTTGAGAATTTCCTACTTGGAAGTCGAGTAGTGAAAGGTCCTCACCCAGTACATCGAAGAGTTCTTTTTTATAGTCTCCAAGATTTTTAGCTGCATTTTTGAAGCCATCACTTTTAGAATCAGCAATAGCGTATTCCATGCCAAGGCCGTACTCCGATTCCGCATCATCCATTCGCTTGAGCAGGTCATCCTGGGAAAGATTGGCCTTTTGCTCCAACTTGCTGGCTTGCTCGATGAGGTCTTCATTGGCTTGCTCGATAAGCGCCTTTTTCTCCCGAAAGTGATCGAGGTCGGCCTGGACCTTGGCTTTGGCTTCAGGACTGTTGAGGGCCATTTGGGTTTTGGTTTCTAAGCGGAGGTCCTTGACAACCCCTTTGATGCGCTTGTGCTCGAACCGGTGAAACTTAAGTTCTTCTTCCAGGCGAATGATCTTCTCATTGATTTTGGACCGCTGTTTGGAACTCAGTTGCTCATTGCGGAGTCGGTCCCGCAAATTTTCCACCCTTTTCTCCTTCCGGCGGACAGACCGTCGCTGATTGTCACGGTATTTTGAAAGTCTCTTGATCTTCTTATTGGCTTCGCTGAAGTCTCCCTTGGCATGGGTTGCCTCCAATTTCCCGATTTCGATTTCAAGTTCTCCCATGGCTTGCTTGTTTTTAGCAATGGTAGAATTGACTCTGGAGAGTTCCGTTTTGGCCTGGGCTTGGATGAATGGCAAATCATTTTCAATCCTGAAACGTTGCTGGGATAGCTTTTCCATGCCTTCCTGCATCGATTGGATCAACTCAGGGTATTCCGTGTTGATCCGCTCCAACTCACTTTGCTCCCAACTGCGGATGGAGGTTTGTGCATTCTTACCATCAGCATTCAATTGTTTTACCTTCTCGTTATATTTTTCAGTGATTTGAGCCAACTTTCGATTGGCTTTCGAAATGATATTTTTCCTATCATTTTGATGTTCCAATATGAGCTGTTCCAATTTCTTTTTAGAGTTCGCTTCATAGGATTTACCTAACTTCTCGGAGTCATTTTCCAGTTTTTTCTTGTCTGCCTCAAACTTCCTCTCCGCTTTTTCCAGCTCTTGCTTCTGCTTTTTCAAAACCTCTTGCTTCTCCTTGGCCCACTCAGTTTTAAGCTTTTCGATTTCCTCTTCCAGCTCCTTGTTGCTTTCATCAACTTTTTGCTGGTTCTTTTTCTTTGCCTGGGCTATTTCGGCCTGTTTCTCCGCTTCCAGAAGCTGCTCCTGCTTGACCTTCAATTTTTCCTGGGTCTCCGCATATTTTCCCTTGTAACGCTTCTTTTCTTCCTGTGCTTTGTGGGCATTGCCCTTCTTGAACTTATTGCGAATGGCCTTGAAATTAACCCCTTTGCCGGCATCGATCTGGTGGAGCAGGCTCAGAAAAACGCTTTCTGCCGGATTGTCCTTGATCAGTACCTGGAGGTCTTCCATTTGCTTGGGACTGAATCCATCGATGGTCGTGCTCAGTCTGGTTTGCTCGGCTTCGGAAAACCATTCAAAGGCATTGAGATACTTTTTATTGACAGCGGCCATACCCTCCGATTTTCCCTTGAACAAGAGAGGGACCTCTACACCCGTTTTGGGGACCTTGGTCTTGAAGTTGTTTTGGGGGGCTTGGCTAAGTGCCTCCTCTATCTTTTTGCTCTTTTCGGTCCAATAATTGATGAATGTTTTGAACCCGGTTTGGTCAGGCTCCAGAACGCCGGAAAAACCTCCTTTTGCAAATGCCTTGGTTCCCAATCCAGCACCTACCCCTTGAAAAATAGTGAGGACATCGAATAAGACTTTATCGGGGGAAAATGCATTTTCGCCTGAGAAGTCCCGGTTGTAAAAATAATGACCCACCCCTCCCACATCAGCACCAAGCTCAAACGCGGTGGCGATCCGTGAGAATTTATTTACACCCATTCCAGCATTAAAAGCCAGTCCTATTTTGGCTACACGGGACAAAGCGGGAAAGATGGCCATGAGGTCACCAAACATCTGGCTGCCGGAGTGGGTATTGTCATCGAATTGGTCGACTGCATTGTAGAGGCCAGCGCCACCAAAAGCAATGATGCTACCCGTTCCCATCATGGCGGCCGCTGAAGTCAGACCAGCTGCCCAGGCAGGGCCCAGGGTGCCAAAGGAGGCAACCGTACTGATTACGGCCCAGGCGGCCAGCAACCCATAGCCAGCATAAGTAAAGTAATCACCCACACTAGGGGGCTCGGTAAATTGGAGTTTGTGGTCCTCGCCGGTATCTAAATTCCGGTACCACAAGTAACCCTTGCCCAATCCCCCCTTTTCGTCAAGGTCCTGGAAGGCCTCCATGGAAGGGAACAATTCTCCCGGATTCTTCGTCTTGCGAATCTGAACATGGTTCCGCGTTTGCGCTATATTTTGGGCTGCGATGAGGAGCCACTTATCGCCTTGGTCCACATAGTAGAGCGGAAGTGGGAATTTGGTGAAATTAAGGGTGCTTTCCTCTATTTCAGGGTAGAAGATGGCCGGAATGGGAATCATCTCATCTGCGGTGGCATCATTGTCGATCAGAACCTGCTCCATGGCCTTGCGCAGGTTCAATTTCTGGTCGAGGTTGATGATAATGAGGTTCAGGGCCTCCAATTGTTGTTGCAAGGACTGCTTTTCTGCCTCATTTCCCGTATTCATGATGGCCAGGGAAAATTGGATTCTTTCAGATTCAAGCAACGACAAGACAAGGGTCAGGTAATTCTGGTAGATATTCCGGTAGGTCGCCATCAAGGTATCGTGCGACTTGTTGGTATGGGCCGATTTCAAATTACTATTCCACTTCTCCTTGAGGCCGCTCCGGCTGGATTCAGATTCCTGTCGTACCGTTTGCCGGCCCGTGGAGGGGATATTGCCGTAGTGCGAAAAGACATCGCTACGCCCGGAGATTTGCTCCTGGGTCAGTGGGAATTCTTTGGAAATATCCTCCCTTTTGGCGTCAAGTTCTTTTTGCTGCTCTGGGGTAAGGGAACTTTCCAGGGCTAAAAACTCATCCAGGAAGGTAGCGATGGAACTCTCATTGTCGAGCCATGCCCTACCAGAACCGCGGCCAACCCTGGTTATATCCGCATCCAGATTGGAGATCGCGCCCCGAAAGGCAAAAAACTTCCTGGACAAGGAAATCGGAACGGCTCCCGTCAGGGGGATGGCACTGGTCAGGAGGGAAAATTCAATTTCCTCCATTTGTTCCAGCTCTCTTGCATAGGAAGTCTGGGTCATTCCGGCAGTGAGATCCAGGAGGTGGGGGGCTTCGAAATCGGATTGACCGGATAATTTGTCAGGGTGCTGATAATTGGTCAGGCGGACAGATTGCCCATACACTTCATAAGAATGGGAAGTTGTACCGGTTGCGGTCTCGTATAATCCACTTGGAAGTAGTTGTGGAATCGACCTGATGAAAAGAGAGGCGGTGCGGGAATTGGACAGTTCTTCTGGAGGTCCTTGGATGGAGTAGGTCAATTCGAGATTGATCCACGGACCCCAACGGAGGATGAACCCAGTACCTTTATTCGAAATTTGTAAGTCTTGGATAGGGGGGAGAGTCCATCCAAAGGAGAAAAACTGAGGATTGTCATAGACGAGTTGTCCAGGGTATAAAAGATTCTGGTATGCAATCAGATATTGGAGGGTATTGCTATCATTCTGATCTTCCCTTAAAATGAAGAAAAACTGATCATAGCCAGTATTGGTACGGATGGGAATGATGTAATCACGGTAACTTTTACTCTCCACTTCCTTACCGAGATAAGTATTGATAGTCGTGTTCTGGGGAAGGACTTCATTGCTCATACCCATTTCAAAGCCAAACTCATCAATGGCATGCTGGACATCGGGGTGCTGAAATACGGGGGTGATCTCATTTGCTTCCTTTCCGCGCAAAGGTTGGTCATTTTCAATCGGTAGGTCCATAGAAAATGCCGGGTAATCATGTCTGGGGGAGTCTGCGTATTGTTCACCGCTGGAAGAAATTGAACGGAGGGTCGGGAGGTATTCGATATATCCGTCTACCATGGACTTTGTAATCCCGATGACGTATTGATTGGAATAATAAGTGGTAAGGTACTGACTCGGTGAAGTCCAATAATTATCCCTCAATATGATCTGAAAGGGTTCATCATTTTCCGGCATCCGCTGCCCGATCAGGTATTGTGCCCCGCCAGGAGACCCATTCAAATCAATTCTCTTTTTGGGAATGGGGAGCAGGTAAGTCTGGGAATTGTTTTTGTAACTCAGGGTCATTTGCAGCTGTTCATCCGCAGAGTCATCCTTGTTTTCGCGGCCCAGCGTATTGACCCAGCGCAAATTGACCAGCACCTCTTTGTCGAAATAGTCCCCATCGGCGTCGATGTGAAAGGTCATGCCATCTTCCAGATTGCCAGTTGGCCTTTCCAGAAAATCCTTTCTTTGCTCCGCACCAAAGGGGGCCAATTCCCGAATCTGAATCGCTCTTCCCAGGAAAAAATCTTCTGCGGCCTGGTCGGCCTCCGCCTCCAGGCGGTGCTCATTGGGGAGTTTGCCTGAAGTGGCATGCATCCCCGCGGCGCGTCCCTTGCTTTGCTGCACCACGTGCGCTGCTTCGTGGGCAATCAGCTTGCGGCCTTCGGCCGAATAAGGCTGGTATTGTCCGGGGGCAAAGTGGATTTCGTTGCCTCTGGTCAGGGCACTGGTCTTGCGCATAGAGGCCAGTGGAGAGTCGATGTGAATAGACAGTTCTGAAAAATCTTCCTGAAAACGGGACTCCAGGTCGGACTTGATTCCCTCGGGAACCTTGCTTTTGCGGTTGGCCTTGGGGGCCGGGCTGCTGGGTTGAGATTCAGGAGTTTTTTTCATTTGACAAGGGGCTGGGGCAGTAAGCTAATTATCTGCTGATGGGGCCAAAGACCCAGGGACGAGATTTCCACTGTGGACTGGAAAAATCAACCGGGACCAGGTTGCCGGCCGCATCCGTAAGGTTGACCGGAGTAGGATTTTGCAAGTCAATGACCTTGGTCTGGCCGGGCTGAAAAGTGGTGCCAGGCAGTAGGGGCTGTGTCACTCCGGCCGCGGGCGTCGGCAGGGGCTGACTGGCGGGCAAGCCGCCAGCCAGAGGAGAACCAGGGGCAGTACTGGGATTCAGTGGGGAAGCCGCAGTGACCCATATTTTCCGATATCCGGTATCGTAGACTTCCAGCAATTGGGAGCCTCCCGGTCCAAGCACTCCGTTTCTGAAACTGCTGGCCACGCCACCGCCTACCATGCTGTTATTAGTCAGGCCGGCATTGACCAAAGCCTCCGAAAATGAAGGCTTGAGGCCATTTCGGTTGCGCATATACTTTGTATTCATGGCCCGGTCCTGCTCGAAATCAACCAGATTGAAGATGGCGTTCTTTTCATTGTCGGTCAATGCCTGCCAACTGGGATTGCCCCCCAATACTGCACCTCCAGGACTGGTAAAGGGCACATTCCTTTGTCGGCTGCCATCCAGGGTCACATTTCCCGCATTGTCGATGGTGTAGAAGTTGTCGTTGGGACCGGCGGTTCGAATGATGGCCACAATGTCACCGGCACGGTTTCGATAATAATCATCCGGTGGCTTCTCAGAAAGATTGATCGGGCTCTCCGCTTTGGCGGCATGAATAGGCGACATGCTACCCGACGTACGTTGAGTAGAATATCCTTTCTGTATACCTTGATATTCTTTGACGCCTAAATACATGTTCAACGGTTAAGAGGACCAAATTTACTCCCGGGCAGTCAAACCAATTTAGGAACTTGAATATCTTTTTCAAATATTTATGCCCATAACCAACAGGAATGAATTTCACAGAGGAGTTACAGCAGGACATCAACTTGTTGAGCGAATTGATTGCCCAACAAGGAAAGTTGTATTCGGAACCGGGAAACAAAATGGCCTCGATGATGGAGGTTGAATGGCCCGCAACCTCTCCCAAAACTCCTTATGGTGAGCTTCTAAGGATGCTTGGCCAGGGGCAGGACCAGGAGATGGCCTTTGCCACCAGGGTGACGGTCATTTTAGCACTGCTTCCCGAGATTCAACCCCAGGTGCTGGATACCCTGGGGGCACCGGACAGCAAAGGAAGAGACTTCACCGAGTATGGTCGCTTTCGCAATGATTTCAATTCGGCCTTTATCCCGACCGTCCAAACCGTGCTGTTTTTACTGGCGGGCAGAGACATCGCCTTGCGGTTCAGGTTGCAGAAACTCTTTTTGCCCGATTCCAGTCTGATTCAACTGGGGGTATTGCAACTGGAATCCTACGGAAACAACCATGATTTTATCAACCAGCGGATCAAGCTTTCTTCGCGCTGGGTCCACAAACTGACCACCGCAGCCGATTATGTCCCGGAATTTGGGACCCGGTTCCCCGCCACCCGGATAGCAACCAAGCTGAATTGGGATGATCTGGTCCTCCACCCCCATACCCAGGAGCATGTGAAAGAGCTGGAAAGCTGGCTGGAGCACAAGAAAACCCTGCAAGCAGATCCAGTTCTGGCGAGACGCTTGAAGCCTGGTTATCGAACCCTCTTTTACGGACCTCCCGGTACGGGAAAGACGCTTACAGTAAGCCTGATCGGAAAGACGGCCAATCTTCCCGTGTACAGGGTAGATTTATCCCTGGTGGTGAGCAAGTACATTGGAGAAACAGAGAAAAATCTGTCCAGATTGTTTCATGAAGCGGCTGGTCAGCGTTGGATTTTATTTTTCGACGAGGCAGACTCCCTGTTTGGAAAGCGTACCCAGACCCAATCCGCACATGACAAATATGCGAATCAGGAGGTCAGCTACTTGTTGCAAAAGGTAGAAGACCATCCGGGCCTGGTTATCCTGGCTTCCAATTTCAAGTCCAATATCGACGATGCCTTCCTCCGGCGGTTCAATTCGATCATTCATTTTCCATTTCCGGGAAAGTCCGAGCGTCTGGATCTTTGGAAGAAGACCATGCCGGAGAAAATCCCTTTTGCCTCAGATATCAACCTGGAAGAATTGGCCCGAAAATACGAGTTGACGGGAGCCCATATCGTGAACATCATCCACTCAGCATCCATTAAGTGCCTCGCATCCAAAAGCAAACAGATCTCAAAAAGTATACTGCTCTGGGCAATCAGAAAGGAATTGGAGAAAGAAGGGAAAGTAATGAACTGATAAAAATGGGGATAAGTTTTCTTGAAACGCTCTTTCCTCATGCTCTATATTTAATGCGAATCAACAATTAGATACTTTTTAGTAGAGAATGTATTTACCCTACTTATGCTTGCCATGGCAGGGTAGAAGCATATATGTCATACTCAAAATAACCCAGTGATTTACAGCGCATTAAAGCTTGTTCGAAATGAATTGAACCACTACCTCCAGCAGGGCAGCAGTGCCAACCTGGTTCATTTGGAAAACATTGCCACGCTGGATGATAACAATGGGAGCAACCATCCCCGTGGGGTGATCATGTCTATGGTAAATATGGCAGAGGAGACTGCGCTCAAAAACCAAAAATCATATATTTCCAGGGGTAACTCTTCGGTTCTTGAAAACCCACCAGTCTATCTGAATCTTCATGTGCTTTTCGCAGTTAACCTGAACGATTACGAAACCTGTCTGCAAAGGCTCTCTCAGGTGGTAACGTTTTTTCAGGGCAAAAATCATTTCACCCAACACAACAGCCCTGACCCGGATGGGGTCTTTGCCGATGGCAGTTCCTTTCGGTTGATCATGGAGTTGGGTTCACTTGGCATTGAGGAGTTGAGTAATCTGTGGGGCATGCTGGGTGGCAACCAATATCCTGCCGCTTTGTATCGGATGCGTTTGGTAGAGTTGAAAGGAGAGCAGATTCAGGGGACGACCGGGGTGATCCAGAGTGTACAACTCGACCGCAATACGGATGGAGGGACCCCTTGAGTATGCAGACTGCTTTCAGGACATCCTACGAAAGGCTTTTTAGTCTTTCCATTTTGCATCATTACTTCCTGAACAAGGGCAATCAGAAGTATGTAAATATGAGTGCTGCGGAGCAGGAAGAAGCATTGGAGCAATTTGATCTCCGCAGTGAACTGGCTCTGGTTCCAGTACCCTCCACCCGGGAATTGATGCAGCGGTACCGTATGCTGTGTAAGCCCACGGCCCGGGGAATCGAAGTACTGGTCGAATGCAAGGCTGCGAATGAACCCCGCATACCAGTCAGGTCTGATTTGGAACTCATGTTCGCCCTGGTTCCTAAAAACAGGGATTGGATCGAGTTGAGCGACCTTCCGGTGGAAGGTATCCCACGCGTTACTTTGACCGGAGGTTCCACTCCCGAACCAGCCTATTATCTGTTTTCCAACCGCACCGCTGGCAGTTCATCCGAGCTTTCACAAAATGGACTCGCGGCTTCATTGACGGACCGTCTGGACCAGTTTCCAACTCCTACACCTCTGCAGATGCCTGCAGGCGCTGTGGCAGGGGTGCGGATGGAGATGACGGGCAATTCCACTGCTACCAGCCTGCTCCAGACCAATGGGCAATTGCGGTCACCAGCCTTTACCTTGTCCTTTCAGACCAGGAATACAGTGTGGCGATTCCTGGAAAACAACAACTGGCTGGAAAGTACAAGTCCCTTGCCGCTGAGCGTAGGAGTGATCCGACAAATCACGGTCACAGATGGCGCTGGACAAAGCACCCGTGAACTTCCCAACCCTTCCAGGGGAAGTCACAAACAGGATCCTGGCGATCCTTCACAATTGATATCTGAGATTTACCTATAAAAAATAATAACCGAATTCTCTATGAGCAATTATAAAGTTCCGGGAGTCTATGTAGAAGAAACGAATAGTTTCCCCCCTTCCGTCGTCGCCGTCGCCACCGCAGTACCCGCCTTCATTGGCTATACCAAAAGCAACTATGGCACTGCGGCCGATCCTGTCGTCAAGAAAATAGAATCGATGAAGGATTACGAAGACAGTTTTGGCTCAGGTAAAGCTGTTTCGTTTACGGTGGTAAGTGGGGTGGTCACCTTTACCGCACCCGCCCACCGGATGTACTATGGTTTACAGCATTATTTCATCAATGGCGGTGGCCCTTGCTATATCGTGTCGGTGGGTCAGGATTCAGCCACGGTTTCTAAAACTGATTTGCAAGCCGGTCTGGATGCTTTGGATACCTATGACGAACCCACCCTGCTGGTATTCCCCGACGAATTGGGAATTGCAGACCGGGCCGATGTCTACAAGTCCGCGCTGGACAAATGTGCGCAACTTCAGGACCGCTTTTTGATCTCGGACCTCAGCAGTGCTGAGATCAGTGATTTTAAAACCAATATCGGAACCGCTGACCTGGACTATGGCGCCGCTTATATTCCAGCCCTGAAAACCAGCCTGACCTATGTCATTGACGAAGTAAATTCTACCGTCGATGGCACTTCCATGGCGAGTCTGCTGTCAGGAACCAATGCCAATACGGCGGCTTACCACGAGGCGAAGACCAAGATCAATGCTATTCCGGTCGTATTGGGTGCTTCTTCCGCCCTGGCGGGTGTATACGCCTCGGTCGACAGCTCCCGTGGAGTTTGGAAAGCACCCGCCAACGTGAGCCTGAATGCCGTGATCGAGCCGGTGGAAGCCTTTACCGAATCCCAATTGGGAGACCTGAACATAGACGCATCGACAGGGAAATCCATCAATGCCATCCGTAAGTTCACCGGAAAAGGGACCTTGGTTTGGGGAGCCCGGACCCTGGATGGAAATTCCAACGACTGGAGGTATATCTCAGTACGGCGCTTGTTCATCATGGTGGAAGAGTCACTTCGCAAAGCCACCCAGCGCTATGTATTTGAACCCAACAATGCTGGTACCTGGACCGAGGTAAAGGCCATGACCAGCAACTTCCTGACCAATCTTTGGCGCCAGGGTGCCCTGATGGGAGCCACCCCTGAGGAGGCATTTTTCGTAAATGTCGGGCTCGGCTCTACCATGACCCAGCAAAATGTACTCGATGGTGAATTGATCATCGAGGTCGGCATGGCTGCGGTCAGACCAGCAGAGTTTATCATCCTGAAGTTTTCCCACAAAATGATGGATGCCTAAACCTTAAGTATCTATGCAATACCAAACACCCGGCGTTTACGTCGAAGAAATAGCAAGCATTGGAAGCCAGTCGGTCCCCAATGTCCCCTTCCGGGGAACCTTTATTGGTTATACGGAGAGAGCAACTGGCAGCAAGGGGGAAGACCTGCATTTAAAACCAACCCTGGTGAGGTCCTTCATGGAATACCAGGAATGGTTCGGCGGACCGGACCTGGTTGCGAAATGGTCGGTGACCCTCAATGCTTCCAATCAGGTACAGGGCATGGAAGTTACCGGAGGAACCCGGTTCTTCATGTACAATGCGGTCAGGCTCTATTTCTTAAATGGGGGCGGGCCTGCCTACATTGTCTCTGTTGGTAAAACGGCGGATGCACAGGGAAACAGGAGTAGCATAGAGTTGGAGAATGCCCAGGCGGGTACCGGTCTGAAACCCGGCTTGGAATCTCTGGCCACCCTGGAGGATGGGCTCTTGCTTGCTATCCCCGAATCGGTCTTCCTTGACTTCTCCGAATACCAGACCCTGATGGATCTGGCTTTGGGATTTGCAGCCGAAAAGCATGCGCATTTTGTTCTGCTCGATTCATTGCAGGGCACTTCCAGCGATGCCACCGCGGCCAGCACGGTCATTCGAAACCATACCGGGACGGAGAACCTTAGCTTCGGGGCGGCTTACCATCCCTGGGTATTGACCGCAGGGTCATTTCATCCCCCGGTTTCCAGTCTCGAGATTGTCGGTGGAGCCCCGCTCAGCAGTCTTGCCAATGGCGATGCGGCCTTGCTGGCCCTGACCACGGTTTGGGAAGATGCCCAAAGCAACCTGAATAGCTTCACTGGGAATACCTTATATGGCACCCACTTAGTTGACCTGCATGCCGGACTGGAAAGCTACCAGACCGCGGTGACTTCCGCGACTTCGACGGCCAACTGGAACCGCTCCGTCAAGGTGCTGAACTACTTCGTAGCGATGGCCAATCAGCTGGTGGCCTTGCAGGCGCTCTCCGGTCCCTTGAAGCAGCAGGCCGACCAAATGGAGCAGAGTACTACCATGCAATCTCTGGTCCAGACCATCGCCGGTTTGGTGGAGGAATCCTCTTCCAATGCCAGTATTTCGGCCAGCCCCACTTCCCTGAACACCGCCTTTGACGGGTCGGACTGGCTGGGAGGTCAAAACCGTTCCGGTTTTGCGGTGGCTACCCCTTTTGCAGGAAGTAGCCCCCAGGATTATGCAACCTTCATCACCACGGAACTTGGCCCAAGCCAAATCCAGCAGTTGTTCAATGCCATTGATATCCTTTGGCATTCGGCACAGAATATGGAAAAGGCCGCGTCCGAAGGATTGTACCAGGACCACCCGGCCTTTGGGCAGATTGCCATGCGGTCGGCGGAGATCGCGCTCGGTTTACCGGCATCCGCTGCAGTGGCCGGACAATATATCAGGACGCAGAATGAGGCAGGGGTCTGGAAAGCACCGGCAGGCATGGCCCTGACCGGGGTAGCCCGGCCGATGGCCCGGATTTCTGATACCGGACAGGCGGGCATGAACATAGACGCTTCATCGGGCAAATCCATCAATGCCATCCGGAGCTTCTCCGGCAAGGGTACCCTGATCTGGGGCGGACGAACCCTGGACGGCAACTCCAATGACTGGCGGTATGTCAATGTCCGAAGACTCTTTTCGCAAGTCGAATCTGATCTGAAAGTTGCCTTGGGAAGCTTTGTCTTTGAGCCCAACGACGCCAATACCTGGGCCAATGTCCGGGCCATGGTCAGCAATTACCTGACCGAGCTCTGGAAGGAGGGAGGCCTCACCGGGAGCAAGCCCGAAGAAGCATTTTTCGTACAAATCGGACTTGGGAGCAGCATGAGCGAAAACGATGTTCTCAATGGTAGAATGATCATTCAGATTGGCATGGCGGCTGTCCGTCCGGCTGAATTCATCATTCTGAAAATGTCTCAAACCATGATCGCCTGATACTATGCAGAGGCCAGGCATATACTATTCTCAGGAAATCGAATATCCACCCCTGAGGGCGGAATTGAAACCTGCCGTTCCCGCCATCTTTGGGTATACCGAGAAGGCAGAGGATGCGGAGGGGAATTCCCTTCATTTGAAACCCCACAGGTTGGATTCGATCGAAGCGTATCACCAACACTTTGGGAAGGGGTACTGTCCTGAGTTTATGGCCCTGGTAAATGCATCCGGTGCGGTGGTTCAACTCATTCCGGGAAGGAGATTTTACCTCTATGACAGCCTCAGGTTGTTTTTCGAAAATGGAGGCCGGGAGATTTACATCGTTTCCATTGGGACCTACCGGCAAAAGAATTTGACCCCCACCGCGGACTTGCCCGAATTCAAAGCCGGGATCAATGCTTTGAAATACTTTGACGAGCCAGACTTACTGCTGTTTCCGGATGCGGTGGAAATGAATCACAGTGAGCTGGGGCAAATCCAAAATTTTTGCCTGAACCACTGTCGCGAGGAGAAGTTTCAATTTGCCATTTTCGATTTGAAACCAGCGGGAGCACCTATTCCTACCATAGATACCTTCAGGAAATACATCGAACAGGAAAACAGGGACAGGGGAGCAGCTTACCATCCCTGGATTCATACAGATTTGGAGATGGAGGTGAGCCCCAAAAAGATAAAGTTCTCCCCGGATCAATATGTGATATCCCCGGTTCAGGCTAACCCGGTTCAGGGCGTGCCGGTGAAGAATGAGCCGGTGAAGAATGTTCCTGTAAAGAATGTACCTGTAAAGAATGAGCCAGTAAAAGGGGTTCAAACAGCTTTGCCGACCAAGGGCTTGCAACCGAAAGAGCCGCAACCAAGAGAGGTGCAACCCAGAGATATTCCAACCAGAGATATTCCGACAAATATCCCCTTGAGAATCCAGGCAGCTACACCGAAAAACACATCAGAAGATGCCCATGCAGATTCCCGGGTAGGAATCCCGGAAAGGAAAGCACTGCCAAGAGATTGGCAGGAAATCATGGCGGGTTTGATCGAGATTGGTCCCGAACAATACCTGGGCAAGAAGACCTTCGCGCAACTCTCCGATCATTTTGAGCGGATTCGGAATCAACTTCGCAATGACTCCTTAAAGAATCTGGAAGAAAATATCCGCAGCTTCATGGCTTTTGGCCGGAGCCTGGTCATGGCCTACGGCAAGCTCGAACGCTACGACGACCTACCGGATGCAGCGCGGGAAAGGCTACAGAAATTAAAAGCAAATCCAGAGATCGGCCGGGCCATGGGCATGGTTTTGGCTTATGAACAGCACCGGACCCTGCAATCCATGCAAGGCCTCAACCCACGGCAACTTCCCTTATGGTACGGCGGAATGGTGGGGCCAAAGGCCTGGATTCCAGCCTGGCCCAAGGCTTCCAGCAAGAAATTCCCATTCTACCTGCTGTCCGAGAAGCAACTTGCAGATGCTCCGAAAATGGTGGGAGGTATCCTGCTGGGCAATGCCATTGCGGCCGGTTGGAGCATGGCCAAAGAACCAGCTTATCTGGATGCCGCCAAGGTTTTGATCAACAACTACCAGCAACTGTTCAATGCCCTCGGGAAAGGCAAGCAGCCCTGGCTGGAATACAATCCGAGCCCGGAGCAGGTTGTGGAGGCCACCCAAATGGCGCTCAATATCCTGCAATACCTGCCTCCCAGTGGAGCAGTCGCAGGTCTGGTGGCCAGCACCGACCGGAGCCGGGGTACCTTTAAGGCACCCGCCAATAAGCAATTGGTACGGGTGCTGGCGCCCGGGGATCTGCTCAACCACCAGGAGCAATCCTACTACAACGTTCACCACACCGGAAAGTCGGTCAATCCCTTGATCCCGGTCGTGGGAAGTGGAACGGTGGTACATGGGGCCAGAACCCTGAAAAGCAATGATCCGGAATGGAGATATGTACCAGTGCGCCGGTATTTTCTGGCCATAGAGAAAACCCTGCAAGAGGCCCTGGCCCAATACGTATTTGAACCCAACAATGCTTCAACCTGGGATCTGATCCGGGGGCAGCTGGGCCTGATGCTGGAAAAACAAAGAGAGCGGGGCGCATTGCAGGGAGATACCGCCGACGAAGCCTGGCAGCTGGGAATTGGCCTGGGCGAAAGCATGAACCAGGACGATGTCCTGCAAGGAAAACTGATCGTAAGAATTGGCTTGGCAGTAGTCAGGCCCGCAGAATTCATTCTGCTCACCCTGGTCCAGCACCAGGAAAACAATTGACAATACTTGTAAACAGATAATAATCACGAAATAATGAATGTTTATCCACTGACGCGATTTCATTTTGAAGTAGAATGGGGAGGTTCCAATGTCGGCTTTCAGGAAGTATCCGGTTTGGACTTTACCACCGAAGTATCTGAGTACCGGCATGGAGCTATGCGTGAGCACTCCAAAGTCAAGGTGCCCGGCATGCGGACTTACTCCAATATCACTTTGAAGAGAGGCATCCTGCCCAAAGACAATGAGTTTTTCCTCTGGTGGAACAATACGGCAATGGACAAGCCGGTTCGCAGAGACATGACCATCAAATTGCTCAATGAAAAGCATGAGCCAGTCATTGCCTGGCGGGTGAAAAATGCCTGGCCATTGAGTCTGAAGTCCACCGACCTGAATGCCGATGACAGCGGGATCGCAGTCGAAACCCTGGAAATCGCCCATGAAGGGCTGGTCATGGAGCACGTCTGACAATTCCTTTTTCTATGTTACTACCCAAAAAACCGGATTCTCTGTTGCACCAGTTCTATCCACCCACCGGGTTCCAGTTCTTGGTCCGGTTCGTGGGGATTGGAAAATTGGCGGTGGTGGATTCCTTCTTTCAGGAAGTTTCCGGCCTCAATGTCAGCATTGAAACGGAGTCCTACCGGCAAGCAGATCGAAAGTATGTACAGCACCTGCCGGTGCAGGTCTCTTATGAATCCCTCAAGCTGAAAAGGGGCTATGCCAGGGTATCATGGCTGCGGAAATGGGTACGGAATGCCGTAGAAAACTTTGACTTCCTGCCTGCGACGATCCACATTCAATTGATGAATGAGAAAATGGGTCCGATTGCCAGCTGGACCGTTTCCGAAGCCATCCCCGTCAACTGGAGCATCAGCACATTTGATGCAGAATCCTCCAATCTGGTGATAGAGTCTTTGGAGCTGAAGTACGAATATTTCCGACACCACTTTTAACCATGCCAATAGAAATTCGAGAGATTACCATTTCCGCGCAACTGCATCCCCAGTCCAAACGAAAGTCCCTGGTTCAAAGGGGCAAGCGGCGGGCTGAGGAAGAGGAGGCGCTGGTTCAGGAAATCGCGGAACGGGTACTGGAAGTGATAGAAAGGAAGGGTTCCCGATGAGTGGAGAAGTCAATATGCTCCAGATCTACGCCTGCAGTGATGCCCAATACCGGCGTACCGAAGAAGTATATACGGCCCTGATCAACCCGGAAGAATTCAAGGAAAGTTTTGCCGTCAGCTACGACGACCGCGGCCCCCAGGGACAAAGCGAAGCCCATCTCAGATTTAACCGGAAAGAGCCGGCCATCTATTCCCTCAACCTCTTGTTTGACAGCACCGGAGCGGTGAAGAGAAGGCAGTTGGGTGGGGAGGGAGCAGTCGGGGGATATATCAGAGAGCCGGTCGAAGAGCAGATCAAGTCCTTTAAGAATGTGGTGCTCGATTACAAAGGGGAAGAACACGAACCCCGGTATGTCGAGATCGTCTTTGGTTCGCTGTCCTACAAAGGCAGGTTGATGGACCTGGACATCACATATACGCTCTTCAATCCGGAAGGTAAGCCCCTCCGCGCCAGGGCCACTGCTACTTTTGCCGCTTCCATGGAGGCTTACCTGGCAGAAGCCAAGAATCAAACCAGCTCTCCCGACATGACCCATGTCAGAACGGTGATTGCCGGAGATACCCTGCCCGAACTGACCCGGAAGGTCTATGGATCCGACCGGCATTACCTGGAAGTCGCCCGTTACAACCGGTTGCAGAACTTCCGCAAGCTTCCCCCTGGCACCAAAATTACTTTCCCGCCCCTGGACAAAAACTGAATTACAATTTGAAACCCGGAAAAAATAAAAACAGCCCCTACGCCAACCTGGCCGGTGTCAATCTGGCGCTGAACGGGAAGGCCCTGGATGGGATCGAGTTGCTTTCTTTGGTGACAGCAAGGGAAGCCAACCGCGTTCCCTGGGCCGTTTTACACCTCAGGGAAGGGGATGTAGCCAAGCGAGACTTTCCCGCGATTGCCGGATTCAAACCGGGAGATAAGGTTTCTATTTCAGTGGCGTTGAGGGAGGAAGGTGAACAGGTTCAGCTTTTTGAAGGGGAGGTGGTAGGGCTTCAGGTAAAACTAAGGCAATCGGCTCCGGTGTTGATCGTGGAACTGAAGGACCCTTTGATCCGCCTGACCCAGGGACGGAATACCGCCGTTTTTGCTGATAGTTCTGACAGTGATGCTATGCTAAGGATCATGGACAGCTATCAGTTCAAGGCGGAGGTAGAGGCGACCAAAGTGAAACATACCGAATTGGTTCAGTTCAATGCTACCGACTGGGATTTTATTCTCACCCGAGCGGAAGCGAATGGGATGCTGGTCTATGCGCAGCTTGACAAGCTGGAAATCAAAGTTCCGGAGTCAGGTACGCCTGAGATCCGGCTGGGCTATGGTGACAACCTGTTGGATTTCGATGCAGCCTACAATGTGGAGCGGACTTTTCCAGCGGTTGAAGCGGGAACCTGGGAGGAAGGTGATCTGGAATGGGAAGTCGCTGAAGAAACTGTATCCGGTGAAGGCCTGGATGGAATCGGAACCGGGCGGCTGTGGCACGGTGGGCACCGCCCCGCCGATGAAATGGAGGCCTGGAACAAAGCCAGCAAGGAGCGCATAGAAGGCTCTCAGGTCAAAGGCCGGGCCACCGCTTTTGGCATGGCCGCGACTTTGGGGCAAACACTTGAGCTTGAGGGGGTAGGATCGGTATTTTCCGGTAATCACCTGGTTACGGGGGTACGGCATGAGATCAACCAAGGAACCTGGACCACCCATTTGCAATTTGGCATGCATGGCAAACGGTTCGGAGAGGACCACCCGGACTTGAACGCACCGCCGGCCGGAGGAATGTTGCCCGCAGTGCCGGGCTTACAAGTAGGGATCGTAGATCAGGTGGATGGAGATCCGGCTGAAGGGTACCGGATCGGAGTCCGGATCGGAAAAGTACAGATCGGGGAATCTTTGATTTGGGCGCGCCTGGCTACTTGGGATGCCGGAAATGAGCATGGTGCCTTTTTTGTACCCGATCCGGGGGATCAGGTGGTACTCGGTTTCCTTGAGGGAGATCCCCGGGATGCCATCGTCCTGGGTGCCTTGTGGGGTAAGAAAAATACTCCCCCGGAAAAGATGGACCAGGCAGGACAGGTCAAGGGTTTTTACTCTGAAGAGAAGTCACGCATCGTATTCAACGAGGAATACAAGAGCATTGAGATCTCAACCGCAGATGGCGACAATTCCCTGACCATAGATGGCTCCGCAGACAGCATTCACATGGTGGACAAGAACGGGAATGAAATCCTCTTTGACAGTAACGGGATTCTCATCTCCAGTAACAAAGACATCGAGATCAAGGCCAAAGGGAATGTGACGATTTCAGGTATTAATGTAGAGGCAGATGCGAATGCCAACCTGACTTTGTCCGGAACCGCAGGCACAGAGTTGAGCAGTTCCGCCATCACTACGGTCAAAGGCTCACTCATCAAACTGAACTGATATGGATGGAAACACGACATCAGAATTTCTGGGTAAGGGTTGGGGCTTCCCGCCACGTTTCGAAAATGGAGCGGTGGGGATGGTCTCAGCAGAAGAAGATATCAGGCAGAGTCTGGAGATCCTGTTGGGCACCGCCCTGGGGGAAAGGGCCATGCGCCACGATTATGGATCCAACCTGCGGAAGTTGCTGTTTGAACCCCTGAACAATACCCTGAAAACGAGAATAAAGAGCATCGTGGAAACGGCGATATGGACCTATGAGCCCAGAATCAAAATCAATAAGATCGATCTGCAGCAGGAAGATGAATTTCTGGGAAAGGTTGAACTGCGGATCGACTACCTGATCATATCGGCGAACACCAGGCAGAATTTTGTTTATCCATTTTACCTGAAGGAAGGAACACATCTGCAACCATGAAATTTGACTGTGAACTGAAACATCCCCTGAACCGGGATGGGACGAATCAATACGAGCGGCTTCTGGCAGAGTTGCTGCCTTCCTATGCGCAAATCGATGAGCGCAGCAAGAGAGAATTGTTCCTGTTTTGTACTTCCTATGCCAGGCATGTCAAGTATTGGGATCTGAATACCGGGAGTGTAACCGGAGACTGGACTTCCTTCTTTCCTGATGCCCTGTTGGATGGGGGAGAAGCTGAATTTGACAAGTGGTTGCAGGAAGTGGATGGTGAATTGCAGCCCCATTTGGCTTTGTTTTTTACCTTTCTGGAACTGTTCCAATTTGCCCAGGCGCATATCAATACCCTGACCCAAAGGCACCTGGACCTTTATTTTGTCCAGATCCTTGGCCTGGTGAAGCAAGAACCAGAGCCGGACCAGATCTACGTGCTGGTGGAGTTGGCAGAAACGGTCAAAGCCTTCCGGATTGACCAGGGTACTGAAGTCAATGCAGGAAAAGATGCCAGTGGCGTTTCCCGGCATTATGCCGCGCAAAGAACCGGGATCATCCGCCACTCCCAGGTGGCCGGATTCAAGTCGATCTATGTCGACCGGCACCCGGACAAAGGGGTACATATTTTTGCCTCTCCCCAAGCGGATACTGCGGATGGCAATGGCCGCCCCTTTACGGGCAACCGTTCGGTCTGGAGGCTTTTTGGAGAGCGGCAAACCTATTCCAACCCGGACCGGCGTACCATGCAGGAAACGAATATTGGCTGGGCCCTGGCGGCTCCGCTGCTACGTTTGGCAGAGGGGAAGCGCAAGGTTGGTATTCAGTTTGAACTCGATCACAATCCAGTTCCCACCCCCACCAGTATCCCCGATTTTCACCCCCCTTACAGC
>CAYGRE010000114.1:0-21587 GCA_964352215.1 uncultured Bacteroidia bacterium
CTTCCGGCAGTCCTCCTCTTAGCAGGAAACTCTTCTTTTTTCCAAAGGCAAAGATGTTCACCAGATTGGTCTGGTCGTCGAACAACTCCATCAACACCTTGTTCTGGATTCGGAGAGAGGTAAAGGACTCAATCCCTTTTACTTCGAGATAGCACCAGGTGGTATTGTCCATTTCCACTTCCTTTCCGAGAAAGTCGAAGGCCATTTGCTGATCGTCTACGAAAAATGCGAGCCGATTGTTCAGGTATTCGGAAAATATGGTGTCGGATTCGGGGAGTTCGCGGGGGCTTCCCAGTCGGAGGGCCGGGGCTCCCAACTCTTCAAGGGACTTCTCAATATCATCCGTGAAAAGTTTAAGGGTCACTTCCAAAGCCTTGGTTTCGGGATTGTAATCCACCCGCATTACCGAGACGTGGAAATCATGGTCCAGGTGCTTTCCCGAATTGATGATCTTCGAAGCATTGTAATCAAATCCGAAGTTTTCAGAACAGAGAATCTCTGCACCGTGGATATTTTCGGCCTCAGCTGTCATTGGAGAATTCGCAAGGACCAACGAAAAGCAGCTTCCCAGACCCAGGAAAAACACCAAAGCCAGGATAAGCACCGGGCCATGGTTGGTATATCGAGTTGTATTTAGGTTCTTGTGATTCAACATTGATCGATCAGGAAAGCATTTGAGGCTCATCCCTAATCATTCATACGTTGTTGCTCCTGCATAGGATTCGGACGGCTGCGGTCTCCTCCTTTAAAGATATTGAATCGGGTGGGGCGGGAGGTCGAAGGCCAACTGTTGTTGTTCAGGTCTACGTCGGCCGTTTCGAGGAAGGGGTCGAGCTCCACGCTGGCAAGTTCTTTCTCAAAGAAAAAGACCTTGCTGATCTCTTTTTCGTCGAGTTTCCAGATCTCAGCCGGGATACGTTGTACTTCTTTGCTGCCGTCCTTGAAGGTAAATTCGAGGATGAGTGGCATCGGGAGTCCGCCTTTATTGGTAAAGCTCAACTCATAGTAATTGTAGCCGGCATCGAGGATTTTCTTTTCGTTGTCACTCAAAGATTCGCGGTAGGCATCTGATTTCTTCTGGTCGGCAGGAGTCAGCTTGTAGCGGTCCCACTTGTTGTAGAAGTCACGTAATTCCGGGTCTTCCTCAATTTTGGATTTTGCAATGTCGGCCTTGTTCCTTGCAACCCCGATATGCTGTTGTCCATATTCATCTTCCTGCTTTTTGAAATCCATTTCTGCCTGCGGATCGGCGCCATTGCTGATCTCAAACCAACGGACGTTGTCCAATGAGATGTCGACGTGCTGGTTGGTAAAGAACCAACCTCTCCAGAACCAGTCCAGGTCTACGGCACTGGCGTCCTCCATGCTGCGGAAGAGGTCGGCCGGGGTGGGGTGCTTGAAGGCCCAGCGTTCGCAGTAGGTCTTGAAGGCTTTGTCAAAGAGTTCGCGGCCGAGAATGGTTTCCCGGAGGATATTCATTGCAGTAGCGGGTTTGCCATAAGCATTGTTCCCGAACTGGAAAATACTCTCTGAATTGGTCATGATGGGGGAGATGCGGGATTTGTCACCGCCCATATAATCAGCGATCTTCCAGGCTGGCCCACGGCGGGAAGGATAGTCGCGGTCCCACTCTTTTTCCGTCAGGTACTGCACGAAGGTATTCAGGCCTTCATCCATCCAGGTCCACTGGCGTTCGTCAGAATTGATGATCATAGGGAAGAAGTTGTGCCCAACTTCGTGGATGATCACGGAGATCATGCCGTATTTGGTGCGCTCACTGTAGGTTCCATCTGCTTCGGGACGTCCGCCATTGAAGCAGATCATGGGGTATTCCATGCCGATGTTCTTGGTATGGACCGAGATCGCGACCGGATAGATATAGTCAATGGTAAACTTGGAATAGGTGCGAATGGTGTGGGCAACGACCTTGGTGGAATAGCGTTCCCAAAGTGGATTGCCTTCTTTTGGGTAGTAGCTCATACACATGACCGTATTGTTCCCAACCTTGACCCCTTGCGCATCCCAGATAAATTTCCGGGAGCTACAGAAGGCAAAGTCGCGCACGTTTTCTGCATGAAATACCCAGGTCTTCTTCCCTGTTTTCTTGTTCTTTTCTACTTCGGCAGCTTCTTCCGGGGTGACGATCATGACCGGGGCATCGGCTTTCTCCGCATCGCGGTACCGTTGCCGCTGCTTGGCCGTCAGGACTTCGCTGGTATTTTGCAGGACACCCGTAGCACCCACGATATGATCTTCCGGAACGGTGATCTTGACCTTGTAGTCGCCAAAGGGCAGGGTGAATTCCCCACGTCCCAGGAATTGCTTATGCTGCCATCCTTCGACGTCATTGTAGACGCACATGCGGGGGAAAAACTGGGCAATGGTATAGAGGTAATTGTCTTCGTCTTCAAAGTATTCGTAGCCTGAACGGCCACCGACTTCGTCGCGGTTGTTGACCCGGTACCACCAGCGCACATTGAAAGAAACCGATTCGCCAGCCGCCAATGGAGTCGCCAGGTCCACCCGCATCATCGTCTTTACGATCTGGTAGGGGATGTCCCGGTTTTTCTCATCGGTAACGTATTCGATATTGAAACCACCGTCAAAATCCTGGTGCAAGCGGTTGAGCATCCAGAAATTATTCATGTCTTCGGCCCGTCCGGTAGCAATTTTCCGGCTGTCCGAATCCAGGGCCCGCATATTCTGATCGAGCTGCAACCAGAGGTAGTCGAGTTGATCCGGGGAATTGTTGTGGTAAGTGATCTTTTCCTGACCGGTGATGATCTGCTTTGCGTCGTCGAGATCGAGGGTAATCTCATAATCCGCCTTTTGCTGGTAATACTGGTGGCCAGGTGCGCCGGACGCGGTCCGGTAGACGTTTGGCGTCGGCAGTTCTTCGTACAACTGCTTGAAAGAATTGTGGTTGTAATTCTCTGCGCGGGTGGGACTTTCCTGGGCCCAAAGGAACAACGGCAGGGAAAAAGCGACGAGGAAAAAAGATCTTAAATTCACCTTAATAACGATTAATACTTCGACTACCCAAAATAAGATGGGCAAGTTACTATTCTATGCCCTAACAATCTAGTCGGCTAATTGTCACTGAAAGGGGAGGATTCTTGCGAAAAAAATGGAAATGGCAGGGCAATTGGGATGAAAACCACGGTTTTGCAGGGAACAAAGTCGGAGGCAATCTTTTGTTTGCCGGGGAAAGGGAAGCGATTTTATGGTTAATTTCATAGGAATCTATTTGAAAGACCATCTAAGTGCTGATTTACCTACTGTATGAGAACCATTGATCAAATTGAGACCCTGATTGCAAGAGGGGATTTGAAAGAGGCCTTGGCCCATTTGAGTGAGCTGGTAGCTACCTCTGAAGAACTGACCCGGCAGAGGAATGCGGTGATTACCCTTTCGGCGAGGTACCATCAACTGCAAAGACGTCGGATTTCAGGTTTGATTTCGAGTGGCGAGGCACAGATTACCGAGAATCAGATTCGGTACAATACCTTGGAGTTGATTGATATGTTTAGGAGGGAGTTGGGGGAAGTTGGGGATACTGATTCTCCTTCTACTGTAAAAGAGCTAAGGGGGGCCTTACTTTCCATTCTGGAACTTCCAGAGGATCATAAATTTAAGATTTTCTTGGCTCTTTCAGAACCGGGCGGAAAACCATTGTTTCTGGGAAGGGAGATACGAGAAATCAAGCATGCTTTGAGAAAAAGCGAAATTTCTGGAAGGTTTGAATTAATACCTTCGTTTGCTACCACCATTGAAGATTTTATGGATGAATTTGATGAGGTGAGGCCTCACATCGTCCATTTTGCCGGCCACGGAAATAGTGACGGCATATATCTTGAGGATAAGAACCACAACGCAACTTTGCTATCAAATGATGCACTAAGTAAAATATTTAACCTTTTCAAAGAATCGGTTACATGCGTTGTTTTTAATTCTTGTCTTTCTGAGGAACAGGGAAAGGTCATCAAAGATTATATCCCTTATGTAATCGGGACAACGGCTGAGTTAACCAATAAAACTTCGGTCTCATTCTCATCAAGTTTCTACAGTTCATTTGGTCGGGGAAACACTATCCCTTTTGCTTTTGAATATGCCAAGGTCTACTTAACAACCCAGGGTTTAAATCCTGATCATTTCAGGATTTTTGAGAACGGGGGCAATAATTCTAATTCCTGATTAAGGCCAAAATGGAAATTCAAGAGAACATTCTTTTGGCTCTTCAACAGGGTAAACTCAGAAATTCCTTTGAGGAGCTAAAAAGATTCGTGTCCAATACTGAATTCGATAAAGAGTATTTTCAACAGCAAGAGATTGGACTCAAGGAAATCCCGGAACTGATGCGGATAAGCTTGTATTGTTATAAAAAGTGGTTCCATACTTTTTTTCTGGAAATTACCCTCAAGTACAACCGAGTTACCATGGAAAAAGAACCACTCCAAAGACAAGAGCAAATCCTTAAGCAGCAATCCTTTTCCCCGTTTTACCTGATAGCAGTCGGGCTCGGGTCCATCTTTTTGGGTTATCTGGCTTGGTCCAGCTTCTTCGATATCTACCAAAATCTGTATGTATACCAGTACCCCGCAGCAATAGACGGGGAAGATTTGGTATTTGCCCTGGTCCCATTGCTGTCTATGCTCTTTCTCTGGATCAGTATATTCTTGAAAAGCCCCAGATTTGTACGGTCAAGGTGGTTGGTTTTTGGCGGGCTAATACTCCTGAATCTGGTCCTGTTTATGGTGCAAATTTCCCTTTTCTTCGATGCCTTTTCTGGGGTCCCTTTCGGTTAAAATTCCACTCCCAAAACCGCTCAACATTTCGTCTCCGGTCACGAACCGATCGAATGCATTACCACCAACCTTGAAAGTAAGTAAATACCCCCCCGAGGCAGGTGAGGCGAACAAGTTCGCCACGAGCGTTACGAGGATGCGCCACAAAGGAAGAATCCCTACGATTGTAAGTGTATCAGGTTTGATAGTAAGACTATCAAGTTTGAGGGTATTACCCTGCAAATTTGCGGGTCCCAAGGTGCGCATTTGCGGGTCTGGAGGCTCGACTTTCCGCCTGGTGACCTGCAAATTTGCGCCTCATGACCCGCAAACCTGCGCCACCTTCGGCGCAAAATCGCGGCCAGGAGAGCGAACCAGTTCAACTCTCTACTGTCAAGTTTGATAGGATAGCCTTGAAAATTCGCAGCTTGATTAGCGGAACCTTGCAAAGCAATGGGCTAACGGTTGAGCGGGCTAACCCGAAATTTTCGGACTGATAATTTGAAGAATAGGCTGAAACGAAGCATTGAGGCCATCCCCTCATTCTCTGTAAAATTCCACCATGCAATCCGGTAACCATTCCCGCAACTCCTCAATGGCTCCTGCATTGATCGGATTTCCTCCCAGGCTCAGGTAGTTCAGCTTTCCGTTGAACTTTTTGAAGTCCTCGCTGATGCGGAAAAACTTGTTTTCATCCAGGGAAAGGGAGGCCAGGTCCAGATCAAAAAAGGAGGGGGGCAAGGACTGGATAGAATTTCCGGTAAGATCAAGTCTTCTCAAACTGGAAATGGTTGTCAATACTTTCGGAACTTCGGAAAGGTTACAATAACTCAGGTCGAGGGCCTGGATGGACACCCTGTTTTTGAGCACGTTCAAGCCTTCGGGGAGGATTGGGTTCTGACCAATGTTCAGGATATTCAGGATCGTCAGTTGGGATATCTCTTCGGGTAAGGTCCTGAGATTGGTCTGATATAGGGTAATGGTTCTAAGTTGCTTCAATTTGGTCAACCCAAGGGGAAAGCCAAGCCCGGGATTATTGGACAGATCAATGGTCTTGAGTTGGGACCATTGATTGGTTTCAGGAGGGAGGACAGTGAGCTGGTTATTCCCCAGGGAGAGATGCTCCAGGTCCTTACAAGCCAGTAATTCCGGGGGGATCTCGGTTAGCCCGCAATCAATGCAGGTGAAGGATTTGGTTTCGGGGTGTGCGGCCAATGAGTCCCTCACTTGGGTACGGTAGTCAACCTGGTTAAAATGCATAACTCCTTCTGGTGGTATAAAATCCAGTGCCCGGTACCGGGAACAATACTGGACAACGAAAAGCAGACAGATGCTTCCTAGCCAGGCATTTCTCATGGGTTCCAAGCATTTCTCATGGGTTCCAGGCATTTCTCATGGGTTCCAGGGATTTCTCATGGGTTCCAGGCGTTGAGGAAGTTTTGGACGTAAGGATAGCCACCTACCGAGGCATAGTCGTTGAACCATCCCTGTGCAGACCCACCCCGGTTGTGCATTACCGCGACGATACTGGCAATGACTTCAGCCCGGTTGGGCTGATTGGCAGGTACGACTCCATTCGCAGAATTGTAATTGTCCCGGATGTGGTAGGCGGCAATGCCTCCGTTGCCATCGGTCATAGCGTTGCGGACCTGTTGCCCGCTTTCGTGGCTAAAAATAGACTTCGTCTGGAAAGCGGCCCGGTTTTCACCGAAAGCATCAATGTAGCGGACATAGGTTTTGAGTGAACTCCGATTCATACCGACTGCATCCAGCGAGCTGGTAACATCGTTGTCTCCCATCATCTGGGTCGTGAGCGTATTGGCATACTGGTTGGCGGTTTGGCCAGCAGGAGGAATCACGGTACCGGAATTGCCATTGGTACGCGGTACGCCCAGCGCCTGGATATGACGGTAGATATTGTGGGTATTGAACATCCGGCGGATGTCCTCTTCCTGGAGCCCGGTATCGGTGAGGAAGGCAGCACCATGATTGGTGATATAGGTCTGAATCGCCGCGTTCAGGGTTGCCTGGTTGGTGGCATTGGGAACGAGGGCACGGGTATCGTTGTAGTGGTCGCGGGTTTCGCGGGCCTGGTCCTGCATCTCGGTGATGGCAGCATTGTCAAGGTTGTAATGGGCTGCCAGATCGGCGTTGTTGTCCAACGTACCCAAGGCAGTCGCACCGATCATCTGTCCGGCTCCATAAGAAGCGGGAACCCCGGCCCCATTGGTCAGGGTTGCCGGGATCTCACCGGGGCTGTTGGCACCCTCGATCACCTCAATCGCATCGAGGATGGCTTGTAAAGCGTTGTCATTGATCACCAATTCAAAGTCTGCTTCCTGGTTGGTCGCTTCCGGGTTGATGGTGGTCATAGTCCCGTAGCTGGGATCGTTGAGGGTCCGTTCTGATTTTCCACCCGCACCCACCCAACCGTCAGGCCTCCCCACCGCATTGCGTTGGAAATTTTCAATGGAAGTGATGGTATTGGGGATATCTGCATCTGCGACAGCACCACCTGCAGGATCGACCCGCTCGGTGAGGTAGTTGCTGGTGCTCAGGAAGCCCAGGTCGTGCAAGCGGTCCTGAATGGCACGGACATCAGCTCCGGCATTCGCCTGGCCACGGCCAACGTTTCCTCCGATATCTACCCCGCCCGGTGCGGGCAGAGAAGGATTCATCAGCAACCGATGGGTATCACTGCCGGCTCCGGAAAGCCCATTGGAGTCAAGGCCCATCACTTCCTGGAAAGATTCCAGGGCGGAGATGGTCTGCGTAATATCTGCATCCGCGATGGCATCGGTAGCTCCTTCAGCAGGGGCCTCGGCAGTGGCATTGGCCTGGCTGAGGTAGCCAAGGGCAACCAGCCTGTTTTGCAGTGCGGTGACGTCTGCCGGAGCATTATCACCTGCGCGACCGGCAGATCCTCCCAGGGCAAATCGCTCTTCCGAGAACTGACGGGGATTGTTGAGGAGGCTTTCCTGGAGACTGTCTACACTGATGAAGTGAAGACTGGTTCCATTGTCGTTGTTGAACGAAGTGACCGCGGAGATGGTCTGGGGAAGGCTCGCATCCGGGATTGGATCAGCGACATCTTCAGCCGGGGTTTCGGCTTGCAGGTTTTCAGCGGACAAATAGCCCAGGGTGCTGAGTCGGGCCTGGACGGCTCGAACATCAGCGGGATTGTTAGTACCCCCCTGTCCAACCGTACCACCAACATTGACAGTTCCCATGGCGTGGTTAAGGCCACCATTGAGAGAAGATTCTGTGATCTGATCTGGCTCAATGGTCAAGAGAGGACGCCCCAATGCGGTGGATGACCAGGCCGAAATGGCGGCCATGGTCAGGGGAATATCGGCAATCGCCACTGCATCAGCTGCATCTGCGGCAATGCGTTCCGCCTGCCAATTGGCATCGTTCAGGAAGCCAAGGGTATGCAATTCATCCTGGACCGCACGGACGTCAGCGGGATTGTTGGCACCAGAGTCTCCTACAGAACCACCCAGGTCGACCTGGCGTTGCATGACAGGTGCGTTCTGCAATTGGAATGCAGGACCGGCTTGGAGTTGGAATGCGGGGGCAGAAAGGGACATTCCTCCTTCTGATTCGGGGGAGGCGTGGTCCGCGGAAGCGGATTGATGGACAAGTTCGTTTTCCATTATGTTGACGAGTAGGGCGGGTTGGCAAATTGTTGACGGTAACAAGTTACGAAAAATGTCTAAAGCCCGAAATGAAAGAGGCTGCCCAATTGCCGGGCAGCCTCTTCTTTCAACTTTGGAACGACAGTACGAACCTTAAGCAGATCAGTTTACCCTTTTCCAGGTGCCTGCTCCGGCGGTGACTCCTCCACCAAAGCCAAATCCTGCGCCAATGAATGAACCGATGAATTGGTTGTTACGCCACCAGTTGACTTCGAACCCGCTGGGACCTGAGGCAATAAAATTTGCCTGAACAACATTGTTGCCACCTGCCAACTGAGAGGGAGGGACTGCCATCAAGAAAACACCCACGGAGGTACCCCCGCCAAAGCCGATTCCACCCAGATTGCCTGTGAATGAAAATTTTTCCCCTGTACCATAGGTAAGCTCGGCCGTGAGTCGCTGGTAGAACAAGAGGGTGATGACACTTACAGATCCTGTTGCAGAAATGGTACTCTGAATTCCTGCCTCTGCATTGACAATCTCGGGATTGGATGCTGCGAGATCTCGGATAAATTCCATTTTGGCTTCAACACGGGGTCTCAGGTCTTCCATAAGCTCCTGTTGTTCAGCGGTCAGTGTCAGTTCTTTTTCCTTGGTTTCCATAATCGTAATTGTTTTAGGTGATAAATAATGATCTTCAATTGTGATCTGGAACAAAGAAGGCGAACCGACCTCGGGAATGGGAACCGGGTTCCGCTGATTTTTGAATTCATGAGCTTCAACAGGTATCCCATGCCAAGTGTATCTAACTGAAGGAGGAATTCAAAGAGGTTTCCTGGGCAACCTCAGGCACTGAATTCATTTAGTTCTCACCACCATGGAATTAGGTTTTTTTGCAAGTCTGACCCTGATGAAGCCTTATTTTATTTCCCTGGAATTGATCCTTAAATTCAGGCTATGAAAAGTCAGTTCGGTGAGAAGTTTAACCACGATCCCTATGCCAGCGAATACGACGACGATGTAAAGAATGAAAGTGATCCCATTCGGGCAGGTTATCAAGCCTTACAGGATTGGATCGGAGCGCACGCCAATTCATCTTCATGTATCGTGGATTTGGGATGCGGCACTGGAAATACAATCAATTCGGTGAATGGTTTCGAGCGGGCCTACTGTGTCGATCTTTCACAAAATATGCTGGACGTGGCCAAATCAAAGCTGGACCATCGAAAGGGGATTACCTATGTGAAGTCCGATTTGCTGGATTTCTTTCAAATCGTTCAGGACCCGGAGATCGATACCGTAATCTCTTCCTATGCGATTCACCACCTGACCCAACCTGAGAAGCATCAATTGTTCGAGGCGATATTTCTTGGGTTGAAAAAGGGAGGAAAGGTCGTATTTGGAGATTTGATGTTTGAAAGCAGGGAAGGGGAGAAGAAACTGGGAGAAAAGTATCCGGAGCAGGTAGAAACTTTTGAAGATGAATTTTTTTGGTATGTCGATGAGGAGGTTCTGAAGTTAAAGGAGCTAGGGTTCGCAGTTGAGGAAAAGAGATTTTCTGATTTATCATGGGGGATCATGGCTAAGAAATAGATATGGCTTCTTCTGAGGAGTGAGGTAAATAAAACGAACTGATTCTGTGTAGGACCATGACAGATAAATAGATCTGGCTTTCAAAGGGGAGAAGGCTGGCAAACTCACCTGACCTCAAAGGGGTAGAATGGGTAATTTTTTTCGACGAATAGCCTTTTATGGTTGATAAAGATGGCAATTATATCGAAATATGTACCCGATTGGATCATTGAAATCGAAGCAAACAATAATTATTAAATACATGAAACGATTCTCTTTACTAGCACTCTTTTTGTGCCTTTATGGATTGGGTTCTGCCCAGTTGGATTGCTCGAGCTTTACGCTGAGGGATGCAAAGGAAACAGCCCTGTTCCTCTACTTGCCCACCTACACCGGATGCGCGACACAGCCTACCTATAACATCTCTTACCGGCCTGCCTCGGGTGGTTCCTGGACAAATGTATCCTCCGTTTTCTATTACCCTAACGGTGGCCCTTACACCAGCTTTTTCTTCTTTGGCCTGACGCCTTGTACGGATTATGACGTGCGGGTACAGGTGTTTTGCAACGGGGTCAGTGTAGGGGAATGTATCAATCAATTCACAACCAAAGGCTGCGCCGAGCTTGACTGCAATGATGTAAACGTCGGCAATATCGGCACCACCACCGCAGACATTACCCTTACCAACCAGTCCGGATGTGCCGATCCGACCAGTGGTGAAATCACCTATGAGCTCAGGTACAAGAAAAGCAGTGACAATTGGGGGGCATTCAGTTCAGGTCAAACCCTGGGGACGATTAACCTTTCCGGTCTTGACGCATGCACCGAATACGACTATGAAATTCGCCTGATTTGCAACGGAGCACCTACCACGGTCTGCTCGGGTAGTTTTACCACTGACTGTGGATCTTGTACCGGAATTACTGCTACCAATATTGGTGACAATTCCGCTGACATTACGTTAGGTGGGTTTGACGATTGTAAAGATGGGGGTATTCTCACCTATGACTTTGCTTACCGGGAATCTGGTGGAACCTGGATTACCGCCACCGGCCTCACTTCCAGCAGTGGTATTCATTCTTTGACTGGATTGACCCCTTGTACTGTTTATGAATACACGGTTACGGTCAAGTGCAATGGGGAAGAAGCTACCTGCACAGGCTCGTTTACCACTACTGGCTGCGAGACGTATCCCTGTACCGGAGTCACCGTGCCTTATATCACCAGTACCCTCGCCTATATTCAGTTTACCGGATTCGAAGATTGCCAGCGTTTCGGAGGATACTCCGTCAGCTACTGGCTGTACAATCATACGACCGGGGTCTGGACCTGGAACTCTTCCAGTCTGGGACAGAACTTCTTTGTACTGCAAAACCTCGATCCTTGTACCGAGTATACCCTTGAGTTGTCAATCCTCTGCGGCGAAGTCTATTCGAATGTATGTACCATCACCTTTACCACTGGTGGATGCCTGGTTTCTGGTGGTGGAGGTAATTCCAAAACAGCTCTCCAGGGCGAAACTTCAGTCTCTGCCTATCCCAATCCATTTTCCGAAACGCTTACCATGGAATTTGGTCTGGAAGAAGCTGGAGAGGTGACCATCCTGTTGCATGACATGTTGGGTAAGGTCGTCTACCGCCACACCGGTCTCTACAGTGCCGGTCTCAATAAGCTCGCAATTGATGGACTGGATCTGCCAGCAGGACTCCTTCTCTACAGCCTGGAATCAGGCAAATTGAAGAAGACGGGCCGCGTTCTGAAACAGTAATCAAAACCTTGGCTTAAAAATAGAACCGCAGTTTCCCAATCAGGGGAGCTGCGGTTTTCTGCTTTTGTGGGAATCGGTTTCTGTCTGAACAAAGGAAGTTCTGGTACTGGGTATACAGCCTTTCAGACGATGGGTATCAACCATCCTGACACTGAGTATTCAGCCATCTGGTGATGACATGGCAATAACCATATTGTAAAGATAGTTGGTAAACCATGTTGAGAGTGGGGTGGTGGGGAGGTGTATATAACAGGTAATTGTGACAACTCGATAATTTTGACCTGAATGGAGTGGTATTATCGCCAATGCGATTCTATATTCACGTTAATCAATCAAGATGCTTCCGCTGTGTCGCAATGATTTGCGCGGTTGTGTCTGAACCTATTTTTACCATTTATCACATTATTCAAACAAATGAAACTTAAATTACTATCGTACCACAGGTACGCCCTCCTCCTGACCCTCTCCTTGTTCTTGCTTTCCAATTCCCTGCTTGCACAAGGGATTTTGTTTTCGCCCTCTAATGGCCGGGTGGATCAATTGAATTCACGGCAGGAAGCGACTTACCAGCGAATGATCCAGTCACAATCCTATTCGGATGTGCAGTTGATCGACATTGCCCCTCTTGACGACGTGATCGGGGACCACAGCATACGTCTCAACCTCGGCGATGGTGATATTCACCTTGAAACAACCACCCTCGAGTATGTTTCTGAATCGGAATACTATCTGTATGCGGTCAAAGAAGCTACCGGGTTCAAAAATGATATTGGCCGGGCCACTTTGCAACTGCGTTCGATGGACGGGTTAAAATTTGGCGTGCTTACTGTCGGGGGAGAGGTTTATCAAATTGAAGACCTCACCGGTGGGCAGAACATCCTGATGCACGAAATCCAGAGTACGGTAGAAGCCGGGACCGATATTGACGAGCCCATAGTGATTGCAGAAGAAGGGGTTGGTCCACTTCCGGGATCGGCACCACGTACAAATTGCAGGGTTCGTGTACTGTTCCTCTACACCACTGCTGCGACTGCCCGGACTGCCAATCTTACAACCACGGCCCAGGCCCATATTGACCAGGCCAACCAGGCATTGATCAACAGCAGTGTCTCTTCTTCTCAGTTGCGTTTTGAATTGGCAGGCGCAGAGACCTTGACCACGGTCAATGAGGCGGGCCAAACCGCAGAAGATGTATTGATCGATGTACGGACCGATGCAACCGCCCAGAACCGACGCAATGCCAACGATGCGGACCTGGTCTGCCTGGTGGCAGACGATAATATTGGAGCCTTTGGTACCACTCTGGGGATTGCTTACCGTGGATTCAACGGTGCCCCTGCACCCAATGCATTTGCCTACGGCATGATTCAGGTGACCAATAGTCTCGGGTTTAACCTGTTCGCCCATGAAGGTGGCCACAATATGGGTTGCGGCCATCAAAATGGCAACAACAATGAGCCTGGATTCCACAAGGCCCATGACTGGACATGGACTACGGGCTGGTGGCTTTGGAGACGTACCAACCGCCGCCAGACCATCATGTGGGCCAATGCCAACCAAGCTGAGAGTGTCCTCAACTACTCCAATCCCAATGTCAACCACTCCTCCGGTAACGCCACCGGAACGGCTACCGCCAACAATGCCCAGACCCTGCGCGACAATTCCTGCACGGTTGCAGGGTATCGGAGTGCAACCGACAACCTGATTGTGAGCATCAATGGCCCGGTTGAGGCATGCCCCTTGGAGACCGTTTGCTGGTCCGCCAATGTCAGCGGAGCCCCCGGCCCCTACACCTATCAGTGGTCCTGGACCCTCAACGGTACTTCCTACACGAATTTTGGGACAGGCGCATCTGCCTGCCTCAATATGTTCAACTTCACCGCACCAGATGTGATCACCATCCGCTTGACGGTTACCGCACCCGGACAGCCGGCCAGGACTGCCTTCCTGGACCTCTTCCTGGTCGACAATGGCAATGGTCAAATCTTCTGTGCTCTCAAGACCGCAAATCCAAACCCGGATGCGGAATTGGTTGGTGCTGACAACACCATGCAGATAGTTCCCAATCCATCCGACTGGCGTTCTGAGGTGCGGTTACACCTGACCCAGGATGCCCCAACCAAGGTAGGCCTCTATGACATGACCGGTCAGAAAGTAATGGACATTGCCCAGGGTGCATTCTCTGCTGGCAACCACAGCTTTGAAATCGATGTTACCAGTGTGCCCGCGGGAATCTACCTGATCCAGGCAGAAACCAATGGGCAGCGCCTGGTGCAACGATTTGTTGTCACCCATTGATAAATCATCCTCAAGAGAGGAGCTTTCTTAAAAAATAGCTCTAATCGAAAAGCCCCGGCCTGAATCTAATTTCAAGTCGGGGCTTTTATCATATCGAGCGTGTACTCTTTAAGCACATTGGATCCATTGTCGGCAATGGCCCCCAAATCTTCATAGGAACCCTTGTCAAAGTCGGAGGCATCTAAATCATCGAAAAAGACCCGGAGCTTGGAAAATTACTGAGGTCAAAGTTCAGAAATGCCAGCATGGCACTGCCATCGCTATCCCAACCGATCCTCAACTCGTGTTTGTCCGCTGAGGCAAGATGAAAGTCATTAACTACCGGAGGAGAGGAATTGATAATAGAACCATCATCCGCAGGGGTAAAAGAGCGTTGGATTGTGATGGGATCTTGTTAACATCCCCAAACCAGGTTCAAACTGATCAACAGAATAAACGGTAACGTCTTTCTCATGTTTGTCTTATTTGTTGGAAAGGTTAAGTAAGCGATTCCGGTAAAGCCGAAACATGACGAGAGTTAGAAGTTGGCCTGAGAAGTCCTCCAGAAAAAAGCTGGGCTTTAGCGAGGTTTTGAAAACGAAGCCTTATTTTTACTGAATCTAATCACAAGCACTATGAACAACGACGAAATCTACTACCAGGCAGACATCGAGGACTTCCTCAAGAAGAAGCCATTTATTATCGCAAAGACCTACATTTCCCACGGTAAGAAGCATTTCCCTTTGGGAGAGATAAAGGGCATTATCCGCAAGGTGACCAAGAATACGGTGATTGGAAATGTCGGTGAGTTGAGCATGAAGTATGACTTGTCGATCAGCAACAAATCCGACAAAACCATTGACATCAACTTGCTGGCTTACGGTGCTAAAAAGGCTGAAATCGAAAAACAGTATGCCGACATCAACGAGGCGATAGAAAGGGTCTATCTGAGGCCTAAAATCGACCATTACATCCGTAGAATCGAGGAGGGGGGATCATTTAAGATCGAGGAATTTGAATTCAGTGGCAAAGGGCTGCGGATCGAAAAGAAACGGCTTTTCCGGAAGCCTTTGCAGGCGGATATCCCTTGGAATGACATCAACTGGGAATTTACCAAGCTTGATTTTCTGAAGATCGGGTCCCGGTCCAACACGAAGGCTTTTGCAGAGATTTCAAGAGATACGGATTACCAGACCCTGGAATTGTATATGTTTCTGGAAAGCTACAAACCTAAGGGCTGAGTAGAATTTCCATATTCTCATCCTCCTGACAGCGCAATCAGAGATCCGGAGGATTGCCCATCTCAAAGCCTGATCACTTCAGCCTTTAACCACCTCACCGCTTAGCACCGGAAGCATACTTTTTCAGATGCTTCTTTTCCACTTTGCGGTAGCTGTCCCCCATCCCGGACAAAGACACCTTTGGTAGTCCCAAAGCGAGCATCTTCGAATTGTCCAGCGCCATGATGGATTGCAGGTAATAGATGGCCGATTCTGCACTGTAATGTCCCTTGCCGATGGTTTGGGTTATCTTCCAGGGGTAAAGTACCGCATGTTTCGGAACCCGTTTCAGGACGATTTCATTGAACTCCTCATCCTCAACCACTTTTATCCCATAAGGATACATCTGGTTGATTACATCCCGGTTTAACTTTTCCGATAAATGGTACTTGCGAACAACCAGGGTATAGTCTTTCAGCAGGGCTGCATTCCCTTTGGTCCGGTCAACGGTTGGGTCCAGCATTTTACCTTGGTACCAGTTTTCCAACCAGGATTGCAGATCAAGGATGGCTATGCCCAGGCTTCCGGAAGTCAACTCTCCGGTCGGAAGGGGGGCAACCGCAAGGTTCCCATCCATCGCATAGACTTTGATTCCCATGCGAGGGATAGCATCACCGGGGTGGAGAAAATTGGGCCCCCGATTCTGGTCATTGAGTACTGCCCGCATCGACCAATCCGTCGTACTCCCATTCATGCTCATGAACAAGACCACCAAACCCCGGCGGTTGCTTTTCTCAAACGTCAGGTAGTCATCCGCCGATACATAGGAGATTTCGGAAAAGTCCCAGACTGCCTCCACTGCCTCTTTGAGTGCGGCATTGTAGGCTTCAATTTTACTGCGGTAGTTTTTCAACTCAGCGGTAGCCTTGTCTTTGGTCAATTGAGCTACATAATTGGGAGCCTCGGATTCTAATAACACCACCAAACCATTCTTTTTGGTAATGATGGAACCCTGCTTCTTGTCAGCCATCTCGTTTTGAGACAGGACCTGAAAAGGAGCATAGCCTGAGAAGAGAAGGACTAATAATAGGCCAAGAGTGGAGCTAAGGGGATTCATAGCAATACAGATTCAGATTAAACGGGGTTTGGCTAGCGCTTCCATTCCACCGGTTCCATCGGCTTAAACAATGGCTTCTCCACCGAATCTACAAAGTCGACATACTTTTTCCAATCCTCTTTGAAGAAGGTGTTGATCCTTTCGACCACTTCTTCGGCCTCCTTCAGGAAGTTGCGGATGGCATTTTCCCCATTGCGGGTGGGAGCGCCATTAGTCGCAAGCAGGAAACTGTATGCGTTCCACATGTCATCGGTGAGGCGTTCGGTAACATGGTCATATCCGACAAAATCCTCGGGGGTCATATAGATGGCCATATAGGTTCCAATGCTGTCTTTGAGAATTTTACCCAAGGCTTTGATCGAATCCTGAAGGGTGTCTTCGACATTCACAATCATAGATTCCACCCTGGAAATCGTCTTTTTAGCTTCTTTCAGTTGGTTAAAGGCTTCGGTAACCGGGGCAGATCGGCGGTAAAATTCATCTATTTTCTGCTCCCTGGCCGCGATCTCTGTACCAGATACGGGGTCACGTGGATCTCCGTTCACTACAAAGGAGGACTGGGCTGAATCGTCCTTATAAACTACCTCGAGGGTATAAGCTCCCGGTGGTACCCGGGGACCGGAGGGGGGATCGGCATCCTCTGGCGGTTCCGACATGCTCGGACCAGCCTGGCCATTGCGCTCCAGCCGCCATTTCATCCGCATCAGGTTGGTGTCGGCTTTGGTGGTCCAGTTACGAACCGTATCACCACGGGCATTCATCACCCGGATCTTAATCTTTTCCTTTTCATCGGGCGCTGCAATCCAGAGATTGATCAAGGCGGCCCGGGGCAGGTTGTCTCCGGTAAAATTGGACTGCCCTCTGAACCTTCCACCATTAGCCGATCTCCATTCACCATTCCAGGTATCCTGAACAGGAAACAGGTGAAAGGGCTTTTTCAGGATGTCAGTTCCGGATTTGGCAATTTCCCGGAGGGGGGTGATGTCATCAAGAATCCAGGCAGAGCGTCCAAAGGTCCCCACGATCAGGTCGTGCTCCCGGGGGTGGATCTTAAGATCCCGGGTAGGGACACTCGGATAACCTTCGGTCCATTTATTCCAGTTGACACCGTAATCAAAGGAGACATAGAGGCCGTGATCGGTGCCCAGAAAAAGTAAATTTTCCACGACCGGATCCTGTACCACACTCAGGCAATAGCCACTCACCGACTTTTCATCCGCAATCCGCCGCCAACTCTTGCCAAAGTCCCGGCTCAAATAGAGATAGGGGGCCCAGTTGTTGCGGCGATAATCATTGAGGACTACAAATACTTCTCCGGGAGTATGGGGGGAAGGTACGATCTGAGGAATCCAGGCACCTTTCGGTGCTCCCGGCAGTTTGTCTGCGAAATTCTTCCAGTTTTTCCCGCCGTCATTGGTCATCTGGAGATTTCCATCATCAGTCCCGACCCAGATCAGGTCTTTCTGCTGAGGGCTGACCCCGATGGAAACGATAGTGGTATAGTTTTCTGCTCTGGTAGCGTCGATGGTCAGTCCTCCGCTTTTAGCCTGCTTCTGCTTGGCAGTATCATTGGTGGTCAGATCAGGAGAAATAAGCTCCCAACTGCTGCCACAATCGGTGCTCTTATGCAGGTATTGACTGCCGAAATAGACCGTGCAGGAGTCAAAGGGGGATTGTTGGATGGCTGCATTCCAACTGAATCGCAAGGGCTCCCCATCGGGGTGAACGGGCTGGACCTTTTGGTCTTTGCCGGTGACTTTGTTGATGAGGTTGACATTCCCCCCCTGAGACATGGCGTAGAGGTAGCGGTCGTTGCCTGGTACCGGGACCACATCAAATCCATCTCCGAAGTAGAGTTCCTGCCAGTGATGGGTTTTGATCCCACCTGAGGCCCAGACAGAACTGGGACCGACCCAGCTTCCATTGTCCTGCATGCCCCCATATACATTGTAAGGGACGTCCATATCGTAATTGATATGGTAAAACTGACCGAGGGGAAGGTTTTCGACAAAACGCCAATTGTCCCCCTTGTCATGGGAAATATAAAGTCCTCCATCATTGCCATCCATCAGAAAGTCAGGATCGGTGGGATGAATATAAAAGGCATGGTGGTCCGGGTGGACGCCCCCCCAGTAAGAAGTCAGGTTGTCAAAGGATTTGCCACCATCTTCGGAGACGGAGACGATAGACCAAAGGCTATAGACCCGATTTTCGTTGATAGGATCGACATAGATATCAGCATAGTAAAATGGTCGGTTGCCTACATTCTTGTCCCCCATCTTATTCCAGTTGACGCCGCCATCATCAGAACGGTAAATGGCGAAGGTATTGGATTCGACCAGGGTATAGAGGACATTGGGCTTTGATTTACAAATACCCAAACCAATGCGTCCCAATGGACCTTTGGGGAGTCCGTTTTTTTCGGTGCGTTCTACCCAGGTTTTCCCCCCGTCATGGGTCACATACAAACCCGAACTTTCGCCTCCGGAGGTAAAGAACCAGGGCTCCCGGTGGAAGTGCCACATGGCCGCGATGAGCTTATTGGGGTTGCTGGGGTCAATGATCAGATCCGCGCAGCCGGTAGTATCATCCAGATAAAGGATCTTTTCCCAGGAATCTCCTCCATCCGTAGTCTTGTAAACGCCACGTTCCGGATTGGGGCCCCATGCGGATCCCAACGCAGCAGCATAAACGATGTCTGAATTGTAGGGGTCAACGATGATACGGTGAATGGCACGGGTATTCGCGAGTCCTTTCTCTTCCCAGGTTTTCCCACCATCGGGACTACGGTAGATACCGATGCCGCTGTTGTGCGAGTTGCGGGGGTTTCCTTCTCCGGTCCCGGCCCAGACAATCGAAGGATTGTGCTGGTCAATAGCAACTGAACCGATCGACTGTACAGGTTGCTTGTCAAAGAGCGGTTCCCAGGTAATTCCCCCGTTGGGAGTCATCCAGAGTCCGCCAGAAGCGGTACCAATGTAGATCTTCTCCGGCTCGTTCTCCACGGCATCAATAGAGGTGACCCGGCCACTCATCCCAGCGGGACCAATATTGCGGAAGCCCAGCCCTTTCTTGAACTGGCTGAGGTCTACCTGCTGCGCAGGCAGGAGGAGAGGAGTGACAAAAAGAAGAATGATAAAATGGCGAATGAGAGAGTTTCTGCTCATAAGAATACGGTTACCCATGTTAAAACGCAGAATTTAATCCGAATAAGGGGGAAGGACAAATTACGGAATGAATTTGACTTGATTGGTCTAATCGGAGACCTCAGATTTTGCATATTCCAATACGCCTTCTACATAAGCATCAACCACGTCTTTGAGCCTCGCTGGCAGGCGGGTTTTCATGCCGGGGAGGAGCACGTCCTTTCGGTTCAGGCGAAGACATTCGTCAACATTGTCCTGGTACAGGGCTTCTCCAAAACACATGGGCCCCTGGATCAGACGGGTCAGGGAGAGGTTACGTGCAAATACGCCGGCTTCGCTGGTTGGGAGGGAGGCCGCCCGGAGATAACGCAAAGAGGTGTCGTAGGGAATGATCGGAATCTGAAGGTGTTTTTCAAATCCCCTGGCCACGGCTCCCGAAAGGCGTTCTGATTTGGGGATGTCGTCGCTGAATGCCTTGGCCAGGAAGACCATCCGCTCTTCCGGATCGTCCAATTCTCCGGCCATAAAGCTACCGGGGATAAAGGTCATGGTATAATTGTCGTCAATGGCATTGAGGTACTTTCCCGAAGACCAGGTGTTCTTTTCCCAGACATTGTAGTGAATGATCAGGCTGACGTGGGGAAGGAAATCATTGATCTCGGCCGCACGTTGTTTGAAATCGGCCTTGAGAAACGGGAGCTTGTAAATGTCCCGCATGGTTGCCTTGGTCATCCACCAGAGTGAATCTTCCCCTTGGAGCTCTTCCTGTTGAATCCAGTTCCAGGCCGCACCATTGCGCAGTCTGAGGGGATAGCCCTCGATGGTTTTTCCGGTTAGCCGTGACCAATCCTTTCCGCTCGCAGCTTCTGCTTTTTCGGTTTCTTGTTTCAGCCAAGTGTTAAAGGAAATATCAAATGCGGTATGCCCTTCCTTTTCACGGGTCATGAAAACGGTGGCGCCGAGCTTTTCCAAGGTGTCTTTCAGGAGAATAGCCGTACCCAAAGCCAGGTTCCCTTCATTGAAGGCTACCGGGACATCTACCTCGGGACGGTTATTTTTCTTAATCCGGACGAATTTCTTTTCCATGGAGGCGAAGGCCATGGTGCCACCAACATGGCCAGGGTCGAGAGCGACGCGAAACCCTTTCAGGGGTTGTTCTATTGTGGGCTGAAATCCCGAGGGCCGGGTGGGTTTTTCGCAATCCTCCCCTGCGTGTATAGTTTCGTTCCAATCCTCCCCTGTGTCGATCTTTTCGTTCCAATCCAGGTACCGCTCCAGGTCCTGCCCGCGGTTGAGCAGGCAGAGGTAGCGGTCGGTCATTTGCCAGGGTACAGTCGTCTCCGCCAGACCCGAATCTTTGGCCGTGGCCCGTGGGTATATTTTGATGCCCTCCTCGTCCCAGGAAAGCTGGTCAAAAAGGACAGGGTCCTTGACCAGATAGGTACGGATGCGTTCCAGGATTTCTTTGGGCTCCGTTTTAGAGGAATAGGAAGAGTCGATCGTAGCAGAAGAGGTGGGCTCAGAAATAAGTAAACTTTGGGGTTGTGCCTTGGTATGCTTGCAGGAAGAAAAAGAGGTAGCCATCCCGCCCAGCAGAAAGGTCAGCATCAGGAAGTAAATGAGAGACTTCCCGGAAAAGTGAGGTGACAGTATTTGAATTCTTCCCATCATGGATGCTAAAATACAGAAATTGATTTTGTCTATATTGATACCATGAGCGAACGCCGTGCCAAAAAGTGGAGAAGGCAGCTGATTTTTTCTTTCAGCTTCATCGTGCTCCTTCTTCTGTTTCGTAACCCTCTCCTGAGAAGTGTTGGGTATTTTCTCGTGGTTGAGGACCCCAAACAACAGGTGGATGCGATCTATGTGCTCTCTGGAAATTCTTTTGACCGGGGAATGGAGGGCTATCAATTGTACAAGGAGGGTTGGGCTCCGAAGGTGGTTTGCCTCGGTGGAGAAACCAATACAGCGCTGGAATTGTATGGGATCAACGACTTGACTTCTACGGTGACTTCGAATGTGCTGAAGGAGGCGGGTATGCCTCAGGAGGCCATAGAGTTGTTAC
>CAYGRE010000115.1:0-20913 GCA_964352215.1 uncultured Bacteroidia bacterium
GCAAGGCGATGAAGGGAAGAAAGAGGAGATATTTTTTCATGTGGTATATGGGTAGTATTACTGGTTATTAAAGATAAACAAACTCAAGGAATTTCTGCGGGTTAGCCAGGTTCTTTTTCATTCAAAGGGATCACATTTTCCCCCGAGCCTCTTCTTCCTCCTTCTTCCGCAAAGCAATCTTCCGCGCAATCGCGGTCCGAATCCGCTGCCCCCAAGCCTTGCGCCAGGCCTTCATCCTCGCCTCCAGATCCTCCTCCACAACCTTGGAAATCGGAGCTGCCCCGCGCCACATCATTTCCTCCCCGACTCCATCCTGCATCCGCGCATTCCCAAACCTGAGTTTGGCCAGGTATTTTGGGTCAATAATCTTTTTGACATGCTCTTCCTGTGCATCCAGAACCACTACCCAACCCGTGAGGTCAGGAGATAAATCTTTGATGATCTCAGCATTGTACTGTGCCTCCGTCAGCGGCCCGACCTGCTCAACACTTACATAAGCGCCGAATTCCATCAGCGCTTCACAAAGCAGACTCGTTTTATGCATGCTCTCTATTTCCCAGGTCACCACCTGTCTGTTCGCAACCTGCTCAATCTTAGCCCTCGCCGCCTCAGGGGCTATCTCAAGGATGTCTGCCACCGCCCGTGAAAGCGATGACATAAAATCCCTCGACCACAATCCATACACGTTTATTCTAAACATGGTTTCCCCGAATTCCTTCTCGAAGCAAAAATACCAGAAAATGAGCGCAAAAAATTCACCTTGGAGGACAGTTTTTGTAACTTACCACTGTTCATCATCCCATACCTATGAAAAACCTACTAACACCCTTTTTAGTTTCTTTTCTTCTGTTTTTGGCTTCCTGTTCCGGTGGAGGGGTCAGCATTACCGCTTTTAGCCCAACCGGCGAAGTAGAAGAATATACCACCTTCGAAGTTGAGTTCAGCGAAGCGCTCGCCCCTGAGGACAAGCTCGGTGAATGGTTCGACGGAGATTATATCGAATTTGAGCCCACTGTTTCAGGCAAATACAAGTGGGACGCCCCCAACAAATTGTTGTTTTCCCCGGATACTCCCTTGAAGCCTGGACAGGATTACACTGCCAAGGTGACCGACAAAGTCCTCGCCAACACCGACAAGAAAGGTTCCTTCGAATCGGTCAATTTCCACACCGAATATTTTGATGCGGTTCGGGTCGAGTTTTTCTGGACCCAAATCCCCCACTCAGAATTCAAAGTTTCGGTGCGGGCCAATCTCTACTTCAACTACGAAGTAGACCCCAAGGCCATCAACGATTACCTGGAGGTCGAAAAAGCAGGGGAGGCCGTCAAGAATTTTACTGTGGTCACCACCGAACCAGACAAGATTATAGCGGTTGACTTCGGAGAAGTACAGCAAACCGAGAAGTTTCAGGAGTTCAAAATAAAAATCAAATCTGGACTGGCCTCGATTGCAACCGAACGTCCCATGTCTGAGGCACGCGAATACGACGTTAAACTTGATCCCCTGACCCGTCTGGCGGTGACCAATGTCTCTTCCGGTTACGATGGACAGAAAGGATGGATCGAAGTCTTTACCACCCAGGCCGTCGACGAAAAAGACATCCGCAAGTTCGTCAAGATCAGCCCCCGGAAAGATTTCAAAATTCTCACCACCACCAACAGTTTCCGCCTTGAAGCCGATTTTGAGCCGGGTACCATGGTCGTCCTGAACGTCAACAAAGGACTTCCCGGTATGTACGGAGGACAAATGGATGATGCTTATAGCCAGGAAGTGGTGATGGCTGACCTGAGCCCAGACCTGAAGTTTTCCGACAAAAGTGGTCAGTACCTGATGCGGGGGGGAATGGAAAACCTGAAGGTCGAAGCAGTAAATGTGCAGCGGGCCAATGTGAAAATCTACGAAGTATTTGCCAATAACCTGCTCTACTACTTTTACAGCCGGGGAGGTGGATACTATTCCGACAATTGCTGTGGAGTCCAGAATGGATTCGTTTCCAGTACCAGCGATGGTGGCGGGGGAGATGAATACTACGACGATTATTACTACGATGACTACTACTATTATGGCAGCGATGTAGGCAATTATGGTCGCCTCCTGCATTCCGATTCCGTAATCCTGGGAGATAACAAGAACCGCCGGGAAGCCTTTACCGTGAACCTCAATAAATTTCTGGACAAGCGGTTCGGTGGCATTTATGTGGTTGAAGTCCGCGACGACCGGGATTATTGGCGCAAAGACATTAAGATCGTCTCGGTATCCGATCTCGGGATCATTACCAAGCGTTCCCACGATGAACTCTTTGTCATGGTCAACTCCATCCGCACCGCAGAACCACTGGCTGGTGTAGACATCGGCTTGATTTCCACCAATAACCAGCCACTCCTGACCGCAAAGACAGATGCCAACGGCATCGCCCACTTCAAGAACATCACCGAAGACATCAAGGATTTCGTCCCGCGGATGGTTACGGCCAAGCTCGGCGAGGACTTCAACTTTGTCGATTTCAAATCTACTGAAGTCGGTCTTTCCCGCTTTGATGTCGGTGGAAAAAGAGAGTATTCCCCCACCTACGACACCTATATCTACGGAGACCGCAACCTGTTCCGGCCCGGCGAGGCAGCCCACTTCAATACCATTGTCCGGGACAAGGACCTGGGTACGGTAACCGACCTTCCCGTGGTCCTGAAAGTGATCAATCCCAGGGGACGCATTTTCATGGAGACGAAAAAGACCCTGAACAAAGAGGGGAGCACCGACCTGGAAGTTCAATTGCCTGAGTATGCCGCGACTGGTGATTACAGCCTGGAAGCTTATACCGGGGATGACCAGCTTTTGTCCAGTTACAAGTTCTCCGTCGAGGAATTTGTGCCTGACAAGATCAGAGTAGAAGCTGAGGCCAATAAGAAGCAATTGCAACCAGGGGAGGAGCTCAAACTCGATATCTTCTCCGAATATTTATTTGGTGCACCCTGTTCAGAGCATTCCTATGAAGTCGACGTCCGTCTACGTCACCAATCCTTTTACAGCAAGCAATATCCCGACTACAGTTTCTATCCCCGTAAGGTGAGCAATGACTACCTGAGCAATGATTTTGGGGAAGGGCAATTGGATACCGAAGGCAAAGACAAATACAGTTGGACGGCGCCTACCGGGGTCACCGCCTCCGGGATTGTCAAAGGCACGGCCTACGTGACCGTCTTTGATGCTACCGGACGCACCGTTACCAGAAACGTTTCTTTCGATTACCTCCCCAACGACTACTTTGTAGGGTTGAAAAGCAACGACTATTATGTAGGCATAGGCAATCCGGTCAGTTTCTCCGCGGTTGCGGTGGACAGCCGGGACAAAGTCCTGAAGAGTTTCGCAGCCGAGATGGAAGTCATTCGCTACGAGTGGCGTACCTCTTTGCAGAAGAATGGCAACGGTAGTTACAAATACCAATCTGTCCGCAAGGAAATCCAGGAAGACAAGAAGCAACTTACCCTGAGTGGGCCATCCAAGCAGAGTTTTGTCCCCAAGCAATCCGGGCAGTATGAGATCAGATTGCGCAAGCGGGGCGAAGAACGCTATACCAGCACGACCTTCTATGCTTATGGAAGTTCCTCTTCTACGTCTACCTCTTTCCAGGTTGACCGTGAAGGTCGCATCGACATCGTTCCCGACAAGGAGAAATACGCTCCCGGTGAATCTGCGAAATTGCTCTTTAAGACGCCGTTCTCAGGTAAAATGCTGGTCACCATTGAGCGCGACCGGGTCATGGACCACCAGATCGTCCAGGTCGAGAACAACTCCGCCGAGATCACAATACCGGTCACAGGAGATCACCTTCCCAATGTCTTCGTCAGTGCCACCATTTTCAAGGGACATTCTGCCGAAAGCGCTACCCCTTTCCTCGTCGGTCACGGCTACCAACCCCTCATGGTGGAGGAAGCCAGCAATAAGATCGACGTTCAGATCGAGGCGCCGGACCGGATCAAGCCCCGCCGCAACCAGGAAATCCTGGTCAAGACCAACGCCAATGAAAATGTACACATTACCCTGGCGGTTGTGGACGAAGGCATCCTGCAAATCAAGAATTTCAAGACGCCTGATCCCTATGCATTTATGTATGCCAAGCGGAAACTCAGCGTCAGCAGCTACGACCTTTATGAGTATCTGTTGGACGAGGTAGCTGGCATGTCCTCCTCCGTCGCCGGTGGCGAAGGCGACGACGGACTCGCCAAACGCGCCAACCCCATTACCGCAAAGCGGTTCAAACTGCTCTCCTTCTGGTCCGGTGTCCGCAAGACGGACTCCAAAGGAGAAGCCAGGATTGCCGTCCCCATCCCGCAATTCAACGGCGCCGCCCGCATCATGGCAGTCGCCTACACCGGCAAACGCTTCGGCTCCGCCGATAAGAAATTGACCATTACCGACGATGTCGTGGTCCTGCCATCCATCCCCCGCTTCCTTTCTCCCAACGACTCCATCGTCCTCCCCGTATCCCTGATGAACACCACCGACAAGTCGGGCAAGGTGGAAGTCAAAGTGACCACGGAAGGCCCCATCAAGGTGACCTCCGGCGGCACCCAGTCCATCAATATGAAGGGCAAGGACAACCGGAACGTGAAGTTTGGGCTCCAGGTAGGCAATGAAGTGGGCAAAGCCAAGATCATCATCAGCACCACCGGGCTGGACAAGGTGACCAATGAAGTCGAGATCGCAGTGCGTCCGACCTCACCCCTGGTCGTCGAAGAAGACTTTGGTCAGGTCAAAGCCGGGTCGAGCGCATCCGTCCAGATTCCTGGGAACTTCCTCAAAGGCACTCAGAATACGACGCTCAGTATCTCTAAATTCCCCGGAATCCAGCATGCCGGCAACCTGAGCTACCTGGTCAAATACCCACATGGTTGCCTCGAGCAGACGACTTCCAAGCTGTTCCCACAGCTCTATTTCGAAGACCTGGCCGCCGCCATCGCGCCGGAAGCCTATGTCGACGGAAACCCCGTCTACTTCGTGAAGCAAGGCATCCGCAAGCTGCAATCCATGCAGCTGAGCGATGGTTCCCTGGCCTACTGGCCCGGTGGCAGCTACACCAACTGGTGGGGCTCCACCTTTGCCGCTCACTTCCTCGTTGAAGCGAAGAAGAACGGCTATGATGTGCAGTCCGGGGTCCTGAACCGTCTCCTCGGCTACCTCTCCAGTGAAGCCGCTGACAAGGACACCTATACCTACCGTTCCTACCGCGGAAACAACTCTGTCCTAGAAGAGATCCGCGTCCGGAAAGAGGTCATTTACAGCCTCTATGTGCTTGCCCTCGCCGAAAAGGCAGATGTCTCCCTCATGAACTACTACCGGGTACGTCCGCATTTGCTGACCACAGATTCGAAATACCTGCTGGCAGGAGCCTTTGCCCTCAACAAAGATTGGAATGCATTCAAGGAATTGATGCCACAGGCATTTGTCGCAGAGAATCCCGTGCGTGAGTCCGGCGGAAGCTTTGATTCCCCCGTCCGCGCCAATGCCATCGTTCTGAGCGTCCTCTGCGATGTAGATCCCAACAACAAGCAGGTGCCCTCCATCGTGAAATACCTCAGCTCCGTGAGCAGCCGCCAGTTGTACAATACCCAGGACCGTGCCTGGACCTTCCTTGCCCTTGGCAAGGCCGCCAGCCGCAACGCAAAAGCAGATATCCAGATCGACGTCATGGTAGCCGGCAAGAAAGTCGGAAGCTATGACAACCAGGATTGGAGCCTGCGTTCTGAGCAACTCAATGGGCAAAAAGTAACCCTCAAAGCATCCGGAAGCGGCGCGGCCTATTATTTCTGGAGCACCGAAGGAATCAAGAAGTCCGGAGGAGACGTCAAAGAAGAAGACAAGAACATCGTGGCCCGTCGCCAGTACTATACCCGGTCAGGGGAGGTCATCAACGATGGAAAAGTACAGCAGGGTGACTTGATCGTCTGCGAACTGGAATTGAAAACCGGCTTGCTCGGCGTACAAAACCTGGTGGTTTCCGACCTGATTCCAGCCGGATTTGAGATCGAGAACCCCAGATTGGGAACTTCAACCTCACTCAGCTGGATCAAGAATACCCTGTATCCGGATTACCTGGATGTCCGTGATGACCGACTCCTCCTGTTCACAAATATGCGTGCAGACGACACACGCAGGTATTATTACATGATGCGTGCGGTTAACGCGGGCAAGTTCAAACTTGCGCCATTGGGCTGTGAGGCCATGTACGATCCTGATTTCCGTTCCTACCACGGTGCCCAATGGGTCCGGGTGGAGCCCAAATAGTTCTCGTTTTTGCCTAAATTGGTTATCTAAAATAACCGGGTGATCATGCCCCCGTATATGGGTCGTACTATTCTATGGTTCTGGATTTTCCTCTTGCCTCTGATGGGGTGGTCACAAGACTTTGACCATTACCAACCCCTGAAGTCGACCGGAATTATACCAGTCAATCTGCTCAAGACGGCCTCTGAGAAGTTCGCGATTGAAAGTGAGGAGATCGGCCAGGGGAAGTCCCGAAAGGAGCAAAAGATAAACGATAAGTTCTTGTTGGAGAGCAATTTCTCACTGGATGCCTTCATGCTGAGTGGGAAAGTTTTGCTCAACGACCCCGTCGGTGAATACCTCAATGTGATCAAGGACTACCTGTTGCGGGACCTCCCCGAAGTCCGGGACTCCATCAAAGTCTATGCGGTTCGTTCTCCGATGGTCAATGCATTTTGCACCAACAATGGAATCGTACTGGTCCACATGGGCCTGCTGGCTAAGGTGAAGAACGAAGCCCAGATCGCGGCCATTCTCTGCCACGAATTTCAGCATTATATCAAGCAGCACCCCCTGAATCGGTTTGTCGAAGGGGAACGGTTGAAGGGCCAATCCGGGATGCGCTTCGGCAATTATGAATCCTATGTATTGGCCAAGAACCGTTTCTCCCGGGAGCAGGAACTGGAGGCAGATGCCAAAGGCCTGGACCTGTATCTCAAGTCCGCCTATGCCCCCTGGGAGCAGCACGAAGTCTTCGATGTGATGCGCTATTCCTATTTGCCCTTTGACAATGTCCCCTGGTCCAATCAGATTTTTTCCCACGGCCCCATGCAGTTTCCCCAGGACTACCGCCTCGATACCCTGCAAGAGATCAGTGCCGAAGAGGAATACGACGACGATCTCCTGAGCCATCCCAATATTGCAACCAGGAGAGGAGCCATCACCGACCGCCTGAACGCAGAGAATATAGATTCCGAAACCGGAGGCGGATTGCTGTATGTCTTCGGAGAAGAGCAATTCAGAAATATCCGCAAAATGTGCCGCTTTGAGATGGCCCGCTTATACCTCGAAGACAAATCCTACGAAAGTGCCATTTATCAGGCCTACCTCCTTTCCCGTGACCATCCGGACAGTCCATACCTGAAGAAAATCACCTGCCAGTCCCTCTATGGGTTGGCCAAATTCAAAAATGCCCGCCAATTTTACTCCGTGCATACCGACTATGAGGATGTCGAAGGCGAGTCCCAACAGCTCTATTATTTCATGGAATGGCTTGAAAAGGAAGAGTTGAACCTGCTGGCCCTGGATTACGCCTGGCATTTGAGGCAAGAACAACCCGATGACGTGGAAATAGCCAATATTTCCGATGACCTGATGGTAGAATTTCACCGCAAGCACGAAGAGTTCCTCCCGGATATTGCCGATGGGCGCCTTGAAGCGGACAGTACAGAAAGATTTTTATTGAAGTCCTTTGCTGCCTTGAAGCTGGAAGAAGGATTCAAGGAAGCATGGGAAAGCGCGGAGGTGACCTGGAAAGCAGAGTTGGCCGCCGTAGGGGAGGAAGAGGACTATTGGGAACGGAGAAAACGGCTGAAGAAGAAGCAAAAAGATGGAGAAGCCCTGGGCTTGGACCGGGTGGTATTTGTCACCCCGATTTACAAGAAGTACGATCAAAGGAGGAAGGGAGGGGCAGCCTACCTGGACTCTGAGTCTAAGAGCGAGCAATACAACGGCATGATCAACGAAATGGCTGAAAAAGTGGGCCTGGAGGCAGAAATTCTTGAACTCCACGAACTGGAGCCCGGACAGGTAGATCAATTCAACGACATCGTACTGCTTCAGGCCTGGATCAGCGACAATCTCTGGAACGAAGAAGACATGCACATGGTGAGTATCTACCAGGAGGATGTGAAGTACCTGAAGGAAAAATACGGCACCGAATACTTTGTCTTAAATGGGGTGCTTTCGATGATCAAGCAAAGGCCCATGCAAAAGACTTTAGGTGCCTTGTTGTTGATCGGATATATAATACCCAGCCCTATCGGAATTTATATGCTGATCAAGCCAGAATATGGAGCCTATTATTTCAACCTCGTAATGAACCTCAATACCGGTGATCCCGCGATGGAAGAATTCAGAGTCATCCGGCAAAAGGATCGGGATTTTGTCCTGAAGTCTCAAATCTTTTATTCCCTCCTGCAAATGAAGAACAGCCGATGAGACAACTCCTGGCAGTTTTGGCTTTAGCCCTCTTGGGCAGTGTGGTGCAGGCGCAGAGCAATGTCCCTGGGTATCTGGGCAAGCGGCATTCTATCTCCGTTCAGTACCATTCAGGAATGGGACTTTTTGGGGGGGAGGAGAGCTTGAGCTACCGGAAGGGCTTACAAGGATGGGGAGCAGGCGAAATATACTTTACTCATTCTGTAGGTGGGGCCTTCAACCGCGTCCTCACCAAACGTTTCAGTATCGGTCTTGGGGTTCGGAAAGGCTGGCTGGGAATGCGGTCTACTTCTATTTTTTCTCCCTTTGAAAGACTGAAAACGACCGCCGCAGGAGTCCATTTGGATATATTTCCCTTCCGTAGAAAAGGTACGATTGCGCCCATTGGTCCTTTTACGAAGTTCAAATTCTATTGGGCCTACAATCAGAGCTTTGCAGTTGACCGGGTGTCGGGTACTGAAGTTCCACCCACGGGTGAAGTCAATGGTCGGATGATGATGCCTTTTATCTTTATGGAATTTGGCAACAACTTTGTGATTTCTGATCTGTTGACCCTTAGTCCGGGCCTTAGTTTTGGTGGAGGACTTCCTGCTTTTGTTCCCCTTGACGCCACTACTTCCGATCAGTCCATTGATATGTGGTTGAGGCTACAGTCGGGGTGGGGAGTAAATCTTTTTGTCGAAATGTCCATCCTGCTTTGAAGCGTTTCCTGAAAGTTCTCAAGCGAATCTTTCGCCCCCGCTATGTACTCATCGCGATTGTCACCCTGTTCCTCGGATTCTTCATCTTGGATTGGCTGGCTCCCTTGCCCGAACCCAAACCCTTCTCCACCCAGATTTACGACCGGGAAGACAACCTCCTCGCCGCCTACCTCAGCGAGGACGACAAATGGCGGTTCCGGTCACCCACCACCGAAGTCTCGGAGGAGATGAAGACCGCCATCCTCGCCAAGGAAGACCAATGGTTCTATTGGCACCCCGGTGTCAATGTCATCTCCATCGTCCGCGCCCTCTGGTCCAATTTGTGGAGCGGCAAGCGCATCTCGGGTGCTTCCACTATTACCATGCAAGTGGCCAGGATGTTGGAACCCAAGCCGCGCACCTTCGGCAACAAAATCTTTGAAGTATTCCGTGCCCTCCAATTGGAATGGCACTATACCAAGGATGAAATCCTCGAAATGTACCTGAGTTACCTCCCTTATGGCGGCAATATCGAAGGCGTTAAAGCAGCCAGCTATATCTACTTCGGGCGTCCACCCGAGAAGCTCAGCCTGGCCCAGGCCACCCTGCTCACCGTCATCCCCAACCGGCCCAATTCCCTGCGTCTGGATACCCGCCGGGACCAGGCCCGCCGGGAACGCGACCGCTGGCTCCGCTATTTTGACAATGAAGAAGTCTTCTCCAAAGACCAAATCCGCATTGCCCTCGCCGAACCCATCGCTGCCAGTCGCCGCAACCTGCTCCCACAAGCCCCGCAGTTCAGCCGCCGTGTTGCCCAACTCCACGCCCGCAACCCGAACTGCAGTTCCGAAGTCATGGCCACCACCCTCGACCCCGAGATCCAGGCCACCGCTTCGCAACTCCTGAGCAATTACGTGCGCCGCGCCCGTTCCAAAGGCATTTCCAATGGGGCCGTCCTCATCGTCGACAATGCGACTTCCGAAGTCCTCGCCTACTGCGGTTCTGCCGACTTCTTCGACGAAGATGCGGCCGGGCAGGTGGATGGCGTTCAGGCGATTCGCTCACCCGGTTCGGCTCTGAAACCCGTGGTCTATGCATTGGCGTTTGACAAAGGGATTCTCACCCCCGACAAGCGGATGCTGGACATCCCCCGCACCTGGAACGGCTACAGCCCACGCAACTTTGACGAAACCTTTCGAGGACCGGTTTCGGTGGCTTATGCGCTGCGGAATTCTCTGAATGTAACCGCGGTGCAGGCGCTAAGCGAAGTTGGATTTGACCATTTCATGGATGCGATGGAAGTGGCCGGGATGCAGTCCCTGAAGGAACAGCGCAAAGAGTTAGGGCTGTCAACCATCCTGGGAGGATGTGGGGTCACGCTCGAGGAGATGGTCCGGTTGTTCTCCTCCTTTGCGAGGGAGGGGAAGCTGAGACCGTTGGTGTTTACACATAGCAAGGAGGATAGAGAAAATTCGGGAGATGGTGGAAGTGTTGCCGATCGTGGAAATGCAGTTGATACCGGAAATGCAGGTGATCGTGGAAATGCAAGTGATACTGGAAATGCAGCTGATGAAGGAAATGCAACCGATCGAAGCAACCCAGGCAACGAATTCCAAGGCATCCCCTTATTCTCCGAAGGTTCCGCCTGGCTGATCTGGCAGATTCTCTCCAGCATCGAACGCCCTGACCTGCCCACCAGCATGGTGGGAGCTACCAACCGGGCCAAAATCGCCTGGAAAACCGGGACTTCTTATGGACGCCGCGATGCCTGGAGCATCGGCTTCACCCCACGTTATACGGTAGGCGTCTGGATTGGAAATTTTGATGGCAAAGGAGTACCTGATCTGACGGGAGCAGGCATGGCCGTTCCCTTGTTGTTCGACATATTTGGCGCGATCGAAGCCGGAAAGAAGCCCTTGGAATTTCCCCAACCCACCTCCGTAGATCTCCGCACTGTATGCTCCGAAACCGGTGAATTACCCTCCGAAAAATGCAGCAAAACCCACGAAGGCTATTACCTTGTCAATCATTCCTTCCGCACCGTATGTGACCAGGAAGAGGAGTTGTACATCAAAGAAGATTCCTCGATCCAATACTGCACCGGTTGTCTGCCCCCATCTGCCTACACCAAAGCAAGTTATCCGATTTATCCGCCAGAGCTTACCCTCTGGTACGAAGATAACGAGGTTCCTTACCTCAGGCCTCCACCTCACAACCCGGATTGTGAAGCTACCTTTGACGGGCCTGGCCCCACCATTACCAGTCCCCTGGTGGATTATGAGTATCTCCTGGAAGGAGGTGTCGGGCAGGAAATCCTCCTCCAAACCTCAGTCGATACCCGCACCAACCGTAATTACTGGTATGTCAATGGGGAATTTTACCGCAGCGCGGCACCTGGGGAGAAGGTCTTTTACCCTGCCCGGCAAGGGAAACTGAAGGTGACCTGCATGGATGACAAAGGGCGGTCGACGGTGGTGGTAGTGGATGTGAAGGAGTATTGATTCCTTAAACTACCCTTCCCATAAATCTCCAACCATGCGGTTCTTCCTCGACTCTTGTGGGTTCAAATGCTCCTCCTTGTATCCTCGAAAATCACATCCCTTGCAGAGTTCGTGCTGACTTCGGTCCCCTTTGGCGAGTTGGGCCCGCAGTTCCTGCATTGCGGGATTGAACCAGATTTCTTGCAGGCTTTGCTGATTGGCATTGCCTACCGCGGAGTCGAAATAGTGGTCCTGGCAGCATATCGTCACTCTACCATCGGCGGTGATGATCAATTCTTCGAAGGGGAGAAGGCATGGGAGTGCGAGGGGTTCTTTTAAAGCATCCAGATTGGGAGCAGTACCTCCACGGTTCTGAAGTTTTTCGTCGAGCAGGCGGAGGTGAAATACGATCTCCCGGTCCGGATAGTCGGGGGCCACTTCGTCCAGAAATGCCTGTACACCTTTGTGGGTTCTCCCATTCTCGGTGTAGTTGTTGATATACAACAAATGCAATCCGGCTTCCATCAGTTCCCGGCCATTGCGCGGATTCAGTTTGAGGCCGTTGGTGAAGACCTCGGTTTTTACCTTGGGGAGCCGTTCGGTGGCGATGCGGATGAAGTCAGCGGTACGTTTGTCCAGGAGGGGTTCATTGTTGACGAAGAATTTGATGGCACCCTCGTACCCGATTTCCTCGAGTTCATCCATGATCTTATGGTAGAGTGCCTCCGGCATGTAAATGTCCGGGCGGTCATCGGTGAGGATACTGGCCGCACAAAAGCTACACGATGAATTGCATCTGGTGCGGGTTTCAAGCTCGATGGACTGGAATAGCGGGGTTTGAGCGCCATACTGTTTGCGCTCTATGAGATCGAAACCAGTCTTTCGCCAGGTGCGGAGGCGGCGGGCATGGGGTACCCGCTTTCGGATCTGATAGAGCAGATTGCGAAAGAAACCTTTCCGACCGTAGTTGTAGGTGATTCCCACGGTACGAAGTTAGGGTACTGGTAAGGGAATGCCAATAGGATCGGGTGCAGAGCCTCTCAATTGAAACCCTGACCTTTCAACCGTAAGGGTGCAGAGCCTCTCAATTGAAACCCTGACCTTTCAATCGCAAGGGTGATGGGCCTCTCAATTGAAACCCTGACCTTTCAATCGCAAGGGTAATGGGCTGCCTCGTTGAAACATAAGACCGTCAATCGCAAGGGGCCACAACTGCCCTTGAGAATCTAGTCTGCGTCTCAGTTATTACCCTCTGGAAAATCAAAAATCCTACTCAATATTTTTTTATATTGTGCTCAGAACCCAAGGGTTCCTTTAGCACCATTTTTCAATTGCCAAATTCGCAGCTATGTCAACCCTGTCAAAAACCAATCGCAAAGAAAGTCCCGCTGTCCAACAGCAAATGCCTGTACCCGGTCGCACCATGTCGCCTCCCGGTTCAAGTCCTATGCAACTCACAGAGCCTTCCATCAAGAAATCTGACCGCAAGGATGCTGAAATGGGACCGGTTCGTGAAGGACCGATTGCCGTAAAAGGTGCTGGCGATGCCCATGCATTTGCCGCGAATGATGTCAACCAGGGCGCATTGGGAGATTGCTATTTCCTGGCTTCTCTGATGACGATTTGCAATTCTTCCCCCGCAACCCTTGAAAATGCCATTTCCAAGAAAGATGATGGCACTTACGATGTCAAGCTTTACAAGCGCAAGGGACTGTTCGGCATGGGAGGATTAGAGCAACAGACGATCAATGTGACCTCTTCCTTTGTGGTTCACCAAGGTACCGATCAGGACTATTATGCCCGAGGCGGTGACCGCGATGGTGATTGGAACCAAGAACTGTGGGTGAAGCTGATCGAAAAGGCTTATGCCAAATTGCATGGCGGATACGGCAAGATCCACGGTGGATGGGAGCAGGATGCCCTGGAAGCCCTCACCGGACAGGAGCACAGTCAGCATGGCTTTGGTGGATTCCTTGGCATGGGAAAGACCAGCGATGCGGACCTCAAGAAGAATATTCAGGATGCATTGACGGCTGACAAGCCGGTTACAGCCGCGACCGGCTCACAAGGCAAGATTGACAAAGCCGATAAGAAGGCGGGAACGACATTTGCTGCGGACAACGACATCGTGGGACGGCATGCGTATGCCGTCATGGCTGCAGATGACAATACGATCCGCTTGCGGAATCCATGGGGAAGCGGCGCTTCCGTAGCCGAGCCAGTCCTCGACTGGAGCCAATTCCGCAGCTATTACGTCAATTATACGACCCGCGACTGATCCCAATGCTCCAGCGCATTCCTCAGTTCCTGGTCCCCCTGACCCTGTTTTGCATTGCATTCACATCATTGCAAGGACAATCCATGAAAACGAAAACAATTTCTGCTACCACCGTCGGCCAGATCAACGGCGTCACCGTGGCTGTTAGTGGCGTTTACAAAGACGGTACCCCCAAGCGAAAAGTGGTTGACCTCCGGCTTGACGGCAAAGAAAAAGTCGTTGGAGTGGGGAAGGGGCAGACGGTAGAATTTGCCGGAGAGGCCTGGGAAGTTCTCAAGGTCCGGAAGCCATGTTTTGGCAAAGGAGAAATTCAGTTTACGTTCAAAGAATAAACACGTCCTTGTGTTGATGGAATAAAATCCAGCATGTATATTTGCCGCTCACCAGTTGAAAGATGCCGGGATGGCGGAACTGGTAGACGCGTTGGACTTAAAATCCAATTCCCAGTAATGGGAGTGCGGGTTCGATTCCCGCTCCCGGTACACCTAAACGGGACAAAATTCAAATTGTCGAACTTTTGTCCCGTTTTTGCTTTTTGAGGTGGGTCGACCTGTGTCCCGTCGCGGCTTCATTGAATGGTTTGATTAACGTTTAGTGTAAATGGCGTAGTGGCGTTTAGCCACTATGAACATTTTACACATTGTTAGCAAGCGTATTATTTTCCTTTTTTCAATTCCTCCAATTTCTGTTTAGTACCATTAACACCTCCTAACTCCAATGACTTTGATAAATATTTTATAGCATTTGTTGTATCAGAAATTCCGATATAGTAATCTCCCATAGAGTCATAACTATTTGGACTATTTGGGTAATTCTTTATGTTTAGTTCGAAAAATGGGAAAGCTCTTTCATAGTCGCCTTTACCTAAAAACATATAGGCCAAGTCATTTATTTCATATTCATTAGGAAGAAAAGTGTGTTTGAGTTCGGTTGATATTTTATCATGATGAGAAACGATAAGTTCTACAAGTTCTTCTCCCGTAAGTTTTGGTTCTGGAGCATAGAATTCATTCCAATGGTCAAATTTGAACCATGAAAAAAAGAATCGAAGAGCATGGTGTTCAGCGACTATTGGTACAGTTCCATGAGTTTCATTGGGATAGTAATTCCAATCTGAAGTTATTTGCTTATTTAATTTTGCTAATTCAGAAAATTCATAAATCGACCGTAAATGAAGTGTATTACTTGTGGTATCTTTCAATGCTGTTTCAAAGGTCATATCAGTTTCATCTCCATTATTTATCGTATTGGCTATCGCAATGTAAAGTGACTTTTTACCGTAATCGGTATCTTTCAAAAGATTTCTTCCCTGATTTAATAATTTCTGATTATCCCATCCAAGACTTGGGTCGATTGCTAAATAATTTTCAAACATGTGTGAATGGTTGATGAAAGTATTTGCTACTACTAATCCGCCTAAAGAATGACCAATCAATGTTCTGTGCGGAGTAGTAGGGTAATTAGTATCAATATGTGGTATTAGTTCATCTTCAATAAACTTGGTAAAGTTCTCTGCACCTCCTGATGGATTTGAATCATCTCCGGTATGGGAGGTTGTTAAATCTCTGAATCTATTTGTATTTGGAATGGCAACTATAATCATTTCTGGAATAAGTCTACTAATAGCATTTAATCGTACAATTCCAACAACAGATTCAAAATTAACCTCTCCATCCAATAAATATATTACAGGGTATTTTAGTCCGTATATACTAGACTTTGGAACGTGAATCCATACTTCTCTTTCTTCATCTAAGATTTTGGAATATACCTGATCTCGAATGCCTATATTAATCTGATTTGCAATAGAGTCTATGCTATTATTGGCTTGACCAAAACAAAGGTTTTGATATAAGCTTAATATTATTATCAAATTGATTAATCTCTTCATTTTTATTTTCTTTTATGCTTGCTAACGGTCTAGTATATGAGCAGTAGCGGATAAACAGCTACGACTTTTCAGTAGGCAAGGTACTTAATAAATACAAAAAAGCGGTTCAGGTACCCACCTAAACCGCTATTGCTTATATACCTTGTTGGCAACAGTTTTTTTGTTCATTAATAGACCTAGAGTTTAGGTATAATTATTCCCTTGAATGAATCCCAATGAGAATAAATCAGGTATACATTTAGGAACAGTAAAATCAATGAAACTGGTATAAACATTTGTCCTATAAAAAAAGTGTATAGCAAAATATTAATGGTATAAGGTAACAACATTAAAATTGCTAAGGCTCTGGTTTTCGGAATGATGAGTAGTACACCCGTGAAAAATTTAAAAATCCCAATCCAGGTAATAATATAACCGGAAGCTATAAGTGCTTCAACAAATAACCTAAGGTCAGACCCCTCTTCTGCAAAATCTGGAGTAAATGCTGTCGCAGTGCCAATTCCGGTGAGGATTAAAAATAGGGCTACTAACCAAATAATAATGATCTTTAATTGTATTCTTTTTGCTTCCATTACTTTGTACGTTTTTAAGTAGTTAATTAAAATTTATAACCAAGATTAAATAGTGGCCCGCTTAGTTTTATTGGGCTAGCATTGAACGTCTTGTTGGCAAGTGTTACATCTTTTTCATTTAAAGCAAAGCCGAGATAAAAGGCAGGCTCTAAGAAAAAGTTGCTCAAAATGCTTTTTTTCTTTTTAAAAGGATGCCAAAGATATCCTAGGCGTACACCCGTTTTCCAATAATCTTTAGGTGCTTCTAAATCTGTATCAATAAGGTTGACCGTCTCATCAAAGACATAACCTAATCCGACACCGTAATGAAACCCATCTTGGCTGTCATTCAAAAAACGCGTATAAAAAACATCTATGTAATAGCGGTTGGCTGTGAACTCATCACTTTGTGGATTATAGAAGAAAGGGATTTCAGGAAGAAACGAGAAGTTTGTAGAAATTCTGTTTTTTCCAAAATTATAACCAAGATCGGCAACAAACCCTCCCAAAATAGGGCTGGTGATTTCGGTTGAAATTGTAAAACTAGCTTCCGTTTTCTCTTGCGCATGTGACCTTACGAAAACACTAAAGAAACATGTTGTTAGCAAGGCCATTTTTAAATATTGATTCATACTGTTCATTTTTTAGTACAAATCTAGGAAGCCTCTGAGTAGATAGAAAGGTAAAAAGTTTAGTTTGAAGGGTGAAAAATGCTAGTTAAAGACTTGCCTTAAAAACTGATGGCAAGACTTGACTATGCTTCTTAAAAAACTTGATGAAGTTTGTAGGTTCATTGAACCCTAATTCATAGGCAATTTCTTTTGAAGACAAATTTGTTCCTGCCAAATATCGTTTCGCTTCCAGTAGAATTGTGTTTATAATGTATGTTTTTGCACTCGTGTTGACAACATGATAACTGAGAGTATTTAGTCTTTGAGTTGTAGTGTTCAATAGATCAGCGTATTCTGCTACTTTCTTTTTTTGTCTAAAGTGAGTTTTTACAGCACGTTGAAATTCTATAAAAGCAATAAGGTTGGAGTCATTTCGATCTCCTACTCCCAGTCGGTGTTCTACTAGTTTTATCAGAATTATTTTAAGGAAACTTTGAACCAAAACTTTACGAAAAGGGCTGCCTTTTTTATTATTTTCCTCTCGTAATAGTTTTGTAATTTCCTGTAGTTCATTCACAAGCTCTAATGGCAACTCCACTTTGGGGCTATATAAATGGTGGTTATAGAAGTGATCTGTTAGCAGGGGATAAGAAGCTTCTAATTCAGTAAAAGCATTGTTATTAAAACGAATGACTATACCGTCATTTTGATTTGGTAAATCAATAAAATGATGGATTTGCTCCTGAGCGATTAAAAGTGCCGTATTTTTCTTGTAGGTATAAGTTTTTAGGTCAATACTGTGTTTTCCACCTGAAGTTTCCAGAAGTATAATAATGATGTTAAATCTTAATCTATGTGGCTTGTATGGACTATGACTTTGTGGCATTTCTTCTTTAGAAAGATCCTTCAGATAGGATATTTCAATACCACTAGTTTTTGCAAAATTACCTGTAAATAATACTTCTGGAAGTTTTTGAGGTTTCATTTTTAGGAATTTTTGTTCATTATCTAGAAGTCAGTAATTCGAATTGTTGCCAACGGTTTGTGTATATGCAGTTTGGGCGTTTAGCCCAAATTGGCATATACATATTGTTCGCTTCTCGCCTTCTTTTACTTTATCTTATCAAAAATGACTACAGGACTAAAACCGTAGCCTTCTTTATTATTATCACCAAAATGAATTTTGAATTTGGTTGTTCCTGTTGGGCTTTGAGTAAGATGACCTATCCTTGCCATTGGAACGATAATCATTTTATTATCATGAATAGCAGTCATAAACCTTAGTTCTACTATTTTTTCTTGTCCGTCGTCTGTTTTGAAAATTTTAAAATTGACCTTTTTTTGTACAATATAATCCTCTAAGCTGCCTGATAGACCTTCTAAAATGGATAAACTAGGAGAAAGAATAAGTCGATGTCCTGCCCCTCCCCATTTATGTTTCCAAATGTAATCGTTGAATTTTAATTGACCACTTCGAAAATCTTGAGCGACTTCAGATAACTCGAAGGACTCGGGATTAAATTCATGGTTTATATAAGGTGAAAGCCGTTTAGAAACTTCGTAAAGTTTAATGGGATGATTTATAAATTTAAGAGACTTGTACTTTTTATCAAAACGAAATTTCCACATATCTGTATTCTCAGGGTAATTGTCCTCAAACAATGCTTCCGCTAATAAAATTCGGTTGTACAACCGATTGATTTTTATAGGCTTTGAGTTTGTGTCATTTTTTGAATAAAAAAGGGTTTCCTCTTTTTCAAATACATCCTCCATATCGACAATATCAATTGGTGTATTAAGCTCTTTTTGAGTTGCGTAAAATTCAAAATTCGTTTTTTGTCCCTTTAATCGTCTATCAGTAAGAACCACTCCTTCGGTTTCATTATCTGAAATGATTTTTTTGTATAAATTGATAAAATCCTCCCAAGTTGTCGTTGGGTTCTCGGCAAAAATATAAGCGTTGTTTAGTGGCAGGTTGTCTAACAAGAGTTGATTAAGCTTTGCCGCACTTACGGGATAGGTGGCAACAGCTTGAAATTCAATGTTTTTCAAACTATTTTCGCTTATTGCCATATCATAACTGCCAAAAGAAAAAAGACCATTTAGTTCTGTTGGGAGTAAGGTATCCTTATGAGGTTGAAACCCTTTTGGCGCTGGAAGGTGAGGATATTTATTTTCGAGTACGGCACTATTTATTTCTTCAATGAACTGAATAAAGGAGTTTGATAATTCTCTACTAATTCCAACAAAATAGTTAGCTATTCTCATTCTTCCTCCATTTTCAAGGCCATTTTTAAAGTGATATTGATTAGAGAATTCGTCAATTATTTTTTGATATACTTCATCAGGAATGCGTTCCAAGAACACGTCTTTTGATGGATTTATTTTATTTAGCAAATTTTAAATTTTTTGATGATTTGAAGATTGCACATTTAATGTTTAAAGTTGAATTTCGTTCAACTGAGGCTCAATTCTTGAAGGTATATTTTTAGTAAAAGCATGATAGTTAAGAAAACTTTCGAGTCCTTCTCTTTCAAAAATAGCTATCGCTTCGTCAGCAGGAGATTTTTGGCGATTTAGCCTCTCGTACAATGGTTTTAGAAAAATTTCCTCCCCTAAATTCCTTTTCAGCAATCCTTCTTCTACTACTTCAAGAAATTTAGTCATAAGTGGTATGATACTTTTATCGTTTACAGTTGTTTTGAATGTTTGCTTAATCGCATCAAGACGTATTTTTTTCCAAGTTTCCAAAGAATAAAGCGCTACAATTTTTTTTGCCTCTTCCAAATTTGATAATAATCCAAGCGATACTGCTGTTGGGCTAAGTGCAGTCTTAGGTGGTTGTTGACAACACATTCGACTTTCTATAGTACCCAAATTAGGTGCTAAACGAACACTGAAATAACAAAAAGTATTAAGGTAGTGGATATCTTCGATTTTAGGTTGAATTATTGATTTTTCACCATCCAATGTTTCTCCAATGGTAGGTGATTCGTTGAACATAAAATCCTTGAAGGTTGGTTTATTCAAAATTCGCAAGAGCTTTTCTCTTTTTATTAACATGGGTTTAAATTCAAGCAAATAATGAATATAGTCATCTATTGTCCGAAATTTCGGCGGAATGCCCATCTGATTAAGCCTGTCAGGGTAACAAAAATCCCAAAAAATTTCTCGGTTAGCCTTATAGACGGTATCTACTTTCCCTTTCCAAATAGGAGAGTTAGCATGTAAGATAATTTGTAGCCCCGATAGAGCATTCAAAACATTAATAGCTGGAATGGCTTCATCTTGACTAATATCAATATGACATTGATTAGAGGCAGTTATAGTAAGTAAGTGAGCATCAGCACCTTCTGATTTTGGAATGATATTATTTGGAGAAAATTTTTCGTAAAAAAAATAGCGCTCTTTGGGCATTAACAATTTACGAGAAGGAGGCGTAAGCGGCTGAATGCCATAGCCAATTATCTTGCAATTTCGAGTGTCAAAATAATGGACTAATAAGGTTATTATTTCAGAAAAAGAGTGTTGAATAGTATGTAAATTATCTTGAGGAGCAAGAACTACCTCAAGGATACCGCTTCCTGCATCTGTCATAATTGTATCAATGTGATAATCGAAGTTTTTTAAACTTTCTTCATTAATTTTTGATGCACTTATTACATGATTTGAAAAATCATCTCTTTCTAATTGAAATCCTTCTTTTTTGAGAAATTCAAACATTTCTTGGATAATAGATAAACTCACTGCTTCTCCAATTTGAGTTACTACTGGCAGCTCCATTTCTATTCCAATTCCTCGTTGTTTGTCTTTGGTATTGTTATCTGCAAATTTGTGGGTGAATTCAAAAAACAATTCTTCATATTTCATTTTGTATTATTTATAGTGGATATACCGATTCGTTTGACCCACCCGGACCGGATCGTTTGACCCAGTTGGAC
>CAYGRE010000116.1:0-20603 GCA_964352215.1 uncultured Bacteroidia bacterium
CGGTCCGGGTGGGTCAAACGAATCGGTATATCCAGGAAATGGCTGGAGTCAGCGTTTACCGTAACAACTTGTGCCTCACCAAAATCAGATCCATTTCCCCCTACCAGACGGTGACTTTGGAATTTGAGGAGAAAATCTTCATTGGGCATATCCCCGGCTGGGATGGCTTCAAAAGGGTAACCCAGGAAATGGTCGACCTGGCCAATACTGAACTGGATTTGACCGGGATTATTTCCGCAGATATCGTGATCAGGGGCGGAGGTGGTGAGCCCTATACGTATCACCTTGAGAATGTTGAAAGACTTGAGGATGTTGAAAGACTTGGGGATGATGAAAGACTTGAGGATGATGAAAAGGAATAAATTCTAAACTGCTGAAGGGAACCAAGCCCCCCCCTTTACTGCAACACCGAAAACGTCCCCAACACGTCCTCTTCCCCTTCGGCTTCCACCCGAAACAGGTACATCCCGGGCCGCACCCGCTCCCCCGCGGTATTCCGCAGATTCCACTCGAGGCCCCCGTCGCCATCGCCCTCTTCCAGGGTCACCACCGTGCGCCCACTCGGCGTATAAACGGTCACCGTGCAACGCTCAACCAGGTTCGCAAAGCGCACCCCATCGAAGAAATCATTGCCCTGGTAGGGATTCGGATAGACATATACCTGCGACAAATCAGCCTGTGAAGCCGAGAAGGTCGCCACATTTCCTTCTTTGGTCGACATCTGTGCCCCACTCACGGCCTCTCCCCCATTCAGGATCACCGAAACCGGATAACCCAGGGCACCGAAAACCGCATCTTCAACCTGCACGTCAATGCTCTCCTGGCTCGCATCCGCAAAGTCCACCCCGATCACCCGACCCACTGGCTGCAAGCCATAAAGTCCCACGTCCAGTACCGAAGAAGTCATCGGTTCATTGAACCAAATCCGGGCCGTCTTCGCATCGACGATCTCCCAACGGCTGAAAAATGCAGAGCTGCTCGTATCCGCCAACCAATCAAAAGCCTGCAACAAAGAAGCCGGATCAAAGACTCCACGCCGGGCGTCCAGAAAACTACTGTCTACCTGGAGCAGGTTGCTCGGCAAAAACGCTTCGGTAAAGGACAGCAGCAGGGTCGGATTGGCATCCCCGGAACTGATCACACTCGAAGGGGATTGGTCCCCATTCAGGACAAAACGGGGCAGGTCGCTGCCGTCAGCCTGAACCGGGACATTGAAATACAAACGTACCTGGTCCGCCGCCACCGCTACCACCGAATCCAAACGTCCGTTGGCATGGGGTTCCAGCACCACGGCATTGGAAAAGATAGAGTAAGCGGGACTTAAGAGAGCATTTTTCGATTCGAGGACATAGAGGTATTCGGTTCCGGCTACCAAACCGGTATCGACGTAGGATGCCAAAGCCGTACTGTCGATCAGATTGATAAAAATAGGACCGCCATCCAGTTCTCCCCGCCAAATCCGGTAATCGGTAACACTGGGCAAACCATTCCAATTCAGCTGTACCCGGTCCCCTCCCAACACAATCCCGCTCAGAGAATTGACCGGCTCGGGACCGCTGTAAGCCACATCCTTTTCATAGAACAGCGCCTTGTCTCCCCGCCCGATCGCGACTTCATTGACCCCATTCCCGTTGAAATCCTCAATGACGTGGTGGGTGGTCAGGTTCCCGTACCAAAACCAGGAAGGCGCCATTTCATTGCCCGTCCATTCGAAGATATAGTCACGGGGAAAAGTGGAAAATATCAATTCGTCTTCGGGATCGTTGTCCAGATTCCCGGCACTGAGCGCATTGAATCCATCGGTATCGATGTCGAAGAAATAGTCCTCCCAGATCACGGAATAGGCATTGTTCCCGGTTGCTTTGAAAATGCGCACCAACCAATAAGGAGCTTCGTATTCAAAATCCGCTTCGTTCCGGTTGAGTCGGGTATGGGCCGCCACGGCAAACTCCATTTGGCCATCCCCGTCAAAATCACCCGCAGTCAGATAGGTCCCGGAACGGCTGAGGTCGGTGGTATCAATGAATCGATTCACATAACTACTGCCATCGTATTCGTAGACCAGCACATCTCCGTCAAAATCTCCAAATACGATTTCGGGTTGGCCGTCACCGTCAAAATCCTCGATCAGGGCGCGGGGGGCAACCGATCCTTCATAGTCAGGGCTGATATCTTCTAAGGTCGCTTCCAGGGAATATCCGGCTCCATCGGGCTTCATGACCCGGTAATCCCGAAAATCCTTGGCGATCAATTCCACGGTGCCATCGAGGTCGGTGTCTCCGAAGCGGGCCGCGAAATTCCCATTTCCCAGGTCGCTGGCCACAATCTGATCGGGAAATGAATTGGAACTCCCCTGTTCGATCACATACAAAGAGTCATTGACCGAGCAGAGCAATTCCAGGCGGCCGTTGTTGTCGCGGTCAGCGATGTCTTTGGGGATGAGGATCCGGTTAAATTCCAATGAATCCGCCTGGGAAAAGGCAACCCCATTGTATTCCCAGAAAGTCAGGCCACCGAAGGAGAGAAAGTCGTTGTATTGGCTCATCACCACTTCCCGGAGCCCGTCCCCATCCATGTCGGTGGTCTGGTCCAGATAATGCCCCATAGGGATCGAATAAGCGAGGGTATCGAACAGGTGGGAGCTGATGGCCGCAGGGGAATAGGTGAACAACTGGGTGGTGGTCGAATCTGTCAATCCGCTCTCGTTGGTCGAGGAAAGGAAAAATTCCAGGTCTCCGGCGGCCAGCAATTCATCGCCGATCAGGAAATGCCCGTTGCGGGTGAGGCGGTCGTAGACGAGGATTCGGTAATCGGTCTGCCCGACCGGCCGGTAATGCAATTTGGTGGTCCCCCGGTCGGACGACCGGAAGACGACCATGAGCTTGCGCTCATCATTGTCCCAGGTGGCAGCGGCCAGTTTGATCTCTATTTCCGGTGGAGTGCGGTCGAGCACAAACCGGACCCGGTCCTCAGCAGTACGCCCGTTGGTCTTGTTGACCTTGAGGCGCAGGGTGTATTCACCATCGAGGAGGTTGCTGATGTCCCAGTTGTGAATCACCTGGTTGCTGACCTGGTCGGTCAGGCCTGTTTCCAGGCTGGTCCAGTTGCTTTGCCCCCCCAGCCCCAACTGGTACTCAAGGTCCATGCTGGCAAACTCCGGATCCAGCGCAGTGACCACGACCGGCACAGGGCCGCTGGCCTTGCCCCCATCGTTGCGCGGGCTCTGAATCGCGACATGCGAACCACCCACCGTGGCCAGGGCGCGGGGAATATTGAGGCGGCCGGCTCCGGTGAGGTGGTCCCAGCCTTCGTTGCTGATGTCGTCGGCGGAAGCGGTCAGGATGCCCCGCACTTGCTGCGGCGAACAGCGGCCCCGCTGGGAAAACAGCAATGCCGCGGCGGCGCTGACCATCGGTGCGGAAGTACTGGTCCCGCTGAAGGTGCCAAACGGGTCGTCATCTGCGTTGCTGGTGTCCCGGACCGCGGTGGTGTAAATCCCACTTCCGGGAGCTGCCAGGCTGACAGTCCAGCCAAATGAACTCAGCGGCCAGAGAATTTCATTCCCCGAACTGCTGCTCACCGTGGAAGCCGAGACGGAGATGACTTCGTCGAAATTGGAAGGATAATGGAGGTTGTCTCCGGTGCCATTGCCCGCGGAGCCGACCATCACGACGTCGCGGGAATAGGCGTATTTGATAGCTTCATGCATCATCTGCGAGGGGTAGATGTCGCCAAAGCTGAAGTTCAGGATGGGGATGTTGTTGTCGGCGGCGTAGACGATGGCGCGGGCGATGTCGTCGTCCTCTCCTCCCCCATTCGCGGCAAAGGCGCGGAGGACCTTGATGCGGCAACCGGGGGCGATGCCGGTACCGCCATAAGAATTGTCAGCCCGGGCATTGATGATGCCGGCCACGAGGGTGCCGTGGTCGTTGTCGTCCAGGGGGTCCGCATCCTCGAAGAGGAAGTCCCCGCCAAATGGGCTGTTGGGCTGGTCGGTGAAGTCGTAGCCGATCACATCGTCGATGTAGCCGTTGCCGTCGGCATCGGTGCCGTCGAAGTCTCCGGATACGCCGTTGACCTGGACGGAGTCCGGCCAGGGGTCAAAACGGCCATTGCCGTTGGCATCTTCGGCGGGGCTGACTGCGATCTGCCCGAGGAACTCGGGGTGGTCATAATCCAGTCCGGTATCGATGATCCCGATCACCACCGTCGAATCACCACGGGTGGTGTCCCAGGCGGAAAAGGTCCCGATGTAGTCATGGTACCATTGCAGGGAAAGGGAGTCGTCATTGGGCGGATCGGCTTCAGTACCATTCCGTTGGCCTGGGCCAAACGGTCCCTCAAATCCAGTGGGATTCTCCAATCCACTGTCCGATTGCTCGCCACGTCCATTCTGCTGACCATTACTGAATGCTTGTCCAATCCCGAATTGCCCGCCAATCCCTCTCTGCCCTTTCGGCCCAAACCCCGGCAAAGTTATTTTCCGATTCACCTCCACCCATTCGAATTCCCCCGTCGCCTGCAAGTCCGCCATGACCGCATAGACATTTTCCCCACCGATATCCACCGAAAATACGCGTGCCAATTCCCCTGCACCAACTCCTCTTCTTCCTTCTGCCACCAATGCTTCCACCGAACGCACCACCCGCAAAGGATGGTCACCAGCCGACCGTTGCCCGGAAGGCATCTCCAAAATGCTCAGGGCATCGGTATTGCTCCGGGCCTTGAGATTAAGGGTATTCTGAGCCTCAGCGAAGCCAAAAGCAGAGAGCAGGAGCAGAAGGATCAGCGGTGCTCTTTGGATCATGTTACCGGTACTTGATCGGGAACGATACGGACCTGCCCGGCTTCGGTAATGTCATGCAGCTCGAATGCCTGCACTTCATTGACCAGCAAGGGGTCATAAGGGGTCACGATCTTGATGTAATTGTCTGTAAAGCCATTGATATCCCCGCCGTGGACCTCTTCTTCGAACAGAATCGGACGCTTCGAACCCAGGTGTTGGGCATAAAAAGCGTGTCGTTTCTTCTCGGAAAGGATGCGCAGCATTTTGTTGCGGCGGTTCCGGTCGGCCTGAGGAACGGGGTCGGGAAGGGAAATGGCCAATGTATTCGCGCGTTCTGAATAGGTAAAGACGTGGAAATAAGACACGTCCAATTCGTTCAGAAAACGGTAGGTATCTAAGAAATGTTCTTCGGTTTCGCCGGGAAAGCCAACGATCACGTCTACTCCGATGCAGGCGTGGGGCATGAGGCGTTTGATTTCAGCGACCCGGTCAGCATAAAGTTCCCGGCGGTAGCGGCGGCGCATCCTGGCCAGCAATTCGTTGTTTCCGCTTTGCAGGGGGACATGAAAATGGGGCATGAACCGCTTGGATTCCGCGACAAAGGCAATGACGTCGTTGTTGAGCAGGTTGGGTTCGATGCTGGAAATGCGGAACCTTTCTATGCCTTCGACTTCATCCAGGGCCTTGACCACATCGAAAAATGTACCCGGCTGGTCCTTGCCATAGTCTCCGATATTGACCCCGGTGAGGACGACTTCCCGTACCCCCTGATCGGCCAACTGCCGGGCATTGGCGACAATATTGTCCAGGGAATCGGAACGGGATTTGCCCCGGGCCAGGGGTATGGTGCAGAAGGTACACTTGTAATCGCAGCCGTCCTGGATCTTCAAAAACGAACGGGTCCTTTCCCCTTGTGAAAAGGCATCCACAAAAGAGGCGACTTCACCGATCTCACCATAAATAGCCTTTCCCCGTGCTTCTTTGACAAAATCGTCCACCACATCGAAGAGCCTGAACTTTTCCGCGGCGCCCAGTACGAGGTCCACCCCCGGAATGGTTGCGATTTCTTCAGGCTTTAGTTGCGCATAGCAACCAACCACCACGACATAAGCTTCGGGATTGCTCTTCATGGCCTGGCGGACCACCTTGCGACACTTCTTGTCCGCATTTTCAGTGACCGAACAGGTATTGATCACATAGACATCAGCGGCTTCGTGAAAAGGCACCCTCGCGTATCCCTGCTCATCAAACTGACGCCCGATGGCAGAGGTCTCCGAAAAGTTGAGCTTACAGCCCAATGTGTACAGGCCTACCTTCTTCATACTAGGCGCAAAGATAACTATTTATTCACCACAAACTTCTCGTGGAAGATGGGGCCGTCCTTGCTTTCGACGGTGACAAAATAGATGCCGTTGGAGAGGGCATCGGTTTTGAAATGGGTGGTTGCATCGCCGATGCGCAGGGTGTATTCGGTCCAGCGCTTGATCTCACGGCCTTCCACATCGCGGATGACCAGGTCGTAGCGGCCAAATTCTTCGACGGGAAAGGTAAACATAACCCGTTCTTCCACCACTGGGTTCGGATAGACCTGCAGGCTTGGGGCCAGCGGATCTGGCACGTCGGCAGATACAGGAACAGGAGGGGTCAACTGAGAAATATGGGTGACTTCCCGGCGTTGGGAGTTGCCATAAGAGGCCGCCATCCAAGCTTCTCCGGGGCTGCCGGGGCGGTTCACAATCCCGGTATAATCACCCCAGCGGATGGCCTGACCTGAAGAAATGGGGATGATATAGTTCACACCGGAACGGCAGGTGACATAATCAGAGAATCCATTTTCGTCGACAAAGCAGGCCCCATTGCTGGGAAATACGGTCGGAGAGCAGAAGTTAAAGCCGACAAAGCTGCGGTTTCTCCCGCTGGAATGCTGGCTTCCTCCATAAGCGATACAGGGATAGCCGAGCTCAATGTCGTTGTAGAAGATATAATCACCGGAAAAGTTCGAAAACGTAGGCCCGAGAGGGGAAATAAAAGCAGTTCCGTGGTAGACTGCCGGGCGACCGGCAACACTGGAATTCATCACAAATTCTATGCGGTTGTTTTCAAAGTAGGCATCCCGAACCCTGGTACCCGCCGCGGTAAAATCGACGCCGGGGCTGGGTTGGTCGGCGGCTGCGCTGTTACCGATTGAGGGGGATATGTTAAAGGCATTGGCCGGCTGCAAAGTCCCTCCGTTGGCGATGCTGTTACTGATGGTATGCAGGTACATACCGGTGGGGTTTCCGGTCTCTGATGAAACAAAATACATCTGAGGGCCATAGAGCGAGGTGGCTCCGGTGACGGGATGCACGGAGAAAAACGAATTGGTATGGGTTACAAAATCGAGGGCGATGCCATTGTAGCCGTCAGCTTTTTCGATCTGCCAGATGGCATTCTGGGCAAACTGTGGGTTGTTGGCATCGGTGAAGAGGTTCCCGGAAATGAATAACTCATTTTGGTTCAGCCCAATCTGTGGGTAGTCTGTCCACAAACCATTGCTGAAGGGGTTGCCATCCAGGGCGTAGAGGTTGTAGTTGCCACCGGGATTGGAGGTCTGAGAAAAGCCTACCAGAACCCGGCTGTTGATGGAGTCAAATGCGGCCAGGCAAACGACGATGAAGCGGTCTTCAGCCACGTCGTAGATCACCTTCGGATCGTATTTGAACTGTGCGACTCCGGGCAATCCGGAGAAAAACCCGGTCAAGGTCGTCGCTCCCAGAGAGGTTCCGGTTTCGGTATAAGTATGAAAGCGGGCATTGGTACCGGAGATCATATCTCCACCGGCACTGATGGCAATGGTGTTGTCGGCAGGGGCAAAGAAATTGTAGGTATTTCCAACAAAATTCGTCCCCTGTACTGGAGCTGGCCCAGCCGTTGTTTTCTGGCTGCTGCCTCCCTGAGCTTGTTGGAGTTCCCATTCTGCTCTCAGGCGCTTGTTTTCTTCGGCTTCCAGGTCACGGTCTGATGGAGAATCATCCGATCCGGGGGCGGGTGCCATTTTTGTGGTCTTCAGGTAAGGGTCCCAGGGGTCCACTGCTTCACTCAAATTCACAGTTCCCAGACGTTCAACCGACTGGACTTCACTGGTGAAGGTGGTAGGATCATCAACCTGAACTCCTTGCCCTGAGAGGCTGGAATTCAATAAAATACCGCAAATCACCAGAAGGGTGAATTTTCCAATAAGCAATGCTCTCATATTCATGGGTTCAAAATAAGCAAATCAAACTTCCGTGTGAAACATCCGCCGCGATTCTCCACCTCCACCCTTAATCAATGCACACAATTGTAAATTGTTTGACATTGGTACTGTATCTTTAGAACTTTTCTGCATTTTCTGAAAAACACAGAACCATTATGAAGAACACGCGCATTCTAATCGCACTGATTTTTGTCACTGGCCTGTTTGCGGCCTGCACCGATATTGGTACTACTGGTAACGATACGGTGGGAACTGACAGCACCGAAGGTGATTCCTTTGAAGACCGGATTAAAAAAATCCCTGCCGACCCCACCAGTGATTGGCCTACCCATACATTTGGCTCCACTGGCTTAGATTTTGTCAAAATTGGAGACACCATTACCTTCCGTGAACTGGATACTGATGCCCCGATTCGGGATACGGTCTTCGTTGAGATCTCCACGGGTGAAGATGGGAATCCTGAAGAAATTGATTGGAATGTTCAGATTGTGGAATTCGAAGATGGACGCGTCCTCCTGGAAACCGATTTCGATACCGATGCCTTCCTGAACCGCGTACAGATCGAGTCTCCTACCTATAAACATTTCCATACCGGAGTCCATGTCGGAAGTTCAGTCAAAGAATTGAAAGATGCATACGGCGACCTTCATGTTCGCCCATTCCCTGAATATGGAGTGATAGAGTTGATTCCAGCAGACAATCACAATATTTTCCATGTCAAAGATACCGGCGTGATCACCGATGACCCCGACACCTGGGAGCTTTCCAAGGTTCCGGATGATCTGAAAGTGATTCGGATTGTGGTGATGTGATTGGGGCTTGACCTGATTCAAGGACTTCTGTCCCTGAATCAGATCTTTCAAGTCATGGACTTGTCCAGGCGATCACCATGGTGAGAACCATGGTGAGTACCATGGCTGAATGCCTAAATTCCCTGTAAAGTTTTTGGCAACGGTCGCTTGGGATCAATCTCTCTGACCTTGTTGACCAATTGGCGGGCCGCCTCTTTGTTGTCAAACAGGATTTCGTACACCGCCCGCTGGGCCAGCATATCCGCCCAGAGCTTGATCAAAAATTCCGTCTCTGGTTCATAAGGCCCCTTGGGCAGTCGAATGGCATTGCTTTCATCCGGCAATGAACGGTAGTTCTGAATCTGATCCGCCGGTATCATCTCGTAGAAATATGCGGAGGGATAGAGGGTCATATCCTGTGGGATCTGGATCTGGTCCGCCCCGAAAGTGGCGGGAAAGATTTCCGGACCGATCATGATCGGCCGCCCTCCCAATTTGGTGAATACCCCGTTTAACAGATTGCTGAAATTGCTCCCCAGGCGGTAGGGGTTCAGGATTCCATCGAGGTCAAATTCATCCACCGCCTCGTCCCAGGCATTCAATTCGTTCGCGAGGGCCAGGGACAGTTCCGGTGCATTTCGTTGCAGGTGGTTGGGGTACCAATGCCGATCGTGGAGCATCTGGTATTCTACTATGTCTACATCCGTCCGTATCCCTTCGACTTCCTGCAGGTAATAGGCCGGCGCGACAAATACATCCCAGGCTTTGGTGATGACGACAGCATGTGGCGGCAAACTGTTGAGGGCCACCCGTGCATAATCTTCGTATTGCCATTGGTCCCGCTGGTTGACATTTCCGTGGTTCAGGGCTACTTCAAATACGACTGCCAGGCCGAGGAGCATTCCGATCAGGGGCCGTGCTTTGGCGGGGAGTTTGGCGCGGATCCACAAGTGCCGGATGCCCATCACCATGATGACTGCCATCGCGAGGTAGGCCGGCAAGAAGTAGGGCTCCAGGTCCTTGATCGCATAATTGCAGGCATAAAGGACGTTGACCACCAGCATAGAGAGGATGGCAAGGGTGAATTTTGGTTTCTGCTTCAATCCATACCAGAGACCGGGGATGAGCAGGATCAGGCCGAGGTAGAATTCGTGGATCAAGCCGGTGGCCCATTCCGAGAAATTTTTTGTGAACGCCTCCATCCCGGTAAACATCCACACCTGGAATTGCTTGCCGGTCACATGGTGCCAGAATGCATCTCCGGTTGCAGGATCTCCCCAGTTCAGAGCCGGGTCGGCGGCGGCACGTAAGGGCAGGTAGAGGTAGAGCAGGACCAGAACCGGGATGAAAACGCCGAGCATTTTGGCGAGGGTCAGGATGGATTGCCGCTGCAATCCCCAGCGGACGAAGAAGAGGACGGCCACCGGGGCCAGGATGGCAAAGAAGGAAAGGTGGTTGGCGAAACCGAGCGCCAGCCCCCCGGCCAGCCAAAGCCAGGGCTTGATCGCTGCCTTGGGGGCAAAATATGCCCTGATGAGCAGGTAGAAGTTGAGGCTGAGCAGCAGGATGTGCAGGGAATAGACCTCCCATGAGGTTGATTGCAGCCAGAAGGTCTGGCCGAAGGCCAGGAGCAGGGCTCCGACCGTCTGGGCCATGTATTGGCTGGCCAATACCCGTTCCTGCCCGTCATTCGGCAAGCCCTTGATGCGGACCGTCCAATTGGAGAGCATGGTCCCCAGCCCTTTTGAGAAGAAAAAGACGCCAAAGGCTACGAACAGAAGGCAAAGGATATTGAGTTGCAATGCCGGGGTCAAGATGGGAATCCGGGTCCAAATCCACCCCAACAGGGTAAATAAGGGATATCCGGTTGGATGCGCCACCCCACCTGTATAGGCTACTGCGGCTAATTCTCCGGAGTCGGTATGGGATATGGTCGGTGCGATGGTGGTTGCATAAACCAAGGCCGCGACGGCTGCGTGGTACCAGGGAAGACGGGAAAGGTGTTTCTCCAGACTGCTTTGCATCCGGCTAAATTACAACCTGATTCAGATTTTTGCCTGTCAAATTCATGTCCCTGAGAATAAGGACTCAACACCATATAAAAATTGATTATCTGGCAAAAATGGGCTATATTATACAATATCAACTGGTCGTTTCCTTATTTACCAATTTAAATAGATTTAACCATGGTGTCACTAGCATCAAGGCAGGGTCGTATCTGGCCAACCAGGTATACGCTGTTTGCCGTCTTATTAATTCTTTCCTGCTTCCTCATCTTTTACTGCACACCTACCCGAACTGGTGGTTTACGCGGTGGAGAAGTATTGGGAATCGTCGCCTGGCAGGTTCCGGGTGAAAATCAACCTGACTTCAGTAAATACATCTACCTTCCTGATGCAGAAGTCGTCCTGAAAAATGATACCGGTGGAATCGCGGGAGGACCGGTTGTAACTGGCTTTGATGGTCGGTTTACCTTTCCCCGGGTTGAACCGGGGGTCTATGAGGTTTGTGCCTCCGCTCCCGGCTTCAATGACAATTGTATTTCAGTTACGGTTGACAATTCCTCTTTCTATGTCAGTCCTCCACTCACGCTGGAAGCGAAACAAAATGCTGTCTATGGAAAGTGCCGCCTCGCTGACGGGTCTGTTCCCTTCCTGCAAGATGAAGTCTTCCAGGCCTTTTTCCACACCGAAGTTTATTTGACAAATGCCTCCGGAGAATTCGCACGTCGGAAGGCTAACTTTATGGGAGAATATGTGATCCCGGAAGTCCCGACTGGCACCTTCCAGGGCATTGCTGAAGTAGAAGCAGGAAACAAAGGCGAAACTGTCGTTGTCAATGGAACCACTCGGCGGGATTATATCTTTACCAATACATCCCCTTCCGCCAACAGTCTGACCGCCTACCGTTCCGGAGCTGCAACCAATATAGTCTCTCCTGGTGTCACCGTGGATCTTGAAGTCAAGGCTGAAGATGCTGAAAATGACCCGATGACATTCCGTTGGTCTGCGAGTGGAAATACCCAGGGATATGTGAGTTCCAATTCTGACCAGATCACCTGGACCATGCCGTCCGCCCCTGCAACCTATACCATGTACGTCCTGATCGTAGATGGGAAAGGAGGCCACAGCCGGATACCCCGCGAAATCCGGGTCCGCACCGACAATAAAGTACTTATTTCCGGAATTGTGCGTGATCAGAACCGCCTGCCTGTTGCCGGAGCTGAGGTACGCATTTTCTCCGCTGGTGTGCCTACCACAACCCAAACCAATGGAGCAGGATTCTTCGGTGAAATGGTCGACGATTCACGGCGGATATCTGTGAACATCGACAAACCGGGCTTCTCCCTGATCTCACGGGTAGTTTACGGAGAATCGATCAATGAACAGTATACCCTCTGGCAGGGAACTGAGATCAAAAACCTTCCTCCTGGTGGGGGCGATATCACCCTGGAAGAAGAACTGCAAAGCCGTGACCGTGAGTTTCGGGAGCCGGCGCAAGTGATCGTGAATCCAGATGATCTGGTCCAACCAGGGGGCGGACCTCCCGTAGGAAATATCGATGCGACCCTCCGCGGGTATGGCGTGGTCAATGCAGACGATCCCATTCCCGGTGATTATGCTGCCAACAATGCCAACAACCAGTCCGTACGCCTTGAGAGCTTCGGTGCAATTGATGCCACTTTCAGGGACGGTTCTGGCGCAACCCTTGATTTGCAACCTGGACGCAAGGCCAGAATCCGGATTCCTGTGGATTCACGCCTCCTCAATCCCCCCAACTACATCGACCTTTGGAGTTATGTCGAAGAAGACGGAACCTGGAACTTTGAAGGTACGGCTGCCATCAACCCAACAGGTAAATTCTACGAAGCTGAGGTTACGCATTTCTCTGCCTACAATGCGGATGTCCAATTTACTGATGCAGCCTGTATGCAGCTCCTCCATAACCCGATCGCCGGCGTTGCCCCACCATTTGATGTGAAGGTGATCATCCCGACTTCCGGTGGCACTTCCAAGACCGTTACCATTAACAATCTGAATAGTTTCCCAAGTGTGGTGACGAGAATGCCGGTAGATTCGGTCGTCACGGTCGAAACCTACAAGAATGGTTCATTGATCAATACCCAGACCGTCTTTCTTTCCACCAATAACCCTGGCACAGCGCAAGCCAATCCTTCTCCCCCCTACGATTTCTGCAAAAACCGGGCTTACATTCCAGGGCCAAATTATCCAGCTACTCCTTCCTTTGATTTCCTGGCCCGGATCACCAACAATGAAGCCAAAGCCTGGGAATATTATGAGTTGATTGGTGCAATTAACGGTACTGACACCATTACCTTTTCGGAATGGAAAACGGCGATGGGCTTCGACTGTACCAATGATACAGCCGCGATCTACTACAATGCAGGTGACCTCGGATTCTGGCGTGGTATGCACTATATGGAAATCTCAGGCCCAACTTGCAGCAGCCCCGATCCCGGCAATTTTGCCTACTATGTTTCCAATTACCGCAGCGACGTAGATGCCAACAACGATGCCAACGTCATAGCTACCGTAGGAATGGAGTTCAGCCCCCTACCTGGTGGAGGGGATGCCGTGACTAAGTTCTTCGTTTGGAACGGGGCAGGGAAGCTGGTGCAGAAAGCCGACCTCGATGGAAATGGAGAGAAATTCATTCCCGGACTTTGCGTGGTTTGTCATGGTGGTACTTTGACTGAATTGAATGCCGGTACTCCCGGTGCCAATCTCGAGTCGAAGTTTATCCCCTTTGACATATATACTTTTGAATTCTCTGGTATTTCTGGGCTTGATTCCGCTTCTCAGCAACAGGATTTCTATCGCCTCAACCGGGGTGTCTACAAAGTTGCTGATTCATTGGGAAGGGTCACCTCGCTGGGTTCACAACAGGTTGGAGCCATCAAAGATTATGTCAGTGGGATGTACAACAACTTCTCCCCAAGTGCCACCTTCCGCCCGGATTCCACTTACCTGCCCAGCAATGGCACTTTCAGTACCAAACAGGATCTTTACCTGAATGTGGTCGCCCCCGGATGCCGTTCCTGTCATATCCAACGTACTTCCTCCAATATCCATTTTGACGACCGTACTGATTTCGGTAATAACCTCTATGCCTTGTGCAGTGGTTCCAACCCCGGCTATATGCCCAATGCCAAGTTGACCTTTGCCAAGTTCTGGATGGGACACCATGATAGTCCATGTGAGTTGAAGACTGAGTATGGGAATATTGCCTTCCCCTGTGCTTCTGCGGGCTGTCCCTGAGAATATTCTTTCAAATAGTTGATCCGGTGCACTTTTTCATAAAGTCTCAACCGGGTTCAACCATAGAACCAACAAGTCAGAACGGATGCTTTTCATCTGTTCTGACTTTTTTGCTGCCTACTTGTGGGTTCCGCAGGATCATTTCTTTTAATGACTTTACGTATCTTGCGCCATGATCAGATTGCGTTTCCTTCTGCTGCTTTTGCTTTGCAGTTCATTTTCAGGATTATTCGGCCAAATTTCCCTTTCGAACAATACGCTTAATTTCTTCACCCAGTTCACGGGAGGAAAAGACAGCCTGGCCCTTACCATCAACAACAATTCTCCTGAAATCCTGGTGATCTCAGACGTTGGTCTCTATCATGGAGAAGCCTATTCCGTCAGTGAAACCTCATTCTCGGTTCCGGTGGGTGGCTCGAAAACCATCCAGGTATATTGCCACCCGGTTCAGAATGTACGCTATGCCGACTGGGTATTGTTCAAGTCTCCCTCCCACCCCGAGCAGCCCGCCGCATTTGTATTTGCCTTTTGTAAACATGCAGATACCTACTACGACCTCACTTTTGACAAGTACCACGAAGACCTGAAAGATGCCTTGGGTATCATCACTTCGTTTGGTTATACCGATCTGGGTTACAATCCGGCCCGCGACCAACTCTTTATGAACATCGACAACCAGGCCGTGAATGGGCAAGGCGCCACTCAAAATACGATCGAATGCGTCTATACGGGTACAGTTGCAGCCGGCTATACGACCCGCCCCGATGTACAGAACAATTACAATTTCAATACGGAGCATACCTTTCCCCAGAGCCTGTTCAGCGAATTGCAGCCCATGCGGTCTGACCTCCACCATTTGTTCCCGGTCACATCTTCTTCCAACGGGGAACGATCCAACAATCCTTTTGGCGTGGTCAACAATCCTTCCTGGACCAGCGGCGGCTCCAAGTCCAACGGCTCCACTTTTGAACCCCGCGATGCTGCCAAAGGAAATACAGCCAGGGCCATGATGTATTTTGTGATCCGCTACCAGGACTATAACAATTTCTTCGCCGGCCAGGAAGCCATCCTCCGCCAATGGAACAAGCAGTTCCCTCCTACCGCGGTGGATTCTGCCCGGAACCGCAATATTGAGGCCTTGCAAAATGTACGGAACCCTTTCGTGGACCATCCGGAATTTTGTGACCGCATCGCCTCCTTCGTCACGGTCAACAACGGCCCTACCGATCCGATCGCCCAATTGAATGTAGATTCGCTCTGCTTTCCGGGTACCGGGGTCGGCGACACCAGCATGGGTTATTTCTTCATCGCCAACCAAGGCCCCAACGATCTGTCCCTGAGCAACTGGCAATTCAGCAGCTCTGATTTCAGTATCGGTTCTGTATTCAGCCTTGATGTCCCCAAAGATTCTGCCCGTCGGGTTCCGGTCCTTTACCACCCCAGCGCCCTGGGAAACTCCGGTTTTGAAACCCTGACCTTTGCGACCAACGATCCCAATACCGCTTCTGCTACCGTCACTTTGCATGGTTCCGGAATTGTGGTTGCAGTGGATGAGGCGATGGAACGTTTGCTCTCAGTTTCTCCTAATCCTTCAGCGGGTCGGTTTAAGATTCGCTTTTCAGAAGAGGGTTTGTCTCCGGGGGGATTGTCAAGCGGGGGATTGTCTGCTGGTGAATTGTCGAGCGGGAAATTGAAAATCCTAGACCTGAAAGGCAGCCTTTTAGAGGAAATGAACCTGGATGGTGCGAACGAAATCAACCTTGATCTTACAGGCTATCCCTCCGGGGCATACTTTTTGCAATTGGAATTGGGCGATCGGGCTGTAACCCGCAAGCTTATCATCCAGTAAAGGGCAAACGGATTGTAATCTGTGGGCCTGACATCCAGTAAAGACTAACAATGGAAACTTATCGCATTGGACTGAAGCAATATTTTCTCGGGGCATTGGTTCTCGTGGCCGGCCTGATTTGGCCCGGTACTACGGAGGCCCAGATCACGGTCAATTCTGATGTCAATGCCATCCAGTTGTCCAAGGTATTTGCCGGGGAAGGCATCCGCACCCGCAATTCCATCATCAAGGGCCACCCAAAGGCATTCGGCTATTTCGAAAGCGAAGACGGTCTCCCCACCTTTGATGGGGTGATCATCAGCACCGGCCTGGCCTCTGCCCTACCCGGCCCCAATGACAATCCCTACGTTTCCACTTACAATTCAAGGGGTGGCGATAAAGACCTGACCTATATCGCCGGGATCAGAACCTTCGACGCCGCCAGTCTTGAGTTTGAGTTCATGCCAGCCAAAGACAGCGTTTCCTTTCGCTTCTTGTATGCTTCTGACAGTTACAGCGAACGGTTGGGATCTACCTTCGACGACCCGATCCTGATTACCATCAAGGGATACGGGATCAAGGGCGACCAGAACTTTGCCTTTCTCCCCGGTAGCAATACGCCCATCAACAGTGCTACGGTCTCCATCAATAAGAACAAACAGCTCTATAAGGATAACAATCCTTATTTTCTGAATGGGAAGCCCAATGAGGAACGCCGTGCTGAACTGGATGCAGAATTGCTCAAGGCGGTTCAGTACGATGGCATGACGGATATGTTTTCGGTGGGGCTGCGGGTGAAGCCGATGCAGGTTTACCGGATCAAGATCGCAATTGCGGATGCGGGGGATGGGGAAACCGATTCGGCGATTTTGCTGGATGGGAAATCTCTGGTGAGTGAGGAACAATTGTGGCGGGTACGAAAGCGGGAACGGATCGCTTTTGTGCAGGACAGTTTGCGGCAAGACAGTATTTTGAAGGCTGAGATTGCGGCGAAGCGGATCGCAGATTCATTGGCGGTTGTAGAGGCGGAGCGGGCCGCGGAAGCGAAAAGGATTGCGGAGGCGAAGGCGGCGGAGGAAGAAAGGATTGCGGCTGTACGGGCGGCAGCGGAGAAGCGGAAAGCGGATTCTTTGGCGGCCTTGGGGGGTGAAATGGAAACAGGCACTGCAGTGCATGAACCTTACCAAGACAATCGCACCCCAAAAGATAAATCCATTCAGAATGCGGTCAATGGCAACGGCGGGGTCCAGCAGCAAGAAAAAGGCGGCACCGGTGGCTTCGGAAACGATGACAATCCACCACGCCCAACCCCACGCCCCAATTTTGCCCAATACCGCCGTGTCCCGGCAGTCTTCCAGGAAGAATCAAAATTCCTGATCATGTACACCGGTGAGGACTACTTTGGTTCTGAAGATGACGACGCCCTTGTCCTCAAAATTGCTGACTATTTGAAGGCCAACCCCAGCCAGAAGATTGGACTCTATACCCCGGACGGATCGACCAATGCTGACCTGCGCTTCGATATTCTGAAGACGGATTTGATCAGGGCCGGAGTTGATCCGGGGCGGATCTTCCGCAATGGTTTCAGCTTTCTCTCACAGACCGAAGAAACCATGTACCACAAGGAGCGCATGGAGATTTGGGTGAGGTAGCCATTTATCACAAGGATTCTCCCAATGAATAAGCCGCAGCCAACATCCGGTCCAGATTTGCATCTCCATTGTTGGTTAAGAGTATCACCCCAATCCGGGTGGTCGGGTGAAAGGCCATCACAGTAGCTACTCCCTGCTCTCCCCCATCATGCCCCCACAATCCATTGTCCTTGTCCATGAGGAAAAAATGCAGCCCCACTTCGGGGTCAATATCGGGTATCTGAGGCGTCAATATCGCTTGTACCGTGGAGGGCTCCAGCAATTGAACCCCACCTGAAACGCCCCCATTGGCATGCGCACGCAGGAATTTGAACAGGTCCCGGCTGGTCGTCCTGAGCCCCCCATTGGGATAATCGGTAAATGTATAATGCCCTATCGCTTCGTATTCCCTGCGTGAATAGTTGTATGGCATCACCAATGGCTGGTCCACTTCATCGAGGCGCCAAAATGTATGGTCCATTCCCAAAGGATCGAAAATATTCTGCTTGCAATAGGAATTGAAATCGAGGCCGGATAGCTGCTCGACCAATACCCCGATCAATGCACTCCCCTCGTTGGAATATTCATGCTCGGTACCGGGTTCAAAATTGTGGAAGTTCTCTGTGGCATCGTAATAATCCCCTCCCGGGACCAGATAATTCTCCATGAATTCATCCAAGGCCAGCGGACTGTCTTCTCCGTAGTAATATTGGCCGTCCAGGGCACTTCCATCAGCAATCCCGGAGGTGTGGGTCAACAACATCCGGAAGGTAATCGCAGTCGATTCTCCCGGAACCTGAACTGTAAAAGGTAAATGGTCATTGATGGGATCGTCCAATGCAAACAGCCCATCGTCGTATAGTTGGAGGAGCGCCGCTGCAGAAATGGTCTTTGAGATCGAAGCGATGAGAAAAACATGGTTGCTGTCCAGGGAAACTCCATTCTCGATATTCGATTGGCCAAAATAAGATTCATACAAAATGTCCTCCCCTTGAAAGATCAATGCTGAAACGGCAGGGATATGCTGCTTTTCCATCTCGCTCTCTATGCCTTCAACCAGTTCGGCGGTAGTGGTGATATCCGTATCCCAGCGTTTACAGGAAGAGGAGGATACAAAAACGATGGCGATCAGGAGGAATGAGAATCGGAGTGCATTCATAATGGATATTTGGTAACTCAATTTTAAAACCTGGTGGTGCAATTTATACCCTCTGGTGGTGCAATTTTAACCCCTGGTGGTGCAATTTATACCTGGTACTTTAGTTTTAAACAATACGGATGGGAATTGCCGGGGTTGTATGATGGGCGAAGAATACCTGCCATCCGTTTTTTATGCGAATTATAGTTTAGGAAAATGCCGCTTTTAGTAGACATTTTCAGAATCTTGCCTGGTTCTGGAGGCATTTTTCGGAATCTTGCTTGGGTCTGGAGGCATTTTTCGGGTGAATCGGTCCGATCCAGGCCAATTCCATACTGAAATGAATAGAGGACCATTAAAGTCCATTTTCCAAAATCGCCCCCCAGAGGCCAGAAAAGAGTTCGGAACTGTTGACAAAGAGGTCGGAACTCCCAGCCGCGAGTCCGGAGCTCCTGAGCGGGAGGTTTGGGCTCTCTCTTGGGAGGTCCGAGCTTACTCCTGGTAAGCAAAGAACTCGCTACTTTTGAGCAAAGAATTGAGCGTGACGTTGCAGCGAAATATTCCCAAGTATCCCTTGGAGTAAATGAGGGCCACTTTTGGGGAAAATACCTTTGAGTTTCCAGCTCAAAGTGATTGAGTTGGCCAGAACAACGAATCCAGGTGGGAGCTGGATGCTACCTGGAGGTAAACTATATTAGATTCAGCATGTACCTTATTAGGAGACGCCTTGTAGTGGTCACGAAAAGAGGCCTTTAACTGCACCATACAGCTATTTTGCTTTTGGAAGCAGACATTTTCCATAAAAACGTATCGCAATAGTGCATGAAAATGTCTAGCTATCAACTATACGACAAGAGGTCGGAGCTCTCGCTCAAGAGGTCTGGACTCCGAGCATGCAAGGTAAAAGCTTACTACGAGTGTGCTCGGACCTCTCGTCTGGGAGGTCTGAGCTCTCGCTTGGGAGGTCTGGGCTCTTGTCTGGGAGGTCTGAGCTCTTGTCTGGGAGGTCTGAGCTCTTGTCTCGGAGGTCTGGGCTCTTGTCCGGGAGGTCTGGACTCTCGTCCGGGAGGTCTGAGCTACCGTTTGATGGCCAGGTAACCAGCATAGGTATAATCACCAGACTCTATGATAATATAGTAGGTATCGTCGGTCAATTCTCGCCCATTCAGACTTTCGCCTCCCCAATCATTTTGGTAATTGTCTGACTTGTAGACTACGTTCCCCCACCGATTTCTTACAATCAATTTAACCGGGAATTGCCCATTCAACCCCCTTACTACAAATAGATCATTTTTTCCGTCACCATTCGGAGAGAAACCTGTAGGAATCAGGAGGTCTGAGATGGTAATCAGGACAAAGTCTTCACTGATCGGACATACGCCATTGCTGATGGTCCATACCAGGGCAATGGAATCGCTTCCTTGTATTTGCAGGCCTGATTGCGGATTCATGGGGTCCAATATGCTCGCATTCCCACTTTGCAGCGTCCACATTCCAAAACCGATGCTTGGGTTATTGGCGGCCAGGGTGATTTCTGTATTCGGAGACGTTGCGGTTTGATCCGGGCCAGCATTCGCGGGGGTTGGGAGGGCATCGTTGAGGATTTCGATGGTGTCGGTGACCGGAGGGCAGATGCCATTGCTTATGGTCCAGACAAAGGAATTGGTTCCGGTTCCAATGTCGGTGAGGCTGGTATTGAATTGGGTTGGATTGGTAATGGTGGCTGTTCCTGCAATCAGGGTCCAGGTTCCGTTGGCAGGGGTGGGATCGCTTCCATCCAGGGTAGCAGTGGTAGCGCAAATTTCCTGGTCGGGGCCGGCATTGGCAGTTGCCAAAAGGGCCAGCACATCGATGGTCACCGTGTCGGTTTCATCCGGACAGGTGCCGTTGCTGACGGTCCAGACGAAGGTGTTTG
>CAYGRE010000117.1:0-20325 GCA_964352215.1 uncultured Bacteroidia bacterium
TCCAGACCCGTGGATTCGCGGGTTCAGACCCGTGGATTCGCGGGTTCAGACCCGTAGATTCGCGGGTCCAGACCCGTAGATTCGCGGGTCCAGACCCGTAGATTCGCGGGTTCAAACCCTTGGATGCGCGGGTCCAGACCCGTAGATTCGAAGGTCCAGACCCGTAGATTCGCGGGTCCAGACCCGTAGATTCGCGGGTCCAGACCCTCGGATTCACGGGTTCAGACCCGTAGAGTCGCGGGTCCAGACCCGTAGATTCGAGGGTCCAGACCCGTAGATTCGCAGGTCCGGACACGTAGATTCGCAGGTCCGGACACGCAGAGTCGCGGGTCCGGACACGCAGAGTCGCAGGCCCAGACCCGCAGAGTCGCAGGCCCTGACCCTTGGATTCAGGACTTTTTGCCTCGGCAGAAGCAGCCTCAAATATGCGCATGGAGTCTGTAAGCCCCTCATAGACAACACCCGGGAACCTTTTCTGGTCAGGACAAACCTCTTGATTCCAAGTGCGCTGTCCCGTATAGAAGGTGGGATAAATTTCCGGGTTATCATCTCCGGTTAAGCGGTAGTAGCCCCCAGTATTACACCCGCGTTCACCCTTGTCCGTCAAACCAGATGTGCGGAGATATCTCCGGGTACGCCATTCCCCAGAGCCGGGGAGAATCCTCCGCCAACAAATTGATTTCTTGTGGACAGGGGAGTGATTCCCCTGGTTTTTGGCGCAATGCATATTCTATCCTGTCGGGTTGAGTACGCCAGCAATAAGAGAAGTATGTGTTGCAGTAAAAAATAAAATTACAGCGATTTCTGTATTTCCTGAATTTTTGTGTTTGGGGTGGAACGGGTTGCAGATAAAATCATAAAGTGCAGGAAAAATCAATAAATGCAGAGAAAACTGTAAAAAGTGCGGGGAAGGGTGGAACAGGTGCAGGGAAATAACACCTTTCTTAAACTTTGTCCAGTAAAATTAGATTATGCTTATATAGCACCATGTATCGTATCCAGAGGCCATTTAATCTATTACAATTTGAAAAGAATCCACGTCAAAAAAGGTGAAATCATCCAAGGCAAAGGTGACCTCAATTCCAATCTCTACCTTGTACAATCCGGATTGCTCAGAAGCTACGCGATTGATAAGAACGGCAAAGAAAATATCTTCATGTTTGCCCCTGAAGGATGGATCATCGCAGATACCCAATCGGCAGAAGTTCCTTCTACCCTGTTCATTGATGCCATTGAGGATTCGACGGTATCGGTTATTCCCAAGAACCTGAAGGAAGAGGAGAAAAATGTCGGTAAGATTCTCAACAGGCTTGCGGTATTGCAAAACAGGGTCATCATGCTGCTCTCAACCAGTGCCATTGAACGCTACGAACACTTCATCGAAACATACCCTGATATCTTACAACGGGTCCCTCAGAAAATGATTGCCTCCTATCTCGGTGTCAATCCTGAGACTTTGAGCGCGGCAAAAAGTCAATGGCTGAAAAGTCGAAGGGATAAACCTCTCTGAAAACTACCTTCCGCGTTTTCTTATGAAATCATAATGAAATTGGGGCTTCGTTTCCCAAGCTTTGTGTGAATGAAAGATTGGCTCCTTCTGAAGCGGGGACAATTTGAAAATCACATAGAAAACTTCTACACATTATGAAATCATACAATTCCTTCTTCAAAATTGCTGCAGTATTGTGGGTCATCTGGGGCCTGGTACACGTACTGGCTGGTGTTATGACCACTTATTTCATTACCTCCGGAGACATCACCGCATCTATTGCTGGAATCGCAGATGCTGTGAATCCCGAGACTTTGAAGATTGAATATCCGGGCGCAGCGGGGGCCATTGTTGGGCAGCACGGTTTCAATCTGCTCTGGATAGGTTTGGTCACATTGATTTCTGCCTTTTTTATATGGAAGAAAAATACAAATGCAGTGTTCCTGGCAGCTATCTGTGGGGGGTTGGCCGACCTCGGCTACTTCATTTTCCTCGATCTGGGTGGCCATGTAAAATTCGTGCCGGGTACTGTCATGACCTTGGTCTCAGCCACTGCGATCATTCTAAGTTTTATCGCTTACTTCAAGACAAGAAGTGGAGACCAAGCCTACATATAAAAAATATTTATGTAGCCCTACCGACCTGCTCAAATCTTGGTTATTCATTTTTGTGAGGAGGAAAAGATATTGATTTGCGTGTGTGGCAGTCGCTCAGTCCTTTGCTACCCCACCACCCATACCTTGAAAGACCAACTTGACTTCATTATCTGGTTGACTTATTACCAAATTCTACGTAAATAACCTTTTTGATTTCTTAAACCTATACCTATTGTGTTATGAAAATTATTATCATCTTTCTAACGATGTTTTATTTCTCTGTGGGGCATTCCCAGATAGTAATGACATCTTCTGAAGAATATACCCTAGAGAAGGGGCTTTCAATCAATACGCCCAACTCCTACAACGGCTCCTTGAATGCAAGGGTCTTTGCCCAAGAAAACATTCTGTCCTACAATGGCTATCAGTATTGCTCCTTCTATCATACCCTGAGTAACAATCAGCGTGTGATCATGGTCGGCCGGAGATATATGTGTTCCTCCTATTGGCAATTTCTTACCATTGATAACTATAATCAAACAGTAAATAACCTTCATAATGTAATCAGCATGGGCATTTGTAAGGTAGATGGGACCATCCACTTAGCCTTTGACCACCACAATACCACACTCAACTATGCCGTTTCTAAAATTGGGGTTGCAAATAATCCTACCGACTATACATGGGATTCTTCCGTATTCTATCCGATACGCTCGTGTTTGAATCCTAGCATTGATGTTAATGGACATCCAGGAAACTGCGTAGCCTCCTCACCCCCAATAAATATAGTTACCTACCCAAGATTTGTTCAGGTTCCCAATGGCAATCTCAACTTGGTCTTTCGCGGAGATGCATCAGCGGGACGGGGAAATTCCTACATTGCATATTACAATGGTGAAAGCCGGGAATGGGAAGACTATCATCTTTTTCTCCAAGATTCCCCGCTCAACTATCCTGTGCCTTGCTTATCTGGCCCAGTGCGATATACCACCCAAAGAAGTGCTTATTTTAATGACTTGACCTACGACCAGGCTGGAAAGCTGCACGCCACCTGGACTTGGAGGGAATATTCGGATCCTTCAGACTTTATCTTCAACCATGATCTGATGTATGCCTACTCCACTGATCATGGAAATACTTGGTTCAACAATGCCGGAAACATAGTGGGCAGCAACGGCAGCTTGACTGATCCCATTACTGATGCAAAACCTGGGATTCAAGTTTATTCAATTCCCGCGCGAATGTCCCTAATCAATTCAGGGGGGCAAGCCATTGACCACTTAGACCAGCCTCATGTAGTGACCCTTCAACGAATCACACCTCATTGCCCCCCCCAAATTCCACATCCATACATCTCTACCAGCCACGTGCACTATTGGCGCGATGTATCCGGAGTGTGGCACAAAGATGTAATTCCTACGAATGGAGGAAGGGCCAAGCTGTATTCAGATCAACCTGGTAATTTGTATTTAACTTATGTTGAATTAGCCATTGACCATAATCAACTACCCAAGCCTGTGGTAAAAATAGTTACCGCTGAAGAGGAAGAAGACTGGTTGGTTTGGACTCCGTTATTTCAAGGCAACCGGGAATGCCATAACCAAACACCACACATCGACAGGGAATGGCTTCAGGATGAAGGACTTGTGTCCCTGACCTATAACTTTTACGATGGCTATACCAATCAAAACCCCATGCTAGATGGAAACTTTTACGTTCGGGACATCTATACAGACCACCAGAACAACCCTTCCCATAGGCTTTTTCCTTCAGAGGATGCTTATGTAAGGTCAGGAAGCGATGCCGGAACGAACTTTGGGACGGCCCCTGACTTGTATTTATCAAAGGTTCCTGGAAGCCCCCTGGAAAGGATTTTTTTGAAGTACGATTTGGCACCACTTCTTAGTTCTGTAAATGTTGTTTCTGCAAAACTCGTTCTCAAAAAGAAGGGTAGTTCAAATAATGCAGAATACAGATTCAATCTACTGGAGGACGATCTATGGAATGAAAATACCATAACCTACAACAATCCTCCTTCAGGGAACATTCAATTTCTTGGAGCCCAAACTTATCTCAATAATACTCTTGAATATGATGTCACAGACCAAGTTAAAGACGAACTTGATCTGGATAAAATAATATCATTTCAGTTAGGCCGACAAATTATGGCGGGTTCTGTCGAAGAGTTTTATTCAAAAGATGCTGACCAAGGTGGTTTGGCCCCCATGTTGGTAGTGGAGGTACTTTCAAGATGCCCTTCAAGTGGGTCGGACAAAAATGAAGCAAATTTACAATACACAACCACAGAGTCGGAGTTGGGCCCGAAATTTCCATCGATTTCCCCTAACCCCATTCATTCAGGGTCCGGAGAATTGTCCCTACCAGAAGGATTTTTAGGGCAGGATATTTCTTTAGACATCTTCAATTCAAGTGGCCAAATGGTTTTGAAAAAGGATATACCCAAAGTTTCCCAATCCACAGTTCATTTGGATTTATCTGAGCTAAGGCCGGGAATGTACTATATCAGGTTGAATTCCATGGACAGGTATTGGCAATTGCGGTTGATTGTGGTTGATTAAGCTTCTCACACCAAAAAAAACACCAGTGACAAAGGGGCCCTAAATTGATCTTGGTCAGTCAAAGTGTCCCTTTGTCTTCTTAAAGTAACCGGGAAGGTGTTTTGGCCTTGTTTCCCTGATAATAAGGCTGTTACTTCTATTCGATTATACAAATCAGATGAAGTACGCATTCACAACCGTTCTCTTCCTGCTCTTCTCTTATGGTCCTCGGGGTAGTCATTTGCCCGCCCAAAATGTACTTCCTGAAGTGGCAGTAGCCAGAAATTGCAGCCCAGGACCGAGCCAGGAAAAGTACAACCATTACCGGCTCAGGTTTCTTGGCGACGGAACCCGTACTCATCCGGGCTTTGTTCGAATGGGGGACCAACCAGGGGAAAGTCTTCCCGTAGATGCCCTGATGCCCTCTGCTGACTGTTATTGGGATTATATCCTCAATGTGCGTGACTGCAATACCGCCGAAGCCCCGGGCCCTATCGGGAAGATCCGGTTCAGTGATGCTTCTCAGGACCTGGGTTATTATATCGGGGTGCTGGCCAGTGAATACGAGGTCAACCGGATCCACGGAGAAAATCAAAACGATCTGATCCGGGAATTGTGGCTTGCCCTGAAGGCATTTGAACGGCTGGACGCAGGGGCAGAACAATGGTATGGTGAAGCGCCCCTTTTGGATGGATTCTTTCTGCGTGACGATGTCATAGGCGATTTCTACCAGGATGACCAAACCGGTGCCTACCTCTTCCCCCACCCCAATAGATCTGTCCCTGGGTACCAATGCCTCAGTTCGGCCTGGTCCTGTGGTCCCAACACCGTGGACGATGGCACATTTGTCAGCCAGGACCAGATGATCTATGTGATGACGGGGCTTGCACTGGTGGATCGCTTCATCCCGGAAACGGTGGTCTACAACCGGGATACGCTGGTTAAAATGGCCCGCCTGGATGTTCACCGGATGGTATCTCATCTGAGGGACAACAATTGGACTATACGTGCTCCTGACGGTACTACTCCCCCTGATCAATACGGTGGCAATGCCCAAACCTTTTCTTTCAAGTTTGCTGAATTGGCGGATGTGGTGACTGGCAACCGGTATTATGGCCCTACCTACCAGAACAACTATTCTGAGATCACAGGGGCCACTTTTTGGTTTTTTGTAGAGGAATTCTTTTCCGCCCAGGTTCCGATCAACAAAGCTATGATCCTGACCCTTTCCGCCATTACCCGGAATTGGGATGCGGTAGAAATGGCCGACAAGGCTTCTGATTCAGAGATGGAACTGTTTGCCCTGCTCCAAAGTGTGCTCTACCGGGAGGAATTGGGCGATGCCGGCTTGATTGGAATCATGGAAGGTGAGATTGAAAATGCGCCAACTTCCGGGCCGTGTAACCATGCTCCGGATTGTGAAGAGGTGCCCGGCTGGCAAACTTCCAACCGATGGCTCCATCCTGACCAACGCAATGGAGATCCAGATGGGGAGTCGGCCTTGTTCAATGGGCTTGACTTTATGATTCTGTACAACCTGCTGGAGATTTACAAGAACCAACAAGGCATCCCTTCTGATTATGAACCCTGTCCGAACCCGGTTGCCCAACCAGAACCACTCCCCACCCCCTTTCCAGAAATCCTGATATATCCGGTACCTGTGCGCGACCAACTCAATATCGAATTTTACAGCCGGGATGCTGGCCTGAATACTGTTGAATTGTTCGATCTGATGGGCAAGCGACTTATTTCAGAAGTACGCTCAGGAGTGAAGGGGATACATTTCCATTTTCAGATGAATGTTTCCGACTTGACCCCAGGGGTTTATGGGATACGGGTCACCCAAGGTGAGATGAGCGAACAGTTTACGGTGGTCAAGGAATAGGTGGCCACTTATAACTTCAGGACTTTGTAAGCAACTTCTTCGTCCCCGTTCTTGAGGAGGATCACATAAAGTCCGGGCGGGTAATTGGACCAATCCATCTTCAGCTTCGCCCCTTCTTCATACCATGAGCGCAGTAGCTTTCCTTGGGGTGAAAAGATACGGATACTTGCATTGCGCAGCCCTTCAGGGAGTTCTAAATTCAATTCGTCCTGAATGGGATTGGGATAAACCAGAACCTTGGGCTTTACGCTTTCTTCGGTGGCTGTGGCTACCCCTTCTTCATATACCCTGACATAATCGATCACCATGGGACTTTCGGTAAAATTGGGGTCGATACTCGCCTCGATGGCAATGTTCAGCAGGATGTACTGGTCCGCGGTAAAGGGCCAGGTGGAGGGATCCTGAGGAACCGGTGCATAGGTATAGTGGACATTGCCGTCCACGCTGAACCGTATTTCGTTGGCATCCCACTCCATGGCGTAGATATGGAAAGTATTGGATACGCTGTTGACCATCACCCCGCCGACGTTGACCGTACTTCCGGATGAAGAAGGTGTATGCAGGGCACTGGAGATGTAATTTTGGTTGTATCCCCAATGTTCCATGATGTCGATTTCCCCACAGGCGGGCCAGCCTACGGAGCCATGAGTCGGGGTCCAATAGCCACCGGGCTCCTGGATGTTTTTACCCAGGGTCCAGATGGCCGGCCAGGTACCAACCCCAGTCGGCAACATGGCCCTTACCTCTACCCTGCCATAAGTGAAGGCAAACTTGGAGTTCAATCGGGCGGAGGTGTATTGCTTGGTATGTCCCTGATCGGTAAAAGTTTCTTTCTTGGCGACGATGTACAGGTTGCCACCATCCATATAGGAATTGTCCAGGCGGTTGGTGTAGTGCTGAATCTCATTGTTGTACCAACTGAAACCATTGGGGAGTTGGGTCTGGTGATGCCATTTGGCAGGATCAACGGCCCCGGTCCCATTGAACTCATCGGCCCAGACCAATTGGTTGAATACAGTGCTTCCGCCACCTCCACCCTGAAGGGTTCCGTTGTATACGAAATCATCGATGTAGGCAACCACCTGGTCGTTGTTGTTCTCTCCGTTGACCTGCAAAAGTACCCGGTTGAAATCTGTGCGGGTGGTGGGCGCAGGTGAATTGGGGTCCAGATTGATAAAAGGATCGTTGGCAAAGTCAAAGGTGACTGTTTGCCATTGGTTCAGGTTGACGGATTTGACGACTTCACTTTGGGTCGACCAGGGTGCTCCCAAGTTCCCATCCTGAAGTTTGAGGGAGATTTGGTTGGGTTGACTACCGGTGAGACCATTGGAAGGGACGTAAATCTTCAGGGAAAAGCTGGGTTGGGCGGACAAGTCAAAATTGGTCGGGACATCGAACCTTACGTTGGCATAGAGTCCCCCGGTATCGGTGTATTCCAGGACAGTGGCTGAGGTATTGATGCCTTGGGCAAAGGGGTTGACAAAGGCGTTGTCCATGCCGCAATCATCTCCGGCCCAACTGGTTATGGTGCCATTTCCTTCAAAATCGTCTGATACCACCTGGGCGTAGGAGAAATTTGATAGCAGACAACATCCTAACAGACACAAAAATGCTTTTCTCAAAACTGGATAGATTATTGTACAAAACACAAAAAGGTAAGATAGATAATTATGCAATAAATTATGAAGCGAATCCCTTAATTATCCCCTTTCCTGTTAATGGTTAACATTGGGATGCGTATTTTGCTACCATAATCTGAAGCCAGTTATCATGAAATCCATATTTACACTTGCCCTTTTATGTTGGGTACTTCCTGCCTCGGCCCAGGTCAGTGAATCGTATTGTGCCTGGGAAGATGCCAACAATGCCTACCATATCGCCAGGGTAAATGCGGCCTCGGGTTCGGTAACTTCTATCAATACGGTATCCGGTAACGGAGAATTGGGTGGGAATCAGCCACCATTGAGGGTTTGGTCTGAATGGTCCGGGATTGCGCTCACCAGTCTTCCCCAAGATCTTCTTCCTGCTCCTGCTCTCCTTTGATCCGGTCGATGAGACTCCAGACATCTTCCTCTTCTTCCCTCTCTGCATTGCTGCCACCGAGAACCGCCTGGACCCTACCCACCTGTCCATCCTTGAGTTTTACCTTGATTCCTCTGGGGTGGGTTGGCGATTTGGTTAGAAACCGGGCAATCACTCCTTCGGTCAAAATACCGGTTCCCTGGTCTTTTTTCAGCACGATATTTACACGCTGGCCTACTTTCAGTTGACTTCTCTTGGTTCCGTCCATTTTGTTGATCATAACTCGTCCAAATCCCCTTTCTGAATCAGCTGTATCGAATCCAACCTGATGCCGGCATCTTTGATCAGTTCAGAAAGCAGATCCCGCTCCTTTTCCGCGGTATGAATCTCTTCCGGACGAATGTGGCTGTTCTTCTTTTGCAAGGTCTTCAGTCGCCCTATCTCGTGGTTCAGGGTAAGCTTCATTTTGGTGAATCCTCTCGAGACCTCTATGGCGCCACGGTGTTCGGCTATTTCGTTGGCGGCGCTGACCATGCGTGGAATGATGGTTTCTGCAAAAAGCTCTTGGTCCAGCAGGTCTTCGATCGGGCCGGGCCTCACTTGCTGTTCCAGAAACTCTACGGAATAAAGATCAGTCACATCGGCTCCATTGTGGTCTACTACGACTCTCACCGGGGTACTGGGAAGAAAACGGGCGGCCCTCTCTCTACCTTCCCCTACCGTCTCCAATACAAAGATCAATTCCATGAGAATGGCTGGGCTACCAGGACCACGCAGGATGCCGAAACTGGCACTTCCCATACCTGAACTCAATACGTGATCGATGCCCCCTGTCACCAGTGGATGGTCCCAACTTAAGAAAGTCACGTCTTCCCGGACGAGGGCGCGGCTTCGGTCAAAGGTGATGGTCATTCCCTCAGGGGGAATGGAGGGAAATGCCGGGGCGTTGATGGGAGAGGTATTGATCAGAAAAGTCCGTGGATCAAGGTCTTCAACTTCCAGTAAGTAGTGGTCAAACAAGGCATTCATGAACCGCTCGAGAACCGGATTTTGGTCTTCCTCACTGATTTTCTCCACCAACTGGCGGGCAATATCCGGGCGGAAAGAATTCATTTCCATGAGCCGGTCCCGGCCACTGGCCAGGGTTGCCTGCAATTCTTTGTGGTAGTCTTTCGTCTCTTCAATCAGAGCCTTAAGTTTTGCCTGAGCATCTGGCGATGGGTAGGTATCCGCCAGGTCATGCAATCGGCCTCTGAAAAGATTGGAAATTTTATTGCCGCTTTGCAGGTTCTTCTCAAAGGCATTCAATCCTTCGTGGTACCAGCGGACCAGTGCTTCCTCCGGGCTTCCTTTTAAATAAGGTACATGGATGTTGATGTCTTCGGTTTGCCCAATCCGGTCGAGACGGCCGATGCGCTGCTCCAGTAGCTCGGGATGCAGGGGAAGGTCCCACAGGATTAGGTGGTGGGCGAACTGGAAATTTCTACCCTCACTTCCGATTTCAGAACATAAGAGCAGCCCGGCTCCGGTAGGTTCTGCAAACCAAGCAGCATTGCGGTCGCGTTGCACCAGGGTAAGATCCTCATGGAAAACGCCTACTTTGAGGCTGGTACGGTTGCTCAGGATGTTTTCAAGTGCGAGTACCTTTTCCTTGGTTTGGCAGATCAGCAGGGCTTTGGCAGGTTCTATTTCCTGCATAAAGTTGAGCAGCCAGTCGATTTGTTGTTCCTGAAAAACGCGGTCCGGGTCGCTTTGGTATCCTTGCTTCTCTTCTAATGGAACGGGGTGAACCTTTCGTTTGGGAAACCCTTTCATGGCTGCCCTGGTATTTCGGAAAATGATCCTTCCCGGACCGTGCTGGTCCAGCAAATCCTGAATCAGGTGCTTCTTTTCAGTAGCATTCTCTTCCCTGTCCCCGTCCCCTTTACCGGCTGAATCTTTTTCTTTGCCAGGCTCATCTTTGCTTGCAGACCCGATAACTCCTTTTAGCTCCTCCATGCGTTCCTTTCCCACCAGCGATTCCAGGAATTTCCGGTCGTTGGCTTGCAGGGGTTTGTCAAGGCTGAGTTTTTCCACCAGATCAGCGGTCTTGCTGTGGTCGATCGGCTCATTTTTGAAGGTCTCGTAATCGGAGTACCGGTCGGGGTCCAGCAAGCGAAGGCGGGCAAAGTGACTTTGCAGCCCCAGTTGCTCCGGGGTAGCGGTCAGGAGGAGCAAGCCCTCCGCAACTTTGCTCAGCAATTCTACTACCTGGTATTCGGGGCTGGCCTGCTCCACCGACCATTCCAGGTGGTGGGCTTCATCTACTACCAGCATGTCCCATTTGGCAGCGATGGCCTGCTCAGTTCTCTTTTGGGAACTGGCAAGAAAGGCGGTGCTGCATATTACCAATTGGTCGTCCAGAAAAGGATTTCCATCGGGTGCAGTCTCTTCAATGGCGAGGCAACGTTCTTCGTCAAAGATGTGAAACCACATATTGAAACGCCGCATCAATTCCACAAACCATTGATGTACCAGGGATTCTGGAACGAGGATCAGCACCCGGGAAACCCGGCCTTGAAGAAGGAGGCGGTGCAGAATGAGGCAGGCCTCAATCGTTTTGCCGAGCCCGACTTCGTCGGATAGCAGTACCCTGGGAGCATACCTGGAGCTTACTTCCCGGGCAATGTACAATTGATGGGGAATGAGATCAATCCGACCGCCGACAAAGCCGCGGGTGGCTGAAATATGGCGGTTGTAGTCGTATTGCAGGGTTTGCCGGCGCAGGGAATAGAGGTTCGGGGGCTCCACATCCCCCATCAGCAAGCGGTCATCCACGCCGTGCTGCACGGTCACTTCCCCCAAATCAGCCTCAGAGACTGTTCTTCCTTTGCCAATGTAAATGAGAAGGTTCTTGTGTTCCCGGACTGACTCCACCAGCAGTTTCCGGTCCTTTTTATCGACAATGGTGTCTCCGGGCTTGAAGCGTACCCTCCGCAAAGGAGCACTTCCAGTTGCATACAGTCTGGATTCCCCTGAGGAGGGAAAGCTTATCTTGACCCGGCCTTTGCTGGTTTCTGTAACAATACCGACCCCGAGTTCTGGTTCGGCCTCGCTGGTCCAGCGTTGATCCGTAAAAAATGATTCCATGGAGCCTGAATTAGTGATGCTACCTGGCCGAAGATTCGGATGAAAGGCGCAAACCTAGTGCATCCGCCGGCCTCATGCAACCCAAAGAATGATAGGTGATATGAACCTTATCAAATCAGTTGGAATCCTGATAATCGACACTGTCGATATAGTACCAATAAGTTTCGCCCACGGCAAGGTGCTGACTGTCGTCCAGGATATTTGCCGAATCGAGGACAACATTGGCGATGTCAACCTTGGACCTGCCATCGGCAAAGGTGAACCTCACTGAATCGGCAAAATTGAAGTTCGGTGGAATGGGACCATCAGTGGTATAAGAGAAATACTTCTCTTCTCCTGTATCCAATTGAAAGGCCTCGGTTTGGGAACCATTGTTGTACACCTCCAAAGCAACCCGCTGGCTGAATTCATTGCGCACCGCCTGGCGGGTGGTAATCAGGGGTTCTACAATGGTCTTGCAACCGGAAACGGCCAATAGAACCAAAGAGGTTATCACGAGACTCTTCATGTCTACAAGTTAATATACCAATTGAACAATTCGGTCACATACATCTCTGATGCATTGTTGTAGTCATTGATGATCGCATCCCTCCAGTTGGCCAGGGTTCGCTCTCCGAGCAAAGCATCTTCAATTTGCCTTGGGGTATAATCTTTCGCCCAATCCCTTGCATAGCGTGTGCCATTGCCTGATGGCTCAAGGATCCAACGGTTGTTGTGCACCCATCCATAACTGGTTGAGGGGATATCCTGTAAGTAGCAATTGGCTCCGTCATACCAGGCTGGGCCAGGGCATGAGTTGGTGCCTACCGGGGTATGGTAAAAGGCTCCTGAAGGATTTGGGAAGACAAAAGCACTTGTTCCTGAAGGTGGAGTGCCGATCCAGCACCCTGTACCCAGGGAAGTGGAGGTTAAAGACCCTGAGCTGCAGGACAAATTCCAGGTACTGAAATTGATGCGTTGGTTGACATCGTCGATCAGGTCGATGGCAACCGGGGTATATCCATCCCGCATGTGGTCCAGGTGGCTGGTGTTGGTTGCATTCAGCCATTGGTAACCATCGCTCCAGTTTAAGCTGAGCCCATTGGAGAGGTAGAAATTATTGGTCAGGAGCCATTGAACACAGCGGGCCCAGCTTTCCACGACCATATCATCCGCACTCAGGAAGTCATAGCGGTTCCCATTGGACTTGGACATTTGCCAGTGTGAAGAGTGGGCGATTTCGTGGGCTGTAGTAGAGAAGATTTCATCGGTTCCTTTTATAGTACAGTCGTCTTCTTTGCGGTAGACCCGGATGTCCGGCCAGGTGAGCCAGGTTCTCCAGTTGGCAAAATCACCGTTGAAATTCTGGCATTTGTCATAGCCTCCGATCTTTACCCGGTGATTGGGACGGCGGAGGCTAAAGATATGCTCGTAATAATAATAGTGTGCGGCCCTGTGGATGGCGGCATAGAACTTCTGAACCCCTGAACTGATGGTCAGGTTCCAGGCAGAGCTCTTTTTAGGGCCATTGTAAATGGCTTGTCCCCAGGTCCCGGAACGGATGTCAAAATTCCCATCACGCTCCCATACAATGCTGTAATTGACCTTGTTCCCCGAATTGAAGGATTTGTTGACGGTATAGTTTCCGGCTGAATTGGTAATGCCGGTGGCGGTCTTAAACCATCTCCGGGCCCTTACCTTCACGCCTTTCAGGGGTTCGGTACCGAGCAAGTCGTCGTGGGCCTGAATATTTCCGCTAGGGGTCCAGTTGGATGCAACCCGCTCGTTTTCTCCGGGTAGCCTACCTTCCCATTCGTTGTTGGTCAATTCGTGGGAGCGGCGTTCTATTTCGAGGTATTGACCATCGGTGATGTTGGGCCGCGGGCCTATATCCTGATCATTCAGGAATAGTTGTCCAAGAATTTCCTTTCGGATTTGCTGAGGAATTTGCTGCCCAATCGGATAAACGCAGTACTGCCAGGTAATTTGTCCCTCCGGTATGGCGGGATCCTGGTAGTAGGTGCCTTTGACAATGATCTCCCGGTCAAGTGGATATTCGTATAGATCAAGATTGGAAATACCCTCCAGTTCCCGCAATTCTTCGTCGTTTGCAGGCAGGAATCGGGCATAATAAAAGTTAGCTGGGATGTCATTGGTACCTACCTCCCTGAGAATTCCTTCGTCATGGAGGCTTATCAGGGCGTTAACCATGGCATCTTCCTTGTAGGGATTATTCAGTGGATCGCCCAATTCCAAAATTACTTCTACATCACCGGAACTTTGTTCTTCTACGACGGTGGATTCCTGCTCTTCCTCGAAAATGGGATCATCGGGGGTACGGCATCCCCAAACAAGCAGAGCAACGAGTACGACTATTCCTAGATGGCGCATAGGTAGATTGATTTTATTTGCTAAAGTGAAGTGCAAAGTAAAGCACTTTAACACCATTTTCAATGATTATATTATTATAATTCGACGGGAATACGACCAATTCCAAAAAGCGAGGTTTGCACATTCAAATTATCCATTTCAAAGGGATATCTCGTGGACCTGTTGTATTATTGTGCCCATGGCAAATGGCACCAAAAAGCTTGGATTCTTAAACCAGTACCTTACCCTCTGGATCTTTCTCGCAATGCTTGCAGGAGTTGGGATTGGCTATTTTATCCCTTCCAGTTCTGGTTTTATCAATTCCTTTGCAAGTGGGAGTACCAATATTCCCATCGCGGTTGGGCTGATTCTGATGATGTATCCCCCCTTGGCGAAGGTGGATTACAAACTCCTGCCGAAGGTCTTCAGAAATGTGAAAATTCTCTCCATCTCTTTGGTGCTGAATTGGGTAATCGGTCCGGTATTGATGTTTGCTTTGGCCTTGATCTTTTTGCAAGACCATCCTGACTATATGGTGGGGGTGATCCTGATCGGGTTGGCTCGTTGCATTGCCATGGTACTGGTTTGGAATGACCTTGCAGAAGGTAGCAGTGAATATGGGGCCGGCTTGGTAGCGCTCAACAGTGTTTTTCAAGTGTTTGGGTATAGTTTTTATGCCTGGCTATTCATTACGGTCCTCCCTCCCTACTTTGGCTTTGAAGGTGCGATTGTAGACATCTCGATTTCCACCATTGCCGAAAGCGTAGCCATCTACTTAGGAATTCCATTCATGGCCGGACTTCTAAGTCGGATCGTGCTGGTCAAGCTCAAGGGTGAAGAATGGTACCGGACCAAGTTTATCCCGAACATTTCCCCGCTTACCCTGATCGCATTGCTTTTTACCATTGTTGTGATGTTCTCTTTAAAAGGTGAATTGATTGTAGAGATTCCCCTGGATGTCCTGCGCATTGCTGTCCCTTTGTTGATCTATTTCCTCCTTATGTTTTTGCTTGGGTTCTTTTTCAGCAAGACCATGGGAGCAGAATACGATAAGAATGCTGCGATTGCCTTCACGGCTGCGGGTAACAATTTCGAGTTGGCGATTGCGGTTGCGATTGCGGTGTTCGGGCTCAATTCCGGGCAGGCATTTGCCGGGGTAATCGGTCCTTTGGTTGAGGTCCCTGCCCTGATCATCCTGGTTCGGGTCGCCTTTTGGTTGCGGAAAAAATACTATTGAGTACGCTGAGTAGGGCTAGCGTAAAACAGCACAGTCAGTATAGCCTGATTATTCCCTTCAGGAAATATGACTTTTGTTAGTTTTCGTGCAATCGTTTAGCTCTATGTTAGCTGAGGTATGATTTTATTTGGCAACGACAGCGCGGAATATTCAAAAGGAATGAAGAACATATTCCAACTTGGGACTATCCATCTCCTCTGGTTGATCCTTCTGGTATTGGCTGGATGCGGTTCAGTGGAATCGATTTCCCCAAGGGTTTCAGACATGACAATATCGGTCTATGCTCCCGGAAGGTTGGTCGACAAGGCAGCCTATATGCTGCATACGCCTACCTCCGGGATTCTCGGATCCTGGAAAGTGGAAGAAGGAGACACGGTAGATATTGACCAGGTATTGGCCACCATAGAAAGCTCCGTATCTGAACTCAATTTAGAAAATGCCTCGATTCGGGTAGCGGAGATTCAGAAGAACCTCCGGCCGGGTTCCAGTTTTCGGCAGGATTTGGCACTGGCCATCTCCAATGCCCGTGAAAAATATCAGGATGATTCCTCTATCTATGAAAGGCAGCATAAACTATGGGCGCAGAAGATTGGTTCCAAGCGACAACTGGAATTGGCTGAATTGGCGGTTCAGAATTCGTCCCGTATTCTAAAGTCAGCTGAAACCAATCAGGACCTGCAACTCGACAGGTTGCAGAATGAACTGAAAACTGCTTCCAACTTGCTGAAAATATCCTCGAACCAGCAGGAAGATTTTGTATGTACCAGTAAGATCAGAGGGGTTATGCATGAGAAAATGGTGGAAGAGGGCGAATGGGTCAGCCCTCAGCAACCAATTGGAAAGATCGGGGGGATTGGGGAAATGGTTCTGGAACTGGAGGTGGATGAGGTGGACATTATTGACATAGAGAAGGGACAATTGGTGACGATATCTCTGGATGCCTACCCCGACAAGGTATATGCCGGTGAGGTCAGTTTTGTAAACCAGCAAAAGGACGCTCAGAATCAATCTTATAAGATCGAAGCTGTTTTCAAGGAAAGGCCCGATCGATGGTTTGTAGGCATGACAGCTGAGGCCAATATTCTGATTGAAGAAAAGAAGGGGGTACTTCTCGTTCCGAGAGAATATGTATTTGATGACAACAAAGTTCTGACCGAATCCGGGGATACCCTTAGTCTGGTCATTGGCGCCACGGACATGGCCAATTGTGAGGTGCTTTCCGGATTGACGGAACAAAGCAGGATTATAAAGCCGGGTCAATGAATCTCAAACTCCTTCTAAGTATTTCCTCCGTTCATTTGCTTAGCCGCAGAAAGCAAAGCATGGTGGCTTCCTTGGGCGTTGCTTTTGGGATCGCACTTTTCATCAGCCTGCTTGGCTTTATGACTGGGATCAATGACCTGCTCGATGGGCTCATTCTCCGCACTGTACCAAACGTGACGATCTCTGCAGAGCCAACCAATGACCAGAGGATCGTTGACCGGTACAGTCCACTCTCCGGGTCCTACAATTTTGTCAGACGGATCAAGCCAAGGGGAAAGCTGCAAAAGATTCGCAATGGCTTCGAAATATTGAAAACTGTCCGCGATGACTCCAGGGTCAAAGGGGCCGTTCCCCGATTGAATTCCTCCGTCTTCTTTATTTCTGGTACCACGGAGATCAATGGATTGGTGCGCGGGGTGGAGATTGATGAAGAGGTACGCCTTTTCGGGCTGGATGAGAACATCATTGCAGGTGATTACCGGGACCTCCTCCGGGTGCCCAATGGGATCATTCTGGGAAAAGACCTGGCGAATGATTTGAATTTGGAACTCGGCGATCAGGTGGGCATCACCGCTTCGACTGGTGCCAATCGGATCATGAAGGTGGTGGCCCTTTTTCAGGTAGGGGTTCAGCAAATTGACGGTACCCACGCTTATATTTCCATTCAGTCTGCCCAATCGTTCAGCGGAAAACCACCGGGATACTATACCGAAATCGGGGTGCAGCTTCACGACATTGACCAGTCCTACCTTGTTTCTCAAGAGTATCAGCGTCGCTTTCGCACCAAGGCGATTGATTACCTGTCTACCAATGCCCAGATCGAAACCGGTTCCAGTGTACGGAACATTATTAGTTATGCGGTGGGGATTACGCTCCTGATCGTGGCCGGATTCGGGATTTACAATATTCTGAACATCATGATCTATGAGAAGATGAATGACATTGCCATCCTGAAGGCCACTGGCTTTTCCAGGCAGGACATCAATGTTATTTTTATCAGCCAGGCCCTGATCATCGGCCTGATTGGTGGATTGCTGGGCTTGCTGGTCGGATTTGGATTGTCGGTATTGATCTCTACCCTGCCCTTTTCTACCCCTGCCCTGCCCGCCATGACGACCTATCCGGTTAATTTCAGCCCCAGTTACTATCTGCTTTGTATGGCTTTTAGTTTCATTACCACTTTCCTCGCAGGTTACTTCCCCGCCCGAAAGGCTGGTTCTATTGATCCCGTAGAAATCATTCGCAGCCAATGAAAACCATTCTCCAGGCCAAATCGATCAACAAATACTTTCATGTCCCGAAGACTTTCCAGGTCCTCAAAGACATCAATTTCGCCATTGGTCTGGGTGAGTTTGTCTCGGTGATGGGCAAATCTGGCTGTGGCAAATCGACCCTCCTGTATGTGCTGTCCACCATGGACACCGACTATGAAGGCGAATTGATCATTGACAGTATTTCACTTACCGACAAGCCGAATCATTATCTCGATTCACTCCGCAATGAGAAGATCGGATTCGTGTTTCAATTCCACTACCTGCTTCCGGAATTTTCTGTTCTGAGGAATGTGATGCTTCCTGCCTTGAAGCTTGGCAAGCTCGACCCTCATGAGATCGAAGCCAGGGCCATGGAAAAGCTCAAGCTGCTGGGCATCGACAAGCACAGCATGAAGAAAGCCAACCGCCTCTCCGGCGGTGAGAAGCAACGGGTAGCGATTGCCCGGGCATTGATCAACGATCCTTTGATCATTATGGGAGATGAACCGACAGGTAACCTGGACTCCAAAAACAGCGATATCGTCTTGGGGATTTTTCGGGAAATCGCTTCAACCAATGAGCAAAGTCTCTTGATTGTAACCCACGATGAGGACTTCGCCGAAAAGACGGACCGTACCATTGTGATGCTGGACGGTAGGATTATTTCGGAAGGGTTTATCTAAAGTTGCTTAACGCCGCCGTCCGCCGGAGTACTCCATGGCTTCTCCTTTACCGAATCCATAGCTGAATCCCATGGTGAGGAATCTCCCCCGCTGGCTGAAGCTGTACGCGTAAAAATCCGGTTGCTGAATCACTGATTCATTGAAGCGGGATGCAAACAGGTCCCTTACGCTAAAGTTGATGACTGCCTTGCCTTTCAGTAGCTTCTTACGCAGGCCCATATCCAGGAAGAGGTTGCGAGAAACCATGCCCTGGACCGTCTGGAAGCCTGAGTTGTAGTGTCCGGTAGCTTCAAAGTCTATGTCGTGGGGGAGTTTGAATTTTGAATTGAGTTTGGAAGTCCACTGGCTGGCATTGAAATCGAAGTTGACCCCTTCAAAGCTGCCCTGGCGGGAGAAGTAATTCCAATTGAAGTCGCCGCTGATGACCAGCCACTTGGTCGGATTGTATTTGGCATTGAACTCTACCCCGGTTGAGCGTTTGGTACCAAGGTTGACGGGCAATACAGTGGTTACGTTTTCATTGAAGGTGGAAATCCGCTCGATGGACTCAGAGGTGTAACGGTGAAACAGGCTCAGATTCAGGGACACCTTGTCAAGGATATAAATGCTCGTCAGTTCGTAGGAATCAGTGAACTCCGGTTGGAGGTTAGGATTTCCGGTGCGAATGCTGAAGTTGTTGCGAATATTGAAGAAGGGATTGAGGTCCCAGAGGCGGGGCCGGAAGATGCGGCGGGAATAACCTGCCTGCAATGACAAACGTTCAGTCACTTTGTAGGAGGTGTGCAAACTGGGAAACAGGTTCGTGAAATTACGTTGGTTGGACTCCCCAGTGGTGGCCAGGAGGGTATTCAAATATGTATTTTCCAGGCGCAATCCGGCTTTGATCCCCCAGCGGGTCAATTCCATAGAACCTGTACCATAGATCCCCAACACCTTTTGGTTAAACTCAAAGACATTGGTCAAGCCTGAGTCGACCACCCACTCATTGTTGATCAGGTCGGAAACGGTGTAGTCGTTGCTGACATCGTTCAGGAAATAGTGTGCTCCTGTCTCCAGTTTCCATTTGTCGTTGAAGGGGTGGGTGTAATCAAATTGGAAGGTATTACGGGCCTCGCTGAAGTTGGTGGCAGTTTGCTGGGAGATGTTAGGCAGACTCCCCAGAACAGGGGTGTTTTGGAAATCTGATGACAGGTCTTTGCCGAAGAAATTGCCAATCGCACTGAAGAGCAAAGTGTGGTCTTTGTGGTCTTTGAAGTCCTTCTTGTATTGGAGCTCGTACTGCCATTTGGGATTGGTTGCGCCGGTAGTTTCGGTTCGGAACCATTGTGAGACGAGGTCGTTGTTGGTATCCAACTGGCTAAAGTCGGTTCGGGAAGGCTGGTCTTCGATCTCCAGGGCAAAGTTGCCGGAAAGGGTCAATACATTGTATTCATTGATGTGGTAATCTGTCCCGAGAATGATATTGTAGAAGGTTTCATTGCGGTACTCGGTTCCATTGCTGAGAATGGCGCTGCCATCACTGAGGTCGCGGTTGATATTGTCGTTGTAGCGGGGCAGGGATCGGTACCCGGCACCCAACTGGCTAAACAGATTGAATTTTTCAGAGCGTCGGTTCAGGCTGACCCCCACACTGTGGTTATGAGGCCAACCGGTATTGAGGGAAATGGAGCCATTCACACCTTTGCGCTCGTCTTTCTTGATGACGATGTTGATGATCCCTGCCGTGCCTTCGGCCTGGTATTTGGCAGAGGGATTGGTGATGACCTCGATTTGCTCGATCATATCAGCAGTGATGGTCCCCAGTGCATTGCCTTCTTCACTGGCAAGCACCGAAGGTTTTCCATTGATCAGGATTTGTACG
>CAYGRE010000118.1:0-20112 GCA_964352215.1 uncultured Bacteroidia bacterium
AGGTACAGACTTCATCGACAAAGTAGATGCCTTCATTGACAAGCACAAAACCCTCGAATCTGTTAGAGAATTCATCCTGGATCTGGCCCTCTTGCAGGTACTGGACAATGGCAAGGATGACCCCGATTTTCTCGAGAGCAAAGCCTGGGAGGATGTAGAAGATAAAACCGAAGACAGAGGGACTGAACTGCTCAACTTATTGGTCTATCTCCGGGACTGTGCCGAAAATGAGCTGGCTCCCGATCTGGAGGACTTCCTTTTCGAATTTCTGCTGGTGGAAGACGACGAACATCAGGACGAACACTTCATTTATGAAGCATTGATCAGCAACAGAGAAATGATAGAAGGGAAGGTAGAGCAAATCGTGAAATTGGGGAACACCCAGAAGGATGACATGGAAGAGTTGTTCACCCCTCTGATGGTGTTCTTTACCAAAGCCGAGAAGAAGCCCGGTCGCATGACCCACGCCATTCTGGAAGGAAGTACCCTTGCAGAAATACATGTTGGGATCTATCGGTTACTGTGTTCGGTAGGGGAAATCTTAAAGCGGATTTAAGATCCCAGGTTTGCTGATTGGAAATGGTTGAAACTGTTTGCAAATGCGCGGTCAAGCCAGATCCTGCACATTCGCGATGTCGATCGCTTTGCGGAGCAGCTGGATACTGTCCTCACGATCTGATTTTGTCTCGAACATTTCGCTGACGCCAAGCACCCGACCTTGACGGTTCTTTAATACATAATAGTACTTGAAGTTCGAAGAGAGTCGGCGGGAAAAAAGACAATCCATTCTACCACTTGCCATTACATCTGAAATCCCCATCAGAGCCGAGGCTTTGGTGAAATAGGGTTGACTCACCAAAATGGTTTCATTCAACCGGTTTTTCAGGCGAAAGTAGATGTGGTGTTCCTGACTTCTGAAAAGCTGAAATTTGGAAGTTTGCATACCGTATAATATTTGATAAATGAGTGTCGCAGCAGATTACTTTGATCATTTCCACTATTATAAATATACCCACGCGCCTTGACAGCCTGTGTCAATTCAGATCAGGAAAAATTAAGAAGATTAAGGGTTTAAATAGCTGTTAGTGAGGAGTTTGGCTGGGATCATTTGAGCAGTTGGACAATCCCTTTGTGACCACCAACACGGGCAAAATCTATGGCACGGTAGCCGTTGGAGCCACGGCGCAATTTGGGGTCGGCGCCACCTTTCAATAAAAGGGCCACCATATCTTGATAGCCATACTGCGCTGCCAGCATCAGAGGGGTCGTAAATTCACCATCAGCGAGGTCGACATCTGCACCTTTTTCGATGAGGATGCGGGCTACATCCTGGTGGTTATTGGCCACCGCGAGCAGGAGAGGGGAGTTCCCTGCATAATCCTGAAGATTGGGGTTGGCGCCTTTGTCCAACAGCAGGATCGAAGGGATCACATGGCCTTGTTCGGCTGCGCTCATCAATGGGGTCAGGCCTGTTTTTTCCTGGGCATCAACTTTTGCCCCACGGGCCAGTAAAATGGCCAGAATAGAGGTATGTCCTTTGGCTCCAGCAACATGAAGGGCGGTAACTTGCTCGATTCCACCTTGGGCATAGTTGGCCCGAATATTGACATCAGCCCCTTTGTCCAGGAGCCGATTGACCACTTCCTCTTGCTGACGGGCGGCCGCGAGGATTAAAACCGGAAGATTAGATTTGGAACGGTGATCGGGCTTGGCACCAGCTTCGATCGCTTGTAATGCATCTTTTTCCTGATGGTTCAGAATCGCATTGATCAAGTTGGCATTGATGTCGCCACTATTTTCGGCAGTCTCTATTTCAGTATCCAGAGCAAATACAGGTTTTGCCCCTTTTTCAAGAAGTAATCCCATTACATCGTGGTACCCATTTTCCGCTGCCATCATCAATCCCGTCTTCCCATTTTTAGCTTTGGACTCCGGATCAGCGTCTTTTTCAAGTAGAATACGTACTGCATCCAATTGATTGTTGAGGCAAGCATGGCTCAGTGCAGATTGACCATTTGCGTCCTTCAATTCCTTGTTGGCATTGCGGTCAAGATAGATGATGACCAGTGGGGTATGACCCAATTTAGAGGCAAGCATCAAAGGTGTCCGCCCATTCCCATCTTTACAATCTATCTTGGCTCCCTTGGCCAGCGCGCTCATTGCTCCCTCCATATCGTTGACGATACTTGATCTGATCAGCACTTCATCGGAGGATTGGGCAAAAAGACCACCGGAAAATAGGGGGTTCAGCAAGATGAGCAGCAGAGAAGAGACAGCAAACTTTCGCATCATGTAGGCGTGGGTCAATGTGTTAGTTGGTACAAAATTTACCACGACAAAGATGCAGGAATTTATTGGATCAGCCCAAACGCCATTGGGCGGCCAGAATCCCGGCGGCAATTCCCACATTCAGGCTTTCTCCTTTGCCATAACGAGGGATGGTGACCTTTTCCAACCCAGGAAGAGAGCGAATTTCTGCGGAAAGGCCATTGGCTTCGTTGCCCATCAGGATCATAGGCTTGTCGGAGAGCCTGGCATTTGACAATGGGGTGCCCTCCATATCGGCTGCCCAAATCTGTTGGGCATACCTTTGCACAAATCCATGGAAATCTGCCACATAGGTAATCTGGAGGCGGAAGAGCGCCCCCATGGCAGCACGCACAACTTTGGGATTGAAAACTTCGGCCGTACTGGCAGAACAAATCAAGCTGGGGAATCCGAACCAATCTGCGGTCCGCATCAGGGTCCCGAGGTTGCCTGGGTCACGCAAGTCTTCAAGAAGAATTGCGGGGAGATCGGGCAGTTCCGTTATCTCCTCAACGGTTTGAAAGAGAGGCGCGTCAGGAAAGCGAAAGACTCCAATCATCCCTTCCGGTTGAACCTGGGTACTTATTTTTTTGAAATCTAAAGGGTCTGCGAGCAACACCTGGGCCGGATCAAGGCCAGGATAGTCAAGCAACACTTCTCCTTGTCTCAGGACAATGGCTTCCAATTGATAGGGAGACTGAAGCGCTTCATGCAAAACCTTTTGGCCTTCAGCGAGAAACAGTCGGTGAAGGCTTCGGTACTTCTTGTGCTGAAGAGAGACGAAAAATTTTAACTTTGCCTTAGATAAAGGAAGCATGACCGGAAGGTATCAATGAATTTTGAAAAAGGAAACCGGAAGCTGAAAGAACGGAAAAGGTTTTCCGGTGGTTGGGGAGAGGTCCTGCTGGGGATGCTTGTGGTATTTATGCTCGGTTCATGCTCGGCGACTGAGCACCTTGGCCCCAATGAGTACCTTCTCAAATCCGATGTTTCCTTTGAAAAGGTCAAGCCAGAGAAGCAGGACTCAACCGAGAAAAAGATCCGACTGGCCCGCCTCAGAGAACTTGGACTCTCCACCGTAGATGAATCGGTCCTTTATTCTTCAGTCCGTACCCGGCCTAACAAACGGATGGTTATCCCCAAAACCTACCTCCACTTCTATATGTTGGGGAAGTCATTGCAGACGCCATTGGATTCTCTGATGCCTCCGACCAGAGGGGGGAGAACACGCAATGGTAAATTATTCAATGATTTCAGAGTGTTGGGCCAGAGCCCTCAGAAAGTCCTGGCAACATTTAAGTACCTCGAGGAAAGGTTTTTGAAGGGGGCTTTGATCGATTCTTTGGGGAGCTTTTTTGAGAATACGGTGGGTGAGCCACCCAAGATACTCGATCTGGACCAGTTGCGTCTGGATCAGGAAAACCTGGTTCAGGTTTATTTCTCACAGGGCTTTTTTTACGCCAGTGACACCTTTGAGATTGACACTCTCAAGAAGTTTAGCCTATTGAGCCGCAGGGGAGAGGTGGAAAACAAGAAGGTGAAAGTCAAATTTCTGGTTCGAGAGGGAAAGGCTGCCATCATCGACCGGTACGAAATAGACAGTACTCTGATAACGAACCAGGCCATTTACAAAAGGTTGCAATCGACCCTGGACAAATCTCTTCTGAAGCCGGGAGATCTATATGTCGAACGTAATATTGTTGCGGAGCGCTCCCGAATCGTAGACCAAATGCGCAACAACGGATGGTACTCATTCAATCCGCAAATGGTCTTTTTCAATGTGGATACCTTGCCAGACTCAGTTTCAGGAAAACTACCCAACAATCCCGCCATAAAGAATTTTAGTCCGGTGGTGGTGAAGGTGAGGATTCCGGAAGAGGTCAGGCAGGTTCAGCTAGGCAGGATTACCCTGAATGTCGATGCCGCAGAATTTGACCCTGAACAAGACACCCTTTTGCAGATCATCAGCTCCTATCTGATGAATGATTCGTTGAGAGAAGCCTGGGGCATTTCCCGAAGAATATACAGCGACAGCAATTCGGTTATTTTCCTGGGATACCCCAGGGTAATGCAAAAGCTAAACCTGAATTTTCTGGAGCGTCTGATCGAACAGGAAATGAAAGTAGATGACCTCGGGAAGCTCAATTATGTTGAGGGGAAACGATTCAGCCTGGTTGTGGAGCGCAATGTTCAGCGTCGACTGCAAAGTCTGGGAATCTTTAAGTATGTGCTGGTAAAGCATGATTTAGATGGGCAGACACTGAATATCAGGATCGAAGCGCAATTGCTTCAGAAGTATCAGATCAAAGCGGGGGCGGAAGGTTTTACCCAAACAGACCCTTTTATTTCACGTAATCTTCCCGGATTTGGTTTCGAAGTAGGCTTACGTGATATACTGGTTTTCAAAGGAGCTGAAAAGCTGGATTTTTCAGCAGCAGGCAATGCCTCTTTCTTCAGGACAGGCGATGCGGAGGAAAGCAAGGTGTTTCTTGCTGGGAATGCCGGGCTCAACTTTACTGTACCCCGCTTTGTAATTCCTTTTGTCGGTAAGATTGTCCGCGGAAATTTGCAGGCTTTTAGTCCTTTCACATCCTTCCGATTTGATGGTACCCGTGAGGACAGCCGGGCTTACACCCGAAACTCATTGACCCTGAACTGGAATTATAATTGGATCAATGGGTCAGATGCAAGGCTGACCAATATGAAATCCTCCCTTTCTCCGTATGTGATTTCTTTCGTTACCAGTAATTTGAGTGACCAGTTCCGCAACAGCATTCTCAATATTGAAGACCGGGAATTGCGAAACCTTTTCGCTTTGGACTTTGCTTCACGGTACAGTTCATGGGGAAGGTATCAGTTTACCCTTTCGGATTATGGTACTACTAAGACCCGGGCCACTACATTTTTCCAGGGCGTGGTTGAGATGGGAGGGAATACCCCTTTCCTGATCGACCGGCTGGGGCATTTGGTACAGGACTCCGTGAACTTCTTTCAGGCGCCGGATTTGGGGTTCGATGATGGGAAACTCGGAAACGTACTGTACGGTCAATATTTGAAATTTTCCGGAGAGGCGAGACTCCATGCCCCTCTGACCAAGAAGAGCTCATTTGTTATGCGAGGCTTTGTTGGAGCTGCTAAGCCCTGGAACTACACACGCAATGTTCCGCTGACTTCACGGTTTTTTGCCGGAGGTGTAAACGGGATGCGGGGTTGGCAATCAAATACACTGGGGCCCGGAACTTATGTGCCGAACTTGAGCGATACTACCGAAGCGACCTTTGGCAACGTGCTGAACCTGGGTGGAGAGTTTCATCTTGAGTTCAATGCTGAATTCAGAGCCAATGTGTATAACTGGATTGAACTGGCTATATTTTCAGACATTGGAAATGTCTGGTTCCTGCCCGGCAGTGACCTCGGATTTGAGGGGCAGGAGAATGCTATTTTGTCCAAAAACAACATTGGTGAGCTTGGATGGGACGTCGGGATCGGTATCCGGCTCGACTTTGATTTCTTTGTATTCCGCGTTGATTTTGCCCAGCAACTATATGATCCTTCCATCCAATCTTATGTGGTTAAATCCTTTCCCCGTGATTTGGGCGGCGGCGGTTTTCAAACTAATTTTGGCATAGGTTATCCATTTTGACCAAAGATGAGTTTTGAAAAGATTAAAAAGGATGTCCTCGCGGGCAAACTCTCACCGGTGTACTACCTGGGTGGCAATGAGCCTTACTTTGTAGACAAGCTGAGCAAACTCATCGAAGAAAAGTCTCTGAATCCTGGAGAAGAAGCCTTTAACAAAGCCGTGATGTACGGAGTAGATGCTTCGGCAGGAAAGCTGTTGGGGGAGTTGAGAAGCTTTCCAATGATGGCCGCCCGTCGTCTGGTCATGCTCAAGGAAGCGCAGAGGTTTCCAAAACAGGAATGGACAAAATTGCAATCGTATTTTGACAATCCGGTAGAGAGTACCGTATTCGTCATCGCCTTCAAAGGCAAGGACCTGGACGGACGCAGCAAGACTTACAAGTCCATTCAGGATAAAGGGGTGGTATTCAAGGGTAAAGCCCTCTACGACAACCAGATCCCAGCATGGATTCAGAGTTACGTTGACGGAAAAGGTTATCAACTGGAACCGGACGCACTCCGGGTGTTGGCAGCATATTTAGGAACCAACCTTGGACTGATTGAAAGTGAGCTGGAGAAGATTTTCATTTATCTGAAAGGGGATAAAAGTCAGGCGATTACCACCAATGTCGTCTACGAGATGATCAACATTGACAAGGACTTCAACGTCTTTGAGTTGATGAATTCATTGGGGATGCGCGATCATGCCAAATCTCATTTCATCATCAATCAAATGATGCGAAACGTCAAGGATCATCCCCCTTTATTGATTGTCTTCCAGTTGTTTACCTTTTTCTCAAAGGTATTTCGCGTCAGTTCCAAACGCCTGGCCAATGAACACGATGTGGCGAGAGAACTTGGTATCGCTCCATTTATCGCTCGTCAATACGTGACTGCTTCGCGGAGTTACAATGCCAGAGACCTTTATCGAAATCTGACCTTTGTGCTGGAAGCTGATCTTTTTCTGAAGGGAGTTCAGCCGACCCACATGGGACCGGAGCATATCATGAAGACTTTAGTATACAAATTACTCAACTAGTTTGGTCGCCCACCTGTCACCAGGGAATCGCCTTTCAGACCAATTAGAGCTTGGATTTTGTGTACCTTGCCGAAATATTATGATCTTAATGAGCACGCAAAAATACATTCTTTCTCTTACGTTCCTTCTGCTGTCCTTTTCCATTGGTTTAGGGCAAAGTAACACCGGGACCATCCGGGGTACAGTGGTTGATTTCAACAATGAACCTATCTATGGAGCAAGTGTAGCAATTCCGGGTGCACAAACCGGAGCTTATACAAACGAAGAGGGCATATTTTCCATTGGCAAGCTTAAGCCCGGAGACTACGAAGTACGGGTTACCTATATCGGAATGGATACCGTCACCGGGGCTTATGTTCTGGAAAATGGCCAAACGATTACGACTTCATTTCAACTGAAAGTTTCTTCCACTCAGCTGGAAACAGTGGAGATCCAGGACCAGGTAAATGGTCAGATTCGAAAACGTGAAATGGATATCGGAACTGATAAAGTTACGGCCCGCCAGATCAATCTGATGCCCTCTTTGGGGGCTCCGGATTTAGCGCAATACATGCAGGTACTTCCCGGTGTAGTCTTTACGGGGGATCAAGGTGGACAATTGTACATTCGCGGTGGTACTCCAATTCAGAATATGGTCCTGATGGATGGCATGATCATCTATAGCCCATTCCACAGTATTGGCCTCTTTTCCACCTTTGATGCGGATTATATTCGTTCCGTTGATGTCTACAGTGCCGCATTCCCTGCCCAATACGGTGGACGAATCAGTTCCATCATGGATATCAAAACCCGAAACCCTAATGCCAACGGCATCCGGGGAAAAGTTAATATCAACCCTGTCACTGCGGGATTGTTGATCGAAGGCCCCTTCAAACCAAAGAGCAAAGGAGGAGGGGGATCAGGTTTCCTGATTTCAGCCCGCCATTCCTACCTGGATCAGACCAGCAAAAGTTTGTACAGTTACGTAGATGATACCTCGGGACTTCCATTTTCATTTACGGATATCTATGGCAAATTCACCTTTACCGATGGAATCAATCAATTCAACCTGTTCGGTTTTTACAACGGTGATAACGTCAACTATGAATTCCCAGCGAATCTTACCTGGGACCAGTCAGGTGGAGGAATGCAGTTCCGCCTCTTGCCATCTTCATCCAATGTTATTTTCACTGGAAATTTCGCCTACACATCTTTTACATCAGGACTCCAAGCTACCTCCGAGGCCTTCCCGCGATCCAGTCTTATTCGGGGATTCAATGGAGGACTAAGATTCACCTATATCATCAATTCTGTTGATGAGTTCAGCTATGGCATCAACTTACTTGGCTTCCGGACGGACTACCAGTTCACCAATTCTTTTGGCCTGATAACCTCTCAGATTTTTAACAATACCGAAGCAACCGCTGATTTCAATTACAAAAAGGTATTCCGGCGCACTGATGCCTCCAAACCAGATTCCATCAACGACATTGCCGTACTTGAACCTGGGGTTCACATTCACTATTACAACGACCACAGTTTTCTCTCCTTTGAACCAAGATTACGTGCCAAGGTCAATATGAACCGCGTTTCCATTTCCGGCGGAATCGGGATGTATTCCCAGAACCTGATGGCTGCTACCTCCGATCGCGATGTGGTCAACCTCTTCCAGGGTTATCTGGCTGCTCCCTTGAATGTTGACAATCAGATCAAGGACCACACCCTGCAAACCTCCGTTCACTATCTTTTGGGGGCAGAAATAGAATTGATTGACAATCTCTCAACCAGGGTGGAAGGTTGGTATAAGGACTTTACCCAGTTGACCAATATCAATCGTGACAAGGTATTTCCCACTGATCCTGACTTTATCACCGAAACCGGTGCTGCTCAGGGAGTGGATTTGATATTGCGATACGAAACTTCCAAGTGGTATATCTATGGCACCTATGGATTGGCCAAAGTAGACCGTAAAGACGGAATCCGTGAATACAATCCTGTCTGGGACAGGCGTCACAATATCAATGGATTGATGGCCTATATGAGTGGCGAAGTGAACAGTGAAGATGAGAAAATCAATGGCCGCCCAAAATTTACCGACCACAAGTGGGAAATAAGTTTGCGTTGGAATCTTGGCTCTGGATTCCCTTTCACCCAGACCCAGGGATTCTTTGAAAAAATTGATTTCATCGACAACGGGTCTCAGACCAATTATGTCAATCAGAACGGTAATTTGGGCATTTTGTACGCCGATGAGATCAACGCAGGGCGTCTTCCATACTACCATCGTTTGGACTTTTCCGCTAAGCGACGTTGGGCCTTTAAGAATAAGTTTATGGTAGAACTTCAGGCCAGTGCCCTGAACCTTTACAACCGTAGGAACGTATTCTATTTCGACAGAGTAAGATTTGCGACAATATATCAGCTTCCACTTCTACCCAGCTTAGGACTCACGATAAAGTATTGATCTATGAGAAATCGGATCGGGAGCAGCTTGTTCCCCGCAGGGAAAGGAGTTTTGTTCATATTCATTATGTTGGTGGCCACCCGCGGCCATGCTCAGCAACCCTCTGAAAATGATCTCCTCGCCATCTACAAAGATGCTATCGAGTTGATTGACAAAGAGAAATATGGTGCTGCGCAAACAAAACTCGAAGAGTATATGCGGCTCAGTGCCAGCTCGTATGACCCTTCACATCATAACAATCTTCAGGCCGAAGCCAGGTTTTACCATGCTTTCGCTGCCTTCAATCTCCTTCACAGCGATGCCCAATCCCTCTTCGAAAAGTTCATTTTCGAACATCCTACCCATCCCAAAGTCGATGAATCCCGTTTTTATATCGGGAAACTCTACTTTATGCGCCGGGATTATGACCAGGTTTTGCCCTACTTGAAAAAGGTTGACCACAGCAAACTCAAGCGCGAGGACATGGTCCAATCACGGTTTATGCAGGGGTATTGCTATTATGAGATGGGGAAAAACCGGGAAGCAATGAATATGTTCCGGCAGATCCAATCTGATAAGAGCACCTACGGACAGCAGGCATCCTACTATTTCGCCATGATGTCCTATGAGAATGGGGACTACAACGAGGCCTACAATGCTTTTACCAAGATTGACCCTGACAATGAATTTTCGGATGGGCTTGATGTTTACAAGGCGAGCTGTCTGCTGAAGCTCAAACGGTATGATGAGTTGGATGCATTGGGAGAAACCCTGACAAAAGATACCCGTGGACGAGGATCAAACAATCAGGTCTGGTTCATTCTGGGTAATTCAGCCTTTGACCGAGGAAATTTCGCCAAAACAGTGGAATACTTTGAAAAGTTCGAAGCTGCCCGTGGTGGGGTCCTTAACCGTTCTGGTCAGTACAGAATGGGATACAGTTTTTACCAGATCAAGGATTTTGCCCAGGCCCGCCAGCGATTTGAACGCTGTCTCACACCAGACGATGAGATCGCCCAAAATGCCTATTATTACCTTGGCAATTGTTTTCTCAAGGTGGAGAAATATGAAAATGCACGCACCGCCTATGCTAAGGCAGCGGATATGGATTTCAACCAGGAAATCCGCGAGGAAGCATTGTTTTTGAATAGCAAGGTCAGTTTTCAGACACGCTATTACGAGGATGCCCTTACCAGTTTACAAAAGTTTCTAAACGATTATCCCGGATCAGATCACCGGGAAGAGGGAACCAGCCTGATTGGTGAGATTCTGGTATATAGCAGCAATTTCAAAGACGCCATCGATTACCTCGAAGATGAAGATGGATTGAAGACTCCGCGTTCGAGAACTGCCTATCAGAGAGCTTGCTTCTCTTATGGGGTACAACTTTTCGAACAAGAGATGTACGAAGAGTCTACCGATTACTTCAAAAAGGCATTGAACCAAAACCAGGATCAGGCGACCACCATGAATGCCTATTTCTGGAATGCGGAGGCAGAGTACAGGATGGGTAACTACGCAGCAGCCATCCCGGCTTACAATGCTTTTATTCGGCAGCCTTACGCCGCTAAACACGAAAACTTCGCTTTGGCCTATTACGGGGTTGCCTGGTCACAATTGCGCCAGAAAGAATACGATGCCGCTGGCAAAAGCTTTGAGAAATACATCGGATTGGCAGATCGGAAAGATGATTCAGAATTGTATGTGGATGCACTTCTCAGAGCTGGAGATTGCGAGTTCGCTTTGAAGAATTATGCTGGTGCCTTGCGGTACTACAAGCAGGTCAAGGATTTCAATGCCATGCATGTGGATTACGCATTGTACCAGATCGGCCTGCTCTACTTTAGAAAGTCTGATTATCAGCGTGCAGCTGAGACCCACGTCCAGTTGGCTGCCAACTACCGCAAGAGTGAGTACCGCGATGATGCACTCATCACAGCTTCGGAGACTTATCTGACCTGGCTGAACGACTCTCAAAATTGTGCGAAGTATTGTCGCATCTTGATCCGGGATCATAAAGACAGCCCTTTTGTGCCATCGGCCCTGTCCCGGTTGGCAATTTCAGAGGAGCGAAGTGGAAATAAGGAACTGGCTGTGAAATATTATAAGCAAGTTGTTTATGATTATTGTAACAGTACCAGCAATGTGACCGTGGCCCTTAGCGGTCTTTCCAACCTGTTGCGACCTTCAGAATACGATCAGGTAGAGGCACAGTACCGTGAAAAGTGTCCTAACAGTGGTGGAGGGGGCAACGCAGAAATGGAAAACCTGGCCATTGAAGTTGCGGATATGCGTTTCTTTGAGGACAACTTTTCGTCAGCCAGGGACAAATACGCGAACTATATCTCGGATTATCCGAGGGGACAATATGATTACCATGCGCATTACTTCCGGGGTGAATCCAACAAAGCCCTTAAGGAAAATGAGCGTGCCCTGGAAGATTACGAATATGTATACAGTTCAGCCGTAGCCAATGAGTACACAGTGAAAGCTCTGAAGGCCGCCGCTGATCTTCTGTACGAGGAAGAAAAGTACATGGCTGCCATGGAGTTGTACACCGCCATGGAGGAGAAGTCCGATAAACTGGCGGATCGTCTGGGTGCTCAATTTGGCAAAGCCCAAACTCATTTGGCAAATGAAGATTTCCAGGCTGCCAAGACAGAACTGCTGGCAATTTATTCTGATCCCAATACAACTGATTATTCCCGAACCAAAGCCAGGGTCCAGATTGCGGCCTGTGAATACTTCCTCGGATCCACCGACGATGCCTTCCGCATTTTCTCAGAAATTGAGAAGGACCATGAAAATGTGTTTGGAGCAGAAAGCCAATACTACCTTGTCCGAATCCTTTTCGATCGGGGAGAATACGAACAATCCAAGATTGCCGCATTCTATCTGAAAGATCAGTATACGAGTTATAACTATTGGAAAGCCAGGGCATACCTGATCCTTGCGGAGGATTATGTCGCACTTGGTGATACATTCCAGGCTACTAAAGGCACCTTGGAGAGTCTTGCAAATCAGGATGCCTTTGAGGATGTCAAAAAGCAAGCCAGGGAACGGCTTGCCGAATTGGAGGCCGCACGGAATTCCGGGTCCATCGAAACACCAGAAGAGGATGTTGACGGTTTTAACGAAAATGAGGAGGGCGACCAATGAAAACCATTCAGAAGATTTGCAGCTTGATGATCCTGTTGTTTGCACCTGTGGTAATGGTTGCCCAGGGAGGGATCGTCAATGACAATATGGAGATGACCAATGATTACGAGCCTAACCTCTCGGACTTAGACAAACCTCCGGTAGACTTGCCTGGAACAGCAGTAAAGGCAGAGCAAAGAGAATTTGAATATGAAGAAGTAGAGGTACAGGCTAATACTGATTACGAGCCATTGAAGCCGAGAATGCAAAAACCCCAGAAAGAGAAGTGGGGGGCCCTACAGAACAATTTTATAAAGGTTGGGTATGGGCGTTTTGCGACTCCATTCGCACAATTGCATTTGGCCTCCGGTAGAAATACCAGTGGTAGAGTAGGGCTGGACTTCTCTCACCTTTCTTCCTCCAATGGATTTGTTGATTATGCAGAGTTCAGAGAGGACCGGGGGGGGATTACAGGGGAATATTATACTAAAACCAGCACCCTCAAGGGACACTTCGGGCTCGACAATGTGAATTATTTCTATTTCGCTGACAGTTTGGCTTCGCAAGACCGTCCCGATTTGAAAGATTCCATTCGCAATACCTATACCCGGATTGATTTTGGGGTATCAGCCTTGAGTAATTTCAACCCAGAGAAAATCAATTATGATATAGGGCTTCAGTTCGAAGGTTATTTTGACCGTTACCAGAACCGTGAACTGCACATGAGTGTACTTCCAAGCCTGAATTGGAAGGTGGTCGATAATTTCTATGCAGATATCAGCTCACAATTGACATTCACCTCTTTCAAGTTTGATTCCACAAGTCTGAACCGATTCTTTCTGGACTTCACTCCATCGGTAACCTACAAGAAGAACCGGTTTTTTGCCCAGGCTGGCCTGAAGGTCAACTCTTACGGCGACTCTACCTCTCAGTTCAAAGCCTATCCCCATCTTAGGGCCTCTTACGATCTGGTAGAGGACAAGCTGAAAGCCTCTGCAGGATTGATCGGCGGGATGGAGTACAACCGTTGGTACGATCTAATCGAAAGAAACCGATACATGGCCCGCCAGCCTGACATCCGACCAACCAGCAACCAATTCCACTTCTTCGTAGGCCTGGATGCAAATTTTGCCAAGTATTTCACTGCGAGTATAAACGGCTATTCCAAGCGGGTCAGGGATCAACTGATCTTCTTTACGCCTGAAAATGGAGCCTATTTTGACCTCCTTTATGATTCGAGCTTCGTAGAGACCGGGTCCGAAATCGCATTGCTGTTCAATAAGGACGATAAGATACGTGCTGGTGTCACCGGTCATTTCAGGAATTTCCAAACTTCGAATGTGGCTGCCAACTTTGGAGTTGCCAATACCCAGATAGACCTTTTTGCTTCATATAACTTCGCCAAGAAAGTTTGGGTTTCGACTGAGATTTACCTGTACGGCAATAGAACCATGAGCCTGGATTCCCTCGGGATTCCAATTGAGCAAGGATTTGTGGCTGATGTCAACCTGTCGGCTGATTATAGGTTTTCCAAGAGGATTTCCATATTTTTGGAGTTGAACAATCTCTTGGGAAGTACCTACTTCAACTGGCATAACTACCAGGTTCGTCCTTTCGACGTAAAAGCAGGTGCGACTCTTTCGTTCTAAGAACCTGAATGAAGACTGACCCGAAAAGTACACTTCAACTGGCCTTCCAACAATTGGAGGTCTTCTCTATCCCCGGAGTAGGGACCTTTCGACGCAGTCATTTCCCTGCACATATTGATCGTGAAACCAATATCATTCGCCCTCCAGGTGAGCGGTTCATCCTTGAAAAGGGAGAACGGTATGTGGACAGGTTGGAGAAGTTTCTTGCACGTTCGATTAGCCATGGAGAGGAAGCCGTAGGGAAGGTGCCAACAGGTGTTTCTGAAATCAAGGCTTGGTTGGTGAGGGAGTTGAAGAAAGGCGAGGAACTGGTAGTACCAGGGGTAGGTCGTCTACAACTGAGCAAAGAAAAGGAAGTGAAATTCACGGCCGACGAAAGCCTGGAATCACAGCAAGGGAATTTCTTTGGTTTGCAGCCTTTGGAATTCACATTGCATGGATCACCAAAGGAAGTCGAGGCGAAGGATAAATCCATAAATAAGCCCGTAGACAAGGAAATAGATAAGCCGTCCAAGCCGATTGCATTGGCGAAGACTCCTGTGCCCAATGAAGTTGCAGGTTTGCCCAGTGAAGTTGCAGGTGTGCCTAATGAAATTGCCGGTGAGCCCAGTGAAGTTGCCGGTGTGCCTGAATATGTTGATCAGGGCGAGCCTGAACCACCCCGGAAAAAGCGAAGCCGTGCCTGGATTTGGATCATTCTTCTCTTATTGTTGTTAGGGGCATCTGCCACCGGAGTGATCATGCGCGATCAGGTCCGGGAACAATTGGTAAGTTGGGGCTGGATATCTGGGGGAGGTGACAATGACGGTGGAGGAATCGTTGATAAAGATGGTGCCGGACGGGATGGATTAGCCATAGACGGAACTGACAGTACAAGCGTCAAAGGTGATAGTACCAATGGGACTGAAGATGATTGGAAGGACGTAGAAGTCAATGATTCACCAGATGATGGCTTTGAAATAGTAGGAACTTATGCTGAGCCGGGAGTCTATTACCTTGTAATCGCTTCTGCCAAAGATCCTTCTAATGCCAAATCACTTCGAGGTGAAATGGGAGGGAAGGTTATTCGCCCACGTTATCAAGGAAACTATCACCGGGTATACAGTTACAAGTCAACCGATAAGGAACAAGTAATTGCAAAGATGGTTGAGTCCAAGGATAAATACCCCCAATCTTGGATTTATTGGATGGGAATGTAGTTTCGAAACCCCACCACGGGAATATCCAGCAATTCCAGACGCTAGTTGGGAAAATTACTGCTTTGCAATAGCTTCCAGGTTGGCCTTGGCTAACACAAAATCCGGAAAGATCTGTACTGCTTGGTCAAAGTGCTTTTTTGCATCTTCTTTTTTGCCAAGGTCCAGCATCAAAACCCCGAGTAGATTTTGGCAGGCTGCATAGAAAGGAACCCTTTGCTGACCTCGATCGGTACTGATAAGGATGGTTTCTTCTTTGCCACGGGGATCTGCCAACATCCGGTTGACAGTTTGCTCACATTCGCCAAACCGCTTCAACCCAAACTGGATGGTCGAGATTTGGTACATGTGGAAAATGTTTTGTGATTTGCTGTAGAGCAACTCGTAATCTGCCAGCGCCTCCTTCAATAATCCAAGGTTTTCTTTACAGACCGCCGCCATTTCCATGGTGGTCAGATTATCAGGTGTATTTTTCAGGGCTTCAGTGGAAGTCAAAAGGCACTGAGCAAAGGCACCCCTCTGGAAATAGATGGTCGCAAGCGTGTCGAGCCAGGTTGTGGCCGATGGGTCAATCACCAAAATACTGTGAACCGCCTGGGTAGCTACTGAGAGGTCGTTGAATTTGAGACTCTGCTCATACATCTGCTGATAAAACTCCACTTTTTCATTGCCACCTGGCAATGGTTCTTTGTTCTTTTGACCAAGGGCCATTTGAGAAGTTCCAATCAGTAGGAAGGCCAGTAAGAGGATTTTGTATTGATTCAACATTGAGATGTAGGTTTTTATAATTGCATTCAAATCTAGGTAAAATCTGATCAATGAGCCATAGACTTTCGCCAATCCTGGCTCAATCGATCAGCAATCCTGGCGCAATCGACACCAATCCTGGCGCAATCGACACCAATCCTGACTCAATCGACCATCCACCTTCGAACTGTCTGGCCTCCCGGGAACTTGACGAGCACAATATAGCTGCCGGAAGAAAGGTGGTCTGGCCTGATCTGGAAGACTTGGTAGCCCTCTTCCGCATTCAGATTCTCCCGGAATACACGCTGCCCAATTGAATTATAAATGTTGATTTCAAGGGGCATCTCCTCAGTTGTACTCAACCAGATACTTGTTTGTCCTGTACTTGGATTTGGAAACAATTCCCCGATTAAAACAGACTGGTCACCCAATAAGATCACTTCAACAACATTGGATAATTTGTTGCCTCCATTGATGTCGAGTTCCTCAACTCGGTAAAAATACCTTTGGTTCTGTACCACATTGGAGTCAAGATAGCTGTAGGCAACCGAAGGAACAGTTGCAGTACTGGCACTGTGCCAACCAACATCAATAAAGTTGAATCCTGACTCACTTCTGCCAATCAAATATCCGGTGAGGTTGGGCTTTGGTTCTACTTCCCACTGAAGTAAAAATCCGGATTCTTCAGTACTCACAGTCAATTGAAGAAGCTCGGGGGGGAATGCACAAGATGGGCTTCCATCTGCCTGAATGCGTCCAGCCAAAGCAAAATAAGAACTCGAAAATGGGGAAATAGCAGACTCAGGATAATTCTTCACTTCGGTAGAGGAAAGGTAATTGCCACCGGAATAGCTATATGTATTGGGCAAATCGCTCCATTGCTGATCCTGGTACTGGGCAAGGCTGACTTCAGCAGGATTGCATATATCGCTGGTCACAGGATCGTAAAAAATGCGAATGCGTTCTTTTGCATCATTTCCAGACCGATGAATAAGATGGTACCAGTCCGGATTGATGGAAGACAGATTGCTGTCAAGGGCAAAAAGAGCAGGCGGGGGTTCATCAACGAAACGCACCGTATATACATTGCTGCTGTCAAGATCGGCAGCAATGGTTACAGGCTGCCATCTGGCGGAATTACCCATCGGGAACAAGTACTCATCAAACTTAAAATCCGGAGATAATCTTCGGGAAAAGCTCCCGAGAGAGGAGATGATATAGCCGCCATCGGCATTGGTCAGGAAAGGAGTAGTATTTCCTTCATTCCTCAAAAGGGAATTGGGATTGGAATTGCTGAGGAAGAAAGAAAAATCTCTTGTATTCAGGACATCGTCCTCGAGGTTTAGAAAGCCGAATGCCTCACAATCAATTTGTAAGAGAACCTGCTTCCCTAATCCTGGTCTGGCCAAATGCAAATTGGGAAAGCGGGTAGGGGAGTTGCCCAAGATCGTTTGGGGATTATTGAGCCCGACCAGTTTGAGTGTGCCTGTATCGGAGACCATGAATCCTGAGCCCGAACTATTGTTTACCCAATCGCCTTCTATGACCATTTCTCCGGAAAGTCCGATCATTCCGGGTGAGTCAGTTCCATTTCCAGCTTCGTAAGAACCCTGCACATATAGAATGGCGCTCTCCTCAACCTGAATCACAGTTCCACCATTGTATAAGACAACCTGAGCGCCCAACTCTGCAAAATGGAGTAAAAGACCAAGTATGAGGGGGACCAGTTTCCAGGCGACCATCTTTTCAGTGTTTGGGTTGATTGGCATCCAATTCTTCCCGAAGACGCTCGACCTCTGCTTCCAAAGCATCGATTGCAATTTGCTGTTCTTTGATGGCTTGGGTCAGAATGGGAATCAGGCGGGTATAATCAATGACCACAAATTCTTCAGACTCAAGGCTGGCAGGTTGATGGGGCAAGCGTTTGCCGGTCGCATTGGTCAGGAAAGTCTTTCGCGCGGTAATCTCCGGCAATATGGCCTGAATTTCCTGGGCGACAAATCCGTATTCCAGTCCTCGGCGCAATCCCATATTGGGGTAGCGCTCAGTATTGTAGGTATAGGAAACCGGTTGAAGCTGGTTAACGATATCAAGGGCATGATTCAGGGGGGCAATGTCCTCTTTGGTTTTTCGGTCTGAAATGGTGTACAATCCTCCGGTATAACCTATGTCATAGTAAAATTGCCCGCCAAATCCGAGGTCAGGACCGAGGTCAAAACGCCGGCTTCCAACCACTCCAATCCCTTGCCAGAGGTTGGAATGACCAACCACCCCGATGGTGGCGACATTGTTTTGGGTTTGCTCTGCGATGGCCAGCCCTAATACCCCAGCCGGGTTATTAATGCCATTCTGAAAGTAAGTAACTCCCTCAAAGGCATTGTTGGCATTTTCAAGGCTACGGTTGTAGCTCGCCAGGGCAACTCCTACCTGGTCATAGTTTTCAAAGGCAGCCATTGAGTTGGACCCTACCGACCCACCGCCATTGGTCATGTGGAGCATGTGTCCGGGTTCAGTGGTACGGATCCCGATTTCCATGTCCCGCTCAATGACAAAAGCAGTATTGTTGGTCAGGCTGGAAGTACCGATCTTGAACTTGTCATCATCGGCATCATCCACCCCCATCGTAAACTTGGAAACGCCTTCCAGGCGAAATTGCAGAATTACGTTGCCTACCTCACTGACATTGTCAATCCTGATTCCGTCAGAGGAGCCCGTTACCTGGACATGGAGTTTGTTCAAAGGAGAGGTCGTTCCGATCCCAACATTTTGGGCGAAACCCGCATTGAATCCCAGCAATAAGCAAGTTGCAATTACCAGGAGGTGTTGCTTCATAATGGCTGCTTCATTGGTTACGGATCGGACTGAGCGCATAAGTCGGCTGAAAGTCCTCAATATCCGTGTTTTTTACCTGAATTTCAAGGAATAAGCGGCAATTGCGGGTATCCCTTAAAGCGTTTGGAGACTTTCTTCGGCCGCCTGAAGGATATGATCGATTTCTTTCTGTTCAATACAGGTAGAGATGAAAAGGGATTCAAACTGGCTGGGAGGGAAGTAGACGCCGCGTTCCAGCATGGCACGGAAAAATGCTCCAAAGCGATCGAGATCGGACTGCTTGGACTCATCGAAGTTATGCACCGGGCCTGATTGCATGAAAAAGGTAATCATGGAGCCAATCCGATTGATGCACATCGGCACACCAGCAGCATCAAATCGTTCTTGCATTCCCTCGGCCAGGGTTGCGGTCGTCTGATCAATTTGGGAATAGATTTCTGGATGATCCCTGAGCATTCTGAGCATGGTAATGCCTGCATGCATCGCAACCGGATTCCCGGATAAGGTACCAGCCTGGTAAATGGGGCCGGCAGGAGAAACATAGTCCATGATTTCCGCTTTGCCACCATAGGCGCCAACTGGAAGGCCACCGCCGATGATCTTGCCCAGGCAGGTCAGGTCGGGCGTAACACCCAGCAATTCCTGGGCTCCGCCCAGAGACAGCCGGAAGCCAGTCATCACTTCATCGAAGATGAGGATGATCCCTTCTGCATCGCACAAAGTGCGAAGCCCTTCCAGGAACCCTGGATCTGGAAGCACCAGTCCCATATTGCCCGCAACAGGCTCCAGTATGATGGCTGCGATTTCACCTTTGTGCTTGCCTACCAATTCCTGCACGTTTTGCAGGTCATTGAACTTAGCAAGCAAAGTATCGGCAGCCGTTCCCTTGGTGACACCAGGACTATTCGGAATTCCCAAGGTGACAAGCCCGCTACCAGCAGCGATCAGGAAGCTGTCCCCATGGCCATGGTAACAGCCCTCAAACTTGATGAATTTATCTTTACCGGTATAGCCCCTCGCCAAACGAATCGCACTCATAGTGGCTTCCGTACCGGAATTGACCATCCGTACTTTCTCAATAGAAGGAACCAATTCAGCAACCAATTTCGCCATTTCCACCTCAATCTCGGTGGGGGCTCCAAAGCTGGAAGAGTATACAAG
>CAYGRE010000119.1:0-19790 GCA_964352215.1 uncultured Bacteroidia bacterium
TAGAACCACTGCTGACATTGGAACAGCTGAAGCTGCCATTGTCAATAGATGTGCTCGCAATGCCGCAGTTGTCACTGCTGCCACCGTCTACATCTGTAGCCGTGATCGTAGCACTACCATTCGCATCCAACTGGACGGTCAGGTTGTTACAAACTGCAATCGGAGCCTCAGTATCATTCACGGTAACATTGAAGGAACAGGTTGAAGTGTTGCCACAATCATCTGAAACCGTAGCCGTCACTGGTGTAGTACCAACCGGGAAGGTAGAACCGGAGGCAGTGGAATAGTTAAGGTTGAGGGTAGGGTCACAATTGTCTCCGATGCTGGCCATAAAGCTAACATCTGCGCTACATACACCGGTATCGGTGGATACCGAAATGTCAGCAGGACAAGTGATTGTAGGAGCAGTCGTGTCGACAACGTTGATAACCTGAGTACAAACAGCGACATTCTGACAAAGGTCTTCAGCGGTCCAGGTACGGGTAATTGTACTGTTTTGATCACAACTACCGGCTGTTACCAAGTCATTGAAGAATATCGTAGGATAGTTTTCAACCAGACAAGGCTGCACGCAGTATTCAGTTGCAAAAGGAGTCTGAAGCGCCTGGTTCTGCGTTGACTGCTGATCGTAAAGCCATACACTTCTTCGGGATTGAGGTATCACCCCTCCGAAGAAATCATTGAAGGCTATGTTGAAGCGAACGGCTACCCCATTGCAATTTTGAGCAAGTGCCCCTGTAGGTAAACGCACACTGCCAACCGTTGGAAGATTCTGGCTATTGTATACTTCCTGCTCCCATGAACTGCCGATATTCGGAATGCCATTGGTATAGGTCATAACGTTTGGATCTTGCGCAACCCAATCAATGCTTTCTACAACCCAACCAAATGAAAGTTCATAGTAAAGGATGAAGTCAGTAGAGTCGTTCAACATTTCTACAGTTCCCCAATCCGGATAGTTCGTACCACAGAATTGGCAGAAGTCAGAAACCTCACTTCCGGTATTGTCTCTCAGATCGTATTCCAATACGGTCCCACATGGAAGACCGGTTGGGTGAACAGCGGCATTTACGTTGGTAAGGCTGAGTTCACAGTTGTCAAATCCGGTTGCAAAACCAGTGTTGGACGGATTCGGAGATATATCACAACTGATAGTGGTGTCGGAAGGACAAGTAATTACCGGAACAACGGTATCAATAACCGTAATCTCCTGGCTGCAAACTTCGATGTTTCCGTTTACATCTACCACTTCGTATACACGGGTGAAGATGAGTGGGTCAGTGATACAACCAAGGGCACCGTTGTTGGTTTCGCTTGAAAGCAATACCGAAACAATACCGCAGTTATCTGATGCAATTACATCATTGGGATCAGCAGGGAGACTGTCAAGCTCACAGGTAATCGTGGTGTCTGAAGGACAGATCACGATGGGAAGCTCATTGTCATTTACCTGCACATCGAAGGTACAGTTTGCACTGTTGCCACATGCGTCGGTAGCGGTCGCAACCACTTGGGTAATTCCTACAGGGAATGATGTACCACTACCCTGAGAGTAGGTAATGCTTGGGTTGGCATCACAATTGTCAGTAGCAGTAGCTGCGAAATTCACAACTGCACTGCACTGTCCCTGGTCATTGTTAACGTTAACATTGGTTGGGCAAGTGATAGCCGGAGCAACAACGTCGATAGTCGTAATGGTCTGATCACAAGTAGAAGTGTTTCCACAGGCATCGGTCGCGGTAAAGGTACGAACGATGCTACCACTACTGCCACAACCTGAAGTGGTTGCATCAGTAAAGGTAATGGATGGACCACTAGGTACTCCCTGGAAACAAAGTCCTACCAGATTGTTGTCGGGATTCGTGACAGGATCACTGGCAAAGCCAGGATTGCTGATGTAGAGCCTGCGGCGGCTGTTGGCATCAAGTCCACTTAGGAAGCTCGGAGTTCCAACATTCAATACCAAACCTGTCAGTACACACTGGTTAGCAGGAATGGTGAAGGACTGGCTTGCACCAGGTAGTGGGAAGAAGCTCAGGTCGATGAACTGCCAGGAGGCATCAGGCTCCGGGTTCCCCAAAGCATTGAAGTTGAAGTCACCTGCACTGGCGCCCAGCTTAAAGGATACACCTTCGATGAGCCAGGGGTTAGACATGCTGACCGTGATGGTATAGTTACCGCCTGAAGAGGCAATATCAACTGTTCCCCAGCCTGGCTGGGTGCCGCTACATGGAAGGAAACCACAATAATTAATAATGGAATTTCCTAAGGAGTCAATGAGGTTATAGGTCACTGAAGTGCCACCTCCTCCAGAACCACCAGTACAGTTATCAATGGCAGTTGCGAGTCCGGTTGCAGAAGGATCGGTAGGATCGGTACATGCAACAGTTACATTTGGAGGACAAGTAATGGTAGGATCAATCTGATCCTCTATGGTAATGATCTGGGTACATGATGCGGTGTTTCCAGCCGCGTCGGTAGCCTCATAGGTGCGGGTAATGATCTCAGGATTGCCGGGGCAACCTGCACCACCATTGCTGGCATCTCCGACCCAAGCGACGGTTACGCCGGGGCAGTTGTCACTGGCGGTCGCATCAGCCACATTGGCGACAGGTACATCAGTTGCACAACTTACTGTTGTTGGGGCAGGACAAGCAATGGTTGGAATTTCTGTGTCGGTAACGACTACATCAAAGGTACAAGTAGCCGTGTTGCCACAATCATCAGTTGCCGTTGCAGTGACAGTGGTGGATCCAACATTAAATGTGCTTCCACTTGCGATATCCGTAGCTACCGTGGCATTGCCACAATTATCAGTTGCAGAAGGCGCGAAAGTTACCGCTGCTCCACAAGTACCAGCGTCATTGCTGACGTTGATATTGGTGGGACAATTTACGATGGGCGCAATATTGTCCTCAATGGTAATTGTCTGGACACAGCTCGAAACATTTCCACAATCATCGGTGGCAGTAAAGGTCCGGGTAATGGCACCTGTCTGCCCACAGCCAGCTACGAAAACATCGCTGCGTGAAATCGAAGCAATTGCGAGTAGCGGACTGGAAGCTCCGGGGAAGGAGGAAAGCGTTCCTGATTGGCCGGGTGAACTCTGCGTGGCAGTGGTACCAGACAGTCCGGGGAATCCGTTTCCACCAAGACCGTTTCCGGTATTGGAACCAAGTGGTGAGACGGGTTGAGTAATTCCGCAGTTATCTGAAGCCGTTGCATTGCCGGTTGAGGCAACGCTGGTATCTGCACCACATGCCAGGGTAACATTCGAGGGACATGTGATCGTAGGAGCAATCTGGTCCTCAACTGTAATGACCTGGGTACACTGGGCAGTATTTCCAGCTGCATCCGTGGCGGTGTAAGTACGGGTGATAATCTCTGGATTGCCGGGGCAACCAGCTCCACCATTGCTTACATCACCACCGAAGGATGCAGTAGCTCCAGGACAATTGTCACTGATGCCAACCGCATTCAAATCCGAAGTGGGAACGTCCGCAGCACAACTTACAGTTGTTGCAGCAGGACATGATATGCTTGGATTCTCTGTGTCAGTAACCGTGACACTGAAGTTACAGGTATCTGTATTTCCACAATCGTCCGTCGCGTTTGCCAGGACGGAAGTGGTTCCAATATTAAAGGTACTTCCACTTGCGACTGTGGTGGTAACGGTAGCGTTCCCACAATTATCAGTTGCAGAGGGAGCGAATGTCACTGCAGCACCACAAACTCCAGCATCGTTGTTGACAGAAATGCTGGCCGGGCAGGAAGCAACCGGAGGAACATTGTCAATGGTGGTGATGGTCTGAGTACAGGCGGCAGTATTTCCACATTCGTCAGTGGCAGTGAAGGTCCGAGTGATGGTACCAGTCTGACCGCAAGCCGCTGTGAAGCTGTCGTTGAAGGTAATGGCTGGGCCCGTTCCTCCCTGGACACATAGCCCGGCAAGGTTGTCAGAATTGTTGGCAATTGGGTCACTGGCAAATCCTGGGTTGAGCAGGAAGAGACGACGGCGACTCGAAGGCTCAAGCCCGGTGAAGAAGCTTGGTGTTCCTACATTCAAAACAAGACCTGCAAGGCCACACTGGTTGGCAGGAATGGTAAAGACTTGCTGAATACCAGGAAGTGGATTCAGACTCAAGTCAACCGTCTGCCAGGATGCATCCACAATGGGATTGCCCAAGGCATCAGCGGTGAAATCACCAGATGAAGCTCCCAGCTTGAAGGAAACACCTTCGATCAACCACCCACTGTTCATGACAACGGTAAGGGTATAATTACCACCGGTGTTGGCGAGAGTTACGGTTCCCCAATTCGGCTGGGTTCCGAAACATGGCGTAAAAGGACCGCAGTAATTGATGACAGGATTACCAGTAGAATCTGCCAGTCCATAAGTCGTGGTAGTAGTTCCACCACCCGTGCTGGTGCAATTGTCAATTGCAGTAGCCAAACCGGTGGCACCAACACTGGTGTCGTCACCGCAATTCAGCGTAAGGGCTGGAGGACAGGTGATGGTAGGAGGGGTTGAGTCATTGACTGTAATGGTCTGATTCGCAGAAGCAGTATTACCAGCTGCATCAGCGGCAGTCCAGGTGCGAACGATGACATAATTGTTGGGGCAGTTACCGGGAATAATATTCTCAGAGAATGAGACCGGAACATTGCCATCACAATTATCGATGGCAACTGGGGAAGCAGGTCCAGGTACCGCATCACATGATACAGCAGCATTTGCAGGAACACCAGTGATAACTGGTGGAATCACATCAGCAGAAGTGCCAATGTTTCCGCTTGCAACTGCATCACAACCATTGGCATCTACCACGCTGACCAGATAAAATCCAGAGCTAAGATTGGTGAAGATACCGGTAGTGTTGCTTCCAACACCAGTGACGGTGTAGGTATAGGGTGCTTGTCCACCAGAAGCCACGGCAGTGATTGATCCGGTATTCCCACCACAATCAGAACCGTTAAAAGTAGTATTCAATGAAACCGTAGAAACACCTGAGCCAATGGAAACAGTTGCAAAGTCTACACAGCCATTACCGTCAGCGACCGTTACAGAGTAAGTACCCTGTGAAAGCCCGGTGATGGTTTGGGTAAATCCGCCATTGCTCCAGGTATACTGAATGGGTGGGGTGAAGTTTTGAATCTGGACCGTGGCGGTACCATCATTGGAGTTGGGACAAGTCGCATCGGTTCCGCTTGCTGTCGCTACACCTGTACATGGTAGCGGAACGGTTATGTTAAAAGTTGAAGATCCGGTTGCCGGGGCAGGGCAAGCATTGTCCTGCCCATTGATGGTAATTGTATAAGTATTACCTGCCTGGGCCAATGAAGGCGTAAAACAAAATTGCCCCGAGGCAGCGCCTGGGGTAGAAGTAAGTTGAGTGAAAGTGCCGACACTTGAAATAGCGGTCAAGGTGATGTCATCCAAGTCAGCATCAGAAGCATTGATAGTAACGCAATATTGCTGCCCAACATTTACAACCTGGTTCAATACCTGGGTCAGCACTGGTGCCTGGTTGTTACAGTTTTCGACGCGGACCTGAATGTCCCGGAAAATTTCACCAATCTTCACGCCGTTTCGAAACTCCTCAGCCAGGAAGCAAATTACGCCCACTTCACCGGCCGTAGACGGTGTGAAGGAGAGTGCCCCGTTGCTGGAGTTCAAAGAAAATCCGGTTGAAGTGGACAAAGGATTGTTGCCGCTGAAACCGGCAGCGTATATCACGGGCTGTCCCAAGGTTTCAAAGCAAGGAGAAAGAGAATAAACCAACTGGTCATTGTCCTGATCAGTTCCACTTGGACTGATGATCGCAGGCTGACCAGCGCAGAGCGTTACATAAGCACTGTTCTGGAAAACCGGTGAACTGTTGGTAATATTCGGATTTAAAGTAGTAGCTATATAGAATGCATCAGCGGATGGCGTTGCCAGGGTAGTGATGGAAGGATTCCGACAACAACTTTCCCAACTGATTGTATATACCTGGCCCTGGGGCAAAGCGTTGAAAGTAATCAATGCCTCATAGACATGCTCTTCATAGCCAGGAACAGATCCTCCTGAGCAATTGGATACCTGAGCGGGGCAAAGAGGGGTTATGTCATCTATCGCAATCCGGGGAAGGATAAAGGTTGAACCCGAATTGATTGGATTGAAAGATATAGTCTGAGTAGGTCCCAAGGGAACTCCGCTACAGTCCCGATAGACTGACAGGCGAACACGGTATATGTTTCCGGTTACATTTTCAAATACGATTTCGCCACCAGCGAGGTGACTCGCCTGGAGACTACTGCCAATGCTTAACATCACCATCGTGATGAGGAGAAGCGTTCGCGACAAAAAGCCTATCGGGATGGAGGGGGATTGGATTGAATTCTGATTCGTAGTCCGGAAAGTTGAGCCGGAACATCGTCCTGTCTCGTTGGTCCGGGAATCCCCAGTTGATTGAAGGTTCATAAGAGAAAAACTGAAATTGGGTTACTACTAGTTGATTAAAGAACAGCCATTTCCTGAAATCTGAAACACAAAACGGCATTGTAAAAAACGATGACCAAGGCGTTAAGTTGATCGTTTGCTGATTCAAAGGGGTTTACCCCAAGTAGAATCAACCCTCTAAATGTATGAAACTATTTAACTTCTTACAAGCACTATTTCCCGAAAATATTTAACTACACCTCAAAAAAAGACAATTATCAGCAATAGGGTCCTCCCCCGACATATAATAGCGTATTTTGATGCACTTTTCTTACATACACAAATCCTGCCCCGTAAGGCTACAGATGAAAGCCTTCTTTCCTATATTGCTTGCATCAAATCGGGTTCTGAAAATGATTGTTCGCATTGTTAATTCCCTTTCAAAGTATTCCCCTTGGGTCATATTCATTCCCTTTCTGCTGCTTTGGCTGGGGATCGCAGTTACCCAAAGTGACAACAGTCTACTCGTGGGGGACGAAGTCAGGTACTGGGGGTTTGCCGACAACCTGCTCCACGGTCATTTTCACGATCTAAACGGAGACCGTTTCCTTTGGAGTGGCCCCGGGTATTCCATTACTTTGATGCCATTCCGTGCCTTTGATACCCCTCTCTGGATTCCCAAAGCGATGAACGCCATCTATTTCTTCCTGGCCGCCATTCTCTTTTTCAAAGCACTTTCCCATTACTTTGACCGTTCCAAATCCTACCTGCTTTCCCTCCTGTTTTGCTGCTACTATCCGCTTTACAGCGAAGCACTCCCGGCCCTGATGACCGAAGCCCTGACCATTCTCCTGATCATGGCCCTCATATTTTCCCTGGCACGCCTGGCCCATCACCCCTCCCCTGGCTGGAAGCAGTGCCTCCTTCCCGGCGGTATCTGGGCCTACCTTGTCCTGACCAAAATCATTTTCGGCTATGTCGTTTTCTTCCTTGCTGCGGTGATGCTGATAGCCTGGTTCCGCAACAAGGAACACAGAAAAGTAAAGGCCATGGCCCGCACCTTGGGATTGGCAACCCTCTTCCTGCTCCCCTACCTGACCTATACATTCGTTTTGACCGGAAAGCCTATGTACTGGGGCAATTCAGGAGGACTTTCCCTCTACTGGATGAGCAGCCCTTTCGAAGATGAATTGGGAGATTGGCATGGCCCCAGCCTCCGGGAACACCCCAAACTCATGGAAAACCACGGCGAGTTCTTCGCCTCCATCCAGGCTCTTGATCCGGTAGCCAAGGACGATGCACTCAAGAAACAAGCCATTGCCAATATCAAAGCCCACCCCAAGAAGTTTGCCTTGAATTGTGTCTCCAATGTGGGGCGAACCCTTTTCAGCTATCCCCTCTCCTATCTGAAACCCTCCAATGGAATTTTCTACTATCTGGTCCCGAATATATTTATCCTTGTCCTGGGTTTGCTGTTCTTGTATCCGACCATTCGTCACCACAAGCGCTTCCCTACGGAAATGCTCCTCCTGCTCACTTTTATGTTCCTTTACCTGGCTGGATTGACTTTCGTCTCTTCTTACGCTCGGTTTTTCTTCCTCGCAGTTCCTATTTTCGTCTGGTGGATTGGCTATGGCCTGGATCGGTTTGTCAAAGTTGATTTTTCAAAGACAGCATCAACCTTTTCGCTTCCTGAAAAGCCACATTATGGACGGGAAGTATCCGAGTAAAAGCAAGGCACAGGCAGCAAATGGGTAAACCCGCAAGCGGTTGAGGGCTGGCTGAAAAGCAATCTCCAGAATCGGATTGTCCTGGAACCAGATTTCCCCATTGTCTGCGACATACATTTTTTCGGGTTGGTAAATCAGGGAGACTGAGTCCCCTTCCACAAGACCCTCCCATTGCGATTCGGTAACGTAGGTGCTTGTCAGAACTCTCTGGGGATCACCATCAAAATGGAAGTTCACCCAGACAAGATAGTGAGTGGTGCTACTCCCCTTGGCTCCGGTTTCGATCCGGGTATCTTTCCCGCTCACCACTCCGTCAAGGTATTTTCCCCCTTTAATAAAGTGGGTTAAGGTATCGTCGTGAATTCCCCAGGCGATGAGGATGATAGCCGAAAATATACTCCCGACCACCATCGCTACCCTGCGAAGGGTTTTCTTTCCTTTGGGGCTTAATTTCTGCTTCCAATTAAATCCTGCCATCCGCATTTTCACTTGATCTGGATACCAGAATATACTCACTCAACGATTATTGCTGAGGAGCTTGGGGAGGCACATCGTAATAGAATCTCTCATGGACGATCTTGCCATTTTCCCATTTCTGGACGGCTACTTCTTCCATTTTCATCCGGTGCCCACCCATGGAAACGTCCATCCAGGACTCAACCATGGCGACACCTGTTTCTTCATTGGAAGTGATGGAACCAACACCGCCGCCATGAAAGTCGGAAACCATCTGGTACCACTGATTGATGGCAGCCCTTTGTGCCTCTTTGCCATTGCGGGTTTCGCCATTGGCCTCAACTACGACCACATTGTCAGCGTAAAACTTTTCAAATCCTTCCAGTGACTTTCCTTCACCGATCAGGGCGTAGAGCTCTTGGGCGTTCTGCAAACAACTCATAAGAATTATTATTGGGATTAGGTTAATAATAAGTCAATATAACAGATTTCCCTATCTTTCACCCTGTATGCGTCCCACTTACCTTTACTTAAGCGGTTTTGCAATCCTCCTGCTCCTGGCCTGGTTCGCCAGTTGTACAGGGGAGTCAGCCACCTCCGACCCTCCCGGCAACTACCTCAACCTGGGGCCGGAAGCCCAATATGTAGGTATGAATTCCTGCCAGCCCTGCCACAAGGAGATTTACCAATCCTATCTGGAAACGGGAATGGGCCGTTCGCTTTACCGTCCTGCCAAATCGGAAATTATTGAGCGGTTTGGCCCCGAAGAGGTGATCTTCGATTCCCACTCCGGCTATTCCTACCACCCCTATTGGAGCGGCAACAATTTCTTCATTCTGGAATTCCGCCTGGGACCCACCCAAGACACCACCTACAAACGCATCGAAAAAGTCGATTATATCGTCGGTTCTGGCCACCAAACCCGCTCCTACCTCATCGAGCGCAACCAACACTTCTACGAGATTCCAATTACCTGGTATGTGAACAGCCAGCGCTGGGATCTCAGTCCCGGATATGAAAATGGATTCAATACCCGCTTTGACCGCGAGATCGGGGAGGAATGTATGGCCTGCCATACCGGCCATATCGACTTCATGGAAGGGACCACCAATCAATTTCGGAAAGTCAGCCTGGGAATCGACTGCGAAAAATGTCACGGACCGGGATCTATCCACAACCTCCGCAAAGAAGAAGGCGAACTGGTCGATGTGGGCCGTGAAATAGACTATTCGATTGTAAACCCCGCCAAACTACCGATTGACCTGCAATTTGACGTTTGCCAGCAGTGCCATTTACAGGGGGTCAATGTTTTGAAGGGAGACCATAAGTCTGTGACCGATTACCGTCCGGGCATGGCGCTGAACCAGGTCTATGATATCTTTATAGAAAAGGTCGCGGATGACGAAGCCTTTGGGATTGCGTCCCATGCTGAACGGTTGCGCGAGTCCCAATGCTTCATCAACAGTGGAGACAGCCTCACCTGTACCACCTGCCACAATCCGCATAAGAGCATCTCGGTGACCGAACAACAGGTCTACGTAAAGCAGTGCCAGAGTTGCCACCAGGGCGGGGAAACGATGGATTGTGGCTTGTCAGAAGAGATGATGGCGGCAGAAAATGGCAATTGTGTGACCTGCCACATGCCCAAAAGAGGGACCAGTGACATCCCGCATGTCCGGTTCTCAGACCACAAGATCAGGGTTGTTAAAAACGATACCCTGGAAACCGCTGCGGTTCGGGAGTTTGTCGACCTGGTCTGCATGACCAACAGTGAAGTCAGCCCCGACGTAGGCGGAAAAGCATTTCTCCTGCATTATGAACGCAACGACCCCAAGCCGGAATTTCTCGAGCGGGCTGCTAAGGGGATTGCCCCTGCTTCCCACTTTGAGCGGTCCACCGTCCTCCTCTACCAGGGCAACCTTGAAATCGCGCTGGCTGAGATCAACCAGGCATTGGCAACTGATCCAAATGATCCCTGGCGGCTTTACCGAAAAGGAGAAATTCTGGAAGGTTTCGGGAAGATCGGTGAATCTATTTCCTTTTATGAACGCGCCTACCGGACCAATTCACGGCTGACTGAAGCCGGACAGAAGGTTGGGCTCCTGACCCTCCAGCAAGTCCGCGATCCCCGTTCCGGGGTTGACCCGGTGGCTGCCCTCGCAAAAGCGGGACAGATATTCCGCGAATGCCTCGCCATCAAACCTTTTGACAAGAGCCTTATGACCAACCTCGGATTCGTCGAGATGAACACCGGGAACTACCAGGTTGCGGATTCGCTGTTCAGTGCGGCCCTTGCCAAAGACCCTTTCCACGAACAGGCTTTGCAGAACCAGAAGGCACTCCGGGAATTTTTGGGACAGCCTTAGCCAACCCAAGCCTGCAGATCAAATCAAAATGCCAAAGGATCAGCTCAGGCACCCAATGTGTCAGAATCAACGTCATAGGTAGCAGTGCTACCTGCACGCTCGGGCTCTGATCCAAATACCTGAATTAATCCCTGGATCAGACTTTGTCGAGAGGCCCAGTTAGCACTCTCCTGGTCAACATCATACCAAACCTGGCCCAGGCTCACGCGATAAGCAACATTGGCTTGAGCAACATTTTGGAGCAACGAGGCCCGAACTGCATTCCTCACACCCGTCAAAGCAGCGACATTGAAAACCAAGCTATTGCGCCCGGATACGGCATCAGGTTGCTGACCACCAAAGGCATGTATTGTATCAAAGTGCCGCATCACGGCTCCTCCCCCATTCGTATCATAGGCCACTACCGCAATACAATTCATCACCCCTTCGGTGTGCAAAGAATCACCGGGACCAGCAAAAGCCATCTGATTCGCTTGCCCATCATAACCAACCGGAACCTGAACCCGCTGAACAACATCGGGAGATACTGCCCCCCGCTGTACTTCGACATTGTTATCCAGACCAACACTGGTGGCCGTCAACTGAAACGGTGGAGGAGTTGAGCTTGCCCCCTGGGTAGCCTGTGAAGAACCCAATGAACTTTCAAGTGAATGCGCTTCCTTTTCTGAGCCCTGAGACTCTGGTTGTACCTTTTCCATGAAATTAAACTAAAAATTAATTGATGAGATTACCCTCTAAATAGCCTTGTTGATGATGGCAATATAACACTATTGTCGCAATATTAACCACAAATAAACCCAAATTACCCAATAACAGTATCCACCAAGACAAGGATTACCCCCTCAGCATGCTCCATCCTATCGAGTAGGATAAAAGAAGCTGTCCTTATTAGGACAGCTTCTTTTATCTGAATACATCTACAATCTATCAGGAGAACATATCCCGCAAGCGGGAGAAGAATCCCTTTTCCGATCCAGTTGGATTCGGCTGGAAGTTGTCAGATTCCCGCATGGCTTCCAATTGGCCACGTTCCTTGCTGCTGAGGTTCTTGGGAACCCAGACCATCACCTGGATGAGCTGGTCACCGGAGCCGTAGCCATTGATATTGGGAAGGCCTTTGCCTTTGAGGCGGAAGACTTTGCCGGATTGGGTACCGGGTGAGACCTTGAAGCGGGTCTTGCCACCAAGGGTGGGTACTTCTACGCTGCGGCCCAGAGCCGCATCCGGAAAGCTGATGAACAGTTCGTAAACGACGTTGTCACCATCCCGGGAGAATGATTCGTGCGGGGTTTCCTCGACAAGGATCTGGAGATCACCCGCAGAACCGCCCCGGCGTCCGGCATGGCCCTTGCCCCGCATGGTGAGCTGCATTCCTTCAGAGATACCGGCGGGAATCGGAATTTCCACCACCTCTGAGGTTTCGACCCGTCCTTCACCCGAGCATCCTTTACAGGCTTTGGAAAGGGTACGCCCCTCACCCTGACAAGTCGGACAGGCACTGACCACAATCTGTTGGAAGAATCCCCCACCAGCCTGACGGCGAAGTTCTCCGGTACCATTGCAGGTACCACAGGTTTGAAAATCACTTTGATTCTCAGCGCCGGCACCATCACAGACCTCACAGGTCGTCATGTGGCGCAGCTTGATTTTCTTTTCGACGCCCTGGTAGACTTCCTCCATGGTGAGCTTGACCTTGACCCGGAGGTCAGATCCGCGCTGCCCACGGGCACGACGGCGACCACCGCCGCCACCGCCACCGAAAAAGCTGTCGAAGGGGCTTCCCCCTCCACCGCCACCAAAGATGTCGGAGAAACGGGAGAAGATATCTTCCACATTGACGGAGGAGTAGCCACCACCACCGCCACCACCGAGCCCGGCATGGCCAAAGCGATCGTAACGTGCCTTCTTGTCCTCATTGCTGAGGACGTCGTAAGCTTCAGCAGCTTCCTTGAACTTCTCTTCAGCCTTGGCATCATCCGGATTTTTGTCCGGATGGTATTTCATTGCCATCTTCCGATAGGCCTTCTTGATCTCGCCCTGCTCAGCACTTTTGCTGACGCCCAGCACGTCGTAATAATCTCTTTTAGACATATTATTCTCCTACTACTACCTTAGCGTACCGAATGACCTTGTCCTTGAGCTGATAGCCTTTTTCAACCACATCCAGTACGATTCCCTTCTTTTCCTCTTCTTCTACTGGCAGGCTGTGAATGGCCTCGTGATACTCCAGATCAAATTCCTCTCCGACCGGATTCAGAGGCTTCAACCCTTTTTTCTCAAGAATGTTCCAGAGCTTGCCATTGACCAGGCTCACCCCTTCTTTCAAAGATGACAGATTGTCAGTCTCTTCCATGGCAGTCACGGTCCGCGCGAAGTCGTCCACGACCGGCAAGAGTGCTGTCATCATCTCTTCGTTGGCATATTCCCGGAAGCTCTCGGCTTCACGGCGGGTGCGCTTGCGGAAGTTGTCAAATTCGGCCATCAAACGAACGTGCTTGTCCCTGGCTTCGGCTGCTTCTTGTTGCGCGGTTTCCAATTGTATTTTCAAGAGGCTCATTTCGTCCAATGGCTCCCCGGTGGAACCGTCTTTACCTTCAGCACCGGCATTTCCTTCTTCACCCTTAGCACCGTTTCCCTCATGTTCATGCTGATTTTCAACCCCTTCCACTTCCGCCGAAGCTACTTTGGGTTCTTCTACAGTCTTTTTTTCCTTTGCTTTATTTTTCCTTGCCATAATCGGTTTCGATTGAATCGTCTTTGGTTCTTATCTCTAATTCGCGTGGAAGTTCCGTTCGTAATCCTGGAATGATTTCCCTTTATTCAAGTAGGCCTTTTCCTTAAAATAGTGGAGAATAACCTCCAGCTTTTGGGTATCCATGTACCCCGGGATGACCATAATCACGTTGATATCTTCATCCACAATCACGGTGGACGGAAACTCCATATTACCCTCAAGCAAAGAGTAGGCCAAGCTGTGATAACTGCCGTCATTGGCACCTTGGTATGTCAATTTGTTAAAATCGATTGGCTCCCGACTCTCGGCATTGAAGCGGACCGCATAATAATTTTCGTTGGTGTAGCGGATGATCTTTTTGCTGGTATAGGTATTCTTCTTCATCAGCTTAGACCATCCGGACCATTCTGATGAGACATCGATGAGGATCATCTTTGAGTTCTTCCTGGCCAGCCGTTCCGCATCCTCCAGCGACATCCAGAGGACAGCATGCAGGTTTTCCATCAGGTTTTTCTGGAAATAGCTGGTCTTGATAGGTTGCTGGTCGTTGAGGGAATTGAAGGCCTTGATGATAAAGCTTCGGTTGAGAATCCGGCTGAGTTCAAAGGCAGGCATGCCGTAGGCGTAGAACTGATCGTCCAGGTAACCAGCGGTGACGAAACCAACCACTTTCCCGTCCTTGAAGATCGGGCCACTGGTACAATCCTCAGTCTGTCGGGAAATCATTTGGGGGAGAAACCGCTCCAGCAATTCTTTGCTGCCGCCCACCCTGGCAGTCGCTGGTTTGATCCGCCGGGAGTCCGGATTGGAAAAGAGGGTCACCTCTGCGCCATCTGCCGGAAAATCAAAGATGCTGAGTGCGGCCGGGGGCGATTCTACACCGGGAGCCGCGATCACGATCAGGTCCTTGGCCTCTACCACCGAGAGGTATCCCTCACTCACAATTTTCTGGGGCTTGTTCTGCTCAAAGATACCAATGGAAGCCATCCCGGCAACGGTATGGTAATTGACTGCCACAAAGCCTTTCTTCACCACAATTCCCAAAGCCCGGCTCTGTACATTGTCATCGGCATCGTAGCCTTCTACAAAAACGATGGAGGGGGGGATGTTTTGCGCGACTAGCATACCGGGACAGGTCATTCCCCATACCAGCCAGCCTGCCAACAGTAAAACTACCCGAAACCTCTGCCTTCGATTCATCGGTGACAATTTCTGCAAAGATAGGAATTTGTGTTGGGTTGTATAGCTGTACCTGTTGAGAGGCTGCTGCCACTCTTGCGTACCTCATCGGTAGCCTTTTAACTGAAAACTATTTTCATAGTGGCTTTTCAACTCAGAACTAGCTCTCGGGTAGCCCTTCAACCTTGAGGTATATCTCCGACATTGGTATCTGAAGCCCAATTGAAAATAAATCTACCAGAGCCTCCATACCGTAAAAGGATAAATTGATCCATTCACCATCTTCACCCCTGCGAAATACGTCCACCACTGCATTCTTCTGGCTAACCAGTACATACTCCTGCAAAGTGGGAATTGCCAGGCGGTCCCAGAGATTCAAGGTTTGACACCTTTACTTTTGATCTCACTGCTTTTTAATGTTATTTCTTGTTAACCCCAATAGGTTGGGAAGCAAAAAATGATGGACGCTAATATTTCAGGATGAATATTCTTATCACGGGAGCGAACTCAGGACTGGGATTTGAAACAGCACGGCAGTTGCTCGTGGCCGATTACAAAGTAATTATCGCTTGCCGGTCGGCTCAAAAAGCGAAGGAAACTTCCCAGAAGCTGGCGTCACTTACCAAATCCAAAGATATTATTGAATTGGTGATGGACCTGGGAAAGCAGGAGGAGATTCGGCGGGCGGTCACCTCCCTTGAAGTTCCTGTCCATGTATTGATCTGCAATGCAGGAATGTCCTACGAAGGGGCCCACAAATTCACGGATAAAGGGATCGAAGAAACGTTTGCGGTCAACCACCTGGGTCATTTTCTCCTGTCCAACCTGTTGCTGAAGAAGTTTCCGGATACGCTGGAGCGGATTTCTGTGGTGGCCTCCGAAGTCCACCGGGGCGAATCGGGGCCTTTTCCAAAGCCTGAATTCAAAGAAGTCCGCGAGATGGCTTTCCCGGCAGAGATCAAGGATGGGAATCTTAAAAAGGAGGGTTCCCGGCGCTATGTGCACTCCAAGCTCTGCAATCTATGGTTCACATTTGAGCTTCACCGCCGACTTGAGGCTACCGGCAGGGACCAGATCAAGGTCAATGCTTTCAATCCAGGGTTCATGCCCCGCACCGGCCTGAGCCGCCACGCCTCCAAAGGCACCCAGTTCTTCTTGCGGAACGTCCTCGCCAATTTGGGATTTCTCATGCCAGGTATCCGCAGTATCAAAGAATCTGCCCATGACCTGATTGAGATTTCCCTCGTCCACCAGGACTCCAATCAGTACTTTGATGGCCAGAAACCAATTTTTGCCTCTGACCTGGCTTATGACCCCGACCGGGCCAGGGAGTTGTGGGAGTTGAGTGAGGAGCTGATCGGGGAGTCTTTTGAATCTCTTCAACTTTGAATGGTTTTGAGGCGATGCTCTTTTAACAAAGCGCGGAAATCAGCATTCACCAATAGAGACCCCCTACTCCACCCAGTACCCGCATAACCCAACCCGATTGACCCGCAACAACTCCTCGTGGTCCGGGCGGTGAACATCCAATGGCACCTTCCTGATCCGGGGGTCTTCTTTTTCAAAGGGAGGTGGGGTTTTACTGCCATACCACAATGGTCCTAACCGCACCGGACAACTGACCAGAATCCGTTCCACCTCATCGGCCACTCCCCACTCGGTCAGTTTCTCGTTGATGTCTTCAAAGAAGCGGACGGAATTGGCGAGGCGAATGCGCGACCCGGCTTTGGATTTGCCCCTTGAACCGAGGTAGCCAATCTGTGCCTTTCCCTGCCCGGCCCGTACCATGTATTTCTTGATCACTTTGTGCATGACCACTTCCCCTTCATCGAAGTAGCCGAGGGCACTGTGGCCCGCTTGCATCAATATGAGCAGGTAGGGAGGAGGCACCAGCGGCAGGTCTTCGAGGTAATCTTCGAGGGATATGTCGGCTGATGGGACGGGGAAAGACCAGGGCATGAGGAATTCGAAGGGCTGGGTAGTATGTTCGGACTTGTCCGATTCCTGGTCCAGAGTTGACTTTAATGTCGGTTCCATTGGTTGTTTCAAGGCCGGGTCCTGGGAGGGAGAGGAAACAGGAACTGCCAACAATCCCCCGCCGGAAACCTTCATCTTTTCCCGGTTCCAAACCCAATCGGAGCGTTCTTCGATCAGTTTCTGAAGGAAAGCGATGGATTCTTCGTAGCTGTATTTTCGGCCTTGGGGCATGGTGGTTCAAATATAATGGATTCAGCCATCTTCCGGATTCCATACATCCTCCCCAAAAAAGAGAAAGCAGCCGACCCTGGGAAGGAGGCTGCTTTCTAAAAAATGCTTCAGACTATTGAAAGAAAGAAGGCTTTTTGTCAAGGTCAGTCGAAGGTCATGCCGTCGCCGAAGCGGATTCGGGCGTGACTTCTTCATCGACCTCGTTGCTCATCGGCTCTTCGACCGGGTCAGGGGTCAGAACCGGAGCCGCACCGTCAAAACGCTTCCGCATTTGCTCATAAATGGGGCGGGCTTTGGGGTAGCCTGCCTGGGCCGCGGATTTGACGGAATTGTAGATCAACAATCCACTACGGAAGCACTTATCTCCCAGGATGAGGCGCATGTCTTTCAGGGCAGCACCAGCTTGCTGGTGCAACTGCTCCAGGAACCTCAATTGGTTGAAATAATTGGCTTCATTGGTGACCTGAATCGGGTCCAGAAAACGTGGACACAATTCGGGAAGTTGATCGATCGCATCAGTGGAATCATCTACAAAAAGGAGGTTTTCCCGACTGAGGCGCATGAGACGATTTACTTCCCGAGGGCTCAGGCCTTTCTCGAATTGAAGAATCTGCTGCAGACTGTCATAGATAGACTTGAGCGTCTGCATTTGGTTGTTGGTTAAACTCGCTTGAGAGTTTGAAAAACTTAAAGAATTCATAAGAATAATAATTAATAATTGTAATAATCCTGCGACGACGTGTCCCAGGGAATCAAGGTTTCAGGTTCATTCTTCTCCCAGGGTCATGGAAGAATTCCCCCTTTTCCTTAATTTGATCCAAATGTATTGTGGGGTTCAGAGGATATACAGGCGAGTTGTAGCCGATTTCCTCATTCCCTAATTTTATTTTCAGATACAAACCACTGACTACCAAACGGATGGAACAGAAAAACCTCCTCACCGCCAAGCCTGATTTGAAGGCCGTATTTTTTTGGATAAAGTCCTTTACCACCAATCAGAAGCGACAATTCACCGCCATGTATGGATCTACCGGCAAGTCAAAAGCTGGTTTTTGGAAGCTGTACCAGGGGTTTCTTGCCGCTGAAGAATTTGATGCAACTGCACTTCAAAAGATCATTTCCAGCAAGAACTTTTACCGTGACCTGGATATCCTATTGGAAAAGCTGATCTATTGGAGCCTGACCAGCGAAAAGGATGAACAACCCCGGCTCTATATCATTCAAAAGGCGATTGGGGTGGGCGCGGTCAAGATGGTCAAGAAGTTTGTCTGGGAAGAGTTGGAAAAATGCTTGCAGTGGAACCGGTTTGCGGAGGCTTTGGTGCTGCTAAATCTCGCCGAGCAATTGCACCAGATCTTTGGGGTCAACATCCGCCTGAACAACCCCAAGCCATTTCCATCCCGCCAACAGATCCTGTACCATATTGAAGAGTTATTGGCACTGGAAAATACGGTCAAGGGATTGGACCTGGCGTTTTTCAGACGCCAGGAAGAACGGGAGGCTTATATCTACTGGGCCTGGGGAGGTTTCAGGAGGTTCAAGCAATGGGAGCGTTTGGAAATGGAGATCCCGGATATTCGCAAACGGATCTTCAGTGCTTCCATTCAAGCCCGGATCGCCATTCTGAACCAAGACCTGGCAGCCAGTATTGCGCATCAAGTCGAAGTCGCTGCCCTTGTCGATTCCATTCCCCAAAACCCGATCGGCGAGTCCCTCCATGAAGCCAATATCCTGGTACACCTTCATGCTTTGGCGAGGGACCGGAGCCAGGCAAGGTTGATTCTGGAACAAATTCGACAGTTAAAACCCCAAAACCCGCTGGAGGAAGCTTTGCAATTTCAGTTTACAACCAAGGCTGAAATGGGGATCGCGGAGCGGTGGTGGGATGCAGAAAGTGCGGAGAAGATTTTCGAAAAATTAATGGCGCGTCCGGATGCTTTTTCGAAGGTGGATTATCCTATGCTGCTTTTCAAGGTCGCGCTGATCCATTTTGTGAATGGGAACTACAAGCTTGCCATCCGTCGCCTGGTTGAGGTCTTTGATTTGGCTCCCGATATGAAAAAGGAGGTACTCGTTTGGGCTGAATTACTGGAATTGGGCTGCCATTATAGTCTGGGAGAGTTGGATACGGTTGACCGCAGCCTCAAACGGTGCAAGAAAGTGGTGGAGGGTTCAGGAAGTCGCCATGCCTCTTTGGTCTTTCGTACTCTGAAGGCCATCAGTCACAACAAGGCTTATGGGCGGGAATGGGAAGTTTCCGAGCCTTTTCGGAAGGAGTTCAGCGTGGGGTCGGACGATTGGGTAGGACCGGTTGAGAATTGGTATTTTCATCTGACTCATTGGTTGGAGGCACGGCGGCGGAAGATGACTTGCAAGGAACTGCATGAGGATGGGGATGCTGTCTGGCAATGGAATGGGTTGGATGAGGTTGATCCTGCGCGGTCTATGCATCGGATTTTTTATCCCCGGCCTTATTTTGGCGGGGTTTGAATGGGGGAGGGCTTGATAGATTTCGGATCAATACACCCCTTCTGGGGCGGTTTCCGGTGGTTTTCGAGGGGCAAATTCAAGTGGTCTTCGGGGCAAACTACCCCTTTTGGGCGAGTGAACCCTGGGCTGAGGGCAGGTGGATGCCCGGCCAGGGGGCGGGTTGGTAGGCCGGAGGGCCATCGAATGCTCTCTGGGGGGTCTTGAGG
>CAYGRE010000120.1:0-18912 GCA_964352215.1 uncultured Bacteroidia bacterium
GTCGGTATCTTCCGCTACCGTGATTTCAAATTGATAGGCCAGTACATTGATCTGGGATTGTCGGTCCTCGTGCCCCTGAGCTTGTAGAAACAAAGGGATCAGGGAACACAAAGCAATGATAAGCTGTTTCATGGGGCAAATTTGGGGAATTTCTCATGCTACTCCCTAAAAGAACGCCCGAATTCGTGAATAATTTCTGAGATTGAGGGAGATGGATGCCATATAAACCTTCCTTTCCAACTGGGGGAGCTACTTCATTCCGAAAATGGACACCAAAGCATTTCCATCCCGAAAAAGGCCGGGTTCTTCACCCGGATGAAACGAACCCTGAACCGCCGGGTGACCGGGCTGCATGGAATAGTTCAGAAAAAAGTATGAGCACGATCATTCTTTCCCCTACGTATTGGCCTCAACTTAGTGCCAAAGGAAAGGAATACTATGAAAATTCAAACAGGCATTTGGCTGGACACTAGAAACGCCCACATTGTACGGATACAAGGAGATCAGGTCTCTTCGAAAACGATCGAATCCGAAGTAGAGAGTTTCAATCCCCGTGGCGGATATGGGGGAGCCAACAAGCAGATGCCCCAAGATGCAATCTCCGAACAAAAAATGCTCGAACGGAGGAAGAGCCAGCTGACCAAATATTTTCAGGAGATCATGGAGTTAGTCAGTGACAGTGATGAAATCCTGATCATCGGTCCGGGTGAGGTGAAACTTGGGCTGGAAAAGGAGATGAAGAAGCGAAATGATATTGGAGCAAAGATCGTAGCGGTTCAACCTGCTGATTCGATGACCGAGAATCAAATAGTGGCGAAAGTGAAGGCCTTTTTTGCATAAATTGAGTGATGTTAGAAGTAAAGCCGCTCAATTATTTATCGGTTTATTTAGATCGCTTTATCAAAGGCCGCTTATGGCTCAAGGTGATCATTGGATTGGTATTAGGTGCATTACTTGGGATCGCAATCAATCCATCCTCCGGGCTTGTCTCAGAGGAGTTGAGCTTGTCCCTGGCCAATTGGCTCGATTTGCCCGGTCAGATATTTATGAGGATGGTTCAGATGATCATGATCCCCTTGATATTTGCCTCAATTATCTCGGGAATTGTAAGCAATACCTCAGACAACCTCAAAACCTTTGGTGTCAGGCTTCTCTTGTATTTCGTGTTCACTACGGTGGTTGCGATCACGATTGGTTTGGTAGTCACGCTCATCATGAAACCAGGCCAATACGTTTTCAAGATGGGGGGATTTCCAAGTAGTGGGGAACAACTCATAGAAACCAGCGAACAAACGAATCTCCTGGAAAATATTCCGGAAACAATTTCTAAGCTCATCCCCAACAATCCCCTGGAGTCCATCCTGATGGGGGAAATGCTGGGGGTAGTCGTATTTACCATCATCATCGGAGTGGCCATTACCCAGCTCAAAGATGACACCGCAAGACCTCTCATTCGGTTTGTCGAAGCGATTCAGAAGATCTGCGTGATCGTAGTTTCCTGGGCGATGCGGCTTGTCCCTTTTGCTGTATTTGGTCTGATGGGAGCCTTGCTATCCAAAATCGGCATCGAAGTATTTCTTGGTTTGGGTTACTATATGGCGGTGGTTGTTTTAGGATTGATCGTCTTGGTGCTCTTCTATCTTATCATGGTATCCGTTTTCGCGCGTCAGAATCCCTTTAAGTTTTTGAATAAGATCCGTGAGCCCCAACTCCTGGCATTTTCTACTGCCAGCTCTGCCGCGGTGATGCCGCTATCGATGAAGACTGCAGATGGGAAATTGGGAGTGTCCTCCAATATCAGTGATTTTGTGATTCCGGTTGGGGCAACCATCAACATGGATGGTACAGCGTTGTTTCAATGTGTAACCACCATATTTATGGCCCAGGCCTATGGCATAGAGCTCTCAATGATCAATCTGGTCCTGATCACTGCTACCGTGGTGGCCGCATCCATCGGAACCCCCGCCATTCCGGGGGGAGGTGTCATTATCCTGGCCTCGGTACTTCAGAGTGCCGGAATCCCCATTGATGGGCTGATTATCATCATCGGAATCGATCGCATCCTGGGAATGTTCAGAACTGCAGTGAATGTAACCGGTGACCTGACTGCGGCGGTTATTTTTGATCGGTTCTATGGGGCGGGTAATGAAAAGGGAGAGGACCCAATTTCCCCTCCTTAAACCGCCAATCCATTCTCTTTGCCCCACTCCTTCAACTTTTTCATTCCCCTGGCAATGCTGAATTCCGGCTGGTAGCCCAATTCTTTCTTGGCCTTGTCGATCCGGATCGTACAGTTGCAGGCTATGATCGCTACCGAAAACCGCGTCACTGGGGGCTGCTTCTTAATGCCCAGGGTCTTCCAGACTCCTTCGATCCCCCAGGCCGCGAACCTGGCAAATCCATACCCGAGGTTTTTGTTGGAAGCCTTCCGGCCCGTACTCGCCAGCATTTGGTCAACCAGACTCCGAACCGTCAGCACCTCGTCATCGGTGATGAAATAAGCCTCTCCACCCCGGCCTTTTTCAAGGGCCAACTCGACGGCTTGCGCGAAGTTTTCAATGTAACAGGTTGAGGTAAGGGCTTTCCCTTTGTTGATCCAGCGAAAATCTCCCTTGTCGACCAGTTGGCAAAGATTCTTCAAAATGGTGGTGTCACCCGGTCCCCAGACCAGCCGGGGACGCAAGGAGAGGGCGGTAAAGGTGCCGGGCTCATTGGCAGCCAGGACCAGTTTTTCCGCTTCCTTTTTGGTTTCAGAATAGGGAAATGGACTTTTTGCCGGATAGGGATGGGTCTCGTCAACATCGTTCAGGTCCTGCCCCCGGAAGAGCACAGATTCGGTACTGACGTGAATGAACCTTTTCACCCCTGCTTCCCGCGCCGCTTCCAACATCCGGCGGGTACCTTCCACATTGGCTTCCCAGAAGTATTTGAATTTGCCCCAGGGTTCGACGTAAGCGGCAGCATGAATCACCACATCCATCCCCTTGAGATGCGCCACGCCAACATCGGTCAGGTTACAGAGAACCGCCTCCGCGCCCATATCCCGAACCTTTTGTGCCGAACCTTCCGACCGCGCCATGGCAAACAATTCGTGCTGGTCCCGCAATCGGGCGATGACAGCGGACCCCACAAACCCTGACCCCCCGGTGATGAATATCTTCATGCTGCAATGATACGATTTTCAGAATTCATAGAGGGAGATTCAGAATTATGAGAACAGATATTCACCCTTTGAATGACCCTTTTGAGACCTTAATTGATCTTGTTTTGTGTACCTTTGCCGCAGTATGGGTACTATCACTACCAAGGTCGAACGCAAGTGTGATACCTGCGGCGAATGGAACGAAGGTGCTCCCCGAAAGTGCATTCACTGTGGGGACTTTCTGGACCATCGCAAGCGGGATGAGGAAAAAGAAGAAGTTGATACAACCCTGAAAAAATTAGCGGACCGGGCCGAGTATGAGGCGAAGCCCTTTCATATAAAGGTGGTGATCCGGTTTTTCCAGGCACTTGAGTTTTTGTTCGTCACGGTGGTAGGTGGGATCGCAGCATTTCTATTCTGGCTGGGGGGATGAAAAATCCACTGTACAATCCCTGGTTTCTCTCTTTTCTACCCATCTATCTTCTCCTTTTTGTTCTTAAGAAATCGGACATCCACCTTGGGCTGGTCTCTGACTATGGTGCCGATTTGCTGGCGATGCCTATCATCTTGAGCATTGGCCTTTGGGTGATCAGAGTCTCCCGAGCAGAGCGACGGGGGTACCAGCTCAGTCCTGCTTTGATCATTTTTACGGTCGTCCTTTACAGCGTATTGTTCGAAGTGGTGTTTCCCTCGCTCAGTGACCGGGCGACTGCCGATCCCCTGGATGCAGTGGCCTATGTCTTGGGTGCAGGGTTCTTCGCATGGAGGATGAATCGGTAAAAAAACCAGCCTGTCGGAATCGACAGGCCGGGGTATAGTTTTATGAAAAACTTATAAATGTATAGTTCAGAAAAACTCAGTGTAATATTTGGGAATTTGCCTGTACAGGACCGTACCTGTCAGGGTAGAGGCAAATGGAAAATCTTCTCATTTTAGGAATCAATTAAGAGTGAACTCGCGAGGACTTAATATGTCCTTTATTAACTATAAACAATGAAACTGACTATAAATGGTGCTTTAATACAAGATAAATTTAAAAGCTGTTGAGGGCTTTTGCAAGTCAACCAATCCACATGCTGTTTTGTCCTGTATGGAATAGAGGATTCGTTCCACCATCATTCATCCAACACCGTCTTTTGCAACCAATTGATCAGGGTAGGGTAGTAGAGAGGCGAACGACAATAAGGCTGAAAATACCGATTCGTCCATTCCCCACTTCCGACAAATCCCTCTTCGAAGCCCAATGAATGATCCGCTCCCTCGAGCACTACTATCTCATAGTCTGTATTCCCGGCCCGTTCCATGGCTGCTTCCAGGAGAGGGGCATTGTATTTGGGAGGGACGATGGGATCATTGCCTCCATAAATTGCCAAAAATGGAATGGTTACCGCATCAAGGGCGCTGACATCGTTGAAGCCTGTTCGCTTGCGGTAGTAATCCAGCACCGGGTCATCAATGGATTCCGGCTGGTCGGCATGCTCCCACCAGTTGCTGGCTTTGGCCGCTTCCACCAGCGGACGGTAGGCTTCCCAGCCGGCATTCCGGGCGCTCAGCCGTACCAATTGGCGCTCAAAATCCATGGCCATTTTGTATTCCTCCGGGCTGTAATCCGTCCCTGACCGTTCCATAAATTCCTGGGTGACATGGGCCTGCTGTTCATCCAGCCCCTCTGCGGGTCCGGCCTGGGTAATGAGAAAGGCCACTTCAGAGCGTTCAGCAACCACCCCCGGCGCAACCCAACCACCCGCACTGGAAGACAATAGCCCTATTTTATCGGTATCAATGTCTTCCCGTCCCAGCAAATGATCAAGGGCAGCAACGACCTCTTCGTGGCGTTCTTGATCGGTCACCGATTTCCGGTCCCCGCTGGAACCGCCCGTGCCCCTGGCATCAAACAGCAAAACCCCGACGCCTTTCCGCGCCAAACGCCCGGCCAGATCAATCCCCCCGGATTCATAAAGGTCGGTGTATCCCCGACCGGGGACATAGATCAATACGGGAGAAACGCCCGATTCGGGCAAAGCGAGCAATCCATTCAGGGTATCCCGTCCCGCCAAAAAGGAAACCTCTTCCACACGGATCGACGGCAACGGGAAGTCGATCACCTTTTGCAGGAAGACCTGCGCCGAGTCCTGCCCTTCTACGTACAGCCATAACTCGACCGGTGAAGCTCCCTTTTATGTGGGTACGCTGAATATTGGAATCTAAATGAGCATGCGCAGCACCTGAATGCCTTTTTGGGTGGTCACTCTGACCTGGTAGACCCCGACCGGAAGGTCGGGCAGGTGAATCAGGATATCACCGGAAGGATTGGGGTGAACATCGGCTTGTACTTGCTTGCCAGCCAGATCGAAGATCTGCACAGACTTTACCACCGTGCCTTTCGAGACCTGAATGAACCGGAAGGTGCCACCGGGGTTCGGATAGAGCACCATCTCCGACGAGATTGAAGCTGGATCCACCGAGGTAGGCGTACCAAACTCCCGCGCCCCCAGGTCAACCATTCCGCCAATGATCCGTGGTGTAACACCATCGTATTCAAATTGACCAATCACATTGGTGCTCAGGTTATCGCCAACATCAATCGCCGGAGAACCTGCCAGCAGGGGAAATTCGGAGCTGGTATTGAGCATGGGATCGGCGCTGGAGATCATTCCCGGTGTGGTCCCTTCGGTGCTGCCGAAGTACAGGTTGTTGCCAAAAGTATTTGCGGAGTTGAGGGTACCCCATTCATCGGCCCGGTCGAAACCGCTTGTCGCATAAAAGATATTGTTCTGGTAGACATTGTTGACATTGCGGTTGGCGATGGTGAGCTCGCCTCCATAATCATCCTGAGGACGGGTAGATTGGTGGTTTTGATAACAAGTATTGTTGATCACGTAGCAGTTGGTGGCGCTGCCTCCTCCCGCACCACTCCCGGAATCATAGCCGCCGGTGGTGATGCCGATCAGGTGGTTATTGGAGATGATATTGCTACGCACGATGATTCCATCGGTAGTCTGCTGGTAGTGCTCACTGGCCAACTCGATCCCGAAATTACATTGTTGAATCCGGTTGCCTTCGATGATGATGTCCGCACCGCCATCGACATAAATCCCGGCCGCATTCCGTTCCCCGCCATAAGCCGGATTGTCCTTGGTGTCAATATTTAAGATCACATTGCCATGTACCCAACCATCCCTGGCCCGGTCCACATTTGGACCCGTGGTCCCGGAACAGCCGAGGCATTCGCCCTCCCAACCGATAAAGTCAATCCCGATATTATTGCAGTTCTCGATGAAATTGTCGGCGACTTCGAAGTCCCGGACATTGCCGTTGAGGGTGATGACCTCACTCCAAAAGGTTTTGATGCTTGCGATATCATTGCCGATGATCTTCAGACCGGAGATGGGCAGGACCGCATTGGTTCCGTAGACGCCGATGGCATTGGCGCCCCCGATCCCGGAAGTGGCATTTTGCTCGATGGCAAAGATGCTGCAGGTGCGGATCTCCAGGTCCTGAACAATCCCTTCCACCAGTATCCCGACCGGAGTTTGGTTGACATCGGAGGTTTTGAAGTTGATGACCTCCATGTTTTCGATCACGATATAGGATTTGTTGCGGACTGTAATCAGGCCATCCCGACCGGAGGGAGTGAACGGATCGCCAACCAGGGTGGGTTTGGTGCCAAGCGGTCCGGTCAATACGATCGGATTGCCGGGAGTACCCGAATTGTTGAAGGTGATCTTCTCGAAATAGGAACCGCTGTTCACGAATACGGTGTCACCAGGGGCGAGTTGGTCGATTCCATACTGCACCGTCCGCCAGGGCTGGGCCTGAGTTCCCGGATTGGAATTGGAGCCGGAGCCCCCATCCACATAGAAGGTGGTGGCCGACAGAGAAAGGGAAAAGCAAAGGAGGAGGCAGAGGACCGTGAAAAATCTCATAACTTGCTTTAAACTAGGATTTTTTTGATCAAATATTGGCCTGCATGACAAGAATTATGGGAATTCAAATACCGGGGACAACACGCAACCTGCTCTCCAAAAGCTCCATCCGCAAAAGCTCCATCTCCAAAAGCTCCATCTCCAAAGGATCCATCCGCAAAGGAGCTACCTCCAAAGCGGTTCTGTTTATTAGACCCCTCCATCTCCTATTACTCTCCCTTGGACTGGTATGGGCATTTTCTGCGCAAGCCCGTTCCTATACCTATACCCTGACCTGGAACCAGCCCCAGGAACATTATTACCAGGTGGAAATGGAAATCGAAGGGGCGAACGAGAATTTTGTCAGGATGCAGGTTCCAGCCTGGCGGCCGGGACGTTACTATCTACAGGACTACGGGGCCGGAATCATCGATTTTGAGGCCATCGGCACAGATGGGGAAGCCTTGCTCTGGCAACGGGAAGACGGCCATACCTGGCTGGTGAAAAACGGGAATTCCCGTAACCTGAAGATCCGCTACCGCTTCTATGCCAATACCCACGATGCCGGTTCGAGTATTCTGGAGAAGAACATGGCCTACTTCAATCCGGTCAATTTTTTCATGCATGCCCGCGACCTCTATGCTGTCCCCTGTACCTTGAAGGTTCCCCAGATCGGCAATTGGAAGGCAGCGACCGCCCTGCAAAGGGACCCGGTAAAAAAGGATGTCTTCTATGCCAAGGATTACCACGAGCTCGTCGACAGCCCGACCATTTTCTCGCCTACCCTCAAAACCCTGCACAGCCGCATCGGAACCACCGACTATTATTTTCATTTTCAGGGTAAATTTCCCAATAACAAGGAGGTCGAGGATGCCGCTCAGATGAACCTGGGCAAGATCATCAAAGAGCAGATGGCCATCTTCGGAGGGGCTCCCATGTCGGAATACCATTTTATCTATTTGCTGAGTGACCAGCGGATGCGCCATGCAGTCGAGCACACGAACTCTGCCATGTTTGCCTTGCCGGATTATGTTACCGCTACCACGGAGAGCATCAATAGCATCAATGGGATTTCGGCCCACGAATTCTTTCACCTCTGGAATGTCAAGCGCATCCGACCCGCAGAATTGTGGCCCTATGATTATCAGAAGGAGCAATACACGACCCTGCACTGGTTCACGGAAGGAGTCACCGACTATATTACCTATCTGACGATGCGCCGTTCGGGGCTGGTCTCTGAGACGAAATTCTACGAATTGTTGGCCAACAATATTTCGGCTCTGGAGAACAATCCCGCCAGTTGGCGGGTGTCGCCGGCCGAGGCCAGCTTCAATTCCTGGTTGGAGCGGAGCGTCTACCACCCACCTTACTCAAGGGTTTCTTATTATACCCTGGGGACCAGGGTCGGACTCCTGCTCGATCTGGAGATGCGCATCCAGAGCAAAGGCAAAGCTTCCCTGGACGATCTTTTCCGTGATCTCTTTGAAAACGTCTATGGCGATGGGCGAGGACTGGCAGTAGAGGAGTTGCAGATCAAAGTGGAGGAATTAACCAATAGCTCATTCTTTAACTTCTTCCAATCCTATGTTTTCGGCACAGAGAAGATCGACTACCAGAAATTTTTCGAACCTTTTGGACTCTACCTGGATATTTACAAGCGGGAGGACCAGCCCTGGTACAAGGTAGGGATCACCCGCACTTCAGACAGCGAAGCCGGTTTGCACCTGGATGGGGTGATTCCGGGATCGGATGCGGCACAGGCCGGATTGTCGGTCGGGGATGTCATTACGAAAATCAATGACGCACCCGTGGACGCATTTGACTCAGAGGACTTTTTCTATGCTTACTCAGAAGGGAAGAGTTTCAAAGCTGAGGTGATCACGACAGGAGGGACCGAAGAAGTTACCCTGCGCTGGACCAACCGCCTTGATGTCCGTGAGTTCAAGCTCGATAAGCTGACCAAGACGAACAAGAAGCAAGACGCATTGCGGGAGGCCTGGCTGAAGAGCCGGGTGGAATAAGGTGGTGGGAGAATAGCGAAACCCTATTTGCGCACTTTCACATATTCGATGTCCGGATGGGCGAACATGGCAATCGTCTGGTTGGAAATCGCAAGGAAGCAGTGGACAATAAAGGCCAGCATAAAATTCCCGGTGTAGAGGGTGACGACGCATATAATCACTCCGAAGGGAATGGCCCCAATGGTTTCGCCAATGCCTTTGAAGAAGTGTGCAAATGAATAAATCGCGCAATTGATGGCAATGGCGGGCCAGATGCCCATCGTTTCGATGCATCCATAGAGGAGGAAACCGCGGAACATCAACTCATAGCCCAATAAATACACCACCCAGCCAAAGGAACTCAGCAGGAGAAGCTTGAGGTCCCATTGCTTGGCGCGGATCTGGGGATACTGGACCAGGTTGTTGGGTTTGCCGGCCCGGAGGAGGTTGATTATAACAATCAAAACCCCCATGCCCAAAATGAGGAGCGCCGTTTCTCCATCGATGCCAAAGGACATGCCGTATTTGAAGGGAGATTCTCCGAGGCCAATCACCGGAACCAGCAATGCCGTGATCCCGAGAATGACCCCTCCCCATACCCGTTGGAACACAATCCAGCGAATTTCCGCCTCTTCCCCGCTCCGTTCCCCCTTGATGCGAACCTCCATTTTGGGAGAGATCATCACAAAATAATAGGCAATAAAGGCAAGGGTTACTGCACCGATTGCCAGCACCGGAGTCAGGAATTCGTCCTGCCATTGAAATATTTGCTCGAAGTTCATGGGGGGAAATTACAAAAAGCGGCTTGAGAATTTTAATTATAGGTGGAATTGGGCTATTTTGCTTTTTACAGGCTACTAGAAGTGCGTTTGGCCTGGTGCTTAACCAATTGATAAGACCACCTAAATATCCCCTTTGTATCAAAGGATTGCTTCTCCTATTTGTCCTGTGTAGCAGCGGCAACGTGGGTGTTTGGGGACAAATTGCCTCTGGTTTAGGTGGTTCTGCTCCCAGAAAGGCGGATTCCTCACTCGTCAATGACATGAACGAGGAGTTCAAGAAGTTCTATTCCAATGATCCCAAACATGCTGAGCAGATCGGGCTGGAAGCACTGGAACTGGCCAAAGCGATCAATTACATTCCCGGCATCATCAAGATGTCCAACAACCTTGGGGTGCTCTATTCCGGTCAGGGAGAATATGGGAAGTCACTAGAATTGCTGGAGGGGAACCTGACTGTTTTACAGGGAGATGAGCATACCTTGCGTCGGGCGCATTGCCTCAACAATATCGGTGGGGTTTACTACAAGATCGGTGACCAGGAGAATGCATTGAAGCGGTATCAGGAAGCATTGCCCCTCTATACGTCCATGCGGGATACGACGGGGGTGCTCCATATCCTCAACAATCTGGGGACGATCCGGCAGGACCAGGGCCGGTACAATGAGTCCTTGGATGCTTTCACCAAGATTATGCGGTTTGGGGAAGCAACGGGGGATTCTGCGCTGATGGGAGCGGCGACCAACAATCTGGGAAATCTCTATCTCCGTCAGGACCAGGCCAAAGAAGCTGAATCTTATTTTGAGCGTTCGTTGGAATTGCATAAAAACGCTAACGACAAGTTTGGTATGGTGGCTTCCATGGTTGGCCTGGCTAAGGTAAGGTCCAGCCTCGGTGACCATGTCGAATGCAAGCGACTGTTTCGGGAGGCCCTCGCGCTTTCCGCTTCCATTGGTGATCTGTTTGGCCTTTCAGAAAGTCATATTGCCTTGGCAGAGGAGTTTGTGCTCCAGGAGGAGTACGACAGTGCGCTGGTTCATGCCAGAGAGGCTTTGGATATCAGCCGCAGCATTGGCAGAACCCAGAGTGAGGCCCTTGCCCTGACTTTCATCGGGCGTTCCCGCGTGGAACAGGGCAATCCTGAAGAAGCTATCCGCAGTCTCATGTCCAGCCAGGCCTTGTGCGATCAGTTCCATTACCGGGAAATGTCCCGTGACAACTACAAGTTCCTGGCCCAGGCCCATGCTGCCAAGGGCAGTTTCAAAGAAGCCTACGAATATTTTGACCGGTTTTTTGTGCTCCATGACAGCATTTTTACGCTGGAAGCCAACAATCAGCTTTCCGAATTGGCGGTTCAGTTCCGAACGGAAGAGAAAGTCCAGACCATCGGAGAATTGGAACAAAAGGCCGCCGAGGGAGAGACTCAGTTGGATAGAGTTTCGCAGAGTTTGGTATTTTTCATCGCCTGCGCTGCCATTTTATTCTTGCTGCTGCTGTTCTTTGCCTACCGGTTCAGGATCAAGAAGCGTTTGTCAGAATTGAACCGTCGGCAAAGAGAGTCTGAAGAATGGCAACGGAGAAAGTTGGAGAAGCAAAACCAACAAATCCGTCAGATCAACGCCAACCTGGAGGACATCGTTGAGAAGCGAACCCAGGCCGTACTGGCAGCCAAAGAGGAACTGGACGCGTTTCTTTACCAAAGTGCCCATGCCTTGCGCCGCCCCCTCCTGCGGGTGGAGGGACTGGTTTCCCTCCTGAAACCCAAGCTGGTAGACGCGGAGGATGAGGTATTGGTCGAGTCGCTCGACCAGACCATCGTAGGCATGGATGCCCTTTTGCACAAGCTGGTCAAGGTCAATGAGGTGCAAAACAGAGACCCTGAATTGGTCAGTTTCTTTTTTCCTTCCGTCCTCAATGCAGTGGTGAGCAAGATCGAAACCGGCAATGTGCGCATCGAAAGGGATTTTCCGGAGGACTTGAAACTGGCTTCAGATAAATTGTTGATTCAGTGGTTGCTGGAAAATCTGGTTGAGAACTCGATTGTCTACAGTCGTATTGAGTACGACCCCTGGGTTCGGGTCGGATTAGAATCCAAGGGTGATTTGTTTGTGCTTACGGTTGCTGACAATGGGAAAGGCATACCCGACGGACAAGAACCCCATGTCATGGAGATGTTTTACCGGGCCGATGCCAGTCGGAGTGGTAGTGGATTGGGCTTGTACCTGGTGGCAAAGATTGTTGAGAAGCTACACGGAAATATTCGGATTATGAGTCGGCAGAATGGTGGGACTGAGGTAGTGGTTGAGTTGCCGAGGCATGATTTGTAGGCTTTTTACTTTAATGATTCACAATGGTAGGCGAATACTACAATACCAAAGAATCAGTTGATGAATATATCCACGCGGCAGCTGGTCACAGCGGCTCCCAACTGATTGCAAAACTCAAAGATTTTCTTCCTGTTGGCTCGGTGCTGCTTGAGATCGGTTCTGGCCCAGGTACCGATTGGGAAATACTGAGCAAGGATTACCAGGTGGTCGGCTCAGATTTTTCCCCCGAATTCCTCCGACGCTTAAGGGAGAAATTCCCCAAAGGTGAATTTATGGAATTGGATGCGGCTACCCTTGCTACCGATCATACCTTTGCTGGGATTTATTCTAATAAGGTATTGCACCATTTGACGGATGATGCCTTGGTAACTTCATTTGAGAGACAGGCTGCGCTTCTGAAGTCCGGCGGGGTTTTTTGTCACTCTTTCTGGGCAGGTGAAGGATCTGAGGTTTTTAAGGGGATGTTCGTGAATTACCATACGGAAGTGGGAATTCGGCGATGTTGTGAGTCCTTGTTTGAGGTACTGCTGGTTGAATCTTACCCGGAGTTTGAGGATGGGGATTCCTTGTTGGTGATTGGACGCAAGAAATAGTATTCAGGGTAGTAGAATTCGCTTGAAAACGACCATTGCAGGCCATATTGGGTTGCTGAGGTTGGCTGAAGGGCTATAAGACCCTTGGCTGAGGGTGTTTCAACCCTCGCGCGTGAGGGTGCCATGACCCTCTGGCGAGGGTGCTGCGACCCTCTGGCGAGGGTGCTGCGACCCTCCGGCGAGGGTGCTGCGACCCTCTGGCGAGGGTGCTGCGACCCTCTGGCGAGGGTGTTGCGACCCTCTGGCGAGGGTGCTGCGACCCTCTGGCGAGGGTGCTGCGACCCTCTGGCGAGGGTGCTGCGACCCTCTGGCGAGGGTGCCATGACCCTCCAGCGAAGGTGCCACGACCCTCCAGCGAAGGTGCCATGACCCCCCAGCGAAGGTGCTGCGACCCTCGGACCCTTTAGTGTTGTTTGCTGGCGATTTGATGCGATTTGCTACTATTAAGAATTGAATTGATTCAGTGCTCTTTCAATAAATCAATTTTCCCAAATCTGATGACTTGCTTTTGGGTCTTGCTGGTTAATCATCTGCCAAGACGATTCAACTATTTGCCATTTGAAATTTATTGTAGACCCTGGAATTCTGGCAAGCACCCAAGCAACCCATCTTGCAGGCAAAAAATACAGCCGATAATACCCATAACAGGCCTTTCAGAGGGGTGAAATAGAAAAGCCGCCCCCATAATGAGAGCGGCTTTTCATAACCTGAGATAAATCCCAAATTACTTGATCATGATCCTTTCGATGTGGCGACCTTCTGGGCTGCTCACTTCGAGGAGGTAAATGCCTTTGGCCAGATCACCTACAAACAAGCGGGTGGTGTGGTTGTTGGCAGAGATCGCGCCTTCGACCAGGGTGCGTCCCTGTACATCGTAGACACGGATATCGAGGTCACTGTGGTTGCCGGAAGAAACGGCAACATTCAGATAATCTTCAGAAGGGTTAGGGTAAGCAACAACTTCGGTATTCAGCTCGTCGTCGATGCTGATGATGATGCTGTCTGCTTCAGAGAATACACCACGGAGGATGTAAGCGACATTGAAGTTAAAGTCTTCGCTGTTGTTCCAGTTACCGTTGAAGAATACCCAACCTTTACCAGGAGTGAAGATCTCAGAAGTTGTACCAATGGTCAGGCGACCGTCAACAGACTCTTCCAGACCGAGGAAGTAAGCAGTACCAGCCGTCAAAGCAACACCACCTGGGAAAGACAATTCATAGAGTTGTGCAGTCGTATCGGTGATGAAGAGCGTCTCAGAAGTACCGATCGGAGCACCTGCTGGGCTCAGCGGGCCCATTGGGATGACAACCGCTTTGACTGAGTCACCCAGAACTGGGTTTTCCAACCAGAAAATAGCACTGCTGAGGGTGTCGTTGACGACGATATCAAATTCCTGACCGATGAAACCAGCAGAACCGGCACCAATGGAAAGAGAGGAGCCGGTAACGTTGCCGTTGTCACGGGCATAAGTGGTGTCTGTAACAGATACTACTGAAGCGGCAGAGTCGTTGGTAGGGAAGGTATCGGTTTGACCACCGCCCAAAGAGACGAGTGCTTCGACTGAGTAGTCGTCGAGAACAGCGCCGGTAAATGGTGCGCTGGTAACAGCAGCAGAAGCCAAAGGAGCGAGGTTGCTGACAGTTTGCTGGTCGGTGAAGACAACCGCGTTGGAAGCATCACGGACGGTAAAGTCAACATTCACGGTACCAAGGGTAACCGCACCTTGGCTGACATTGGTGACAGTTGCACCGAAGGTCAGGCTGCCAGCCTGGTCGACTGGAATCTGGGTGTATCCACCACCATTGGCGGCAGGATCAGCACCAACACCACCAATAGAAGCATCAGGACCAGCAGGGGTAGGATCACTCAGTTCGTAGTTGAACAGGATATTGGAAGGATTGCCCTGGAGCATTCCACCAATAGTGTTCTGACCGCTTACGACGCCTTGAGCGACGAAGAGACCACCAGCGAGACCGGTTTGCAGACTATACTTGGTATTGAAATCCAGGAATACGTCACGGGTAACACCGGTGGGGGTACCTGCGGGGAGTTGAAGCTGGTCAATAGAGCTGGCGTTGGGACCACCCTGGTTGAATACCCATAGGTAAGGACCACCAGAAGAAAAGCCATCGTAAGCTGCACCATACATGCCACTCAGGGTGTGGGTAGCAACTGGAATGGTACTCAGTACCGCACCAGCCATGGAGATCGCAACGATATCGGTATTGAAGTTGCCGATCCAGAAACCACCCATGTTACCATTCAAGGTAGGATCATAGGTCACAAAACGAGCAGTGACAGCAGCTTGAGATGCGATGGTGCCGGTAAGCGCTTGAGTTGCTGGGTTGATCTGGTAAATGGTATTTGAAGCAGTACCAGCGTAGAGGCTGGTTCCATCCGTGGTAATACTACGGGTACCAGTAAGACCAGCAATTGCGAATTTACTGGTGAGAACTCCATTCGGGCCATAGCGGAGAATGGTGTCTGAATTCCACTGTGAGCACCAGTATTCATTGTTGAAAAACAAAGCACCTGCCTGGCTAACGGTTCCGTTAGAAGTGGCAGTCGCATTGGTGTCGAATTGAATGTCCCAGAGAGCAGCTGCTCCTGCAGTTCCATTGTTGTGGTTGGAATTGACTGGAGTTGCTTGACGGGCCATATTGGGAGCAGCATCCATGTGATAAGGAGTCACAGACTGATCCTGCTGCAAAATGGTCATGTTTTGAGCCGAAACGGTTCCTGCAAAGAGGAGCCCCAGCATCATGAAGCAAGCGGCAAAGTACCTTTTTAAGGTGGGTAAAGTTTGAACCATACCTAATGAATTAGTATTAAGATTAATGTAGACGAACGAAATTGTAGTAAATTTTTTAAAATACTCGCCCGCAATATCAATCTTTTTTTTCATTAATCCAGCAGTTTTGGGGGAAGGTAAATGCTGAAAATGGATCACTTGGGACAAAATGGTGGATTAATTTTCCTGAGTCGTATTTAGCTTTTCCTCGATGAACTTCGTATGCCGTTTGAGTTCTGTATTGACCAATTGATTAATCTCCTTCTCGGTCAATGGCTCACCATATAGTTTTTCTACAAGTATTTTATTGCCAGAGTTATGAGTGATGTATCCTTCTGATGAAAATAGAAATTGTATTCTGGAATCATGGCTAAATGGTTGTATTCCTCGACTTTGAAAACCAGAGTAGCTATACCCCAGGATGAAAGAAGTTGAAGATTCTTTTATCAAATCCAGCTCAAAGTCATCGGGTTTTATTGTTTTGACGAGTTCATCTAAATAGGTCAGGCCAAAGAAAAAATTGGAAGAACTGTAATATTTATCAAATAAACCACCCTTTATTTTCAGGATTTCACTGGTAGGAACTATGCTTAGGAGATATACATCTCTTTTTAGTTCTTCAAGCCTTGAATCTTTGTTTTCTCGATCTCTATTTAAAGTTCTTAGCTTCTGGTCAAGCAAAGCCATTTCCTTCTCCCAATCTTCCGGCTCTTCAATATCTTCCCCTTTGGCTCCCCGGATCATGATCTCAAGGGATCGAACCAGATTGATTCCGATGTATTCAACGAATGCCTCCAATAGCCCTGCATCTGCTTGTCTCAAAGCGGAGAAGTAGGTCTCCTTTTCTTCGGTTTTAATGATTACAGGTGGATAGCCAAATTTCAGCAGGATAAAATTCATAAGGATCCGGGCGGTGCGTCCATTGCCATCGTCAAAGGGATGGATGCGGATGAACCGGTAGTGAAATTCTGCTGCCAACAATATGGGGTTGACGTTAGGGTCTTTTGACTTCGTGCGGAAGTCATTGACCAGGTCATTCATCTTAGCTGGTGTTTCTTCTGGAGTCGCAAATCTGAAGATTTCCCCGGTCTCGGTCTTCACGTGGTTGGGAGTGTTTTTGTATTCTCCGACTCTGACGCGTTTTTTGGTGGGTTGCCCATCAGGTGTAATGGCATCCACCTCATAGGGTTCTTTGAGGATCAATTCGTGAAGTTCCCGGATGAAGTTCTCTGTCAAGGGCCGGTCTTCTTTTACCACTTGCAGGACCCACTTCACCGCTTCGTTGTGACCAGTCACTTCAAAATGGTCTTTCAGAGGTTTTCCCTGAGCGGTGATCCCAAACAGGATCAAGGCTTTGGTTTCTCGAAAAGTCAGTGAGTTTCCTTCCAGGTGATTGGAGTGATAGTTCCAATCCAGCCGAAACTTCTGCATGATCCGCAATTCGTCCTCTTTCTTGAGAGGGCGCAGTTGATCAAGCTCTTTCTTTAACAATATGGACTTCTCGACATTATTCATGGCAATACCCTTGCAAAGTAAAGGTACTTTTTATGAATCAGTCATGAAACCAGGATTTACCACAAAAAAAGAGACCTTCCCCTTAGGGAAGGCCTCACCATGTAAGAACCTCAAATCTGTATTTTTATGATCCTACAGCAGCAGTTCTGACTCCAGAAGCATCGAGCTTATCTTTCTTGCTCTCAGTGAGCTTCTTGAAGGTGACGCGGACATTGATGTCGCCGTCGGTGTGCTGCATGATAATTTCGTCGTCGGTCTTGGAGATGATGTCCAGGCGCTCGTTGTCGCTGACTTCAGCTTTGTTGGTGCGGGCCTCGCTGGGGCCGTAAGGACCCATTCCGATCATCAGGTAGGAAGGAAGGCCATCGGCTCCTACGTATCCACATCCGCCTGCGGTTCCGCCGTTGACCCAGATGTCGAAGGTGACATCCCAGAAGTAATCGACTGGGCAGCAATCCTGTACGATTTGACCTTCATAGTAGAGGCTGTAAGTACCAGCCAGGGTGTTGTAGTATTCACCGTAGTAGAATACGGCAGGGATCGCTTGGTTGTTGGTCCAGACGTAGTCTGGAATATCGGTGGTCCAGTCAAGGCCGAAGAAGGCCGGTCCCGCATACCCGTTTGACCCGTAGGTGCAAGGTGGTGGTGCTGGGTTGCAGTCGTAGCATTCGGTGATGCAGCTGCTGAGGCTGGTGCCCATGAATAAAACCATCAGGAGGGGGAGCAGGGAGATTTTAGTAATTCTTTTCATGATATTTTCCGTTGAGTGTGAAACTTTCATTTTGTGTCTACACCCAGTACTTGGCAATACCCGTGCCAAAACCAAAGGGCCAGTGTCCTGATTGTGGTTTAAAATATACGCTGGGCCGGAAAAATGTGTCCCAGGGGCTTTAATTGGACATTATTGAGTTTTGGGGGAAGTGTCCTGTTTCGTATATTATTGTATACAAGGTGGACCAGGTGAGAGTACATTTTTTAGGACTGGACTGAAAATGCCCAATTTGCAGGTCTGGGAAAGCGGAATAGAATCCAATTCCTATCTTTGTCCAGATGCATCTCCTTCCCCTCCAACCAGAGGAACGCCTGTTTCTCCAATCCCGACTCATATTCGCCCTGGCCCTTGGGCTGGTATTTGGAGGATTGAGTCTCTTGGCGGCTTTTCAGATCATGGAAACCAGTTCCGGGATCCAATATATATGGATGGGAGGACTGATTATCGCCCTGGCCGTATTCTTCGGCGCAGTCCGGGTTCTCCTTCGTTTGTTAAGGGATTTGCGTGCAGGCGAAAAGCAGGTCATCTCAGGTCGGGTTGATAAAATAGAGCTCAAGGGGAGGAAAGCCTTTGTTAAGGTAGGGGGGAGAGGACTTCACTTGTCTGCTCGCTGGTCTGAAAAGGTCGAAAAGGGAAAATTGGTCCATGTCTACCTGAGTAAGAGTGGGGTTTTCCTGGCGCTGGAGTTAACAAATGGCCCGGAGTGTTAACTTAATGCTACGTGATTGGTCGGTACTGCCCTCTTTTCTTATTCTATTGTTCACCTCAAACTTAGATAGGGTTTATATCAATGGGTGACCTTTGTGCCATTGAATAGAACTTATCAATTAATGACAGATATGAAATCTCTTAGAATTCTCTTGATGGCGATGGCAGTCGTACTCACCGGACTGACCTTCCAAGGTTGTAAGCAGGACGGATGCACCGATCCTGCCGCACTCAATTATGATCCCGATGCGGATAATAATGATGGCACATGTTTGTTTGATTCCACTGAAACCATCGTCGACGATGGCAACGGCACCGGAACGACTACCTGGACCTCGGACAATATCTATATTCTTGATGGTTTCGTATTTGTCAATTCC
>CAYGRE010000121.1:0-18659 GCA_964352215.1 uncultured Bacteroidia bacterium
AGAGTGCCTGGGTCTTTGCCTTTGGTACTGACAAAGGTGGTTCTGTCCATATAGCCAGGCTTCTCGATCCGAATATCGTAATCCATTTCTGGCTGCAGGCTCAGCGCAAACTGGCCATTCTCATCGGGAAGAATTGTGAATTCTTTGGGCATGACGCGAACGGTTGCATCCGAGAAGTCTTCGGCTTCGTTGATGGTCGAGTCATTGGTCATGGTCTTGATCACCCCTTCCAGGGCATAAGGCGGTTCACAGTCCATGTCCCGGTTCAGCTTGATCAAAGCTTCTACGGGCACTTTGGGGTCAAAGCTAAGGGTGCTGATGGTAATGGTTGATTCGAGGTAGGATTCGGCATCTCCAACCGCACGGAATTTACCGTTGCGGTCCAGACCGATCTTAAAGCGTCCTTCTTCATCGGCAAAGGCCACTGCGACCATGCCGCGGGCATTGAAGGCTTCGACGCGGGCATCTGGAATGGCTTCTCCGGTTTCTGCGTCGAGGACCAGCCCCTCCACCACTTGCTTCTGGCGAACACTGTAAAGGTCGTCGTCCCCTTCACCACCCCGGCGGTTGGAGGTAAAGAATCCCTGGCCTGTGCGCTCGTCGACTACGAGGGCAAAGTCATCCTGGTTAGAGTTCACCGGATAGCCCATATTCTCTACCAACTCCAGGTCGGTACCCATGCTGGTCACCCGGAACAGGTCAAGACCACCCAGGCCACCTTTACCGGAAGAAGAATAGTACATGACACCGTTGGAACTGATCCAGGGGAACATTTCATCGCCGGGAGAATTGATCTTGTCACCCATATTGACCGGATCGCTCCAGTCTTCACCCTTTTTCTTGGTCATCCAGATGTCTGTTCCACCTGCGCCACCGGGCATATCACTTACAAAATAGATGATATTACCCTCTGCATTCATACAGGGGTGGCCGACAGAATATTCATCGCTGTTAAATGGAAACTCCTTGATATTGGTCCATTTTCCTCCGATCAATTCTGCTTTGTAGGCCTTCAGACGAACGACGCGGTTTTCATCTTTGCGCACCTTGCCCCGGTAATAGTTGTTACGGGTAAAGTACATTTCGTTGCCGTCAGGGGTGAAAGTGGCTCCACCCTCGTGGTACCGGGAGTTGACGTTTCCGGTAAGGGGTACGGGGTCGCCCAGTTTGTAATCTCCATTGTAAGGAGCTACCCAGAGATCGAGGAATTTATCCCCGGTCCAATTGTAGACCAGTTTGGTCCGGTTGGATGGACTGGCAAAAATGACGGTATTCTTGTAGATGACCGGACCGAACTCGGGGCCTTTGGTATTGATATTGACCGGTCTTACATAATGAAGGGTCGAATCCTTATAGTATTGGTCCTGGTCTTTCGCTGAGGCCAACATATTTTTGGCTACAACGTCCCAATCTCTTTGTTCCAGGTAGAGTTCCAATTGGGGAATCGCCTTGTCGTGCTTTCCGTTTCCGATCAATGCCTCCGCATAGTAGAGACGGTTTTCGGGAGCGACGGTTCTGGCTTTGCAAACTTGTGCATACCAGGATTCCGCATTGTTGTAGTCTTTGATTTTCCGGTAACTATAGGCCAGGTTTTCACGGGCCTCCTGGTCACTCGGGTTCCTCTTCAGGTACTTCAGGTAAAGCGGAATTGCTCTGTAGAAATCGAAGTCGTTGAATCGTCGATCGGCACTGCTTTTCTGTCCCTGAACATTGAATGCAGAGACCAATAAGATCAGCGTGATGATATATTTCGAGGCGTTCATATCCTTGCTAGCTTTCAGGTTGATCAAAAGAATCGGGGAGTCAGGAATCGGGACCGGCCCCAGCTGATGTCCATCCCAACCATAAATTCATGGCTACCGGCACTCACTGTCTGTACCGGATTGAGTGAATAATCGAATGCATATCCAAATCGGAAGTACTTGGGACTGATATATTCCAGCATCATCAATACTGCATCACCCGTCCTGTAGCCGGCACCTACTCCAAACGTTTTTGAAAAGAAGAAGGTGGCATTGAAGTCTAATTGCACTGGTGCATTGTTCACGTATTTGACTACTGTTGAAGGTCGAAAGTCAATCTTGTCGTCCAGGGGAATGATCCCTCCCATCATGGCAAATAGGTGTGAGCGTTGCTTGTCGGCAATGTCCTGCACCAGGGTATTGTCGTAGCGGAAATATTTTCCGGACAAGAGGTTGGTGGTGGACAGGCCCACGAAAAAGTTCTCAGTTCTGAAATAAGCTCCGGTTCCAACTCTAGGCAACCAGGCGGTCAGATTTGCAGTTGGGATAATCTGATCCGGGTCACGGGTAGTCACATCCGCAAACCGGTTGGCATAATTGGTGAATCCGCCGGACAGCCCAAGGGAAAGCTTTGCCTTGCCTATTTCAATTTGATAGGCATAGCTCAGCTCCAGGAAGTTTTGCTGAACCACCCCCAAGCGGTCGTGGATGAAGTTCACCCCAAAGCCGTGCTGTTCGTTGGCGCTGGGTTTGTGCAGTGAAATATTGGCGTTCACGGGTGCTCCTTCAAACCCCCACCACTGCTTGCGGAATAGAATGGTCCCACTCATTGTGCCTCTGCTGCCTGCATAAGCAGGGTTGAAAGCCAATTGGTTGAACATATACTGCGTATACTGAGGCTCCTGCTGACCAGAGGCCATTTGGTACAGGCCCAGAAAAGCAAAGAAGAAGACGTAGATGATTCTTTTCATCTTATGGATCATTAATCAATTATCGGAACAGAACGATGAAACCTTTAAAGGGCTCAGTGCCGTCGCCGGGGTCAATTACATAATAGTAGGTTCCCTCTGGCAGTGCTTTACCATTGTGCGTACCATCCCAGTCATTCTGGTAATCTTCCGCTTCAAATACGGTATTTCCCCAGCGGTTGAAGATGGTAATTTTATTGAGTGGATAAGACCAGAGGCCGTCTACCACCCAGGTATCGTTGTCACCGTCTCCATTGGGAGAGAAGCCCACGGGCGGATCAATTACAGTTTCACCGATGGTAAAATACACCCAGGCGGAATCACAAAGGATGGGAACTCCATTGTCACAGATCTCATACCACAAGGAGTCGAAGCCGAAATAGCCTTGTAGTGGGGTATAGGTGACGATGCTGCCATTCAGAAGGGCAGAACCATTGGCCGGAGATTGAATGATGGTAACCACCAATGGGTTGCCATCAGGGTCCAGGTCATTGGGCAGTACATCCACAAATCCGCTTTGGTCTTGTTGCAGGGTGGCTGAGTCATCCACCGCGATCGGTTCCAGATTGTCAGAAGTTACCCAGATAACTACTTCGGAGGTATCACAGAGGATGGGCACCCCATTGTCACAGGTGGCATAGCAGAAGGTATCCAATCCCAAAAAGCCGGAATCTGGAACGTAGGTAATGACAAAAGTGATTGGGTCGACCACCGCGACTCCGTTATTAGGAGGGCACGGAATTCCGGTAATGCTCAAGGTCTGTCCGGTGTTGGGGTCCGAGTCGTTGACCTGAGCCACAATGTTAAGGGTATCTGCGTGGGTGACATTCACGGAGTCATCCTGGGTAACCGGTGCGAGGTTGTCAGAAACGACCTCCAGGAAAACGAATGCAGTATCACATAAAGGAGGACCAGCTAAAGGACTGTCGCAGACCACATAGCAGAGCGTATCCAATCCAAGGAATCCGGAATCCGGCAGGTATTCTATTTGGGTTCCCGCGATGATCGTGGCAACACCATTCGCGGGAGGACACAAGATATTGTCGACGATCATGGGGTCTCCATCAGGATCGACATCGTTGCTGAGGACCGGGATCAGTACCGGGTCGGCATGGGTAGTTCCTGAGATATCGTCGGTGGCAATCGGTGGCACATTACCTGAAGTCACATTGACATAGACAACTCCCGTATCACATCCCTGCGCATCGCAGATGGTGTAGCAGAAGGAATCCAGTCCTATAAAGGTTGGGTCGGGTGTGTACAGGATTGTATCTCCACTCACGACTGCGGTACCGGTCGTAACCCCACAGGCAATGACTGCGGTCAGGCCAGCATCCCCTTCGATGTCTATGTCGTTGAGAATGACTGCGATCGGGATATTGGAGGTATCATTGGGCAAGGTGGTAGTATCGGGAACTGCGACCGGAAGGTCATTGACGGCTTGCACGTCAATGAAAACGATGGCGCTGTCGCAGAGGGGGGGAACCCCGGTGTCACAGACGGCATAGAAGATGGTATCCAGGCCGAAAAAGTTGAGGTTGGGCGTATAGGTTATCGATCCATCCGGATTGATCACGATGGTTCCATTGGAGGGGCCTCCGTATACACTGGTCGTCAGGGGATCAAGATCGGGCTCAATGTCATTTCCCTGTACCTGAATGTTGATCGGGGTATCCTCTGGCGTGATGATGGTGTCATTTACTGCAATGGGTATCTCGTTGACCAAAAATACGGTGACCATAAAGACCACCGTGTCACATAAGGTGACATTGGCATTGTCACAAATCACTGCGGTGAATGGAAAGAGACCCGCCTGGGCAAACCCGGCCGCAAAGGTCAAACAGGTATCACCATCAGATAAGCCCCCGATGGTACCCTGGCTGGGAGGTGACAGAATGGAGGTAATGTCAAAAGCATCTCCATTCGGATCTGTCCCCGTAAGGCAGAGCGTCGTCGTTGTGTTCTCCGGAATGGTGAAATAAACCGTATCGGTCGGATTGCCTGAGGTATCGATCACTGGAGGGAAGTTCCCACAATCAACGATGGGATAACCAAAGAGGTTGTTGTTAAAATTACATTCCCCGTGAGACCATATCGGTGCCGATAGCGGAAGGGTTCCCGTTCCATCGTCATTGATCAATGCAAACAGATTCCAGGTTCCACCCTGGTCGGGAATGACCGCAGGAGGCAACAAGAGGGAATCTCCTGGTTGAATTGTAGTCGTTGTGAATATGGTATCTACAAATATTGCGCCCGGCAGGAAAGGATTCCCGTTATAAATGGCCACCGCGGTACCTGCCGGCAACGTTTCGTCCCCCAGGTTGTAAACGGTAAACTGGATGTTAACCGTATTGGTAGAACCATTCTGGCAACCCGTATAGTTGATATGGGCCAGGGTATCAGATATGGAGATTGAATCATCAGATGCAGCGTAGATGGGTAAACCATTGGTATCCAGCTGCGTAATCTGGGTTAAAAACCCATTGAATGGATAATTCGCCGGCGAACTTGCCGGGTATCCCAGGTGATGACCTTGTTGTACCTGTGGTACGGTCAGGTCGTCATTGATATTGACTACATAATAGCTGTGCTGATTCCAGACTTCCCTGGCTTTTACCCAAGGAATGGAATTGGATTCAAAGACAACAATATAGTTGGAACAGGCACAAACAATGTCGGTTTGACCATCCCCATCGACATCGGTCACGACCGGATAGTCATATCGGGTGGCTGCCTGGCAAGGCAGAGCAATTTTGACATTGCCATTCGACCCATCATATACATAGAGCGTAGTTTCATCCCGGTACACCACTTCATTGGCACCATCTCCCTCAAAGTCAAACACAGAAGAGCCGGTTCTTTCTGAGTTGTCCTGGGTAACTGTGGACCACAATTCGAAAATGGTATTGGTGGTACTGTTATAATCAAATACCACATAGATATTTCTACCAGCCAGTGCGATTTCCGGAGTGCCATCGTTGTTAAAGTCTCCAATATTGGGCTGTCCACCTGCGGTGGTAATATTTGCTCCTGAGGCTGTAGCTAAGTCAATCTGAAAGGGAGGTGCCAAGAGGGTTGGGGTCTGTAGGTCCCAGATAAACAGGCGTGCGCGTCCGGTTGTATTTCCGATCACCACCGCATCTATGTCACCATCCAGGTCAATATCTGCCAAACTGGTCGCGCCGTCGGAAATACCGGGCATGAATACAGCAGTGCCTATGGTAAGGGTCGAAAGGTTGACAGAATAAACGGTATTGCCACAGATCAGCTCCAAACCTGCACAATTGGCACAGAATGCATCGGGCAACACATCGGCTGCCACAGAAAAAGCCTCATTTACTGAAACCGGGCTTCCGGCGACTGAGCCGCCTGCCCCTGCTGATGCAATCAGGGTTCCATTCTGCCCATTGAAAATCTGATTACCTGCATATACTTCTGGATTTCCATCCTGGTCAAAGTCAGCAATTGCGGGAACCCAGCGATCGTCATTGGCGTTATAACCAACCGGTAAATTGGACACCCATTTGAGCGCACCCGTATGCTCATAACAATAAATACTCCGGTTGGATGAAGTTCCGTCTGAGATAACCACAATTTCTCCAAAGCCATCATTGTCCAGATCGGCTATGGCTGGCGCGTCGTTGAATACTTCGAATACAGGTGAATTGATGGTCAACTCGATGGCGCCGGTTGCTCCATCAAATACATACAAAGAATTGGCAGTGAGAGGGTTCTTAGCGATTACCTCAGGTATTCCATCACCATCAATATCGCCGATAATAGGCGTTTGGCGGTTGTCCATGGGAGCAAAGGTGGCATTGGTTCTCCACTTTTCACTCATGGTGAATGCAGTTACCGTCGGGGTAAACTGGCAATTGGGATTGGGCAGGTTGATATAAACGGGTCCACAAAGGGGGTCTCCGGAACAATCCGGGTCATAACAATCAATATAGCCATCGCCATCGTCGTCAATGCCATTGTCACAGATCTCCATAGCATGTACAGAGCCCGCCATTAAAATAAGCAGAGAAAACAGGAGAACCACTCTGGGCACAAAAAGACCCGAGGCGGAGTACTTGTTCTTCATATTCTATCAATTTGACGCGTTCTCTTCACCCTGCCTTAACAGGGTAGGAAGGAAAGAATCCTATAATTCAGCCAGTAATACTTGTCTTTTCAATTATTCAGTTGAATGAAATAAAAAACGAAGACAATACTCAGACACAGGTTTCTAACTTCCTTAGTTGGTAGCCGTCACGAAACAGGCCTCATCAAAGCCTGCCGATTTCGTGTCCAATATAGTTAAATTTCCCATTGACGTATAATTATCCACAATTTTTTCAACAAGCTTAGCAGAGTTTACTAACTTCCCTCTATGAACCTTCAATGTATACCCACTCTTTCCTTCCGGGTTGTATACCTGATAGCGTTGATGCTCACTTTTAGTGCCTGTAACAAGCCAGATATTCGCTTGGTAAACAGGGTCAAATCCTTTTCTCCTAAGTGGTCTCAACTCAATGATAAATTCACCAACCTGGATCGAAATCTTAACACTGCCGAGGAGCACTTTGAAGCTGACTTTGCCGAAGTTGAAGGGCTTTTGGGGGAAATTGCCGACTCGCTTAAAGGCCGCAATTTTCGGAAGATGCTGGACGAGTACCAGGAAATCATTCAGGTCAAGGATTCCATTCGAAGTTTTTATGACTCTACCAAAACCGAGTACAGCCTGGTTGTACCCGAATTTCACGATTTTGAAAAGGTCGTAACGGGTGGCGATATTGGGTCTGAAGAGGGTATGGAAGAGTTGAAAAAGTACCGATCAATTCACAAGACGATGAGTTTAGGGGTTGATTCTGTTACCACTGAATTGTCAGCAAGTTTTGACAAACACAACCGGGTTCTGAGAGAGCTTTGCAGTATGATGGAGATATTCCGAAACTTTGATATTCGCTTTCAATGAGATTCCCTTGTCTTTTGTTCATCTTTTGGGGATGCAGTCTCTTTTTTTCCTGCCAACGTGAACAGGCAAATACCAGCAGCGAGACCGATATTTTTGCCCCTTCCGATCTCCCGGACTCTTCCAACCAGACGGTGCCCATTGAAGTTGATACCGTTCCCCTTCCTCCCCCTATGTCAGCTTACGAACGGACCTTTCTCGATTCCGGCCTGGTAGACATTGCGGAGTTTATTCCCGGTATTCTTATCGAATTGAAATACTCTACCACGGACAACTTCTTGAACTATGACGTTTATGGTACCCTTGAGAGGTGCTATTTGCGCAGGGAAGCGGCAGAAAAGTTGAAAAAGGCGTTGGAATTGTTGCAAAATGCACATCCCGATTTAACGCTGCTGGTCTACGATGGGGCGCGTCCCCACCGGGTTCAATACAAGATGTGGGAAGTCCTCGATGTCCCCAACAAACTCAATTACCTGTCTCCTCCCGATAAAGGATCTGTCCACAATTATGGTTGCGCGGTAGACCTTACTGTAGCCGATCTGGAGGGCAATCCCCTGGATATGGGAACCAAGTTTGATTTTTTTGGCCCCCTGGCCCAGCCCAAACTGGAAAGCAGTATGCTTGCTTCCGGTGAGCTGAGCCAGGAGCAGTATGAGAACCGTCTCATTCTGCGAAAAGCCATGGAAGGTGCGGGTTTCTTCAATATCCGCACTGAATGGTGGCACTTCAATGCCTTTGGCAGCAAAACGGTCAAACACCGCTTCACCCTTATTCCTTAATTTTATTCTACGACCACTCTGTGAATGGAGCGCTGCCCTTCGGCCTTCAATTCGAGGAGGTAAATACCGCTGGCAACCTCTCCGAGGTTAATCTGGTGCGTCCACTGGGTACCGACATTTCCTTCCCGGTGCTGATATACTTCCTGTCCCATCAGGTTCACGACTTTCAATTCCAGGTCCTGTGATTGCTCCATGGCAATGCGAACCGTGAATTGGCCTTGGTTGGGGTTCGGGAAGATGTCGAGTGCAGTGAAGACCTCGGTAAACTCGATTGCGGTAACGGTTACATCCTGTGGTGTAGAAATCCCGGCACATCCGACTGCATTGGTCACTTCTACCGAATACTGTCCATTCTGGGTGGCCGTATACGTTTGCATGGTTGCTCCAGCTATGGGGCTGCCATTAAAATACCACTGGTATGTCGCAAATCCAGGATCGGCGACGAGGTTGCCACCTCCATTGTCTACAAAGGTAGGAGCAGGTAAGCTGCTGACGACCACAGTAATGGCGCCGGTGCTCTGACATCCGTTGGCATCGGTACCGGTTACCTGGAAGATGCTGTCGGTGGCAGGTGCAACATTGACAGCTGCGGTGCCGGGACCGTGGTCCCAGGTATAAGTATCCGCTCCGGATGCGATCAACAGGGTGGTGTCTCCTTCGCAGATGGTGTCGACTCCTGTAATCGAGATGACTGGCAGGGGGTTGATAAATATCTCCTGGGCATCGCCTCCTGTACAACCATTGCCATCGGTTCCGGTCACGGAGTAGATGGTGGTTACTGAAGGGGTCACGGAAATGGATTGAGTTGTATCGCTGGTGCTCCAGACATAGCTCTGGGCGCCAGATGCATCCAGCACGGCCGAGTCTCCGAGGCAAAGGGTATCTGAGCCGATCAGGGAGATGGTTACGACTGGAACTGCATTGACCGCAACACTGAATGAGTCGGTGGACGAGCAGATATTAACGTCGGTCACGGTCACGGTGTAAGTCGTGGGGGTGATCGGATTGACCTGGATAGAAGGCGTAGAATCGCCGGTACTCCAAGTGTAAGTGGTTCCACCGGAAGCGGTCAGGGTATCTGTTCCGCCTTCACAGATGGCAGAATCTCCAGCGATACTTACCACTGGCAGTGCATTGACGGTGACGGTGAAGGAGTCAAAGCTTTGGCAGAAGTTGCTGTCAACGGTGATCACCGTATAGGTTGAATCCGCAGTTGGGGTAACGGTTACGGTAGGTCCATTGGCACCTGTGCTCCAGTTGTAGTCATTTCCACCTGTAGCCGTAATGGACGCAGAATCTCCAGAGCAAATGCTGGAGTCACCGGAGAAGGTGACGATGGGAAGCGGATTGACGACTACGCTGAAGGCTGTATCGTTCTGACATCCGTTCACATCAGTGACGGTTACGGTATAAGGTGTCGTGGATGCTGGTGTAACCGTAATGCTGGCGGTGGTATCGTTGGTACTCCAACTGTAAGCCAATCCTCCTGAGGCAAGCAGGGTGCTGCTGTCTCCAAAGCAGAGGGGGCTGGTACCGGATATTGCAGCCGTGGGCAAGGGGTTGACTACCAAGGTGAAATTGCTGGTGTCCCGGCAATTGTTGGTGTCCTCGGCAATGATCTCGTAGGTGGTCGTCGCAGTGGGGAAGGCGTCGATATTGGCACCGGAAGTGGCAGAAAGGCCAGTGGCCGGGGAATAGGCATAGGTGTATCCACCCGAAACCGATACTGCAACTGTATCTCCATTGCAAAGGGTATCTCCCGGTGAAGCGGAAACCGCATACACGATGGGCAGCGGTTCGTCAATGACCACGGAGTCGGTTGCGGTGCATCCGGCACCATCGGTAATGGTAACCGTATAAGTTCCTGCCCCAACCCCTGAAAGGTCTTCGGTAGCGTCTGAATTGCTCCAATCATAGGCAAATCCGGTTCCTTCACCGAAACAACCATAAGCGTTGTTGATGGGAAGTCCCCAGGTAGCACCGTTGTACAGTCCGTGGTTGTTGTTTCCGGAACGGTCAAAGATATTGGTCCCAAAGCCTTCGTTGAAACTGTAATAAGCGGTCAGGCTATTGATATTCGGGTGGTTGGGGTCGATGGCCCCACAACTGTTGTTGTAATTAGACAAAACGGTTCCCGCCGTCAGGGCAGTGTTCCAGATGCGCACTTCATCCATGCAGCCATCAAAATGCTGGGATGTTGCCGCTCCATCGTACTCCTGCCCGATGCTGCACCGACCGCCGGTGGGAATTGAAGTTGCTCCGGCCGTGAACGACCTGACGACGACTCCATTGATGTACAACGTTCCCTGGAGGGAATTGGTAATTGTCAATACCAGGTGTGCCCATTGTCCCAAAGGAGAATTTCCGTTTTGCTGCCGGTTTCCGATCACGTCATCAAAGTAGATGAACCGCTGGAGGTTTCGGTTGTAGGACAGCAGGAAGTGATTGGCCCCGCCAGCGGTATTGAAGGCTACCACCATGCCGTCGTTGTTATTCCAGAAAGAATCGGGTTTGACCCAGGCCTCGACCGTAATCCCATTGGAGAAATTGGTGTTGGAAACCGAGTCGATGTTGACATAATCGTCGACACCATCAAAACACAGGGACAGGTTGGGGGTGCCTCCGATCGGGGTCAGGTCAGCACCGCCATCGGTAAAGCCAAAGCAACTGGCGTCGGTTCCTACCACTGAGCTTCCCAATGCGGGGTTGACCAATACGAGGGTGGAAGTCGTATCCAGGGAAACCCCATCCGTGGCAACCAAGCTGATCAAAAAAGTTCCGGGAGTATTGAAAACCTGGCTGGCATTGGGGGTGTTGGCAAAGGGAGCGAGGTTCTCTGCCCAGGTATAGGCGACTGCCCCTGTACTCAAGTTGGTAAAATCGACTGTGTCTCCCTGGCAAACATGAACCGATGAAGCGACGAAATTCGCCGTTACCTGGGCTCGAAGCGAGGACGAGAATGCCGTAACCAGAATTAAGAAGCAAAAACAATAAAGCGTTGAAGTAAACTTTCTCAATGTCATTTTCATTTTACCTAGATTGATGTGTGCTGGTACAAAAGGAACAATGGCTATAAATAAACAGGTACATTTTTCCTCTACTGCAATTCAAAAAATTGCATTTTGCAACAGAAGGAGGCGTTTCGAGTGGTTCTATCTGCAATCCTAAACCTTAGTCTCACTAAAAATAGAAAATTTTGGCCATGAATTTGAACCTGACAGGAAAAAATGCATTTGTATGTGGCAGTACACAAGGAATCGGCAAAGCAGCAGCCATTGAACTGGCCGGCTTAGGTGCCAATGTCATTTTGGTTTCCCGCAATGAAAATAAGCTCAATGCCGTTCAGGAAAGCCTGCCCCGGCCCAGCAACCAATCTCATGGATATCTGGTCGCTGATTTCAGTAAGCCGAGCCAATTAAAGTCTGCCCTCAACGATTGGGTTTCAAGCCATGAATTTCCGGTTCACATTCTGGTTAACAATACGGGAGGGCCTCCCGGTGGACCCGCCCATACCGCAGACATTGAAGCCTTTCGTGCCGCCTTCAACCAACACCTGATCTGCAATCAAATATTGGTTCAGGGCTTGCTTGAAGGGATGAAAAGCACTGGATCCGGCCGCATCATCAATGTCATTTCCACCTCGGTCAAGCAACCACTCGACAATCTGGGGGTTTCCAATACCATCAGAGGGGCAGTGGGCAATTGGTCCAAAACCCTAGCCAATGAATTGGGTCAGTTCGGAATTACGGTGAACAATGTTTTGCCCGGCGCAACCAATACCGAACGATTGAACGCTATCATTGCCAACAAAGCATCCAAGTCAGGCAAAACCGTGGAAGAGGTGGCCGAGGCCATGCGCAATGCAGTTCCAGCAAAACGCTTTGCCAAACCCGAAGAGGTGGCCTACGCCATTGCGTTCCTTGCTTCAGATGCAGCTGCCTACATCAACGGCATCAACCTGCCGGTAGATGGTGGAAGAACCAAATCACTTTAATTCTCCGTAATCGTTGGACCGAAACCATTACTTCTCTCTCCTTTTAATTTTCCTGCTGACTTGTTTCTCGTCCCGGCTCAGCGGACAAAACCTGAGCATATCCCTCGATGTCGAAGACAAGCAGTTAATGCCACCGGTGTTGGAAAATGCATTGGAAGATGCCCGGGATTTATTGCGCATCGCCTGCAATTGTCCTGTCAACCAAGACGATCCCGGTGCGCAGGTTCAGCTCAAGATCATGTCCCCGCGCTACCCCGCCGATGCAGAACCGATCGACTTTTCCAAAAACCGCCCCTATCCCTACTTCATGCTTCCCGACCACCAATACGCGTGGAAATCAGAAAGCAAGGGTCCTCATATTCTATTAACGCTCAAGAGTCCGAGCTACGAAGGTCTGGCCAATGGGCTCTACGGCCTGTTACAGGAAAAGCTTGGATTCTATTTTGTCCACCCCAGAGAAACTGTGCATCCTTGTTTTCAAACCTGGCCCCTCCCGTCCTCCTTTGATTTTCAGGGGATTCCCCGGTTCGACAAGAAAGGTTTTCATCTCCACACGCAACATCCCACTGAGCTGACCGAGGCCCTGCACAACCACAACTCGGCAGATGGACAGGATATGATTCAGGAATACATCCTGTGGTTGGCCCGGAACCAACAGAACTTCTTCGAATTTTGCCTGTTGGAAACGGTGGCCCTGGAAAACTGGATCCCCTACGCCAAAGAGTTTGTCCATTATGCTCATGACCGGGGCATTCTTTGCAGTGTCGACTTGTCCTTGCACATGGTCCAGCAACACGCATTCAAACTGGTGGAGTTTCCCCCGAAGAACTTCACGAGATATGAAAAACAAATTGACCGGCGGCTGGATCTTATCCTCTCAGCCGGCTTTGACTTCATCAATATGGAGTTTTCCATTGCAGAGTTCATCGGAGGGTTTGAAAAGTTGCGGAACCGGTTGCGGGAATACATTGTACAAAAAATCAGCACATATCCTGGAGTAAAGCTGATCGGCCGCACTCACGTAGTAAAGGCTGAAGATGAGTTTGGTGGAAAAAAGAAAGGGAAAGGGAAAACCACAGATGATCCGGACCGGGGAAACCTGATTCATACGGTGATGTGCTATTCTTTAACCGATTCCTCGGCTCCGGTTTACGAATTGGATAATTTCTCCCATTTGAAAGCTCTTCTGGCATCTGAAAACAAGGTCCGGGAAACATGGTACTATCCGGAATCTGCCTATTGGATTACGTTTGACAACAGTATTCCCTTGTTTTTACTTCCTTATTTATCGGCAAGGTACCGGGATGTACAAACGGTTCAGCAAATGGGGATTCCGGGGCACGTTACCTTCTCTTCTGGTTGGGAATGGGGGTATTGGCTGGTGGACTGGAGCATAGCCCGCTGGTCCTGGGAATACCGGGAAAATGGGGTGGTCAAAGGCCAAAGCCCATTGATGGGAGTCGAAGACCTTTTTCCTGGTCGTGAGATTCAAAACCGCTTTTTGAACCTCCTGGAAATTGAGAATCATTACCTGATAAAGCGCAACACTCTTCGGTTGCTCTGTCCACATAGCTTTTCAGATGGATTGCCCAAGGGACTCAATAAGCAGTTCCAACCGCGTACTGAGATTTACCAGGAAGACCTTGCCAAGTCCCCCGGTGAAGCGGCGGACTCTATTGTACTGGCATGGATTGAAGAACTGAACCGTCTTTTCAATGCCCTGAAGCCCCACGCTGAGGCCCTGAACACCATCCCGCAGGTAGTCCCCGGCTACCAATATGAAGGGAGAAGGGAATTACTTCTCAGGGAATTGTATCTCTCCTGTGCGGTCTTTGTCAACTATATCGAGCACCGAAATCATACTTTCAAGGCTTTTCTGAAAGGAATGTCCACCAAGGGAAGGCAATTGTCTCCCCATTTGGAAAATGCGGAAGCGGTGCGGATCAGGAGTCTGGCCATGGTGGAGGAAATGGAGTCTAAATACCGGTATCCGGTTTCTCTGATCGCCCGAGAACACAAAAGTTATACCTCTTACCCCTATGGCTACCTCTTCCCGGTCAGTGACCTCCACTTCTGGCAACGCCATGAAGAGCAGCTCTGGCGATGGGAGTTCAACAATCCATTTATGATGAACATCTACGACCCTGCCCGAATCGCGGGGTTTAAGCGGTGATGGTCACTGCCTCCTATTCTTCAAGAAGGGGGTTGTACATGGTAATGGCATGGTTTTCAATCAGAGGTTCTGAATAGAGCAATTCTCCCGAATGCTTATCCTTTACATGTCGGCCGATCCGGTTGTGCCTGGTATACCCCCAATATTCCTGCCGAAAGAGGTGGTCACTTTCAAAGACTTCGTATTCCACTTCCAGTGGTCTTTCACAGCGCCATTCTCCGTGAAGGAACTTTTCGCTGAGCCTAAGGCGGAGTTGCCAGGCCTGGTCGGTATCGTTTCTGAGTTGCAGGTCTATATAATTGTAGGCACAGGTAGCCCCGGAGCCGAAAGGTTGGGTCCGGTTGGCATCTGGAAAGACATCAAAACTGTGACGCCAGCGCTCTACGATGGTCAGTGGAGTATGCATGGCCATCCAGAAGATCATATTGCTCATTTGACACAATCCCCCTCCGGTTGCGGACTTGGTTTTTCCCAGCTCTAACTGCATCCCAGGCACATAGCCCTTTCTTTTGGTCGGTTCCCCCAGTGAGAACCAATAGGAAAAGGTCTCCCCTGGCTGCAAAATGAGGCCATCCAGGCGCTTCAGGGCAATCGTCAGATTTTTCACTTTGTTGTGCTGCATCCACATGTCCACGTCTTTCAGTTTTCGTAGCAGCGGAGTCTGGTGGTGAAATGCCAGTTCGGGCAATCCCTCCGGAGAGCGGTTCTTCGCAAACTTTTTTCTTTGAAACAGCCAGCGCCATTTGCGGCGCAGGATATAGTATTTTCGGCCCATAGACCGCCTAAACCTCGATCGATGGATTGGCTTTTCAACTTCCTGATGTAGAGGCGTTTCCACAAAAGATTTATTAATAAGAATTCATATTCAGTTAATCATGGGCAAGTCGTTAATTTCCTTACCTTTGCCCGACTTTTTCCGGGACCTAAATTCGTCCCAATACTATAAAAAAGGAAGTTGTTATGTTCAATTTGACTGACATTCTTACTATTTCTTTGATCCTGTTCGCAGTGATAGATATCCTGGGATCCATCCCGGTGATCGTAGACCTTCGCACCAAGTTAGGTCATATTCATTCGGAGCGTGCCACCCTTATTTCGGGGGCGATCATGCTCATTTTTATGTTTGTTGGAGAGCAAATCCTGAAATTGATCGGGCTGGATATTGAGTCTTTTGCCTTGGCGGGAGCCATCGTGATCTTCATCCTCGCCCTGGAAATGGTGATGGACCGGGAATTCTTCCGGCAGTCGGGTGGCTCTGCGGTGGGTTCGGTTGTTCCCATCGCTTTTCCTCTGATCGCTGGTGCTGGTACCCTGACGACCCTCTTGTCCCTCCGTTCCGAATATGCAGACTGGGATATTGTTGCGGGTATTTTAATCAATTTGATTCCTGTTTACATCGTCCTGAAGCTCACCGGAAAATTCGAAAAACTGCTCGGTCCGGGTGGTATTTCTATTCTGCGCCGTGTTTTCGGGATCGTTCTTCTGGCCATCGCTATCAAGCTATTTAAGACGAATTTGTAAGCTTGACCCCGGATGCCGTATTTTCGTGGAAAAGCTCCGCATGAAATCCCTTTTCCCAGCATGTCTGATCGCTTTTCTACTTGGTATTTCCGCATGTAGTTCGGAGGAGGCTAACCATGCCGAACCCGCTCTGGATAGCCTTACCGGCCTGGACACAACTCAGGTACTCATTTCGGATGCTGACCTGAATGCCCGGGCTGGTATGGCCCTTGTCCCTTTTCTCGACGGTGCAGCCATGGGCTTCGCCGATTCAACCGGCAAGGTGGTCATTCCCGCCCAATACGAGGATGTATCTACCTTTCGCAATGGCCTCGCGACCGTTCGCCTCAAAGGGAAATATGGTCTGATCAACAAAGAGGGGAAAGAAATTTTGGCTCCTCAGTACAATTCCATTTCTGACTATGCGAATGGGGTGATGTGGCTGGGAACCGATGAAGGCTATGTGCTCATCAATCAGGAGGGGAAGAGGGTCCTGCCGGATACTTATGAAAATGCATTCGCATTTACGGCTTCTCAAAATCGAATTCCAGCGGAGAAAGACGGGAAGATTGCTTTTTTCGACCCCCGTGGGAACTTTATCACGGATTTTGAATATGACCGGGTAGGGAGGTTCTTTGAGGGCGTTGCTCCGGTTCTGAAGCTGAACGCAGAGGAAGAGGGGTGGGGGCTGATTGATACCTCCGGGCAACTAATCGTACCTCACCTTTACCGGAAGCTTTTTCCCTTCCAGCATGGATTGGGGGTTGCAAGTCTGGTGGATGCCAACCTTCACGAACGCTATGGGGTGATCAATACCGAGGGAGAGGTAGTCGTCCCGTTCATTTATGGCCTGATCTCTGGTACAGGGGCTGAAGGGTACTTTGTTGCCCGGAAATACGGCGAATTGGAGGCCAAACAAGAACTGCTCACCAACAGTTCCATTATCATTGGGCATGACGGAAAGGTTCGTGCTACTGTCGATTACCATCTATGGGATGAATTCTCAGAGGGCCTGGTAGTCGCTGAGCAAGATGGGAAATTCGGCTTTGTCAACACCTCGGGGGAACTGGTGATTCCCTGTAAATTTGACTGGGTATGCCCCTTTAAGGAAGGTTTGGCCTGGGCCAAGGGGGATGAGTATTATGGGTTTATCGACCGCACCGGAGAATTTGCCATCCCTCCCCAATACATTTCCAACCATGAATATGTATTGATGAGCAAGGAAGGGGTAATGGTATCCGACCCGGTCACCAAAGAGACGTTTTACCTGGACCCAAAAGGGAGAGAATACCGCAAAAACAATGAGAACAATTGAGATTAGCCCTCAAATACTTGAGAAATGCCCTCTGATTACATTGGGATGTATCGAAGCTGAAGTAAAGGTTGAACTTGAAAGAACTGACCTCTGGGCACATATCGATTCCGAATTGGCCACATTTGCGGAAAGCCTTGCTGTCAAACAAATCAACAAGCGCCCCACCATTGCCGGGACCCGAGTTGCATACAAGGCTTGCGGCAAAGACCCTGGCCGTTATCGCCCTTCTGCAGAAGCTCTCACCCGAAGGATCGCCCAGGGGAAAGGCCTCTACCGGGTTAACAATATTGTTGACCTGCTGAACCTGGTTTCCATCAAGACTGGTTTTTCGATTGGGGGATTTGATGCAGATCACATCACTGGGTCGGCAGTCCTTGGCATCGCCAGCGAAGGAGAACCCTATGAAGCCATTGGCCGGGGCCAATTGAACATTTCTGGCCTGCCCACCTTTTACGATGACAAAGGCCCTTTTGGGACCCCCACCAGCGACTCCACCCGTACCATGATCCGACCGGAGAGCAGGCATTTTCTAATGGTGTTTTACGCATTCTCAAATCCCGAATTGCTTAAGGGCGGACTGGCCCAGGCGGTCTCCCTCCTTGAATCCTATGCCTCGGCCAGCCAGGTTCAAACCATGATTGTATCAAAATGAAAGCGAATATTCTTACCCACCGCAGCGACCTCTCTGGAATTCCGAAACTCTTAAGGGAAAAGTTCGGGGAAGCATCGGTGACCGTAGAAGGGGGCGACGAGAACTGGTCCTCGGTTACCATTGTCAAGAAAAGGTTGCTTGGAAAATCCAGGGTAAAGTTCAATGCGCTACGAGAAGGGAAGCAGTTGGAGAATATCAAACAGGGCCTGGGCCATGTTTTCAGTACTATTCCGACGGACATGGAAGAGATCAGGCAAAAATTGCTGATCCGGATTGCTCACTTCAATGCTGCCATTGCCCTCGATCCTGACAGCAAATTGAGTGGGTTTGAGGACACCCTGTTTGCCATTACCAAGGCCCTTGATGGATTGATCTTCTGGGAAGGTAAGGAAATGTTGAATGCCAAGGGTCGGTTGATCCTTGACTTCGAGGGCAATTGCCGGGTCGATGACATTGAGGTTTTTGCCGAGGAGCATTTGGTATCGGTAGAATCGAAGGCCTCCGAAGATGCCATTGACCGCAAGGAGAGGTCCATTGAATGGTTAAAAGAAATGGCCGTTCCGGTGAATCAGCATCTTC
>CAYGRE010000122.1:0-18204 GCA_964352215.1 uncultured Bacteroidia bacterium
TCAACATAATAATTAGGGTCCAAGGGGTTAACCGGAATAGGGGCTCAACATAATAATTAGGGTCCAAGGGGTTAACCGGAATAGGGGCTCAACATAATAGTTAGGGTCCAAGGGGTTAACCGAAATAGGGGCCCTACATAATTATTAGGGTCCGCGGTGTTAACCGGAATAGGGGCTCAACACAATGAATTGGGGGGAGGCCCCTCGAATTTCGGATTTCTAAACTGACCGATTGCCCCCTCCAATCTGACCAACGGCCCAAAATAGTTTACCCCATATAACTACCTTTTCCCAGGCAACTCACATTTCGAAAGCAATCCCTGCCCCCCATGCATCCCTTCCCACCTTTCCCCTGTCTTTCTACAAACCGTTAACCGTCATGAAATACATTTTCCTCCTGGCAGCATGCTGCCTCTGGCCTTTCTATGCCCAGGCCCAATCCCCCGACACCGACCGCGATCAGGTGCTCTCATCCCAACCAATTCAGCAAAGAGACTTTGATCTGAGCCAACCGAAAGAAGTGGCAAAGGCATTTCTCTACACCGCCAATGCTTCGGACTACCACTACCTGCGGGCCCTTTGCAACCCCTTTGTTGCCGATTATGCCGACATCGCAGAAGGAAAGCTCAATGAAATATGCTATTGGTTGCCCAGATATGGATACGAGGAAGGTAGCTCCCTGGATGAACTCAAAGCCGAATTTGCCGCCATGGGGAAATACAAACTCTCAGCCGAACCGGTGGAAATTACCGAAGAAGGGGGAAATACATTCGCCCGGATTAAGTTGGAAGGTGAGACCTCCAATCACATCGGAGCGAGCATGATTTTATTGAAAGCCGGGCCGTGGTGGTTTTTGCATCGGTTTACTGATTAGGTCGGGGCATTCCCTCCCTTTTTTCAAGTGGAAATCAAGCTTCTGAGAAAGAAAGAAGTAGAAACGTGGGGAAGAAAGACTCAATCCAATTCATCCAGCAACTCCGCTGCCTTCTCAGGATAGCTGCCCTTACCCTCTGCCAACAATTTCAACCATTCCTTCGCAGCATCGATCTTGTTTTGCTTCATCAGATTCAGCCCCAGGTACCACCGCGCCGCCTGCTGATAAGAATTGTATTCCCCGTCCGCCAATTTTTCCAAATACTTCGCCGCACTTTCTAATTTCCCCGCCGCCTGGGCATTCAACCCCAGGTAAAAGGTCACCATCAGGTCCTCAGGTGATTCTTTGAGTATCAAATCAAATACCTCATCCGCGAGGGCATACTGACCAGAATTATAGGCTGCAAAGGCCTCTTCGTAGCGCAACACCAAGGATGAATCGCCCCGAAAAGCATCCGGGGCAGGATAGTCACTGTAATACCGGGCATAGAGCTCGGCCGGGTCGGCCCCACCATCCAGAACCGTAAAGAAACCAACTACGGCCACCAAAACGATGGAAGCAGCGATCGCCAACCAGGTGGGAAATCCACGGAAGTTCCCTCTCTGCGAATTATCATTCCCATCGGAGCCAGAATTATCCTTGGAATTCACCCCTTCACTCATGTCCATTCCCGCCAGATCACCGTCCCCGCTCTCGGAGTTCTTCTCTTTCCTGGAGCTCTCCTCCGAGAAATATTCCCTGTCCACCTCCGCCACCAATGCCGAAAATGCCATCCCAGCCTCGTCGCCGACCACATCATCCAACTCGCGGGCCAGTTGAACCGCCTCCTGCACGTCTGAATCCCCTGCCATCCTGGCCTCAAAAGCCGACAATTCCTCCCCCTCCAATTCCCCGGCCAGGTAGCGCTCGATCAACTGATATGTTTGTTCTTCATCCATGACTGCTTTTTCAAATGGCCAATTCGCGGTAAGCCGGATCGTCCTGTACACGCCGCATCAATTGCTCCTTGCATTTGAATTTTCGTTTGCGGGCATAACCTACCGAACTCAGGTCCATTTCCCGGACAATGAATTCCATGCTTTTACCCGCCAGAGAAAGCGAAAGAATCTTTTGACAGGCTTCTCCCAACTCTCTGAACTTTCGACGGTACAGTTGGTAGCGGGCTTCGTGGACGAGTTCTTTATCGTCACCAAAGTCCTCCACACTTCCGGCTATTTCACCAGTGTATTCCTCATCCTCCCAAGACGTTACCCTTTCCCGCCCGGATTTCTTCAATTTCTTCAACCACAAATTGCGGCAGATGGCATAGAGATAAGTGAACATAGCCGATTCCAACCGAAATGCAGGGTCTTGTGCCTTCTTGTAGACGATCATGAGCGCATCCTGAAAAAGGTCCCGGGCCGCATCTTCATCGCCGCTGTTCTTACGCACATAGTTCAGTATCCGCGGAAAAAAGTCCTGGTACATCCGATGGACCGCTTTGGCATCGCCAGCGGCAATCCCCTGCAAAAGGTTGGTATCGGTGATCGAAGTACTCGCCATGATTGGCAATTTAGAAATTTTGGGGCGTACGGGGTAACATCTCAGGGGAAAGGGTATCCATTAATGTAGACGACCTGGAATTGAGCTTGGCAAGCGTTGTAAATGATACATCAAATGCCAATCTTTAAGGCAACAATCAATCTCACACCTCAAATTATTTATCAAATGGCAGGACCTAAGAAAAAGTACAAGATTCAAATCATCAAGGCCGGGATCGGTGATCCGCTGATCGCAGTGTGCTTCAAATTTGTGGCTGACGAAGGCTACGACAATCCCGTGGACTACCCAGTGGAAAATCTCCAAATTACCGTCAACTTTTCCTATATCACCACCAGTGGGTTGCGCTCCGCACCAAAAACCGCGGGAATCTCATCCATGGCGAAATTCGGAACCCTCAACTACTATTACCTGACCTTCCCCTTTGACCAGCCTGCGGATATCAATTTAGATCAGGCAGAGATCATCATGGGAATTGATGCATCTGATATCCTGGATGACTACACTGTCGATTTTGTCAATGGTGAAACCGGCTATATGGAATCCTACCTGACCGACGAAGGGACTCCGGTTCCATTCGCTAGCCTCAACACCCGGTTTACCTATTGTCCTGGTGGGGACTGCTTCAGCCTTGGAACGGATTAATTCTTAATTTACAGCCTTTTCAGGCTTGAATGACCAAACGCCGTTTCCTACATACCCTCCTGGGCGGTATTGCCTTTGTCTTTCTGCTGCTCCCCGTTCAGTGCCGGGCAGCTGGGGATACCCTCATTGCCTGGCAATACTATGAACAGGCAGAAGCCTTCATGGAAGTTGAGGAAATGGATTCGGCCATCCACTACTTTGGCGAAGCCCAATCCATTTATGAGGAACTGGATTCCCTCGAATATTATGTGAGTGCGACTTCGGCCATCGCGGTGTGCTATTACCAATTGGGAGAGCTTTCGGAAGCGGGCAAAGTTCTGGAAGTGGCAGAGATCAGGTTGGCGGCAAGCAAACGGAGCAGCCCCACGCATTTCCGGGGCATCTACGACCTGCTGGTCCCCGTCTATGAAGCCTTGGGTGACCTGGATGGGGCCTTGGGTGTTTCCCTGAAAGCCCTGGACATAGACGCCGACGAAGACGATCCTGAATTCAAGGCCAACCGCCTGAACAATGTCGGAGCCATCTACTTCAGCAAAGGTGATTACCACCAGGCAGCGGATTATTACCAGGCCGCTTTTGATCATTTTGGGGTGACCGCTGACTTGGAATCCCAGGCCCGGGCCCTGGTCAATCTGGGCCTTGCCCAGATGCGGCAAAACCAATTTTCGATGGCCAAAAAGACCCTGGGAGAAGCTCTGAAAATGATCGGGGATTCCCGGAGTCCGAAAAATGACCGGACTGCCATCCTGGGCCGCAACCACCTTGCCCTTTGCCATATTGAATTGGGGGCGCCGGAATTGTCCAGACTGATGCTGGAACTGAACCTGATCAAATACGACCTGGCCCCTGGGGACGAGGCGATCGTGCGGGCCAATATGGGATTCGCATATTCTGAACTGAAGGACTACGAATCCGCGGTTTTCCAACTGGAAAAGGCCATCTCATTGGGACAGGAAATTCTCCCGCCAAATGAAATAGCCACTATGCAGCTCCATTTGGCAGATATTATTGCCCTGGGTCCGGATATGCAACTCGCCTATCAAAATTACAGCCGGGGAATCGCACTGTTAAGTGAAGATGCCGGAGTTGATCCTGTGAATATCCAGGAAGCAGGAATGGAAGGATCACCCGCAGCGGTCAGGGTGCGGGACAAGCGGACCTTGTTTCGCTTGTTGGCCGGCCGGGGACGGCTGGCGATTTCGCATGAGGAGTGGACTGCGGATAAGCGGGCACCGGATGGGGCGCCCCGGTCACCGGATAGAGGTTCCGAAGGGCAGCGGTCAACGATTGCTGACCTTGATCCGATCCGCGATTTCCGGGATGCATTTTTCATCATGGACCTGATGCGGGCCGACCTCATCACTCCGGATGCCAAGAACTTCCTCGCCACCTACGTTCGGCAATTGAACGACGATGCCATGACCCTCTTCGTAAAAAGCTATCCCAATTCTCCTGAGGTGGTCGATTTCGGTTATGAAGTGCTGGAACGCCGCAAGGCCTTGAACCTCCTGGAATCGGTGCTGATCAACTGGCAGGCCACTATGTCTGCTGAAACGAGAGAGCAATTGGAGGAAGCACGCAAGATCCAGACTTCACTGGCCATCTATGAACGGTCTCTCTACCAGGCAACGGAAAACGGAGACAAAGAATCGGCGGACAGGTTCAGAACCTATGTCCTGAACCTTCGCGAAGAGTTAAGGTTGCTGACCGAGCCGAGCAAAGACAATACAATTCTGCGGGATTACCGCCGCCAGATCATGTCCCTGGACCGCCTCAAGGCATACGCAAAATCACAGGACGCCTGGGTGGTAGAATTTGGCCTGGCCGATTCCCTGCTGGTTGTCATCTGCACCGGACCGGATACGGTGCGAACTCATTTTCTCATGGGCAAGCAAGCCTTAGACAGCCTGCGCTCCTCTGCCCGTACCTTTGCCCGGCAAGCTTCCGATTGGGAATCGGCCCTTTCAGGAGGGACTGGTCCACTCAACCTCCTTTCCCGGACCGGTTGGTCCCTTTACCAAAGCTTATTGACTCCGGTCCTTCCGCCAGAAGACTTCCGCCCTCTGGTGATCATTCCCGATGGCATTCTGAACTTCGTACCCTTTGAAGCACTCCTGAATGAACAACCTGCCGTCGGTACCGGGTTTTCCGGCTTGCCTTACCTGATCCGTCAGCGCGCCATCAGTTATGGGTTCTCCGGCACCCTCTTATCAGGTTTGTCCGAGCAAGTTGACAAATCTGACTCCGAACCAAAATGTCTGGCTTTTGCACCTGGCACTGGGGTAAATGGGGAGGACTGGACCCTTTCGGGCAGTGCAAACAATGGGCGGAATGGACGGAACGGGCGGAATGAACCGGATGGGCGGAACGGGCGGAACGGGCGGAACGGGCGGAACGGGCGGAACGATCCGAATGGCCCTGCAAATGCCCCCTTGAGTGTTCTCCGGGATTCAGAGGTGAATTTACCTGGTGCCCGCAAAGAAGTTCAAGCCCTCGCTGCATCGTTTGACGGTGCATATTTGTTTGGAAATCTGGCCACCGAAAAAGCATTTACAGACAGCGTAGAGACCCAATCCTACCGAATGATTCACCTGGCCATGCATGGCATCGTCAATCCAGAACAGTCTGCTTACTCTTACCTGGCCTTTGCAAGTGAAGATGACAACGACGGACACCTGCAGGTTTTTGAGATTCGGCAAATGGACTTTTCCAAAACAGACATGGTCGTCCTGAGTGCCTGCGAAACCGGACTTGGGGAATATGTAGAGGGGGAAGGAGTCATCTCCCTGGGCCGCAGCTTTGTCCAGAGTGGGGCCGAAAGTGTGGTAATGAGCTTGTGGAAGCTCGAAGATGGAGCCAGTTCAGAATTGATGGCAAATTTCTACAAGAATCTGAAAGCAGGTAAATCTCGTCGGGAGGCCTTGCGAAAAGCGAAACTGAACTACTTGGCATCAGCCGATGACCTCCACGCCCATCCGGCTTTTTGGGCAGGCTATATCCTGCTCGGTGATACCGATCTACTTGTGACACCAGCACCGGGGTTTCCCTGGTGGATAGCCGGATTGGCTGGTATTCTGCTCATTCTCCTGACCACTCTCATCCTGATCCGCCGCCAGAAAAGAAGAGTTGCCCCATAAAACCCGTCTTCCTTTGCCCATTCGACATTGAGGGTAAAAAAAATTCTCTAAACGAATATTCAGCATGGTTTTTGTGAGAATTAGGTAAATTTGGTTACCGAAAAGATTACACGTACCCATTTTATCACTAATCACTGTTTAATTTATGCGTGCCGTAAAAACAATTCTGCTCCTCTTTGCTACTGCCAGCATCTTCCTTGCTTCCTGTTCAGATCCTGATCCGAATGAAATCGTATCGGACATCTACTTTCAGGCAACCGTAGATGGTGAAATCCGCACCTATCAATATGAGGTAGACAATTACATCCAAATTGTAGGAGACTTTACAGGTGGAGCAGACGCAGGCTCTGAAAATCAGTTTATTCCTTTCAGCTGCGTAGCGAGTGAAAATGCCCTCAGCAGTCCGAACGGCTTGGCCAACAGTGGCGCGGTCGGGATCATCATCACCTCCGCCAGCAATCTTAATGCACAACAAGTAGGAGAAGAGATCAGTGTTGGTACCCTCGACTACGGGGTACGCAGCTATGATACCCTGACCAGTGCAACTCCCGGTGCCTTCATCAGTTGGATCGATGGCAATAGAACCGAATGGACTACCAATGGGGACCAGTCCGGTTCCAGCTTTGAAATCACTTCCTACGTGGATGAAGAAAATGCTGAATCCAATTCTCACAAATTCATTGCTGTGACCTTCAATTGTACCCTCTACAATGGCTCGGGTGGCAGCGTTGCGGTGACCGATGGTACGCTCCGAGGCCGGATGATCGTATACTGATCTTCATCAAATCACGTTGCCCCTTTCTGATGTTCGAAGAGGCTTGTAAGACAGTCACTTTTTTTGTTCTTCGCAAAAGAAGCAGATTTTCAGCCGGGAATGACTATATTTGTTTTAGCCAATAGTCATCAGCTTTCATTTAGAATTGACTTCTACATTACAGAATACCAAATGAAAAAGAAATTGAACCTCTTTCTCAGGGCATCTTTGGTTTTATTGCTATTCCCTCTGATGTTCACAGGTTGTGGAGAACCGCCATTGGCTTGTTTCTCTGTCTCCTCCAAGCTCGTGGATCAAAACTTCCCGGTTGTTTTTGACAACTGTTCTCAATTCCAGCAAGAGGGTTACCTGTGGGATTTTGGAGATGGTGCAACTTCCCAGGTAGTTAATCCAACTCACCGGTTTATCTCTCAGGGTGAATACCTTGTTTCGATCACATCTTTGGGTAAAAAAGCAGCTGACAACGATGTCTATACAGATATTATCAGAGTGGGAGACCGTATATTGACAACCATCAATATCATGAGCCTTCCCGCAACTGATGCAGCTGGAAATCCCTGGGATGCAAATGATGGACCTGACGTCAAGGTAATGTTCCAGGATGCGAGTACCAATGCGATTGCCTTTTCCACTCCTATCGAGGCCGATGTCGTACTCCCGGCAACCATTGTATTCCAGGAAACCAGTTCCAATGTGGAATTGCTGCCCCAGGAATGGAACATCATCATCGCTGATGACGATGCCGGCACCATTGACACGATGGCTGTCTTTAACATTGACCTCCAGTTGTTCGAGCCGTCTGCCGATCAGACCATTGGCTTTTCTGCCAACGGAGCCTCAGTAGATGTACTCTACACACTCGAATAAGCATTCGAAAAAATATTGAAAAAGCGGCTGCCCCTTTCATGGGAACAGCCGCTTTTCTTTTAATTTCGTGCCATGCGTAAAAAGATATACCACCTTTCCACCTGCAATACCTGTGCCCGTATCATCAAAGAACTTGAACTGGGTGAAGGGGTTGAATTTCAAGAGATCAAGACCCAGGCCATTACCGAAAAACAATTGGATGAGATGAAAGCTGCCACTGGCAGCTACGAATCATTGTTCAGCCGGAGAGCCATGAAGTTCCGCTCCATGGGCCTGGGTGAACGAAATCTAACCGAAGAAGATTACCGGAATTTGATCCTTGAAGAATACACTTTCCTCAAGCGTCCGGTTGTTTTGGTTGGTGATCAGGTCTTTGTCGGCAATTCCAAAAAGGTAGTGGCCGCAGCAAAAGAGGCACTGGCGCAAACATGAGGCTTCAACTGCTACAAGACCTTGATGCTTACCAGCCTTTGAATGAACAGGATGCAGGGTTCAAGGATCAAATGTTGGGATTTGTTCGTACAGAACCCATGTGTTTTGAGCGCAGTCTTCTGAAGGGACATATCACAGGATCGGCCTTGATTGTGGATCCCCTGCGTCGCCAGATCCTCATGCTTTTCCATGCCAAACTGGAGAAGTGGTTGCAACCAGGTGGGCATGCCGATGGAAATTCAGACGTGCTTGAAGTCGCGATCCGGGAAGCGGAAGAAGAAACGGGACTCAGTGGATTTCGAGTTTTGCACCAAAAACCTTTTGACCTCGATATTCATACCATACCCGCCAGAGGTCAGGAGCCGGAACACTTGCATTATGACATCCGCTATCTCCTCGAAGCCAATCCGGACTGGAAGCTAAGTCGCAATTCCGAATCAAAAGCCCTAAAATGGGTGGACATATCAGCCATCAAATCCCTTACGAACGAGGAGAGTATCCTGAGGATGGTGGGCAAGCTTTCTGCCATGTAAGAAATCGGCCTATTATGCACACACTGGAGCCGACCTGTGGATAACTTCCACCTTCTCAAAATGAAGATGGAGCACAAATATCGCAAAACAGGCCCCTGCTTTAGAATTTGGGAGAAAATGTTATATTAGATATCAGGAAGAAGTATTCCAATGTAAGATAAGCGACTTAAGTGTACGGTAAGCGAACATACTTGAGTATTCTGATTCGTACTGCGGTCATCGCAGTATGTATGAACTGTTTCCAATCTCTTCAGGCTGGAATCACATTTGCTGTGCCTTCTCCCGCCCCCAATACTTCCCCCTATACCTCCTCTTCCAATGCTGGCACCTGGTTCTCTATTCTGAGCTCCAATCTCGAAGGAGAATACCTCGTCATTCGGTATACGGTACGCTATCCCGGAATGGTCAAGGTGAAAATGTTCTCTGAAAACCAGCAACTTATGTGGCGTAGCCAGTACGTCAATAGCAAAGAAGGCGAACACAAAATCGTTCTTCGTGCCAAGTACCTTGATCCCGGTTCCGTCTACACTTTCGAGTTTGACTACAAGAACCACAAGGAGCAGTTCAAGGTACCCATATAAAAAAAACCGGGGATATGAATCCACCGGCTCAGGTTTATATAGGCGGCCCAAAGGCCGTTAGTCTGCATTATTTTAGTTTTCACCCCGCACTTGCAAGCGCCAGGAGAGAAATCTGAAATGTATCAAAGGTCTTGATGTCGCTGTAGACCAATTTGGCAAACATACCATCGTGGTTGATGTCTACATAGGTAGAAAACTTACCACCTTCAGGCACAGTAAACAGGTATTCATTTTCAAATAGAATTTCGACTCCCCCCGACACAAAGAAATCATACTTTTCAATGTAAACCCCAGCTTCGTGGGCAATGGCTACCTTATCGGAAACACCAGCTTCAGGATCACTGACTTCAATCGTAATGGTACGGGTTGAAGATGCACCCGGTACTCCCATGACCAAGATACAGCGTTCAGGATCACTAGCATCCCGTATGGGTTTGACCCCTCCGGGGGCGGGGCTATCCATGAGCAATTCGTCATAGTTGGTTGGCCCGACCGTTGAGTAGTTGATGGTCCATTCATCTTCAGCAGTTACAGCTTCACTGATGGAGGGAGGTTTGCTGAACGCACCAGGTTCAATTCCATCCAGGTCAAAAGCGTCTTCTTTAAAGTCTGCGTACAATAATTCTTTGAGAAAGGTGATTCTTTGCAATTCCATGGTCGTCGCTAAATTTAGGTTACACAATCAAAAACAATAAACATCAATTCATATATAAGGATGAATAGCCATCCTGAATTCCACAAAAGCAATACGGATATTTTAGCGGTTGATCAATCTTATCTCCAATATACATGTAAGATTCTATCCCAATAGACCCTTTCCCTGTAAAATTCTTACCTTTACTATAAGTCACCCTAGAGGATAAAGTCGACGGGACGGATTATTGATTTTTCATTGCCATAGTCCTACAGGATTCATAATCGAATGTTAAAATACATCCTGTTTACCGCATGTATTCTTTTTTCTAATTCCAGGCTTCAGGCTTGGTTCGACGGTGAACTATTGGATCATATTTCCGGGGAATGTATCAGACAATTCGACTTTGAGAACGCGGAAGAATTCCTGTTTCTATTGGCAGAACAGCGTTCCTCTTTTACTCCTGTTGAGCAGCTTCGGTATGGCAGCCGAGGCTTAGAGTGGTCCATCCCTACCCACAACTGGAAATACAGTTTTCAAATCCTGGCAGCATGTAAAGAAACGATTCGCACCATGCCGATTCGAAGCGGTGAGGACAGCCTTCATTTGGGAATATTTCTATACCGCACCGGGGAATTGGTTTCTGAATACGGGATACCCTCACGAAAAATGGAAATACGGGAGTTGGGAATTCGTATTCTGTCACATTCCCTTAGGTTTCTCCATCAGGACTCTCCCTATGCCATCTATGCACTTGTTCTATCGGGAAGACTAAAAAGATTGGTCCATGACACCCTTGGAGCTTCCGATGATCTCTACTACGCCAAACATTTGGCAGGCGCTGCTATCTCCAAAGCATCAATGCGGGTCCACCAAAGTCTGGCGATTTATTACTACAAGAAGGCCCAGAAAGATTATTTTACCTGGATCCAGGCAAGGTCCCATTTAGATAGCGCCAGAGTGATTGCGGATTTGATAGAAGACGAAACCCCAAGCGACCTTTTCCTTCAATCCTTTTATTCAGGGAATCTGAATTCTTATTACTACCCAAACCCATCTGCAGAACCGGTCCCCAACAACCCCGCCATATCCAGAGATTTCTTTTTAGAATCAGATACGCTGGCTAAGCGCTTTCCATATCCTGACCATCATCTTTTTCTATGCGGACGAGGACTGGGGAATCTATTTTACAATGAAGGTCAATACCTCAAGGCGATTGAGTTTGACAAAAAGGCAAATGAGGCCGTGGACCCCAAGTGTTATAAGCCTGAGCATATTGCGTCCAATCTGACCCAGATCGGAACGGGGTACCAAAGAATTGGTGAATTTGGTATCAGTTTGGTCTACCAGTTGAGTGCCTTGGATATGCTGAAAAAGAGCAAACGGGACAGCAGTGAAGAATACCTTTCTAAATTTGGTTCCATCAACAACAACCTTGCTACCTGTATCCCGGATTCTATTGAAAAGCAGATTCAGTATTTCGAAGCTGCTTTGAAGTCGATCAAGAAAATCCCCATTCCAAGTAAAGGTGATCAGGCTTATATCGCCCAAATCCAGACCAACCTGGGGCTTATCTACGCGCTTTCAGAAGACCGATTGGAAAAAAGCAACGCCATTTTTCTGGAGGCCATCAAGACCTATCAGGATTTTTCTCCCCGGGCTCCAGAGATTGCAACTTGTTATGCCGCCCTTGCCAAAAATCTATTCGAAGTAGATAGGAAAACTGCGAATAAGTATATCAAAGATGCTTCTTCATTCCCCTTTTCTCCCAATTCAGAAGTGGTTGAAATCGCAGAGGCCTATGTCGAAACGGGGGATGCGTATCTCAAAATGGGAGCCTTCTCAAATGCCCTGGAATTTTACCGGAGAGGGGTCTGGGCATTGGCCCTTGACTCCATGGCCCTTCAACCGGGATACCCGAAAGTAGATGATATTGTGGAGCGAAATCTTGGCCTTCTGGCGTTCCAGGGGATTGGAACAAGTTTGTTGAATATGGGCAAGCAAAAAAACTCTACTGAATTGTTCGCAGAAAGTCTGGGTGCCTTTCAGAATGCCATCGCGATGTCGCATATTCTCAGGCAGCAGCAGACGGCTCAAATCTCCCAGGTCGCCCTGGTCAACAGAACCAGAACCCTTTATGAATCCGCTATCTGGCTGGCCTTGAAACTTCACGCGGCAGATCCGGGAAAGAACTACTACCCAGACGCTTTGGACCTGGCGGAGCAAAGCAGGGGGTTGGTACTTCTGGCGGCAGTTTCTTCACATGATGCCGCAGCCTCAGCAGGAGTTCCGGACAGTATTATTTTCAGGCAACGTGAACTCCAGATTAACAATGACAGACTGCAACGGAGGAAATCCGGGACCACTGAGGGGGAAGATTTGGAAGAGATCAATGCTGAATTGCTAGCCATCACTACTGAGAGAAATGAAATTATCCGCCACCTCAAAATAAATTACCGTAACTTTTATGAACAGGTCTATGAGACCTCCACCACTCCCTATGTAGAGATCCAAAAAGACCTCGCCCGGAGGAATTCCGGTGTAGTCGAGTATTTCTATGGCGACAGTCTGTTGTTCACCTTTGCCTTGACAGCCGATACTTTCATCGTACAGCAAGAGCGAATCTCTCCGGAATTTGAAGCACAACTGGACCATATTCAGGAAAGCCAGGTAAACAATATGCTGGAAAACTGGGCAGACCAATACTGGAAGGATGCGCATTCAGTTTACGGGTTCTTACTGGATGACCTTGGAATCGAGTTACCAGGAAATCTCTTGATCATTCCAGACGGGCGATTAAACTATCTCTCCTTTGATGCCTTGGCTACCGAACCGTTTACTGCAGAATTTACCAATTCGAGCTACCATGAGATCCCCTATCTCGTCTTTGAGAAAGTCATCAGTTACGACTACTCATATACGATCCGGAAACGCCGCCAGCCTTATCTGTTCAATGAAGCAGCCAGTCTACTGGCCATGGCTCCATCCTTTGCCTCTGCTTCCCTCCCCGACCTGCCCGAATCGGAAAAGAACATCAAAGAGTTGGGGAATGAATATGCCAATGTCTCTACCCTGGTTGGTGAAGAAGCCAGTTTGAGTGCTTTTCGCACCGAAGCCCCAAAGCATAGCATCATAGACCTTGCCACCCACGGCAAAATGGACCCTTCAAATTCCGCAGATTGTAAATTGTACTTTTGCCCGGACAGCAACGATTCCGGACTGCTACACTTGGGGGAAATCTACAATATGGACCTCGATATCAGAATGGCAGTCCTGGAGGCCTGTGAATCCGGCCTTGGACCGAATGCACGAGGCGAAGGAGTGATGAGCCTGGCCCGCGGCTTTTCTTATGCCGGATGCCGTACCATCGTTACCAGCCTCTGGAATGTTGCTGAAGAGGAAATCACCGTCGACATCTTCAAGCGGTTCTACCACCACCTGTCAAAAGGAACCCCGGTCGACTCCGCCCTTACCCTTGCTAAACGGGACTATCTCCTGGCCTACCGTGCTTCCCCCGGCCAAAAAGGAGACTTCTTCAAACCCTTCTACTGGTCAGAAATGGTCGTGATCGGTGATACATCCCCCATCCCAATTGAAAAAAATTCAAGGAGGGGAGAAAGACTTGGGCTCATGGCCGGGATTGGCATTCTGAGCCTGATAGCCTTTCTGATAGGGAAGCGTATTCGGAGGGAAAGAAAAAATACTGCTGGTTAATTTTAGCAAAGGCTTCTTTATTTAGCCAGACTTATCGTATATTTACGATATACAATAAGAGACATGGCGACTGCAAAGATAAAGTCCTATTCTGACTCCACGGTTCAACTGGCCCGATGGGCCAAAGCGCTCTCTCACCCAGCCCGCATAGCGATCCTGCAAATCCTTCAGGAGCGGCAGGCCTGTATATGCGGTGACCTGGTGGATGTACTACCTCTTTCACAAGCGACAGTTTCGCAGCACCTGAAAGAGTTGAAAAACGCCGGGCTGATCAAAGGGAATATCGACGGTCCCCGTATCTGCTATTGTATTGATGAAGAGGTTTGGGAAGAGGCTGGAAAACTGGTTGCACAGTTATTTTCCAGCCCCATGAACATCCCAAAATGTTGTTAAATACTTAACGCTTTAATGCTATGGAAAATTCGGAACAGATCAAAGAAATGGTCCGGGAAAAGTATGAACAGATCGCCGTCCAAAACCCGGAGTTGAATGCCGCCTCCTGCTGTGGTGTAGATGGCTGCGCCACGATTGATTACAGTATTTTCAGTGAAGACTACTCTGCCCTCGAGGGCTATGTCAAATCCGCTGATCTCAAATTGGGTTGCGGCATGCCGGTGGAATATGCGGGCATCAGCCGGGGCAACACGGTGCTGGACCTTGGCTCGGGTGCGGGAAACGACGCATTTATTTCCCGGGTATTGGTCGGTGAAGAAGGAGAAGTGATCGGGGTGGACATGACGGAGAAAATGATCGATTTGTCCCGTCAACATGCGAAAGACCTGGGATTGAAAAATGTCCGTTTTCGTTTGGGGGACATCGAAGACCTTCCCCTCGCCAGCGACCGGGTGGATGTCGTCATCAGCAATTGCGTACTCAATCTCGTCCCCAACAAAGGCCAAGCCTTTGCCGAAGTTTTCCGGGTGCTCCGTCCCGGTGGTCATTTTGCCATCTCCGATGTGGTGTTGAAGGGAGAACTCCCGGATGAGATACGGGAAGCTGCCGAGATGTACGCAGGATGTGTGTCAGGGGCTTTGCAGAAGGCTGATTACCTTGGGATCATTCATGAGACCGGATTTCAGTCTGTATCCATCAAAGCGGAAAAAGAGATTACAGTCCCGGATGAGATCCTGCTGAACTACATGGATGAAGCTGGCTTAAAAGCTTTCAAGGAAAGTGGAACCGGAATCTTCAGCATCACTGTCACGGGTAGCAAGGAGGCCAGCGCCTGCTGCGATCCTGCCAGCAACTGTTGCTAGGACATATAGTACATTTTGGGGACCTGCGGTCAGCGCAGGTCCCCAATAATGCACTGGTAAAGTGGTTTTCAGATCAAATGGTCTTATTCCCCCGGTCACTAAACCTACTTTCCCAATTCTCCGTATGAAAACAGGTAACCTAAATGACAGATTCTGCGGGGGAGAAAACAAATGGCCAGAAATGATTTTGATCGGATACTAAAAGAGAATATTCAGGAGATTTTTATCCGCCCGCAACCCTGAAGAAATTCTTTTGGGAATCCTCTCCAATTTTGGTTCCAGAAAGGCCAAGTTGAGCATCCAAAGAATAATAGATGCGCTCAAGGTTACCAGCAAAGATGAGACAGAGTTAAAACGTTACTTGAAACAGTTGAGTATTTTGGCTCGTATTCGTAAATTAGATACAGTTGTTCACGAAATCATAAATGATATGCCGCTTAAGCTCGATATCAAAGAAAGTTATCTCTTCAAGGAAGGGATGAAAGAAGGTGAGGAAAAGGGTCTGAAAAAGGGAGAAGCGCAGGGGATAGAGAAGGGGATAGAGAAGGGGATAGAGAAGGAACGGAGGAAAACTGTCCTTGCGATGCTGAAATTAGTCTCAGAAGGCATCCTTTCGATTGAAAAGGCAGCTGAAGCACTTGGGATCAGTGTTGCTGAGATGAACCTACGGATTGAAGAGGTTAAAAGCGATTCTGGTATGAAATGATCAACCCTGAGTAATTCTATGCCCCTTGAGGAAACAACCCTCAATAATTCCAGGTCGCCAGTCCTATCAATCCTTCACTCCACATAGCATAGCAAAGTAAGAGGTCCAGCATTAGCAGCAAAAAGCTAAGTGCGAGCATTCCTTTTTGAGGTTTCCCACTTTGCATGTTTCTGAATGATCTTACTAATGTCCAAATTCCAACCATCGCTGTCAGGAGAACGAGCAAGGAAAATATATAAATACTCCAGGTATTGAGGGCTGGTTCACCCAACTCGGTCGGTTTCGATTTCAAGAGAATAAGGAAGGAACTCTCGGAACTGATGATGGGAAAACTTAGCCAAAGAACTGACCATGAAGGCCTTTCCCCCTTGAATCGCATCACCAGCCACCAGAGAATTCCCAATACGGACAATACCCATATCCCCCATCTGAACGCTTTTCTCCAGCTTGCAAAACTTCCTTTGACAAAATACAATTTCCCCATACTCAGACCGAGATCGCCCGTTTCGACATCTACGCTGAATACGGCACCGGAATGGATGGCACCCGCCTTTACCAAGCGACCACTCCCAATCCAGTACCAATCTTCTCCATCGATCTGAAAAGTCCGTTCACCGGTTTTCACCACCTCAACCTCCAGCATCCATCGGTCAAAGAACCCTGGGATGGCATTTCGGGGATTTGCGAAGGCATAAGTACCGGTAAATTCATTGGGGTCGAGCTTGCGTATAGGATCCTTCAGAAAGATGGGCGCATCTGGGAGGCTGCGCTTTGGGATACAAGAGGCACGGCAGGCATGCACCAAGGGTGCAGTTCGAATGCTTCCCTTTGGACTACCGTTGAAGAGCGCTGCAAAACCACTGTTCTGCTCTGGATAATACTCATAGATCGCTGTGAATCCATCGACTTTGCCGGTATGGTACCGGCAAAGCCACCCGGCAACGTAGTCGTTTTGTACGCCGGCGGCATAGCCTACTTCGAGTCCGGCCCGGCCGGCAGGGGTAGTCCGCATGGATTCGAGGCGCAGCATCGTTTCCGGCTGGATGAGCGGTGCCCCCTGCCGCAAAAGACATTGAAGCAGTTGGCTGAAATCAGCAATATTTGTATAAAATGAGACGGCAGGCGGATAGAGGTAGGTTGGGGAAGGATGAATGGGTTGCTGGCCATCGTGGCCGACAGCTTGGTTGGCTATCTCAAGGGGAATGGGCCCAAAACCGGATTGCGTCATTCGTAGCGGTCCCAGGACGGATTGATCCAACCAAACCTGCCAGGGCTGGCCTGAAACCCGTTCCCCGATCAAGGCGAGCAGGGCGTAGCCGATGTTGGAATAGGAAGCGGTGCGTCCGGGTGTCCAGCGAAGTTGCTTGGAAGAGGGGTTGCGCAGCAACGCTTCTTTCAAGTCCATCTGTTGAGGGCCATCTTTGGGAAAATCACCTTCACCTACTGATCCATTGTACTTTATTTTTACAGGACCATCACCTGCCCCCTCCCTCCCAACATAATACTCATTGAAATGCATCTCATCCAGCCCGCTGCTATGCTCCAAAAGATGCTGCACTTGCAATTCCATTCCCCAATTCGCGCCCAGTTCCTCTGCTATATCGGGAAGCAATGAATCTACCCTGGCGGACAACTTCAACCTCCCCGCCTCTACCAATCGAAATACTCCCAGGGCAATCACTGTTTTCCCAATTGATCCGGCTCTGAATACCGTCAAAGTATCCACACCCGGAGCTTCATTCACCTCCCGGCTCCCAAATCCATCTATGCGAAACACGGAGTCCCCCCGGATCACCACCACAGCCGCTCCCGGTGGAACTTTCATCCGGTACCAGGCCCGCAAAGCCCAATCGTCCAGCCGGGCATTCAATTGAAAGCACCCCAGCAGGCAAGCTACCAGACAGGCGATGAGAACATATTTATTCCCAGACCACAAATTTCAAGGCTTTTAGTTCTTCTCCCAATTTTGCTGTCAGGACATAAGCTCCGCCTGCAAGACCTGGCACCCAATCCACCAGCCTGAGGTGCGAAGTCCCATTGACTTCAAGCTTCCGGTGACCAATCAACCTTGCACTCAAATCATATATCTCCAGTTCGATATCCCCAATTCCTTCACGTGAGATTTCAATCAAGTGGTCACGTCCGGTATTGGAAAACCGCATTCTTAATTCAAAGGAAGAAAAGGCAGACATCTCCACCCCCACCGAAACCGTATCCACCACAAATACACTGACTTTATTGGTTACGGTCTGATTCGCTTCCATTCCTCCCACTACATAAAACCGATCATTCCCCACCGGAACCAATTGGCGAACATCCATCACCGAATCAGGGTTCGCTGTATATTCTTCCCAATTTCCAGTGGCGGGATGGTAGCCAAAGGTTCGCCCTGACTCCACACTTGGCTGGTTGTTATAGCCGATGCCATCGATATTGTAGGCATTGTCCGTTCCTCCCGTAATGACCAGGCGACCCTCCAGCCCGATTCCCCCACCCCGGTACACCCGGTCC
>CAYGRE010000123.1:0-17714 GCA_964352215.1 uncultured Bacteroidia bacterium
TCGTGGAAGGACGTGACTGGTACGTATTGCTGGGACGTGAAGTCGTAGCAGGACGTGAGTTCGAAGGCCGACTGTTGTAAGTACTGGACGGACGTGACTGCGAACTTGGACGGGTGCTCGGAGTGGAACGAGGCGTCGACTGTGGACGACTCTGCACTGTAGAGCTGCTGGAACGGCTTGGAGAGCTTGTGTGGGGAGCAGGGCGGCTTGGGGGAGCCGATCGGGTAACCGTGGAAGAGCGAGCGTTAGAGCTCCCTCGACTGGCCTGACCCATGCCAGTAGCATAGGTCAGGACGGTCATTCCGAGGATCAGGAGGGTGATATTTAGATTTTTCATGATTAGGAACTTTAAAGAGGTGATCTACAATTTACCAACCGCGGTTGGGGTACACTCTATCACTGCAAACATTGTGCCAAGTGTAGCAAGGCTCAACCCAGCGACGGCATCCACGGTCATAACTCCAGTAACCTGCAGTGTAGCGACGCTCCTGGGTCAGTCTGATCCGGTAGGTTCCGCAAGCTGAATTTCTCCAACGTACGCGGGTCTGTGGACGGTTATAGTTGGTTACTCCACCCTGGTAAGATACTCCATTGCCCCGACCCTGATAGTGACGGGTAGTGGTGCGGGTGGTAGTCCGGTTCTGATATCCGTTTTGTCCACGGTAAGCATTGCCTCCCCGATGACCATTGTTATATGTAACTTGTCCGCGGTTGCTTTGGTTATATCCACGGTTGCCTTGGGCTCCGCTGTTGTATCCTTGCTGAGCGTAAGTCAGGGTGCTTCCGAGAACAAGGGCGAATAATATCATTAACTTTTTCATGGTGGTTTTCCTTTCTTTAATTTGTACACTGTCCCTTTTCCAATATTGATGCCAGAATTCTCAGAGCTAAAAACACTTCTCGATAAATATTTTCCCGATCGCTTCTCAAAGGAGCAGATCGACACCCTCGAAAAAGCCTTTCACGGGTACCTGGAATGGAACGAGAAAATCAATGTCATTTCCCGAAAAGACATCGAAAACCTTGCCATAAGGCACTTTCTGCACAGTTTTGCCATTGCTAAGCTAGTAGATTTCTTACCCGGAAGCAAGGTGCTCGATGCCGGTACCGGGGGTGGATTTCCGGGTATTCCCCTGGCCATCATGTTCCCCGAAACGGAGTTCAGACTGGTAGATTCGCGGTCAAAAAAGATCATCGTTGTACAGGAAATAGTACAGCTATGTGGACTGCAAAACGTCCAATCTACAGTACAACGTGTAGAGCAATTAGAAGGACAGTATGATTTTGTAGTGTCCAGAGCAGTCACCAGCCTGGATAAATTTGTGCCTTGGGTGAAAAAAAAGGTGCACCCCCGAAGCAAGCACCCCCTGAAAAATGGAATTCTCTATTTAAGGGGTGGAGATGTCAAGGCGGAAATGCTCGAATTGAAACTCCATCGTATCAAGTGGCAAACCTTCCCGATCTCAGATTTCTTTGAAGAGGAGTTCTTTGTCGGAAAGCATATCGTTCACCTGGCCTGGGGAAAGTGATTGGGAAATCTGAAAATAAACCTGTTCATTTTGGGATAAAATAGATACCCCATCAGAAAACAACCCTACTGATAATAGAATCGAATTGGTAGCCTATCAGAAAACAACCTTATTAATAGAAGAAGTTTACCAATACCCTATTAGAAAGGAGCCCTAACGAACCCATCCACCGTTCTTTACCATTTCCCCCTGTCAAAATATTCGGTTTCAAATCCTTGCCCCCATCTCTCATGTTTGTGGTGACAATCTATTCTATCACTCAAACCAAGTATTCAAATGAGAAATCCAAAAGTCGCCATCCACCAACCCCAGCTCAATCCTTCAGAAGAGTGAGTCAAGTCCCTGACCCAGTGACCTGATAACCACACTCTTCCAATCCCCGGCGGTCATCCCTGTCAATAATGTTGGAATTGCCCGATTGGTTTGATAATATTGCAGTACTAATTCAGAGCGATTATGCCACTAGAATCCTACGGAGCCATAGGTCCCTACATTCCAATCTTCATCCTGCTCATCATTGCGGTGATTGTCGGGCTGTTGTTTGCCAATCTTTCCAAGATCATGGGGCCTTTTCGTCCCAATAAGGTCAAAGAAAGCGTGTACGAATCCGGTATGGATCCGGTTGGGTCCGCACACGACCGCTTCTCGGTCAAGTTCTATATGGTCGGCATGCTGTTCATCCTCTTCGACATAGAAGTCGTGTTCATGTACCCTTGGGCGGTCAATATCAAGGAGTTGGCTCGATTTGATATCGCCATGGGTGGCACCGGATGGTTCCCTGTCATTGAGATGGGCGTCTTCATTCTCATCCTGTTTGTCGGTTATATTTACGTACGCAAGAAGGGTGGATTCGAGTGGAGTTGATCAGCGGTCCTGCATCGCTTCAAACATTTAATTTAGCGCTTAGTTAAAGGATATAACATGGGAATTGAAAAAGCACTGGCCAAGAATGGATTTCTACTTTCAACCGTAGATGCGTTAACCAACTGGGGACGTACCAATGCAATGTGGCCTATGCCAATGGGCCTCGCCTGTTGTGCGATCGAGATGATGTCCTTTGCCGGTCCTGCGTATGATGTATCCAGATTTGGTTCTGAAGTTTTCCGCTTCTCGCCACGCCAGGCTGACGTCATGATCGTAGCCGGTTGGTGTTCTTATAAAATGGCCCACTCGGTCAAGCGGATTTGGGACCAAATGCCCGATCCAAAATGGTGTATGGCCATGGGTGCTTGCGCATCTACCGGTGGTATGCACCGCGTCTATGGTGTCACCCAGGGGGTCGATAACTTCCTCCCGGTCGACATTTACATCCCCGGATGCCCGCCCCGCCCGGAGACAGTCATTCACGCATTGATGACGCTCCAGGAAAAAGTCCGCCGTGAGCACTCCGTGCTCAACGATTGATTAGGTTCAGCCTAATAATTCCAATCCTCTCCCATAATAATCTCCACCCGCCGATTGCGCTTCTTCGAAGGCCCTTCAGGTCCGTCATAAGGCTTGGTCGCCCCAAAGCCCTTTACCTTGATCTCATTGGGTAAATTCCAACTCCGCAACCATTCCGCAACTTCCTCCGCCCTCTTTTCCGACAAACTTTGCAAATCCCCTGCTTCCCCCAGATCCGCGTGACCGTGGATATGGATCGTCTTCCAGGGAAAGTCAGCGATCGAATCCGCTGAATTGGCGAGAACAGCCAATTCCTGGGAAAGACCTCTTTTCCAGGGTTCATCGCCCAAGGCAGACAATGAATTCTCAGAATAATAGAGAAACGGCCGCAACACGATAATCTCAAGCCCCCGATTGCCCTTTTTGACCTCCATGGTATCCCAAACGAAATCCGGAGTGGAGGGCGGCCTGATAACGACTCCCTGATAGATATGGTGCCCAGGTCCACAGTCCTGGGATTCCAAATCAGCCAGAAACTGGTCTATCCGGTTGCCAACCGAAGCAATCCCATCAGCTGAATCGGCAGCCGTATGGGTTTGCGCATCTGAAGAAAGGGGAACCCCAAAGCAAAATACCAGGGCCAAAAGCCACAATTCCCAAACCTTGAGTGGACGGCCCGCGCTGAGCACCAACTTCTCTTCCGGAGAATTTGAGAGTTGATTGAGGGTCACCGATCCACAAACTCCCTCGGGTTGTTCATCGAGCAAGCGGTGAATCTCGCTGGGGGCATATCCCTTCAGATCGTAGACCTTTTTCTTACACAGGTCACAATAACTCCCACCTTCCACCTGTTGAAAGTGCTCCGGTCCCACCGGGCAATTGAATCCCAATTTGATATTGTCCATAGCGGTTATTTCAATTTTCTAGTTGTAAATGGCATCCGTTCTCTGAGTGATCTCCTGATCCAATCCATTTCTTCCTTTCCCAACCATAGGCCATTGACCATGACCGATTCGATGGTTTGGTAATGGGCAATGTCCAGAAGTGGATTTTTCTGCAAGACCACCAGATCGGCCCGGTACCCTCTGGCAATCCGGCCCGCAACATCGTCAATGCGCAGACAGCGGGCCGCTTCAATGGTCGCTGCATCCAATACATCCCCGATCTCCATCCCCAAATCCTGAAAAAGCTGCATTTCTTCGTGCAGGGAAAACCCCGGATACACCATGGGCATGCCTGACCCGGCTTCTGAACCCAACAGCAAAGGCACCTCTTCTTTGATCAAACGGGAAAGAATCCAGATTCGGTTGGAATGATAAGCTTGCATATTCTCCGGGTTGATCCGCCCTCCGATTGCCTGAGAATGCCCAAGTTCAAACCAGTTTTGGGATATGCTGGCAGGAACGCTGCCCGAATAATTGCGGTAATAGGATTTGATTTTGCTTCCAAGGCGCCAGGGACCACTGCTGGAAGTGGCGCAGGGAACCTCCCAGATTTCATCCTGCCCCTTTATTACATCCAGCAAAGCAAAATCAGGTTCCGCATCCGGCCAGGCCGGGGAAACAAATACATTCATTCCTTCGACCGTTCTCACCTGCCCCTTTTCCAGAATTGACTGAACCGGGTCTCCTGGCCAGGATTCCAGGGCGACATCCCACCCAGCCGAACTCAACTCATCCAGGGACAATGCATCCGGAGAAGATTGGAACATACTATGGGACAAGAAATCAGGCTCCAAATCGGCTAATGAAAATCCTCCCGATAAACCGGCCACTTGATGAGAAAAGGCATTGTACAAATTAGGACTGACCAAATTTCGATCCTGGATGAGTTCTCTTTCGGTGGACAATAAATGATAATAGTCAAAGTTGCGTACCGAAGTCACACCATACCTCAACAATGCAAGCCTGAAATTATGGTCGCACCCATAATGGACATGCATATCAAAGAGTCCCGGTGCGAGGTAGCGGCCCTTGACATCTCTGGCTTTGATGGCACCCCGCCGGGGCATCCACAACCAACGGTGGCGCATTCGGGAAATCTTCCCCTCAGACTCGCGCACACATCGATTGCGTTTCACCTTCCAGTTGTTCCGCTTCGTGAAAAGCACCCGAACACCCCGGAAAATGAAATGTTCATCTCGCTGGTTCTGGACAGCACGCCTACTCAGAAAACCAATCAATTGGCCTGGATCAGTGGGGACCTGCTCGGTTTCCAATTCATCCGAAGGGACATTTAGAATCGAACCGTTTTGGGCAAACAGCTCATACGAAGCCGAGAGCAAGAACAGGAATACCAAAAGAATACCCGGCAAGCGCAAATAGGCCAGACGTTTAAGAATCGAAAAAACAACCATGCAAGACTCCACTATTGAATAGATTTGTATATTGACAGCTATGCTAAAGACCCTGGTCACAACTCCAGGGATGCATCAATTTAAGAATTTTTCAAACCATGCAGGAAAATACTGAAACCCGTCCAATTGAGTTCCCTACCGTCGTTGAGGAAGTTACTGTCTACACCGACCGTGCCATGGTCACCCGACTGGCCGAAACGCAGCTGAGTGTTGGCAGCCACACCGTCTATCTGGACAATCTCCCCGATGCCTTGGATGCTGACAGCGTCCGGGTAAACGGATTTGGATCGGCCAAAGTCATCATCGAGGATTTCAAGATTCACCAGATCCACTACCGTGAAGTGCCTGAATCGCGGATTCGCACCCTGATGGAGGAAAAGGAAAAGCTGGAAAAGCAGCGCAAGATTCATGCAGCTGAGATTGTTGTGATTGAAGATCAAAAGGCTTTTCTGAAGGAAATCCGGGTGAGCACCACCGATTCGATCTCCCAGGGCTTCGAACGCCGTAAGCCCGAGATCAAGGATTGGAGAGATGTCCTCCATTTTCTGGGTGAAGAAGCCAACCGCCTCAACCTGCAGGTAACTGAGATTGAAGGCAAGATCGCTTTCATTGATGAAGAGGTACGCCTGATCGATGCAAGTCTGAAGCAAGCTGCAAGTCTGCAAAAGAAGGTGCGCAAGCAGATCCAGGTGAAAGTAGAAGTAAAAGAAGCAGGGGAATTTAACTTTTCCATTGGCTACCTGATACACAACGCCTTATGGCGTCCGATGTACGATGCCAGGGTAGACACCGCTGAGAAGAAAGTCGTTCTGCGTTATTATGGAGCCGTGGTTCAGAAGACTGGAGAAGATTGGGAAAATGTACGGGTAATCCTGTCAACCTCCCGTCCACATATTGGCGGAAATGCACCGGAGCTGCACAAATGGGCACTCTCCGTTCGCCCAGAATACAATGAGATGGTGCGGTCCGCCCCGTGGATGGAGGCAAGTATGGCTCCGGCAGGAGCATCTCCCAAACGCAAAAAAATGCGGGCACAGGAGCGAGAAGAGGCATTCGGGGGTGCTATCATGGAAGAAGCAGAGGTGGCCCAGACCCAGGTGGTCTCAGGCGACGGTGCATCCGTGCTCTTCACCCCGGAGGGAAGATCTGATATTCCCGGAAATGGCTCCAGTACCAAACTCCTGATCATGGAGGGCGAATTTGCCAGCAAATTCAAATACCTCACCATCCCAAAGCTCAGTGAACATGTTTACCTGAGTGCGGAGATCAAGAACAATACCGAATACCCCCTTCTTCCTGCCCAACTCAGCATCTTCCTGGACAACAATTATATCGGGAGGTCGTGGATCAAGGAATTGGTCACCCCGGACGAAGAATTCGAATTGTCACTGGGCGTAGATGAAGCCATTAAGGTCAAGCGCAAGCTCAAGAAGAAGTTTGGGGATGAAAAAGGCTTGTTCACCAAGAGTAAAACCGAAGAGTTTGCCTACCAGATCGAGCTCAACAACCAGCGGAACAGTGAAGAAGAGATTACGGTACAGGATCAGATTCCGGTATCCGAAGACGATGACATCAAGGTCAAGTTGAATACCATTTCGCCTCAGGAGCACATCGAGAAAAAAGACGAAGTGTTGCCTGAAGGTACCCTGGAATGGAAAATCCAACTGAAGCCCAGGACCAAGGAGACACTGGAATTCTCATTCACCGTCTCCCACGGCAAGGATGTCAATGTCCAGGGACTTTAGAGGCTGGAATACTGCAAAGAGAAGCTGGCTTGAGAGCATTTAACAATGTCTCAAGCCAGCTTTTTGGATTTCAGATCAAGCTCTGGCTTGGATAAAGCTGTGGCTCAGATCAACTTGAATGATTTCAGAAACTTCTTCACCATCTTCTTGTTGGGCTCACCCTGTCCAATGGTTGCGATCTGGTAGTGAATACTTCGGATCATGATCGTATTGTAAGAGATTTGGAAGTCTTCTGCCGGAACCTCCATCGTGGTACGAAAACCTTCCCAACCGTTTACCTTCCACTTCTTCTGCTTGAGAACCCTGGCCTCGAGAGAAGTGGAAAACGCGTCAACTGATGTTCCGGCAATCATTTTGCTGTCTTCCTGACCGATCGGCTCCGGATGGACTCCGTAATCGAACAGGTAAACGATCCCTTCATACTCAACCATAGCCCGGTGTGATTTGTAGCCTTCTTTTTGCTCTTGCTCCAATTCAGGTTTTGCCGGAAACTGGAGCTTGCACAGGCAGTTATCCGCCTGGAAAGCCAGCCAATCCTGGGCATGAAGTCCCGAGAAACTCAATGCCAGTCCCAGTGTCAATAGAAAGAAATACTTTTTCATAAAGGTAATTGTCAGTCGTTGTGTCTTTTGTCAGTCGCTGTGTTTGTAATCAGTCTGGTATCTGCAATCATTCGCGGTATCTGTAATCAGTCTTGTTCAGCAAATACACGCTGCAAGAGATCGGTGACCCTGGCGACCGGATCATCCCTGATCTTCTTTTCCTCCAGAGAGACGAGGGTAAAGAGTCCCCGCAACGCTCGCTCCGTAGTATAATCGGCCAGATCGGTATTGACCGTCTGCCCCGAAATGGTATTGTAATATTGTGTCACCGTATTCCAGGCTCCTTGCGCTCCTACCGTGGTAAGGGACGCTTCAATGTCTGGCTGGAAAGTCGATTTCAAACTGGGAAAAGTATTGTCTGAGAGGTATTGGGTAGCGGCGCTGTCATGGCCCATCAGGATACCCAAACCATCCGTGATAGAGATACCGGTGATGGCATTGTAGAGAATGGGGAGTGCTTTGTCAGCCGCATTTTCAGCAGCCCGGTTCAGTTTCAGGACAAAGGCATCCACTGCCTCGCCGCCAACCGGCAAGCCCAATATGGTGAATCCATCCACTGCGTCAGCGACATAGTCGACTTCCGGGGGGAAAGGGATGCGAATCAGAGAATTGCCAGCATAGCCATCTTCCTCCTGGGCATGGGTTACAGACGTATCTGAAGCGACCCGCAAAGCCTCTTTGAGACCAGAAATGATCTCTTCATCGGTCAGCCCGACTTCACCAGCCAGTTCGCAGGATTGGAGTTGGAAAGCCAATGGGAAACAGAGAAGAAGGAGAAAGTGACGTAGCCTCATGATTGGTTGCTTTTCTTGAAATTAAAGGGTTTACCAACCATAAGCAATAAGCGAGCCGAAAATGAATTGTTCATGGAATTGTTCATGGAAGTTTATCCATTTGCCAGCCAGTAATTTCCCATCAATTGCCAGCATGTAATTTCCCATCAATTGCCAGCATGTCTATAACTACCAGCATTCCTATTCTGCCGCCAGCCTCAGAGAGACCTTGTCCAGACTATCCTGGGAACCCACTATGGTCAGCAAATCATGCAAGCGGATGCGGGTATATCCATGCGGAATCACGACTTGTCCCTTGCGCCGCAACGAAAGCATAATCACATCCGAAGGAAGCTTCAGGTCCCGTAAAAGGATACCGTGCAACGATTCGTCCTGCACTTCGATCTCGATAGTGTCCTGATTTTCGGCCATTCCCAGTAGCAGGCGGGTAGCCTGAGGCGAACGTACCATGTGGTCCAACAGCCCGATCAAAGCAGTGGCAGGGTGGACAATCTGAACACCCAACTCAGCAAACCGGGGTACATTGGCGGGATCGTTCATCAGTACGATCAGGTCTTTGGTCCCGAGATGTTCGTAGGCGATTTCACAAACCTCATAGTTCTCTTCGTCCGTCATCAACCCTACGATCGCTTCTGCCTGCTCTGTATCTATACTTTTCAGAAATTCGGGTGTGACTTTATCTGTCTGACGAATGTCCAAATCCCCGGCTGCATACTCGGAAATATCCTCCCGGTAGGTGACGATCTTGACCTTCCAATCGTGGCGCATCAACTCACGGGCCAAGGAGAGGCTTTGGTTGCCCAGCCCAAAAATGATGGCATCCCGGATACCGTCAAACTCGGGCGTAGGTCTCCGGCTGTGGTCTTCCCCCACCCGTTGAATGGCCCATTTGAACAAAGGAGGCCCCACCAATTGATTCATAACAATGACACCGATGACAATGGTGGCAAATTCAGTCCCCCAAAGTGGGTATTTTTCTGCAATTACGATCGCCAGACCAAGGCCAACCCCTGCCTGGGTGACATAGGGCATCCAATTGATGGCCCGGAATTCTTTGGGATCTCCTCCCAGAGCCCCACCAACATAACCTGCGATCACCATAGAAGCCAGGCGCACAGCAAAGAGAATCAAGGCGATCCCCCAGACTTCTCCCAGCACATCCAGGGACATGGAGGCTCCGGTCAGCGTAAAGAAAATAACATAGATATAGGGGCCGGCAGTTTCAAGGATTTCATGGAATATCCCCCTGGCCCGGCTGAAATTGGTCAACCAGAAGCTACCGATGATACAAATCAGAAGAGGTTCCAGGTAAACTTCGTGCCCGATCCAGTCATGGGAATACTCCTTGATATAGCCAGAGAGCAGGTAGACAGAAAAACCAATGACCAGTACAAAAGCTATTTTGAGTTCCTTAAAGATGTCCTGGACAAGCACAAAAGTCAGAATTTTCCCAAGTGCCAGTCCCAGCAGGAAAGAAACGATCAATTCACCGAGGAGATAGAGGATGAATCCACCACTGAATCCGGCTCCGGTGATCAGGGTATCGGCTACCGAGAAGATGATGGCAAAGAGAATAATCACCAATACATCCTTTACGACTGTAACACCCAAGGCCACCTGAACAAAAGGACCTTTTGCCCGCATTTCGTTGATCACCGCGATGGCAGAGGCCGGAGAGCGTGCCACAAAGATCACCCCTGCCAGCAACGCCACTGCGATCCGGGTACCGGTATCCATCTCCTTCATAAAGGGAATGTTATCTCCCAGAAAAAAGACAGCGCCTGAACCTAATATAAGGGTAATAAATAGTTGGCCGGTGGTGTTCCAGACAATGCTTTTGACCCGGCTGCGCAGTTCTTTCAGGTACAATTCTGATCCGGCTGCGAAGGCAATAAAGGCAAGAGAAAAATCATTCAGGTAGGCAATTTCCTTGATCCCATCATGGTCCAGCAGACCAAAAACGAATGGTCCGGCCACCAATCCTGTCAGCAGGAATCCCGTGATGAGTGGGAATCTGATCTTGAGAAACACCTTCGCAATCTGCTGAGAAGCAATCGCTACGATGGCGAATCCTGCCGTGTAGATCAATATTTCGCCAAGCTTATCCATTTTTAGAGCTCATATTTTCAAGCTGAAAGAAAAAGATCCCAAGTCTGGTGAAGCCTGTCTTCAAGACCCGGAATTGAACTCTCATATTTTTTAGAAGACCGCGATGAATGACCCGATAAGTTAAGAACATTTTTCTTATCTATATAGTTCATTCTTTTAAGCGTTTAAATGGCTGGTCCCGGATCAGGCTGGAATTCCATCCGCCACCGGTAACTTTGCCGGCAAACAGTTCTCAAGGGTTTGCGTCACATTATCGTGTCCTCCGACAAACGCTTTGCGTAACCTTTTCACTCCGGAAAGATCTGGTTCATAACCACAAATCTCAAAGGCTTTAAGCAGGAGTTTCTTTTCTCTCCTCGCCAGTCTGCCATCGAGAATCGTAGCCAAAATATAAACTTTCAGGGCAAAGTCCTGCTCATCGGCGGGAATATAATCCAGGCATTCCAGGTAGAGGGGAGAACTGTCCAATTCAACCTCACCGGGATTGCCCAGGTAGCGGTAAGTTGATTTCATAAATGCAATCAGATTGGGATGGAGGTCCACTGTTCTGACGATGGCCGCACCAATCGCACGGAAAGCAGCCAGGTGTGCCGTTTCCCCGTACTCATCAGATCTGGCATAGATTATTTGGCTGAATTCCTCCACCGCAGATGGTCCCATGGCTCTGATCCTGGCCTGCCGCAAGACCCAGTATGCAATCAGGCCATTCCAGAAAGCAAACACAGGCACAGCCAGAAACTCCATGGCAGCCCGCAATCCGGAGCGACCGGCAATCTTTCGGCCCACTGCTTTGAGGACAAAGTTAGTGGCAGTCGCTTTGAGCTTGTAGATCATGGCGGCAAGAAACACCTGCCATTTCTTAATTTCTTTACGGGGGTTGACCCTTTCGAGGTCGTCGGGTGGATTGGGCAGTTCGAGGGCGGCCCGGACCAGGGTAACGGCAACACCGTGCTCTTCTTCATCAGCCGGGAAGAGGTCCAGGCCGGCTACATTTGCCAGTCGGTGCACACTTCTCAGAGAATCATAATAGAGGTAGGCGATTTCGATGGCCGTTACGAAAAACGACAATCCATACAGCCAGCCATAGTACCAAAGTTGTTCTTCCCAGGTGAGGGGATGCTCCAGGTCTCCGGGATAGGGCCAGATCCAAAAACCGATCAGAACCGAGATCAGGGCCGATACCGCACCAGCAACCGATTGCCTGATGATGGAGTTTCTTTGTACCCGCATCAGGCTTTTCCGTTCATGGGCATTGAGGACATGGATCTCGTCAGGCGAGAACTCATGCTTGTACTTCTGGGACATGCGCTCGAAGTAGCGCATCCCAAACCGTTCCATGCGGCTCGGCTTCTCCTCCTTTGCGGCCATATTGCAAATCTAAGAAGAGCACCCCGCAAATCGACATCTGTGGAAAAATATCTGCCAATTGTCAGGAAATATGAAACCATTGGCGCTGTGATATCGTTGAGTTTAAGTATATTAATGGTTACCTTTATAGGTAGACTAATAGCTATCTTCAATAGATAGCAGCGGATAGTATTGAGCGTTTAAAGCGTTAACCCTAAGGATCGGAATTCGATGAGCCAATTTTCAAAAGTCGTGGTGCTGCTGGTATGCATGTTTTCTGGATTGAGTGTTTCTGCTCAAACCACCAACATATCGGGTGTCATCAACAATACCTATACCTCCGTCAATAGTATTTCCACGGTTTCCAACTCCATCAATGTCGCATCTACAGCCGGATTCACGGTAGGTGATACAGTTCTGCTGATCCAGATGCAAGGCGCGACCATCAATATCACCAACTCTTCTTCCTTTGGCGATGTGACCAACATGGGCAATGCCGGAAATTACGAGTTAAATGTGGTTTGTCAGGTGGACGGAATAGGCAATGAGATCACATTGCAAAACGTATTCGCGCGGACTTATGATTCCGACCCGAACGCGGGTGTTCAACTGATCAAAGTGGAGACATACGAAAATGCGATCATAACTGGCCCCCTTACCGCAAATGCCTGGAATGGCTCTACCGGAGGGGTACTGATCTTTCAAACGAGAGGTTGGTTGCGGATGCGTCCGGGCAATTCTGCCGACATCGATGACATTGGCTTTGGCGGGGGAGATCATTTGATCATCCCTGACGTCTGCGCATGCTCTTTTGGAGGAGATGTTACCCACTCTGACTATTACTATGCTTATGGCAGTGCGCTTGGCGCTCCCAAGGGTGCGGGGATTGCTCCCTTCACAACCGGACGCGAAGCTGGTAAAGGAAAGCAAGCCAATGGCGGCGGCGGTGGGGTTGACCACAATGCTGGCGGCGGTGGCGGTGGAAATTATGGAATTGGTGGAGATGGAGGACAGCCCTGCACTACACGGTCCTGCCTTTTTGGTCAGTACTGCCGTGGATTCCATCCTGGGGTAGGTGGCCTCAGCCTCGCAACCGAAATCAACAACAATAAGATTTTCCTTGGTGGAGGTGGTGGCGCTGGTGACGACAACGGTGGCGCCGGTAGCGGTGGCACCGCTGGTGGTGGTATTGCGATCATCATCGCAGATTCCATTTTCGGCAATTCCGGTACTATCTATGCCCGCGGATCACAAGCCGGCACTGGGGCTGGTGACGGGGCTGGTGGTGGTGGAGCTGGCGGTACCGTCCTCGTACAAGCCCGCACTTTTCATCCTACCAGTGCATTTGGCGTACAGGCCCAGGGTGGAAATGGAGGTATCTCCAGTTGGACCGTAAACACCTACAACTCCAAAGGTAAAGGTGGCGGTGGCGGAGGCGGCGTATTCTGGTACAGTGGCGCAACCGTTCCCGGCAATTTCACCATCAATGTTAGTGGCGGTGCCGCAGGCTTTGAAGCTGCCGCAGGAAATGCACCCTGCTACCTCCAGACTGGTGGCGCTACCCCTGGTGGAGCTGGTTCAGCCATGACAAATTTGAATATCCCTCAGAGCGTGACTCCTTTCGGAACCTGTGTCCTTCCTGTTGAATATGCTTATATCACCGCAGAAAAGGCAGGAGCGATGGCCCGCGTCAACTGGGAAACTTTCCAGGAACTCAATGCCACTCATTTTGATGTGGAGCGCTCCCTGGATGGACAGCAATTCAATTCCATTGGCATGGTCCCGGCGAAAGGCGACCGTGGTGGCGTATATACCTTTACCGATGTCGAGCCAGCCTCGGGCATCAATTTCTACCGCTTGCGGCAGTACGACTCCGACGGTTCCGACCGGATTTCCAAAGTAGTCACAGTGACCTTTGGCGAAGGCGACATTGTACTGACCAAACTCTATCCCAATCCAGTTCGGGTATCCGATCTACTGCAACTCGAATTGGGCATCCCACAGGGCGAAGCTGCCCAGGTGCTCGTGGCGGATGCCATCGGCAGACCAGTCTTCCAGGACCGCATTCCTGCGGGTGAAACCCTGCGTACTTATGCCATTCCCACCGATCAGTGGTCAGGTGGCATCTATTTCCTCAAGGTCATCACTGATGGCAACCAGCAACTGGTTCGCCGGATCACAGTGATGGACTGATTTCCCTTTTCATGCCAGAGTAATTGCCCGGTTGGTGGCTTAGTTGCCTCTCCCTGTTAAGATCGCCTGCCCATCCGTCGACAAAACATTCGCTCATTTTTTTAGCATTTCCCTTGCCCAGTATCCCATTTTTTCCGATATTGGTATCAATAACTGAAGAAAAGAAGGGAAGATTATGCGGCGATACGATCAAACGATCCGTCAGTTATTGGGAGAAAATCCTGAACTGATTATCAGAAGCCTTACAGGTGTCGGCTTTGGAAAACTCCACCCTACCGACCACAAAATGCAAATGCTTTTAGAGCGGGAGCCGGATTTTATCCGGTGTACAGAGGGGCCAGATGGTAAGCCCCTGGTCTTGCATGTAGAGTTTCAAACCGGCAACGATAAAGAAATGCCCTACAGAATGCTCGAATATTATGCAGCAGCCCGCCGCAAATTCAAGCATTCAATCTGGCAATATGTGGTTTACATAGGGGAGAAGCCAATGCGGATGGATTCCCAGCTCAAGGACCGTCACAATTACTTTGCATATCAGGTCATAGACATTGGGCAGATACCCTTTCAAATATTTCTGGAACACCCCGATCCGGGCTTGCTTCCCTGGACGGTCCTCGCGAACCATGGAGACAAACCGTCAAAGGAAGTTATCGCCTCAACAGCAGCCAGGATCATCACTTCGACAGAAGGGGATAAAAACTTACAGACCAGGCAATTAACAGCGCTGGTAATGTTTTCATCATTGCGTAATTTAGATCAGGTCACACAGCAAATAATTAAAACTATGCCTTTTGATGAAGAAAAAATCTGGAACAGCTATGTAGGGAAATTGTACCGGAGAAAGGTGCAGGAAAAGATGTGGGAGAGGCTTCAGGTGAAATTTGAGAATGAAGTTGTAGCTAAATGGCTCGAGGAGAGAGAGGCTGAAGTGCGCAATGAGGTTGAAGCTGAGGTGCGTGATGAGGTTGTAGGTAAATGGCGCAATGAAATGCAAGCTGAAATGCGCAATGAGGTTGAAGCTGAGGTGCGCGATGAGATCACCTTGACCAAGGAAAGCATGGCGATTTCCCTGATGCAACTAGACTCACTTTCCCTTCAGGAAATCTCCAACATCACAGGAATTGAAAAGTTCCGCTTGATGGAACTCCAGGCTAATATTGATGATTAGAGGATGAAGGATGAGTACTGAGGAATTCGCCGAAGGTTTATTCCGTTATTAAGCGGGATTGCGAGACGTTGCGAGACGTGCGAGACGTTAAAAGAAAATAGGGAAGGCTTCGGGATTGGCTTCATGCATGAGCTTGTAAGCCGTTTCGAAGATGTCCTCCACATTGGGTTTAGACCAGTAGTCTCCATCTGAACCGTAGGCAGGTCGGTGAGGCTTCGCCGCCAGGGTGATGGGCTCAGAATCCAGCCAATAGTATCCCTTTTGGGTTTCGAGGACTTCCTGCATCATATAGGCGGTAGTTCCGCCGGGAACATCCTCGTCAAGGAAGATGATCCGATTGGTCTTCTTGAGAGACTCAACGATCTGGTGGTCCACATCGAAGGGCAACAAGGTTTGCACATCGATGATCTCCATCTCAATTCCGACTTCTGCAAGTCGCTCCGCTGCCTCTGCCGCATAGCGGCAACTGGGCCCGTAGGTGACCAGGGTCACGTCCGATCCTTCCCGAAGGATTTCGGGATGCCCGAGGGGAATGGTGTACTCACCCATATTGTCCGGCATCGTTTCTTTCAAACGATAACCGTTCAGCACCTCCACCACGAGCCCAGGCTCGTCAGAATTGAACAGCGTGTTGTACATGCCAGCAGCCTGCACAAAATTCCGCGGAACGCAGACATTAATGCCGCGAATGAGGTTGATCACACCGGCCATTGGAGAGCCGGAATGCCAAACCCCCTCGAGGCGATGGCCTCGGGTACGGATGACAACCGGGGCCTTTTGGCCCCCCTTGGTCCGCCAAGTCAGACTCGCCAGATCATCAGACATGATCTGAAGTGCATAGAGAATATAATCCAGGTACTGGATTTCAGCAATCGGACGAAGTCCCCGCATGGCCATGCCGATCGCCTGGCCCATGATCGTACATTCGCGGATACCGGTGTCGGAGACACGGAGGACACCATGCTTCGCCTGCAAGCCAGACATGCCCTGGTTCACGCCGCCAATCCCTCCCAGGTCTTCGCCAAAGGCGATCACCCGCGGATCACGCGCCAAAATCTTGTCGAAATATTCGCGGATCACCTCAAATCCACTGAGCACCTGCGAATGCTCCGTCACCACCGGTGCCACCACCGGCACCAAAGACGCTGCCTCAGAAGTTTCACTCATCAGGTGAGAACTGTATTGCTCCTGCTTGATCTCCGAAATCTCACGGTTCCAGTCAATCAACCGTTGCCGGGCCGGCAAACTCTCATGTCGGGTGACGAAGAGGACCTTCTTGGAAGCAATTACCATCTCACGGTAGATAGGATCAATCGCATTGTTCAATCCACTGACGATTTCCCGTACCTGATCCCCCGCGGTTGACTGCTCCGCAATTTCATTGAACACACCCGTCAGAAACGCAATATTCTCCTTGATAGGTGTATTGAATTCGACCCAGGCTTCCTTTTGCCAGGCCCGAACCTGCTTTTTATCTTCTTTCTCAATCGCCTGAAGCTCTTCATCGGTACTCAGACCATTGGCAATGATCCATTCCCGCATCTTCGCGATCCCGTCAAAATCATTCTCCCACTGCAAACGCTCCTTAGACTTGTAGCGCTCATGGGAGCCGGAAGTAGAATGCCCTTGGGGTTGGGTGACTTCAACTACATGTACGATCACCGGAACATGTTCTTCCCGAGCGATCTTGGAGGCCTTTTGATACGTCTCAATCAGAGCTGGATAATCCCAACCATTCACCGTGAATATTTCATAGCCATCGCCACCTTCTTCACGTTGGAATCCGCTCAAAAGAACGCCGACATTGTCCTTGGTGACCTGAAATTCATTGGGAACCGAAATGCCGTAGCCATCGTCCCAGATATTCATGACCAGCGGCACTTTCAATACCCCGCAAGCATTGATCGCCTCCCAGAACATCCCCTCCGCACAGCTTGCATTGCCGATGGTACCCCAAACGACCTCGTTGCCATTTTTAGAAAAATGTTCGTACTGGTGGAGGCTCTCTAACTCACGGTAGAGTTTGGATGCATAAGCAAGGCCCACCAGGCGGGGCATTTGTGATCCGGTAGGGGAAACGTCCGCCGAGCAATTCGGCATCGCAGTCAGGTCGCGCCAGGTACCGTCCGGGTTAAGACTCCGGGTGGTAAAGTGGCCATTCATCTGACGGCCACCGGAAGCAGGTTCTTTTTCAAGATCGGTGTCGGCGTACAATTGCGCGAAAAATTCCTTCACATTGGAATATCCCAGCGCAAAAGCCATAGTTTGATCCCGGTAATACCCGGAGCGGAAATCACCGTTTTCAAAGAAATGAGACAGTGCGACTTGTGGAAGCTCTTTCCCATCCCCAAATATTCCGAACTTGGCCTTTCCGGTCAGGACTTCCTTCCGCCCCAGCAAACTCGTTTGCCGACTTTGATAGGCGATGCGGTAGTCATTCAGAATGGTTTCTTGATCGAAAGGAACGGAACGTGATTCTTCTGCCTTG
>CAYGRE010000124.1:0-17409 GCA_964352215.1 uncultured Bacteroidia bacterium
CCTGGGACTGTTTGTCTGTGTGACAGGGGTCTCCGGCTCCGGCAAATCCACCCTGGTCAACGAGACCCTGTACCGGATACTCAACCAGCATTTTTACCGGGCGCGTAAGACGCCGATGCCCTACGAAAAGATCGAGGGACTGGACCTGGTGACTAAGATCATCGAGATCGACCAATCTCCGATTGGGCGTACCCCACGTTCGAATCCAGCGACTTACACCGGCGTATTTACCTATATCCGGGATTTCTACACCCAATTGAACGAATCCAAGATCCGTGGCTACAAGCCGGGACGCTTCAGCTTCAATGTCAAAGGTGGGCGCTGTGAGGAATGCAAAGGGGCAGGAGTCAGGACGATTGAGATGAATTTCCTCCCCGATGTCTATGTCGAATGTGAAACCTGCCAGGGATTGCGCTACAACCGGGAAACTCTGGAAGTGCGTTACCGTGGGAAGTCGATCAGCGACATTCTCAATATGACCGTTTCACAATCGGTCGAATTCTTCGATGCGCATCCGCGGATCAAGCGGAAATTGATCACCCTCGAAGATGTTGGCTTGGGGTATATTACCCTGGGACAACAGGCCACCACCCTGAGTGGGGGAGAAGCCCAGCGCGTCAAGATCGCAACCGAATTGAGCAAGCGCGATACCGGTAGCACCGTCTATATCCTGGACGAGCCGACCACCGGCCTCCATTTCAAGGACATCGAAATGCTCCTCAAAGTGCTGAACCGCCTGGTGGACCGGGGCAATACCGTGATGGTGATCGAGCACAACCTCGACGTGATCAAAGTCGCCGACTGGATCGTCGACATGGGCCCCGAGGGCGGAGCCGGAGGTGGAAACATCGTCGTAGAGGGAACCCCCGAAAAGGTGGCCAAGCACAAAGGCTCCCATACTGGTCGGTTTCTGAAGCGTGAGTTGGAAGAAGCGAAAGCGATGGCAGTTACGAATTAGAACCCCTTTCCCCAAATAAAATGGTCTGATACTATCAAAAGTACCAGACCATTTTTTATGACCGCACAAGAACCGAAATCAATTCTTCATAAACTCAGGCTCACTCACCCGGATCACTTTCCCCAACTTCTCAATCCGTTCCATGTCAAAGCGTTCACTTGCCCCGGTGATGGCGAGAATCAGCGGCTTATCCGGATTCTGAACTTCCTTCACGTAATAAGCATACAACTGGTCCCAGCTCATTTTGGGTGCCATTTCGGCCAATACCTGGTTGGGATCACTGCTGTAACCCAACATCTTCATATCAGCAGCCCACTCCGTAATCTCACGGAAGCCTGGACGGTTGGAATAAGCAACCTGCTCCATCCCCCGACGGATCAGCTCCATGCGGTTTTTCTTCTGGGGCATATCGTTGATCAGATCGAGGAATACATCCAGGGCTTCATTGGTCTTGTCGGTCTGGGTGCTGACAAATCCATAGAAGTCAGTCTTTTGTCCAAGGCGCTCAGGGCGGCGGACCGAAGCGCGGGCATTGTAAGCGAGGGAACGGTATTCGCGAATTTCCTGGAGGACCAAGGCACTGAATCCCTGGCCAAAGTAGCGGGTAAATGCTTGCCGGAGCACATCGCTTTCCGGAGTCCATTCATGGCCCTCCTTGTAAATGTAAATCTGGGTTTGGTTGGCATCTGCACGTTCGCAGAAGTAGATGACCGGCTCGTTGTAAGAGACGGTTTCCATGGGAACGTATGCGACTTCCATTTTAGGCTTGACCTTGACGAAGAAATTGTCCTTCAGGAGATCGCGCACCTTTTCGGGGGCCAGAGTACCGGAGAAATGAACCTCAGCTTGATATTTAAGTGCTTCCTGGAAAACCTTGACCAATTCCTTGGCGGAACGGCTGCCAGCTTTGGCAGCGGAGAGGCGGGTCATATAGGGAGATTTGTCCCCGTAGCGGGCATAGTCAAAGAGGGCCGCGCCCACCGTTTGCGGATCGGCCAACTCCTGCTGGTGGGCAGCCATCGCACCACGTCCCACTTGTTTGACCTGCTCGTCGTCCACTTCCGGCTTCGTAACCACTTCCTGAAGCAAAGCGAGTCCCATGCCCAGGGCCGCCTCGTTTCCACTCAAACTGATGGAAACATGGTTGTCCGAAGCCGCAATGCTGTAGACCAACCCATTCTGATTCAACTGCTGGCGAATTTCCTCATTGGTCTGCTTCTTCGATCCCACCAGGTTCATGTATTGGGTGGCCTGGTCCAGGATCGGCTTGCTCCGGGTTCCCATGCCAAAGCGAATCTCCAATTCGAAGATAGCATTCAGAGGATTGGCAGCATGGTGGAGCATGACCTTGTCCGCAATTTGCAGAGAGGTAAAATCCTTGTTGAAATCAACGAATCGCGCTTGTGGTTTCCCCTCGGGCAATCCCTTGAAGTAGGCACCGTATTCGGATTCGGTATCAGCTTTGGGGATCGGTGGCTTGTAGCCGGGCTTTTCCAGCTTGTCCTTCTTAGGTACACCGGTATTGGAGGAGATCAGCAGGTAGTCATCTCCATAGTATTTTTTGGCGACTTCGATCACCTTGGCCTTGGTCACCGCATCGTATTCAGCCGGGCGGTTCAGATAGGCTTGCCAGGATTGGCCAGAACAGAAATTGCGGGCAACCAGATTTCCACGGGCACTGATTTCCTCCATTTGTCTGAGGAAGTCCATCTTCAATTGTTGCTTGGCTGCCTCCAGGCGCCAGTCTTCAAAATCCCCATCGTGCAAGCGGTTGATCTCTTCCCAGACCACCTTTTCGGCATCTTCAATCGACTGTTCCCCCGTCTTGGGCAGGAAGAATACAATGGTCAAACCATGGTCAAATACCGGGAAGGGGAAGATAAACGACCCCATCAGCTTTTGCTCGTTGGTGGCAATATTGAAGTATCCGGTGCCGCCCTGGTTGAAGAGCAGGTTGTTGGCAACCTCAAGGGCGGCTTCGTCGGGGTGGCCGGTAGGCACAGTACGGATGCCCATCACGCCCAGTGGAATCGGAGAGACATTCATCTCGATCACTTCCCGGCCCTTGAAGGGGGCTTCTTTAGGAGGATTGAAGGTGGGGACTTTGCCCGTTCGCATCCCACCAAACTTGGCCTCTACCAATGGCATCACCTGTTCGGCATCGAAGTCACCGCTCAGGATCAAAGCCATATTGTTGGCGACAAAATAGGTGTTGAAGTAATCGTACATCTTGGTGAGGGATGGATTCTTCAGGTGCTCCGTGGTCCCGATCACCGTCTGGGTCCCGTAGGGATGGTTCTTGAACGCGTTTTGCAGGAGCGCTTCGATCAGGGTGAAAATAAATGTCTCCGAGCGTTGGTTCTTTTCTTCGTAAACCGTCTCCAACTCCGACTGGAAAAGCCTGAAAACGGGCTTGTCCATCCGGTGGGCATAGATGTCGAGGAACCGATTCATCTGGGTGGGAGGGAAGTTGTTGAAGAAGAAAATCATGTCCTCCGTGGTGAAAGCATTCATTCGGGTGCCACCCATATAATTCACCAGGTTGGAAAATTCGTTGGGCAGGGCATATTCCGTCGCCTTGACCGAGTTTTCATTGATCTTGTCCTGGATCTCTTTCCGCTTGGCCTCGTCCTTGGTCTTTCCCAATTCGTCGTACAATGCATCAATCTGGTCCAGGTAGACTTTTTCCTTTGCGAAATCAACCGTTCCCAGGGTCGTGGTTCCTTTGAAGAGCATGTGCTCCAGGTAGTGCGCCATCCCGGTGGCATCGGCAGGATCATATTTACCGCCGGCCTTGACCGCCAAACCGCCAAATACATCCGGCTTGTTGTGGTCTTCAATCAGGTAAACCGTCAGCCCGTTTTTCAGCGTGGTTTGCTTCAGATTGAGCGGATCATTCTTGAAAGTCTTGAAGTCCGTTTGAGAGAGGACGATTCCCGGTAGCAGCACCAGGAGAAGGGTAGAGATGATATTGCGCATGAATTCCGTGTTTCGATTGAGATGGAACAAATGTCTTTCGCACCGTAACGATTGCCAAAGGATCAGCAAAGATTACCTTTTGCGGTCTAATATACAATCAATCTGAAGGGGGAAAGGTTGCGAAAAACTGGCTTATCCGGGAAAATATTTTTCCGGTTCGATATAAAGGACGTAAGTGGCAAAGCTCAAAGCCAGGACGGAGAGAATGATAAAGACGATAGTGAGTACCGAGGTTTCGTCCGTAGTGGCGGATTCGAGAAGTCCCAGCACAAAGGCGATCAGGGCAATCACAAAATAAACGGTTCGGGGATCAACCAGGGCGATGGCACAGAACAACTGGCAAACACCTAACAATAGCAATATGGAACGCCGACTCGTCATTGGATTTGAAATTAAGCAATTCCGGGGATAAACCGGCTCTGGCTTCAGGTTGGCAATGGCCTTAACAGTAATCAATAGAGGTTCGCGGAAAAGAGAATAGAGGTTCGCGGAAAAGAGAATACCAGAATCGACCTCTAAACAATGCAGGGTAATAATTGGTTCCGATTGCAAATATTCACCCATGAAGTTTCTCCTTAGCATCTTAATTCTATTCGTCATGAGCAACCCCAACAGTAGCCAGAAAGAAGTCAGCAAGGCCAAAAAACCGTATGTCGACTTTACCGAAAATGGCAGGGGGCGTGACTGGATGATCGTCAATGATGATGTGATGGGCGGGGTTTCCTCGGCTGCTGCTGAATTCACCGAGGAGGGAAACCTGCACTGGCATGGAGAGGTTTCCCTGGACAACAATGGAGGGTTTGTTTCGATTCGCAGTCCAAGAGACAATTACAAGTTCAGCAAATACAAGGGGTTGAAAATCCGCATGAAGGGGGATGGCCGTACCTACGGTTTTACCCTTCGCAATGTGACCTATTTCAACGGGATCAGCTATTCCGCCTATTGGCCCACCGTCAAGGATGAATGGACCGAGGTGGAGGTTCCCTTTGAAGAGATCGTCGGCAGGTATTTTGGCAATGAAGATCCCCGGATTGAACCCTTAGACTGGGATAAGATCAGAGAGTTGGGGGTGATTCTGTATGACAAGCAGGCGGGGCCATTTGATGTAGAGATCGATTGGATTGACTTGTACTGATGGGTTCGTATTTGATTGAATGCCATGGTTGAAATAGACTTGTATTGATGGGTTCGTATTTGATGGAACGCCATTGTTGAAATAGGCTTGTATTAATGGGCTGTTGGTTGCGCTACTTTCCTTTTTGAGCTGTATTTATCCTTTTCTGAATATGATCTCGGAAACTTCTTAGGTCATTTGAGGAAGAACTGAATCATATACCGTCTTTTTCTGAATTCGGTGGAGGCTGGGCGGAATAGAGCCTGGTACCGAACTGAATTGAATTCAACTCCGTACTGAGTTTATTTCCGGGGAAGCCGAGTTAATTCCCGGGATTATTGAATGGCAAAGGGTTCGTTTCTGATATCGATTCAACGGTTTCCGAATGGAGTTTGGTCCTGGAGCTACATAATTCCCGGAGGTAGTGAATTGGATTTGGTGTCGGGGCTACCCAATTCCCCATGACACTATTTTTATTTAGTAATTGCTAAAGTTAATTTGCTGGTAGACAGCGTGGAATTCAGTTTTGGCTCAAGTTGATTCGCTGCATGACAGATTGGAATTCAGTTTCGGGGCGAGTTGGTTTGGTGCCGGACAGATTGGGATTCAGTTCGGATAAAGTTGATTTGCTCTGGACAGCGTGGCAGGGCCAGAGATTCTGGATTCTGACCCAGGATAAATGGCTCCTCCTGCGGAATAAACTATGGTTTCGAGCAGGTATTGCCCCAATAGCCAAATATTATTCTTGGAATTAGTATGATTGTTGGAGTGATCTTTTTATTTTGTGTTAAACAATGACAAACTATTTTTATGGAATTTCAACCCCTTAAGCGAGGATTTAAACCTTCCAGTCCCTCCATATCTTATTCAAAAAGGGTTGGTACAAAAGACCGTGCTAACTCGCCCGTATTGACAAATTCACCCTCTCCTCAGCTTTATCCCTCCCAAACCTATCGTTCCCAAATTCAAACCAAAATCAATGTTGGAGCTCCAAATGATAGGTATGAAAATGAGGCAGATCGGGTTGCAGATAGGATTATGGGTAATAGAGGACACACATCCGCCTCTCCTTCAGTCACCCCAATTCTCGGTAACTCCCTTCTTCAAAGAACCTCCTACAGCCCTTATTCCATAGATGAAGGAAAAACTGAAGGAGAGCCTTTTACCATTCAGGCCAAATCCGACCGAGGGGGAATTGCTCGTCCTTCGGCTGAACAAAAGGTACAATCGGTATTGAAAACTCCAGGTTCACCTCTTCCCGGTCAAATCCGGAATTTTATGGAAACCAGGTTTGGGTATGATTTTGGGCATGTCCGCATCCATTCAAACACCAATGCAGATAAAGCTGCCCGCTCCGTAAATGCACGTGCATTTACCAAGGACTCTTCCATTGTATTTGCAAACGGACAATACGCTCCTCAGTCTCCTTCTGGAAAATGGCTTTTGGCGCATGAGTTGACCCATGTCGTTCAGCAGGGGGCTTCAAAAAAGAACCCCGATCTCCAAAGAAAATGTTCATCCTGTATACCTGATATTGAAAAAGATTCTGAACCTTCTACGCTTCGACGTGTGAAATGGAGCACTGCGGTTGATACCAATCAGGACAGTCAGCCTTGGGGCAGTGGACCCAATGGAGATGTTTACCAGGTAGAAACAGATGCCGGAAGGACCATAAATGCCTGGAAACCTCATGACGGGACCACTTATTGGTGTCACGGTTTTACGTTCGGAGGGTCATCTGCCAGTAACGGACCTTTTTCGATATGGGGAAGCGACGTACCAACCGTCCTGACAGATGATGGATGGAGCATGGGGAGTAATTACAGCTGTATCTCTCAGCCGGGGGACATCCTTGTTTTCGCGGGTAACAATGTAGCTCATACCGGTATCATTCAATCCACTTCAGCCCCCGCAGGTATTGTGGATGAAAATGCCAGTATGCTGGATTCAAAATGGGGGCAACAACCGCAAAACGTTTCTTCCTGGGCTGTGAATGCTGCACAGTATGGGAATTATTCCGTATATACCAAGGCACCAGCCACAGGGATATGTGCCGGGAAAGGACCTAATGAGAATTAAATATATTTATGAACTCCAGTACCAATAAAATCCTCTTTTTAGTAATCTGTATACTACTCCCATTCGGAATATCAGGCTGCACCGTGAAATCATCAAAACAGAAAGCACAAATCAAGCAAAGTCAATTGTACCAGGATTTTCAATCCGACCACCGGGATGTGCTTTACCGTTCTCTGACCTTTACCTCCAAAAACGGAGGTCCCAGTCTGGCAGGGGATACGATGGAGGAACTCATCAATCATCGGAAACAAGCCGAGGAATGGCTGTTGGGGCTGGATTCACCGTATGAGGTTCTTACAGATTATGATGAATATGTTCTGAGATGGAACCCAGTTTTTAGGGAATAAAGCAGGAGGCTATTCCACAGGATTCTCATATTCAAGTAAGGCATTGATCAAGCCAACAAAGTCCTTTTCCCTTTCCTGATCGAGATCAAACAATTCCTGATAGGCGGCCCATTCGGTAACGACTTCTAAGCCATCCAATACGGTGTAGGCATGGTCCACCATACGGTTTCTATAGGGATGATTTATTAAGTCGGTGGAGTTGGGGTTCTTCGGTAAGGGGAGGTTGGCGATATCCTCCCAATACTGCTGTATCCATTCGAGCACATGCTCGTCCCCCAGTTTCAACTCAGAAAGCACCATCGTTTTCTTGCGAGCATCTGATTTTTGCGCCTCAGCATCTGCCTCTCGGCTTTCAGCATTTGATTTTTGACCCTCTTCATCAGACGCAACCTCCTTATCCTCATAAATCCCCTTCCAGTAGCCCATTGCCTGCGGCGATGCGACGAAATTGTCCGTGAACAGGAGGACAATGGTTTCAATTTGTAAAAGCATGGAGCCAAAAGACGGATTTTCCAGCGGGCCGTAGAGGTCAGGGGTGTAGGGGAGAATCCGAATTCCTTCTCCACCCAGGGCTTCAATCAATTTGGTCGCAATCTCAAAATCTTCTCTGGCATAGAGGAGCATGGTCTTCCGGGTGGATTGCTGGGGTGGGTGGGTAATCGTGTTTTCGATGCCCATGGCATAGCGGATACTGTGCCATTCCAACTTTTCCCGGATGATATAGGATTGCTTTCCACGCTTGAAAATGCTGTTGAGGGTAGGGTAGTGGAGGAAGCTAATGACGTCGGAGGATTCAGGAAGCTCAGAAGAGTTATCAGGTTGTTTGGGATTCTGTTTTTTCGATCGGGAAATCCAAATATCCTTTAAAGTGGGGTGGGGAATATCACCAACTAAGGAACCAAATATTCTGATAAATTCTTCTGCCGGGATGCTTTCTTGATCTGAGGTCGCGTTGTTAAACAAAATGGTCAAGAAACGGGATTCCTGATCAATGATACCGATACCATCCACCCTTCTGGAAATATAGAACTTGTTTTCAGAGACGAACCGAATTTTTGCCATTTCTGGATCGGTTTCATCTCTTTTCATCCCGGATACAAGGATTTCTTTTAACTCTAATGGGAGGTGCTCAAATTCAAAAGTTAACTGGGTATTGGTATTTTGGGAACTCAAATTTATACCCCCCTTGCTGGGTATTGCGTCTCCCAGTTTAGAATAGGATATAAATTCACTCTCGCCCGCTTCGTACCCATAAAAGTAATTCTGCATCCAGCCCAAATCCAGAAATGCATCCGCAAGAAAAGAACCCATTTCCGGGGATGAGAAATACAGTTCGGCGGCCTTTTGCAGATCATTTAAAACCATCCGGTAAGGGTGCTTCATTTCCTCCTGACACTTGGAAAAGAAATCTCGCAACCCGGCAGGGCTGAAATAATAAGTCCCATTTGAATTCAGTCCCTTTATTTGACTCAAGTAACCCGCATCTTTCAAAGCATCCGCCAGTCCCTGGCCTGAATTCTGAACGCTCAGATCGGAGCGGTAAGGGGAAATGTCAATCCCTTCAAATTCTTTCTCATGGATGGGTTGGTCATTTCCCAACACCTGGATCAATTGCTTGTATTCATCCCGGCCCGGCCCGGTAATGGCGCGTTCTTCACTCGCTTTTTGGAGTAGATCGAGCAACAGTTCTGCACCCAAATCGGTATCCGGGTGAATCAGGATCAACTCCGAAAGCGTGTCGGGATACCGTTTTATGACCATTTCCCGAAGCTCAGCCAGGTAGGGATCAGAAGGGTCAGGTACACATGCTACCCCGGTCAGTTTCCGGTTTTTTGGGAGACGCATCACCCAATGTTCCAGCTCATAGGGGTCTTGAGGTGCGAATACCACCACCGAATTGCTGCTGCAATAACCTTGAATCCCGATTTCATCGGGCGAATGGCCAAAGCGTTCCACATGCACCAGCACATCTGCGGCCAACCCAAGGTCAATGCCAAATGCATATTCGTATTCGATTTCGTAATTGGAGAGGAGTTTATCACTTGGTTTTTGGTGGTTTCCCGAACGCCCGGTGCTGCGGCTGACCCGGTTGAAAAAGCCGCTCATCGCAGAAAATGGACTTTCCCAAAGAAGCAACTGAACCATCTTCTGAGGGCTCTTTTCTAATCCCCGCTGGTATTGGGCGAGGTTCTTGGCATATTCTTTCAGCGCTGCCAGGTTTTCAACCGATATTTCCCGCCCTGTATATGAGAGCCCTCTTAGAGATTCTCTCTGGAAATTCTGGTTCTGCTGTCCAAAATCCGGAGCTTGTTGCTCGAAATCCGGCGACCGCTGTTCGAAATTCGGAACCTGCTGTCCAAAATCTGGCTCCTGCTGTTCGTTATTCTGAGCCTCTTGCTGAAAATCAGTTTGCCCACCCTGCAACCCTTCTGGAGCAATCTCTATTTCCGGTAACTTATTGCCTTGCGTGTAGAGGAAATAGCTGCTGTCCAAAATCCAATAGGGCAGGCTGCAAAACTGATTATTTTCCAGGAGGAGGATCTCCAATTCGTTCATCTCCTGCATCCCGAAAGGCAACCGCCGCAGCAGGTTGTCCTTGACTTCGAGCAGTTTCAACCTTTGAAGCCGAACAAAGTCCTCGGTAATCACCCGCAAACCATTTTTGTTCAGGCGCAGCACCTCCAGCCAATCCATCCGCGACAGCAATTCCGGCCATACCACAAAATTGTTGTTGGACAAGTCGAGCTCCACAACCTGACGCAGTTCCAGTAGCTCTTCCGGCAACTCGCTCAAACCCAATCCAGACAGGTCGAGTTCGGTTCTTCCCAAATCCGTGGCTTCCTGAATACGCTTTTTCGCTTCCCAAAGCGGATCTTCGGCCGTAAACTCGTCCTTCAGCGCATAGTACATGTCCTTCGGCACCGGCAGTGCAAACGCGTCCGGACTGGCCTTTCCCCCCTGCATCAGTGGAGCCAGGGAAGACCGCAGACTTGCAGTGTCCTGGTGAATCTGGGCCCGCCAGCTTTCCGCGTACTGTATCAATTCCTGATAGCCCGAAAGCTGGTCAGAGAGCGAGGCGACAAGAGCGGCCAGGCGCATCCGTTCCGGGCTGTTTTCCTGGCCCTGGAGGGACACATAAGAAAGGCTGAGTTCGCGTACCGCAGCGGCCGGGTCGAGGTAGGCATAAGCGGTGATCTGTTGCACTTTTGCAAGGGAATAACCGGGGGCACCAGGATGGGCGAGCACCTCCTGGTAATAGGAGAGGAGCAAGCGGGCGATGTCTTTGGGGCGTTGATCGCCAAAGCAAAGGGCAAGGCATTTGAGAAATGCCCGGCGGGTATTCAGGTCCATCTCGTAGGTCTGGGCAGCTACGGGGCGGAAATATTCGGACAGAAGGAGGCGGATCGCATCTTCCCACTGGGGATTGAGTCCTCCGTATCCGAGGCTGGCCCGGAGGGTCTGCAACAGGTCGGGAGTGAGGCTGGCCGGCAAAGCGGCATGGCAAAGCAGCGCGAATTCAGCTTCGGACCTTTCCAGAAAGAAATTGGAAAGCAGGTCGATCGAAGCATAGCGTTTGGGGACCGGAAAAAGTTGGGACGGGTCTTTTTCTTCGATGTCCGATAGTGTACTGTCCAGTGTGCTGGTGTTCTGACCAAACCGGTTGAGAAATTCCTCTAATTTGTTGATTGGGCCAACCGGACGGGCTAAATCGAGCTGATCGAAGAGGTCTTGCAGGCTCATGGCTGCCTCCTTTCCATCTGTTGGTTGAGGTAAGCGATGGCCTGACGGGTTCCGGCCGGGTCCAGAGAAAGCATCTGGGGTACGTACTCCGCAACTTTGGCGGCGCTGCTTCCTTCCCAATAGTTCCGGCGCATCGGGTTCAGCCAGAGCTGACTAAATCCCTTTTGATGCAGGGCGCGGGAGAAATCCCGGCATTCGAGGATGCGGCCGGAGTCCCAGGATTTGCGGGCTGCCCCGATGTCGCTGATCACCAATGCGATGGTACGGCCAGTGGCAATATTTGACCAGAAGCGGCGGAGAGGAATGGCTTCTTTGAGCTGGTGGTCCAGGTAAATTTCATTTTCAGGCACATTGCGGAAATAGCATTTTCGGGCCTCTTTGAAGCGCACATTACTGAGCACCGTTTCCTGCCAACGGGTGACGTAGTCCATCAATGGGACCATAGAACCGCCAGCGTCGATGAAGAGCAGGAGGTTGAGCTCCTTTTTGAGCCGGGGAACGAAGACGGGTTCATCGAAATATCCTTTCCGGGCAATTTTCAGCACGGTGGCGTGCACATCGAGGTCCAGGTTAGAGTATGAGGGGTGCTCCGATTTGAGTTTTTGCCAGTTGCGCCTGAGACTGAGCGGAGAGCTGGGATCGTGCTGCCGTACCAATGGAAATTCCCCGGGATTGACCTCTTTGGAACCAGCGGCCAGAGAAATCGAAGCTTCTTCCGCAGGAGCGGAGGACCTTGGAGGTGGACCTGGATCGGGTGTTTCAACCGGAGGTGCGACTTCCTCGTGGGGGATATCGTCGCCGTAACTAAGTTTTTCTTCGCTCTCGAGGGAACGGGTGGTATCCTCCCAGTTGATATTTTTCGTTTCGAGGGCATCGGCCCGTCCCACCAATTCCAGGTAGCGGTGGAAGCATTTGTCAAATACGCCAAATTCTTCCCGCGACCCCAGCCAAAGCATTTTCAACAGGTTGGCCAGGGAAGCGGCTGTTTCTCCGCCCAATCCGTATTGCAAGGCTTCCTGGGCACTAAGCAATTCCTCAATCCCTATCGAGATTCCCTCCTGGCGCACCGCTTCGAAAAGCTGCTCCAGAGGAAACGATTCCGAAAGATTAGAGGTTGGTATGTAGCTGCGTAAGGTCAATGCTTTTTCTTGAGATCAATGCTTTTTCTTAAGGTCAAGATTTTTTTGCAATGAAGCGCTGATGGTCCTGCCACCGTTTGACCAATACTTCCGCGTAGGGAATTTTGCCGTCCAGTTGCTTCAGAATTTCGTCGTCCGAATGGGTGCGCAATACTTTGGCCCAGTCGATCAATTCACTGGTGGAGGCTGGTTTTACATTTTCTCCGATCTCTCTGGCCTTGGTCATCTTCTTGCGCAGGATGGTAAATTGATCGAGCACTTCGCTTACCACTTCGTCGCTGGCCCCTTCCAGATGAACCCTTACGATCCGCTCCAGCAGGTCCGGGCCGGGGAATTCGATATAAAAGAAAACACACCTCCTCAGAAATGGCTCCGGCAACTCCCGTTCGTTGTTGCTGGTGATGATGGTGATGACCGGAGATTTGGCTTCCACAAATACCTCTTCCCCCTCTTCTTCACTCAATTCCTCGATGCGGAATCTCTTTTCATCCAGTTCGAGCAGCAGGTCATTGGGGAAATCCCGGTCCGCTTTGTCGATCTCATCGACGAGGAGCACAGTCGGGGATTCGGCCTGAAATGCCTTGCCCAAGGCGTTCAGTTTGATATAATCCTTAGGGGTCCGGTTGAGCATCTCCTCGCGCTTTTCTTCGTCCTGAATGGCGTTGTTGGCCAGGAGTTGGCTGTCCCTGAGGCGGCCGACCAGGTCGTAGGTGTAGAGGCCATCCCGGGCCCGCTGGGAGGACTTGACATGCCATTCCCGGAAGTCCCATGTGGGTTGGTTTTTATCCTTTGAGATCCGGTTGAGTTCATGGAGCACCGCACCGGCGAGGCTGGTCTTTCCGCAGCCGGGTTCTCCCATCACCAGAAGGGGACGGCCCAGCAGGAGGGCGGCATTGACGGCCTGGACCAATGCTTCTGTGGGGAAGTAAGGGCGGCCTTTGTGGTCGGTCCAGTGCTGATCAGGACCAGGGTGCTCGAGGTATATCTGGGGCTGGCTCATATTTCTATAAATCTCTTGTTCAGTTTGTCGTATTTATCTTTGGAGAGGCGGCAAAGCATTTGCAGGGCACTCCCCGGAACGCCCGCGCATTTTTCATAAATATTGTCGCTTACTTCCTGCCAATTGTCCTGGTAGGATTCTGACAGTAGCCAATAGCGGTTCCGGTCGAGAAAATCCCAGAGGTCGTCTTTGCTCAATTTTGCTGGCTCGGGGACAAAGGAGAAAACACCTTCTTCAGCGGCAATGCCTTTGGTTATTTCTCCGTGTCGGTCGTCTTCGAGGATCAAAAAGAAATGTAGTTTGGACTTGAGCTCCAGCGGGAAAATTGTGTCTTCAACGCCTTTACGCAGGGGATACCAAAAGTCGGTGACCACCTTTTTGAGTTCGTCGTTCCCGTAGAACTGCGCATTGTAAACCGAAATCAGGATGTCTTTTCCAGGTTCTGAGAGCCGGTCGGTTACGGCTTGGATGACCAGTTGCAGGTCTATGCCGGGTTCGATGTCTTCTGGGGAATCCCTCTCAGACTCGGTATTTTTTTCCTCAGGTACCAACCCCAATTCTTTACCCAACTCCGTCCAGTAACTGTCCAATTTGTAGCTTCGGTTGCCGGTTTCCAGGTCAATCTGCACCCGAAGAGAGTTTTTCTTGATATACGGTTCCTTGAACATCCAGAAAATCAGGGGGATGCCGTGCTCCTTCTTGCCCCGGATCAGGTAAGCGATCATTTGACTTTGCTTCCCGATGGCCTGCTTTTGTTTGCGAAAATTGAAGTGCAGAAGGGGACGGAGCAATTTGGGTTCGCTGCCGATCTTTGGCTTTTCCTTGTCGAGACGGTTGAGCTCAAACAGCCGGGTAATGTTCCATTTTGCGGCTTTGGCTTCGGGGCCGGGGTAAAATTGGAATATCTCTTTGGGATCGGGTAGCGCTTCGTCGTCGTCCGGAAACAGGGACCGGTAGGTGTCTCCCGGGATAATATTGAGGTTGTCGACCGCCGCCTGAAAACTTTCCCAGATGGAATTGTCTTCCACCAGGTGTTTGTAGAAGGACTTGGCCATTTGGACGGCCAGATCGGTTGGAACTACAAAAGGGGAGGCGATGACCACGCGGTTTTCTTTGGCGATCTCGTGGGCCAATTGGTCAGAGGTACAGCAGTTCAGAAAGACAAAGCCGAGGTTGGGGAAGGCTTCCAGGGTACTTGCCAGGCCCTGTTTCCGTGCCTCATCTGTATCGCCGTCTTTCGATCGGAAGATGAGGTTCCCGTCTTCTCCGTGTCCGGAAAAATGGAAATAGGTCATCTCCTGGCGGATATGGTCTTTGGACCGAAAGCTGTCCAGCAAGTCCCAGTCTGATTCGTGGTAGGATTCGTAGTTCAGTTTCTCATCGGGAATCGGATTGAGCCGTCCGAACAATTTCTGCATGGCACCCTGCTCCCGAATCAGACTCTCCGCCAGATCGACCTGGTCATGGGAGGGATTCGCCAGCAGATGAAGGAAAAATGGAAGGGCCATGCAATCAGAATGGTTTCATTTTTGGAGTATGGGGGCCAGTTCGGGGGCTTCCAGACCTTCTAAATTAACATTTTGCCCGGACAATTCGAACAAGCATATTTTGAGCTGAGCTCCTTGTTCGGGGTGAAAGGACAGTCCCGGGCTGATATGGGTGATGGCAATCCGGCCGCCCGCGATCGGTTTCCCGCAAATCCAGAGCTTTTCGCCGTTCCAGGCCAGGGGCCAGAGTTGCTTTTTGGCCCATTTTTCCGTGGTGAGTTGGAGCTCCAGTGGTTGACCGGAAATATTCTCGAAGCCTGTCAGGGCGTTGAGGCCGATCAATTGGTAGTGCCAATCCGCTCCTTCCAGGAATGCGACCGGGGTGATCCCGGCTTCCTGGAGGAATTCCGTGGGGACGGGATCGGATCCGGGGCTTTTCAGGAGTGGGGCGCTGCTCCAGAGGGAGACTTCCCCGCGCACTTCGGGGTGACCGGAGAATCTGAGGCCCTCCACGGCCAAATCCAGATTTGTGCTGCTGAGGTAGCTCAGGCTCCGATAGGTATGGAAGTTGAGGTTTTCCGCATTCCAATCGCGGAGGGTGAAGCTCCCGGGGTTCTTGCCCAGCCTGCCTCGAGTGGCGCCCCTGGCTTTGCGCACCAGTTTGAAGATGTCTATTGGTTCTTTGGAACAGATCAATTTGAGGCGGTCGGTGCTGCTGTATACCATCCCCTTGGGGCCGAGCTTGATCTCATGGGCCATCGACCAATCGCTGTGTCTGGACAGGAGGTCCTGTTCGCGGGGGTGGATGGCGAATCCATCCGTCAAGAGAAGCAGGTACCAGTAGAGGGGGCTTTTGCTTTCGTTTTTGAGAAAGAGGCGGTAGCGTTGGAATTCATTGCCGGGTGCGCGGGCCGCGGTGACATCGGCAATGCCCATGAATTGGCGTTCGCTGGCGAGGGGGTTGACCTGGATCTGGTAGTTGAGGGTGCCGGACTCAGGAGTGAGCGCAGTGTTGACACCAGCCAGCCCTTCCCAGTCACAAACTTGTTTGATGGCCTCCTGGAGCGTCTCTAAGGGTTCCTCAAGGAGGATGGTTTGGCTGGCTTGGTGGCAGAGTTGCCAACGGCCTGAGAGCGCTCTGATTTGATATTTGCTGGGAGAGTTTCCGGGGGCCAGGTAGGCGAGGGGATAGGGCTTGGTCTTCCATTGATCCATCAGGGAATCGACGTCTGCCTGTTCTCCGACTACGGAAAAAACGAAGGGACTGAGTGACAGGCCACCTATTTCGGCGGAGTAGCTTTTTTCTGGATCCAGGGCCAGCGGGTCGAGCGGCTCTATCCAGCTGCGGACCAGTTCGACTTTGGCGAGTCGCGCTTCACAGAGGAGCTTTCCTTCCTCATTTAAAACCCGAACCAGGCCCTTTGACCCCAGTTCCAATCCTGCTGCTGCCCCAATATTCAATTTCCATCCTGAGGTTCCATCTCCGTCTCCCTCCGGTCCAATTTCATAAACAACTTGAAAAACAGGCCCTTGGGAAACCTTCTCATGAGTGAGAAAATTAACATTCGGATCAAATCCACCTTTCAGACTCAGTTGTGGCGTCTGCTGCTTGTTGTAGGTCAAGGTAGCCAGCCGAATCCGGGCAAATAACTCTTGGTAGGAGATTCCACCCACCACATCCAAATCTTCATTGTCACCAGTTCCATCCACCGCATCCAAATCTTCATTGTCACCAGTTCCACCCACCGCATCCAAAGCATCCTCCAACGCGAGGGTAAATACGCCTCGGTTCTGTTTCTCAACCCCTTTGGAATCGTTGCCAAATTCGCGGGCCAGTTGGTGCCGGTTACACGCTGCAAGCATCAGTAATTTGCGCTCAGGGAGGTCATTGGCTTTTCCTGCGGTCCAATTCCCCTTGTAGCTGGTAATCGGCCTGGGGGTTTTAACCGGATCGACCTGCTTGATGGCCCCTTTACTACCGTTTCGATGCATTCCTCCGGCGTGGCAGCAGTCCAGAAATACCACCACTTCAGCCCCTTTTTCATTCAACCGTGAGATGTACCAGGCGAGTTCTTTGTCGGCAAAATCCGGGTTTCCATCTGCTCTGCTGTCAAAGCAGACCAATGTCTCATCGTAGCCATCTCCGGAAATATGCTTGAATTCGGGTGCGGTTAAGGCGGTGCCTCCGTGCCCACTGTAATAAAACAGGGCCGTATCGCCTTCCCCCACCAGGGAGATGAGTTTCTCAAACCCATTGCTCAATCCTTCATAGGTCGCGCCATGGTCCAGAAGAGGAATCAAGTGGTCACGGGGAATCCGATACTTTTCCTGTAAAAGGGAAAATACATAGCGCATGTCCCTTTCCGGACCTTGTAATTTGGGAACTGCTTTATATCGCTGGATGCCCACCACCAGCGCGAAAATCTGGCCGGGCATAGGGTCAATCTTCGTCGTCTATTTCTTCGAAGACTTCGCCTTCGGTCAATTTCTTTTTGTCTTCCTCGCTGATGCCGCTGATGTCCTTGGTGGCAAACCTTTCCCGACCGAGGAACCAGGTCTTTTTGA
>CAYGRE010000125.1:0-17303 GCA_964352215.1 uncultured Bacteroidia bacterium
GGTAAGTGCCGGCACCTGGGTAGAAGAAGCAGATATTTCGATGCCAGGTGGAACTTCAAGGACCACGCAGATGGGCATATTGGTTGGAAGGTTGTTGAACGCCTGGAGGTCGTAGTCCTGTACTGGCGTGGTAATCACCACCTTGTAGCAGGAGTCAATCGTCACCTCAAATATCTGAATCTTGATACGGTCACCACAAACAGCCTGGATGGCAATGGGATAAGTCCCGGGGGTCGCGAATACATCAGCTTCCACGGTCAGGCGCGTAGTTCCTGAAGAAAAGATCGAATAGGAACTGAGGGTTGCGGTCGCACCTTGAGGAAGATTGTTCAGCAGGAACAACGCAATATTGCTGGGATTACCTGTTGTCTGATTGACGGTCACCGTTGTTCCGGTAGTATCGGTAGTCGTGCGGTTGATCACCCCGGCAGAGTCAGAGATACTGATGTCAAATACACAATCGTCACAGTCTTCCTGGAAAGTAGCCAGCCAACATTCACCGTTGAAAATTTGAAGGATACTGTCCTGAAGGTTGTAGATCACCAGTCCAACGGCTGGATTGGTGATACTGTCCCTCTGTCCTGAGGTCATCCGGGGAGGGAGAAATCCTTGCTCGGTAGAGCTCAATTCCAGAAGCGCACTGGGGTCTATGGCCAGGGTACCAATTCCAACGGAGCCAGAATCCCGCGCGGCATTGGGTCCAACCTCCTGCCAAATGGTATTTGAAATCGTATCGTTGACAATCGCGATTCCATTCCCGGCAATCAGGGTAGATCCTGAACTGTCCTGCATTGGGACATATTGACCAATATTAACGTCGTATTTGAGGACATCACCGGGTTGAGGCTGAGAAGGCGAGACAGGAATACCCTGAATTCCGACCACCGTTAAGGTGTCGTCACCGATTGCATCACCCAAATGGGGCGCGTGAACAAAGGTTGTACCGATCAGAGCAAGGCCGGTTCCCGCCGTATAAGTCGTATTGTCATCATTGGCCGGAACCCAATTGGTCCCATTAAATTCAAGTACCTGACCTGGTAGTACAGGAATTGCGTTGACATCGATAAGATCGTCCAGGGTCAGGCTGACCGAACCGGCCCTTTCCGCATAAAGCGCATAGGGAACGGAAAGCAACTCCGAGGTTCCCATCAGGAAATAATTGGTCCCGCCATTGGGGTCCATTTCCACCTGTAACCATTGGTCTGCATCAAACCATTCGACGGCTGAGAATGTCCCGGTAATGGGAGTACCCCGCCCTACCTGAATGGAAAAAAGACCGAATTGGTTGGTCGTTACCGATTGGGTTTCAGTGTATTCAACTGGCCCAAACTGAGATCCTTCCAGAATAGTGATTCTGAGACCAATCGTTTGATTGACCAAAGCACCACCGGATGCATCCCGGGCGATTGCCTGGTAGTTGATCGCTTCAGGAACCTGTCCAAAAGCAAAATTCAGACTTGCAAAAAGGAAGGCAAGACAGACCAGGGTTATCCTGGAAAAAGTGTTGATTAGCCGCATCGAAAGCTTACTTGATGACATTGATCTTATAATAGGAAACGTGATGTATCCCTTTCGCAGGAACATCATAAGACGCCCGCAGTACGTACATTCCCTGGCTCAAACGTTCTAGTTGCAATTGGTCTTCATGAAGTCCGCCAATATAGCGGTCCTCATAGATCGGTAATACTTCCACCCCGCTCAAATTGACCAGGCTAAGGGTGACCTGACCGGGAAACGCCAACCGGTATCGGACATTGAGATGGTCACTGGCAGGATTGGGAAAGACATGAAATTCGTTGATATAGTCGGCTCCCTCGCCGATGTTAACCTGAGCCTCTTCAGGCTGGTGAAATCCCTGGGTCAGGATATTGTTGGTATTCTGGAAGGTCTCCACCATTGCCATCTCTCCTACCGTAAAGGAAAGAGAAGCATTGGCGGTGGTATTCACAAAGTAATCCCCCGCTGAAGCCACCACAAAAGGGGTCAGCGACTGGGCGAAACCCAGATGGCCGAACAGGACAAGAGGAAGTATTTGTAAGAGTCTTTGGATCATGCTGTTTCTCCTTGAGCTAATGCAATTTAGAAAGATGCCGTTACAGTTCAAAAGTAGTTAATGCACAGCTTGGGTCCACAGCTTGGGGCAGTTGTCCAAGCCACGCCGTCTGCACCAAAACTCTACCTTTTCGGTGACAAAATAGCTATTAAGATTGAAGGATCACGCCGGGATTCTTTAAATTACTACCATGTATGAAGTAGGCGCTGCGAAGACAGATATTACCGCGTTCAAAAAGAATATCGGGATGATGGGATATGGCATGCATTTTAATATCGTGCATGATGTGGAAACCCCATTGTATTCCAGGTCATTTGTATTCCACCACCTCCAGTCAGATAAAAAAATGGCCTACGTGGTCAATGAACAGGGATTTATTACGCTTGCGCTTCGCAGAGAAATCCTCAAACGCTTGCGGGAAAACCATCCTGCCCTTGGATTCAGTGAGAAAAACGTTTTCCTGACGGCTCAGCATACCCACAGCGGCCCGGGAGGATATTCACACTACGGACTGTACAATATCTCTATTCCTGGTTTTGTGCCAGAGGTATTTGAAGCAATTGTGGCTGGAACTGTGGAATCTATCGTGAAAGCCCACGACCAACTCAGACCGGCAAAACTTTCTTTCAGCACTGGTGAGTTTCCAGCCCATGTGGAGGTAGCTTTCAACCGAAGCATGAAACCATTTTTATCCAATCCTGAAGCGGAAGGGATCTCCAAAACAGATACCCACCTGGCCATTGACCGCACCATGCGGCTCTTACGCATAGACGGATTGAATGGCGAACGAATTGGCTCTATCAATTGGTTTGGCGTCCATACCACCTCGGTACACAATGACAACCACAGTATCTGCTCCGACAACAAGGGCTATGCAGCGGATTTCATGGAAAAGCATGTCCGGGAAGAAAGTGGGGATGAAAATTTCATTTCAGCTTTTGCCCAGGGAAACGCAGGGGATGTTACCCCCAATTATATCTGGGACAAGAAAAAGAAATGGACCAGAGGACTTTATGAAGATGATTTTGAAAGTGCCAAACACAATGGAAGGCTTCAGTTTGAGCAGGCCATGAAGATTTACGACGAAGCTCCGAAGGTCCATCAAGTAAAAGGAGACCTGGACTTTGCCGTGCGCAACTTCAACTTTTCACTGGTCAGCTGTGACCCAGACTTTACCGGAGGTATCAGGGGTTTGCACACTGCATCTGCATGTCATGGTGTTTCCTTTTTTGCAGGAACTGTAGAAGGTCCAGGCATGGATGCTGTGGTTGCATTCCTGTCCAGAGGGCTTTCCCGGTTTATCAAATACTTTGAACTGGCCACCAATATTTTCCGGCGTCCCATCAAGCGGGTTAGAATCCGGGAAAAGTACAAAGCCCAAAGCCCCAAGGACATCCTGTTTGAAAGTGGGGAAAGGAAGGTGCTCGGCTCCTATGACATCAAGAACCTTATCATCCCCGGATTTACAGATAAAAGCATTGCTTACCTGAAGAAACTCCATCCCAAGGGCCACCGTGAATCCAATCCTTGGGTGCCTCATGTACTTCCATTGCATATTTCGATGCTGGGAGACATCGTTTTTGTCGGAATTCCTGCAGAGACGACCACCATAGCCGGTCGAAGGCTAAAGGAACTGGTAGAAAATGAAATGCAGGAGGTCGGCTTCCATGAAGTGGTGATCGTCCCCTATGCCAATGGTTACTGTGGTTATATCACCACCAATGAAGAGTACCAGCATCAGAAGTATGAAGGTGGTCATACAGTTTATGGACAATGGACCCTGGCAGCTTTTCAGACCAAATTGAGAAAGCTCGTTCGTGATATGGTGGCGGAATCAGGTCCAAGGGAAACCGCACATGAAGATATGCCTCCTACCTTCAGCCCTGAAGAGATCAAACGAAGGAGTTACGCAGAAAATTTCTAGCTTCACCCATGAGTTCTCCGGATTACATTGCCTACAAAGCCGCATTCTCCGGTCGTGAGATGCCTTTTGCCTATCTGGACCTGGATCTGCTGGATCAGAATATCACTGACATATCTAAGAGAGCAGGTGACAATAAGGTTCGTATTGCATCCAAATCGGTTCGCTGCCGATGGGTCCTTGATTACCTTCTAAAAAGTGAACCGAAGTACCAGGGGTTAATGTGCTTTTCGGGTCATGAAGCTGTATGGCTGAGTGAAATGGGCTTCGATGACCTGCTGATCGCTTACCCCATTTTGCACAGGAATGAGATCAAAGCCATTGCCGAAGAGGTGAAGAAAGGCAAGAGCATCATCCTGATGATCGATTCCGCCGCGCATATCACTCACCTGAACGCCCTGGCAGAGGAATTTCAGGTCACCCTCCCGGTCTGCATCGATCTCGATCTCTCCTTTAACTTCCTGGGCATCCACTTTGGCACCTTGCGCTCCCCGTTAAACTCAGTTGATGCTGCGCTGGAGTTGTACAGGCAGTTGACAGATGCAAGCCACCTCAAGTTGGAAGCCTTGATGGGCTATGAAGGGCAGATAGCCGGGTCAATTGACCGCATCCCTGGGCAGGGAATGAAAGCTGCAGTGGTCAGATGGCTGAAGAGGAGATATGTGCCACGGATAGCAGAACGACGACAGCAAGTCGTAGATGAATTGCACAAAGCCGGAGCCGAATTGAGGATTGTAAATGGGGGTGGTACCGGAAGCCTGGAATCAACCGGAGCCGAAAATGTGGTCACAGAGCTGACGGCAGGATCAGGCTTTTACAATCCCCATTTGTTTGACCGGTACGATCATTTTCAGCATGCGCCGGCCGCTGGCTATGCCATCGAAGTGGTTCGGAAACCAAAGCCGGGAGTTTATACCGCCTTTGGCGGTGGGTATGTAGCCTCCGGAGCATTGGGGAAAGAAAAACTTCCAATGCCACACCTCCCCAAAGGAATTAAGATGGATCCCAATGAATGGGCCGGAGAAGTACAAACACCCATCCATTATAAAGGGGATTTACGTTTGGGGGATCCGGTATTTATGCGTCACAGCAAGGCAGGAGAGCTTTGCGAACGGTTTCAAACCCTGCTCCTGATAAGAGGTGGAAAAGTTGTGGACGAAGTGCCTACCTACCGTGGGGAGGGGAAATGTTTCCTTTAGGCCTCTTATAGCTTACTTTTCGCAATATCCACTTGGTAATTCCGGGAAACCGTACCATCGTCCAGATAAAAAATGCGATCATAAAAGGCTGATGGATGCGCTTTCGCTTTCCGGTACTCACCTTGAGCAATCCAGCCGCAACCTCTTCCGTCGTCATCACCCTGATGTATTTTGCCAGGCTGGGAAGCCGCTCATGGGCACCGGGATTTGCCTTGAAATAATCTGAGCTGGTCTCTCCAAACAGGCAATGGCAGACAGAGACACCGGTTCCATGCAGGTCGATGCGCAGGGATTCCGTCAATCCCCGCATTGCATACCGTGAAGCGGCATAACCCGCAGATGCCCCCCATGTGATGATGCTCACTGGAGAATTGACCATCAGGATACGTCCGGACCCACGTTCAAGCATACCCGGCAGGAAAGCACTGGTCATCCAGAAGGCAGCCAGGTAAGGTAATTTGATCATCATTTCCACTTCTTCAGGTGGAGTATCCTCTACGAAAAGCCACCGCCCTACCCCGGCATTGTTCACCAGGATGTCTGGAACTCCATATTCAGCAATTATCTTAATTGCGGTAGCCGTGGCCAAGGCACCGTCTGAAAGGTCAACCGCAAGAGCGTGCCCCTTCCCTCCCGCCTGTTCAATCTCTTCCAGCCTCAGATCGAGGTCCTGCTGAGTCCGCGCCAGTAGAATGACTTCAGCCCCAGCCAGGGCAAATGCCTTCGCAGTAGCAGCACCAATCCCACGGGAAGCACCCGTAATTACGGCGAGTTTTCCGTTGAGCTTCCCCATTACAAATTGGGGTTTTCCAGTAAGACGGCGGTTCCCTGACCGCCTCCCACGCAAGCAGAAGCAATTCCGTAACGGAGGCCAAGCCGATTCATCTGCATGGCCAGACTGAGGGTCAGCCGGGTACCAGTGGCACTCAGAGGGTGACCGAGGGCAATTGCTCCTCCGTAGATATTGAGTTTGGCCCGGTCAATTCCGAGCGCCTTTTCACAAGCAATACACTGACCTGCAAATGCCTCATTGATCTCAAAGACACCAATGTCATCGATGGACAAGCCGGTAATCTCCAGCAAATGCCGGATCGCCGGAATGGGACCAATCCCCATTACCCTGGGATCAACCCCGACCGAGGTCGCAGCCGCCACTTTGGCCAGCGGCTTCAAACCACCACTTTCGACAGCTTGCCTTGAAGCGATCACCACCGCACCAGCACCGTCAACAATGCCACTTGAATTCCCAGCCGTCTGCACACCGTCCTTTTCAAAGGCAGGCCGCAGTTTCGCCAGGCTTTCCATAGTGGTTCCCGCACGAATGTGCTCATCAGCCATAAACGACTCGACCTTGCGCGGCAACCTTACCTTACGTGGCAAAAGATGCTCAGCCTCAAAGACCGTCGGGAATACCGGAGTCATTTCCTCAGAACGTTCCTTTTCCGAAGCAGCCGCCCGTTCCTGAGTCAGTACCGAATAAACATCCACGTCCTCCCTGGTCAGCCCATATTCCCGTACGATCCGTTCAGAAGTACATCCCATGTGGCCCCCGGTGGCTGAATCCTTGAGGGATTCAAACAGAAAATCCTGAAAGAGAACCCCACCGAGCGGATACCCCATGCGGTTGCCATAACTCACAGTTGGACTGAGAGACATGTTTTCAGCAGCTCCGGAAAGGACACGGTCTGCTTTCCCCAAAGTGATCTGCTCAGCAGCAGTTACGATCACTTCAAAACCGGTGGCACAGAGCCGCTGCACCAAAAGCGCCGGTACAGTGACCGGCACACCTGAATAGATACCAACATGCCTGGGCAGGTAATAGGCATCCACCGAGGCCTGGGTCAGGTTGGAGAAAACTACCTGATCTATTTCGGAGGGAGAAACCCCGGCCCTTTCCATGGCGCCCTTCGCAGCAAAGATTCCGAGATCTGTGGGGGAGACATGGGCAAGGGTTCCGGTCAACTTTCCGAAGCCAGTTCTTGCGCCGTTGACCAGATAAATATCGTCAAATGTAATGCCAATGCCTTTGGCGGTATCGTGGTATCCTTTCATAAAAACCTTTTTTCAATAGACTCAATGAGCTCCGGAGAAGATTCCGCAACCGAACCTCAATTTATCACAGGATGAAACAAAGTGGAAATTACGAACGAATATTCTGGGATTTACCTGAAACCGACAAATACAAAAGTCAGAACCAGACACAGGAGAATGCCAAAAGGAAGATTCACACTACCTCAGCTACCACAAAGGTACTGCCCCCCACAAAGATGAGATCATTCGGACCCGCAGCCTCCCTTGCCGCTGCCAAACCTGCCTCTACAGAAGGCCAGGCTACTCCCTGCAATCCAACTCCATTGGCAAGCAATGTGAGCTCCCGGGCATCCTTGCCACGGGGCACATCAGGACGGACAAAATAGTAGTTGCCGTGTCTGGGCAGCAATTTCAGAATAGGTAAAGGGTCTTTATCAGAGACAGTTCCCCATACCAAGTGGATATTTTCAAAGTCAATCCGGTCAAATGCCTTCAAAACCTCCTTAACGCCTGCCAGATTGTGACCCGTATCTACCAGAACCAAAGGATCCCGGTCAAGAATCGTCATGCGTCCCCGAAAGCCGGTATTGGGAACCACATCCTTCAGTCCCTTCGAAATTTGTGCTTCGGTAATTTTGAACCCCAGGCCCAGCAAGGCATCGATCAGGCAGAGCACCGTTCTGACATTGTGGTACTGGTAATCCCCGCCTAAGCCTAGGTGAAAGCAACGGGGAGGCTCCATATACTTATGGAAACCAATCTTTTGAGAATCGATTCCCTGCTTCCAGCAAGACAGCGCATAAACTTCCTGGGCAAAAATCAGATTTGCCCCTTCCTGCGAAGCTTTCGCTTCAAATACCGGTCGGGTTTCTTCCACCGCCTCTCCGATCACGAAACTGATCCCGGGCTTGATGATACCAGCCTTTTCTCCGGCAATCAGTGCCAAGGTATCCCCAAGCAAATCTGTATGATCGAATGAAATATTGGTAATGGCCCCTAAAATTGGCTGAATAATATTGGTAGAGTCTAATCTCCCCCCTAAGCCGACTTCCACAACCGCCACATCCACCTTCTGATTGCGAAAATGGTCAAAAGCCATGGCTACCGTTACCTCAAAAAAGCTGGGTTGAATATGCTCTATCACCGACTGATTTGACTCCACAAACTCAACTACTGCAGCCTCAGGAATAGGATCACCATTGATTCTGATCCGCTCTGTAAAGCTTCTCAGGTGCGGCGAAGTGTACAAACCAACTTTCAGGCCTGATTCCTGAAGTACCGAGGCCAATATATGAGAAACAGAGCCTTTTCCATTGGTTCCAGCGATGTGAATGGAACTGAACTGCTCCTGGGGGTTTCCCAGTACAGCACATAATCGCAACGTATTGGTAAGATCTTTCTTGAAAGCTACCGGTCCAACCCTCTGAAACATGGGCAACCGCTGGTAGAGGTAATCAAGGGTTTCGTTAAAATCCATTCGGATCAGCGCAGACGGAAAGTAATCGTAACTGAAGTTTTCAGACGCCCTTGGCCGGGATCAACTTCTTGAAACTTCCACTTCTTGATATTGTTTTTCCCAATTTCGGCCAATTCTGGCTGGGTATTGGAGCGTGCCTTGACATAGACCACCTCGCCGGTAGGCGAAATGATGAAGTCAAACGTAATCCTTCCCTCTTTCTGGATATTGTAATCTTCCAAAGGCAGCGCTAAGGGCGCACGCCCACCTTCTCCCCCAATTCCATCCCCGAATTGGAAAGCACCGTTTATATCCAATACCTTGGACTTCGGGTTCCCTTTGTTACCGGTTTGATCGGTATCTCCCTGATTGGACCCCCCATCATTCTTTGGATTAGAATTGGATTTGTTGTCCGATTTATTCGGATCGCTGGTCTCAGTCGACGTAGCTTTATCGGTTTTAGGCTTGGGATCAGTCTTTGGTTGAGGATTTTGGGGGGTAGGTTTTTCGGATTCTACAACCGTATTGTCCGACTCCGTCGTAGACTTGTCCTGTTTTGGGGGAGGATCGGAAACTATGGGCTTGGGGTTGGTTTCAGCTTTCTCGGGTTTGGGGTCTGACTTAGGCTTGTCCGAAGGGGTTGGAGAAGGGTCTTGAAAATTATTCACCTTCAATGCTCCTAAAGCATCTGTACCAAAGTCTATCCGGCCCACAGTTTTCCATTGTGGTTCATCAGGAGGCGGGACCATTCCGGTCAGGCCCACCCAAAACATAAAGGCAAATAAGAGGGCTACTGAGATACCAAGCGTGATAGCAGCGGACATTTGCTTGTCCTGCTTCTCTTTCTTCACCCGGTTTTGGTTCATTTCTTTGAACGCATTCTGGACTTTTTTAGCTTTTTTCATGTTACTCCTGGGTTTGGATGGCGACAGCGCCTCCCATTTCCGAAACTGCAGCAATTACTACAGCAGCTGCCCCGTAGCTGACCGCAGTGTCTCCCCGCAGGTTAATGGTCCGATTTAAGAGGGTGGAATCTGAAAGATAGGTCTGGATTTCCTGTACCAGCAATGCTTCTTTCTCCACACGGGATTGTCCCTCCCCTAGTATCTTCCCTTTCCACTGATACGTTCCATCCGCAGCAATGGTTACAGTCGCCTCACCTTCGGCCGGTTTCTCAGAGGCACTTTTCGGAAGGTCAACCTTCACGGCACTCTGGGTGACAAACTGGGAGGTCAAAAGGAAGAATATCAGCAAAAGGAACACGATATCCGCAATGGATGAGGTGCTGAATTCTGCATTTGGTTGAAGTCTTCTTTTAAATCCCATAGCTTATACGGGTTCTTGTAAGAGATCGGCAAACTCGGTCGAGGTTGATTCCATCTTATAAATCACCCTTCCCACCAGGTTAACGAGGTAGTTGTAGCCAATGTATGCCACGACCCCAACTGCGAGACCGGCGGCAGTCGTTACCATTGCGGTAGAGATTGGACCCGCCAGCTTCTCAGGACTCACAGAGCCCTGTAACTCGGCAATCGTGGAAAAGGCCTGAATCATACCCAGGACGGTTCCAAAGAAGCCCAGCATCGGAGCCGCCCCTGCAATGGTCGCCAGAATACCCAGCCGTTTCTCCAATTGTAAAATTTCCAAATTACCTACTGCCTCAATCGCGGAAGCAATGTCCCGCAAGGGAGAACCCAGGCGATTGATCCCTTTGAGAATCATCCTGGAAAACGGGGTGTCCTCACGGGTACAAAAGGTTTTGGCTTCATCAATATTGCCATTGAGAATATAGGATCGAACCGTTTGCATGAATTGTTGGGGATCCTTGTCTGCCCGCTTAATGCTCATATAGCGCTCAATGAACAGATAGATAGCCAAAATAAACAAAATGGTGATTGGGATCATGGTCAATCCACCGGCTACCAGATAATCGAAGATCGTCTTCTTCACTTCTTCCGGAGTATCCTGCTGCAACGCTGCGACAACTGCTTCCGGATCGGCTTGGAGAAAATGCATAAAGAATTGCGTTTTAAGATGTTGCTAAGTTCCAAAGCTACTAAATGCTTTGCTCGCCGATTTCCCCAATTCACAACATGGACCGTCTGGTGTCTCTTACACTAGTCGGTTTTCCATTTTAAGTGGATTGGTTCTCTCGGTTGTACGAGTTTGAGTAGTCTTGCAGAATAGGCAATCTTAACTGGTAAATCTTCGCTGTATCTCTCTTCCCCATTACGGTCAATCTCACTCAGGGGTTGCGGAGACTTTTCATTTCCGCTTACTTTGGGGTAAGATGGACTTGAAAAATCATGCAGCAAAAGCAAAGCTTGCCCGGAAACGGCAGCATAAATTCCTGGATCGCATCAAAAAGCGGCCCCCAAAAGACCTTGATACGGTGGTGATGGGATTGGACGAGGAAGTTTTTCAGGAAGTCGACTGTCTGGAATGTGCCAATTGTTGTTCGACGATTAGTCCAACCTTTACACAGAAGGATGTAGAGAGAATAGGATCGGCTTTGAAAATGAAACCTGGCGAGGTAATTGGGAAATATCTGCGAATAGATGAGGACAATGACCTCGTCTTGAAGTCGGTCCCCTGCCCGTTCCTGGGTTCAGACAACTATTGTTCGATCTATGAGAGTCGTCCCCGGGCTTGCCGGGACTACCCCCATACCGGAAAAAGGAAATTTCATCTACACATCGGAATCACAAAGAAGAATACAATGGTTTGCCCTGCTGCTTTCAGAATTGTAGAGAGAATGGAAAAGATTTATTCCTGATTCTCCTCCTCTTCCGTTCATGCAACAGCATAGCCCTCAGCCGCTGGACGCTGACTTTGGTAAACGCCCCACTGATCAGCTCTCAAGCTACTAGGGAGCAGGTTGCAACCAAAATTGTGCAGGGTGAAATAGTTCTTCGGCTTGAAATCCAACTTCCCATGCACGTTGTAGACAGGTTTGCGGGCGTAGGTCAGCAATTCCTGAAATTCAGTAACCTTGGGGGAATTCAGACCAATCATCTCACGAACACGTCCAAGGAAAATCTGGGTTTGTCCGGAATTGAGGCCAGCCGCTTCCATGGTTGCTGGAATGTACTTCATGATACGGCGGCGGAAGGAGTTCCCAATGTAGACGATGCGTCCATTGCGAACAAGCATAAACAAGTGTGCGTAGTGCTCGTCTTCGAGCCTGTCGAGGTTGGTCAGGGACCATTGGATGTTGTAGGTCGTTTTCATCTTTGCGGTTTTTTAACTTCGTCGGTATTCGGTGTGTATGGGCAAACAGTGTGCCAGATTCTCAATCGCAAGAGCAGGTCGTTTGTTGATAGATGCTTTTTAAGGACAGCATTCCACAAATTGCTCTACATATAATACAATCGGGTAACAACAATTGTTCAGGACAAAGGAGGGCTTCGCGTACTATTCCTTTCCTTTGATCGAAAATAGACAATATCAGCGTCTCAGCAAAATAGGGCTTGATGTCAGGTCCACCATTTTGATCGTTTCCTGGACGACAAATTGTCCTTTTGGCAAGACACTTTATGCGTTTAGACCGTCCAGAATCCCCTTCATCGGTCAAGCACCCCAGTTGGGGGCCTGCGTCCAGTCAATAGAACTTTAACAACTTTAACAAGGAGGCGTATATTTTAACAATTATTCACCAATGGTGATCTCCATTGTATCAGCCTGGAAGACATTGAACAAGCCGAGGGCATCCCCCGTCAAGTTGGTAACCGGGTTGGCTGGAGCCGCAACTGATCCTCCCCCCTGGTTCACGATAATATCAGAGAGGGAATTGAAGTATTCGTAGCTGGCGGCAGAGATGGAAATCAATTCGACTTCTACCCGGTCTGCGGGCGTCCCTGTAACAGAGTCTGCGCTTTCAAAAAAGTAGAACAATGATCCTTCGAATTCTAAGCCATCAATGAATTCACCTTCAAACACTTGCAGGTCAGAAGGAGAGCTGTAGCTGCTGTCATTTTCTGAGATCTTTACCCTGTAATAGTTAGGCACACCAGCGGGATCTACCCAGTGAAGTGTAATAAACCAGCCGCCATCAAAGAGGGAGTTGGCCTCAACAAACTCATCGGTCAGGGAATCGAGTTCTACCAGGCCTGGAACCTCCGAAACCGCGGAATACACAGTACCCCCGTCATCAACCAGCAGGGTGGCTGTCTGCCCCGCTACCACCGGCACCAGAGCCGTATATATCCCGTCTCCCTGAAATTCGATATTGGTAGGGGTCCCATCAATATCAATGGAAACAGTGGCATTGTTTACAGGCTCGGCCTCTTCAGCCGCAAAAAATGAACGGCTACGGGTCAATTTCACTTCCGCTTGCTGAGTCCTTGCATTGAGGTTGGCTTCAACCACCAGCCGGGGATCGGCATCGTTCAGGTCTACATCTATGACCTCAACACAGGAGGTAAACAGGCCCGCGGTCAGTAGCAGTAGGAAGAGTATGATCTTATTTTTCATGGTTGCTAGAATTCAAAGTCATAGGAAAGAGAAGGGACTGTTTTGAAAAGTGCGGTTCTTACAGCCTGAGTTTGGCCTGGGACGTCCGTATTTTCCTCAAAGGTGATGGAGAAAGCATTTTCCCGGCCATATACATTGTAACAGGACAGGTTGAGGCTGTGGCTCCATTTCTTACGGTCTTTCAGGTCATAAGTGAGTCCCAGATCGAGGCGGTGATAATCGGGAAAGCGGTATCCATTCCGTTCGGTATAGAATGGGACTACGTAGCCATCCAGATCATAGCGTCCGGAAGGGAAGGTCACGGCATCACCCGTATAGTATACGAAATTGCCCGAGGCAGTCAGGCGATTGGTGATCTGATAAATGAGGGTCAGGGAAAAGTCATGGATCCGATCCTGACGAGCTGGATATTCATTGCCGTTGTTGATCGCTTCAAAGGTTCTCAAGGCACGCGACAAGGTATAACTCATCCATCCGGTCAATTTGCCTTTCCGCTTCCTGACCAGCAGTTCCCCACCAAAAGACCGACCCTTTCCGAAAACCAATTCTGATTCAACCGTACTGTTGAGGATCAAATCTGCACCATTCCGGTAATCGATCTGGTTTTGCAGCCATTTATAATAGGCCTCAAATGAGATCTCAAACATATCTTCCTTGAGATTGGTGAAGTAGCCCACCGCAACCTGATCGGCAATCTGCGGTTTGACGATGTTGGAGGTGGGTACGTATACATCGGTTGGGGAAGTTGATACAGAGTTGGAAAGCAGGTGAATGTATTGAAAATTCCGGGTATAGGATGCCTTGATGGAATTGCTCTCATCCAGGAGATAACGACCACTGATCCTCGGCTCCAAACCAATATTGGTTTCAAAGAAGTCCCATCGGTCATGATTCGTCTCAGTCAGGACATCACCTTCTTCGTCAAATGTATATGATGTCCCCCCCATATTGTGGAAGGTAGACAGCCGCAGTCCGTAGTTTACTGTAATCCGATTGTTTACACGAAAGTCATCACGTACGTAAAGTGCACCTTCCAGGCCGTAACGGCGGGGAGGATTTGGCAGGTCAAAAGTGACTTCGCTGCCAACCTCCAGTTCTCCCGGAACGAAGGTGTGGTGGATCAATTGGCCCCCAAATTTCACCGTATGTTTTGAATTAGGGAACCAGGTGATATCTTCCTTGAAGTTGAAGTCCTGGATGCGGCTGGAAAGGCCAAATCCATTTTCATCGTCACCAATGAAGAACTTGTAGTCATAGTCACTGACGAAGAAGGAGGTGTTGGAGAATAACTTATCTGAGAAGAGATGGTTCCAGCGTACGGTTGCTGTTGCATTTCCCCAGTTCAGTCCGAAGATATCGCTAAAGCCAAAAACGTCCCGACCAAAATAACCGGAAATGAAGATTCTGTTCTTGTCATTGATGGTATAATTGGCCTTGGCATTGAAATCATAGAAATAGAGGGTAGACGAATTGATGATGGAATCCTTGGACAGTTTGAGAAATACATCTGCATAGGTCCTGCGTCCCGACACCATGAAAGACCCTTTGTCCTTGACGATGGGAGCTTCGGCAGTAAGCCTGGAGGAAATCAGGCCGACCCCACCAGTAAGCCCCAATCTCTTTTTGTTCCCGTCTTTCATGCGAATGTCCAGTACAGAACTGGCCCGTCCACCATACTCGGCAGGCATTCCCCCTTTGTAGAGGGTCACATCCTTGAGCGCATCCGAATTGAATACCGAAAAGAAACCCAGCAAGTGAGAGGCATTGTAGACAGGCGCTTCATCTAACAGGATCAAATTTTGGTCCGTTCCCCCACCCCTGACGTAAAAGCCACTGTTGCCTTCACCAGCTGACTTTACCCCCGGCAATAGTTGCAACGTTTTCACAATATCCCTTTCACCAAACAGTACCGGTACATTGCGTACTTCTTTGGGGTCAAGCCGCAGCACTCCCATTTCTGAAGAGGTAACATTTTCATTGTCCCGCTGGGCCGTGATCTGAACCGTATCGATGGATCTTCCGTCCAATCCCAATTCGAAAGAGAGGGTTTGATTTTCCGTGAGGGAAATCTCCTTTTCGACCATCTCATAACCCACGTACCTGACCAGAATCGTATGGTTCCCTTCGGGGAGGGTCAAAGAGTAAAAGCCATATTCGTTAGAAAATGCGCCTGTATTGGGGATGTTCTTCACGAGGACGGTTGCTCCCATCAGATCCTCCCCATTGTCAGCGTCCTTGATATTCCCACTCAGGGTGAAATTCTGGGCGTTTGTTAGAAATGGAATAACAATAAGTAGCAATAAAAAACTCAGATTCTTCATATCATTAATTTTCTGGTCCAGCCAAAGCTCGACTTTTTTGGAGGAACAAAGAAGTTTACCCAAAGACTAGAACAAAAATGAGGGTGATTAGTTGCATGCCAGCAAAAAGAAAAAGGACACTGGCCGAAAACAGTGTCCTTCTGGGGAGAAAGAGGGGAATCGAACCCCCGACCTCTAGTGCCACAAACTAGCGCTCTAACCGACTGAGCTACTCCCTCCATATTCAATCGAAGGGCAAAGGTAAACAGGAACCCAAATATTTTCAAACAAAAAAGCCATATATTTCCATTGCCGATCTTTTCCTTGTCAAGTATTCCATTCACTCAGATTTATATTATATTCAGGGCATCTTTTTTTAGGGAGAATCTTGAACCTCCTGCACCAAGTCTGAAACGCTATAATTTGTCCAGTACGATGTCAATCAACCAGTTACGGTATTTAATTGCTGTTACCATTGCCCTGCTCCTATTCTCAATGCCTTCAACGGCAGCTGCCCAGATAGGATTCTCTACGACCTCCAGTGACCTGGTTGTTTGTGGCACCTCCGATTCGTTTTCGGTCACTCTGACCAATCAGACGGCTACCCCTCTGAACAATATCAGTATTTTGCTGAAGCTAAATGAAGGAGTGGAATATGTTACCGGTTCAGTTACCGGGACAGGAATAACTCAAACTTCGGTCCCAGCCCCGGACTCCGTGTTGCTGGCTTCTGACACCATTCAAGGTTTCCAGTCCGTCACCTTTTACTTCCAGGCCTTTGCCTCTTGTGCCGCTTCGGACAGCGCCGCGATCTTCAATCACATCACAGTGTCCCACAACCTGGGAGTCGACAGCGTGGACTCTTCCCCCTATTCTATTCTGAAAGCGGCCTTGAGCATCCAAAGTATCACCCCGGCTTCAGTCACCGATTCCCTGGGGGCCTCGTTTACCCGTTGCGTTTCCATCATCAACGGTGGATTTGGGTATATAACCGGGTTCGATTTTGCCATTCAGGTAGATACCAACCTCCTGTCCTATTCCAATTTTGTTATTTCCCCTTCCAATACGCCGGTCGCATTTTCCTATACAGGAGACAGCATCGTCGTTAAAATAGGTATCCCCGAGATTTTGCTCACCGGGGACGGAGACATACGTTTTGAACAGAATGAAACCATCGAAATCTGCTATGATGTCGTGATCAATTCCTGTTCGGATGCCCCGAGCACATTGTACGCCTACTGGGGATGTAGCCAGGATATCTGCGAAGTAACCGATCAAAATGCCAATGTGATCGTCGAAGACATTGCCCCGCTCCTGACCACCAGCCGGATTCTGCTGCGAAATACCTGCTACGAGGAAGATTCCAGCACCGTGAAGATCGTCGTAACCAATACCGGAGCTGGTCCGGCAACCAATGTATTGCTTGACTTCTGGGTCGGTGGGGTTAGCAATGCCACCAGCGGCTATATTTCTGCGATTGACACTGCGAGTATCCAATGGGTCAGCAGCACCGGGTCGTCCCAACATATCTCTCCTTATTATGTTGAAAACGGATCTGGTACAGGCCTCTACGCTTGCCTGGGGCCCAATCCGATCCGTCGGGCCAGGGTAAATATTCCCTTCATCGCTTCTGGTGAACAGGACACCTTGATTTATAAAATGTCGGACTGCTGTAAAACGTGGTGCCCTACATCACCCATTACAGTACACCGCTCTTACTACGAATACAAATACTACGGGCAATGTGACTCCATCCTTTTCTCAGGGGGGCCAGTGAACATCAGCAGTTGGAACTTTGGCCGCGTCCTCACCCTGGCTGCCAACGGACCCACCGACATCAATCCGGGTGACACTGCCCAATACTGCCTGG
>CAYGRE010000126.1:0-16867 GCA_964352215.1 uncultured Bacteroidia bacterium
TGGGAAATGGAGTCGGAGGCAGGTTCCAGACGAAGAGGAGATTGTTCAGGTTTTGGGAAGTGTTGACCCGAGCATTCGTCATGCGGCAAAATCATACCTCGAAGTCTTGTTATGGGGATTGGAGATTGATGAGCTGCCCACTTTGAGCCGGAATCCAGAGGTGCGACTATGGACCAGCCTGGCCATATTGAGTATTATGGTTCGTTCTGAGTCGGCAACGCACCTGTCCTCCCTCAATACCATCAAAGAATTGGCTACCTCTGAATTCCTGGGCAAGTGCGACCTCCGCCTGGCGGTTCTCATTGGTTTAGAGATGATATTGTTGGATCAGGACGGTACCGTTCTTCAATCCATTCGAGGAAGGGTTGCTTCTTCAAAGTTATTGGAAGAGATTAGACCCATGGTAGGCTTTATCATGGGAATTTCCCCACAGGTAAGGAAAACAGTCACTGCAATGTTGCAAGACCAAAACAGTGGAGAAATCGATCAATTTCTGGCTGAGACACTTGACATGGTTGGAGACGGTCGCTTGAGGTTCGAGGTACTGGTCGAAGAATAATGTGAAGATAATTCAATGGAAGCACCCCTCAGGTCTGAACTGCTTGATAAAATCAACTTTTCGTCGCCTTGAGAGAGGGATAGCTGTTCCGTCTTTCAGTATGATCTGGTTCTCACATGTTAATTTTTTGACATGCCGCAGGTTAATAAGGTGAGAGCGGTGAGGGGAATAAAAGCCATTTGGAAGGAGAAGTTTGCCGAATTCTCCGATGTTGTAGGAACTCATCACCTTATCGTTCTGCGTGGTATGCACCATGGTATATTTTTGCTTTCCCTCGCACCGAAGAATTTCCGAGGCAGGGAAAAACTCTGTTCCTTTACTGGTTGGGATACCGATCATCTCGGGCTGTTGGGAGCGATTCAACAATTTGTCCAGGAGAAGCTGCTGTTGGTGGAGTGCTTTTTTCAATTCGGAATGGGCACTTGCATGGCTTAAAGTGATGAGAAGATCGGGAACCTGGATAGGAATATTGAGATAGCCATCAATGGCAATGTGCGGCAGGGGATGCCCCTGTAATAACTGACTGCGATCCTCTTCTTTGACGAGGAGTATATGCTGTACCTGATCTCCAATCGAACTCGGCAGGAAGCCGGATTGAAACAGCGATTCAGGACATCCCCAAAATATCAGGTCAGGTGAGGCCAGTTCATCTATCGGAGCGCATTCGATATCGCTGTACATGCCTAAGAATTCAACACCTGAGCAATATTGAAGTATTGTGCTGGATATAAGGTTACAGATACAGGGGTCACTGTCTATTAAAAGTGTCTTAAACATCTAAGTGGGTGCGGCTGGCATTTTCAGGTTGAATTCTAAGTTCAAGTATTAATATTTAAGTTTGCTTACAAAGTCTGAATGAACCTAACATCTTTCAGGAGTATCATGCTTTTTCCTGACCTTCGTCATATTTTCCACTACAAATTGGATGTCCTTGAGAGGGGTCAGGATTGGAGAAAATCAGGCTCAAAAATGAAGAGGCTGCCCATTGCTGAGCAGCCTCAATAAGGATCAAAATCCTATCAGATAGAATTATTTCATTTGAGCTTCCAAGCGCTGGATGGCTTCCTTAAGCGCATTGATTTCATTTACCTGCTTTTTGAGGGCATCGATCTCAGCTTGCTGGTTTTCGATGATGGTCTGTTGCTCCTGGATGGCCTTGATGGCAACCACACTGAATTCAGCATAAGGGATTGCCAACAGGTCGGAACCGGGTGAAGTACCTACCATGCCAGGGAAAATCTTCTGCACATCCTGGGCAATGAAACCAAAGACAGGCTGGTCTTCAGCACCTTCATAGATGTAATTGTACTGTACGGGGTTCAAGGCAAGAACACCACTCAAGACCGGCGTCATATTCAGGATATTGGCTTTCATCCGGCGGTCAGATACCTGGTTGTAGGCACCTACGTTGTTGATGAATGCAATTCGGGAGGCACCTCGGGAAATATTCAGATTGGTTCCATCTGTCCATAACTGGTTGTAATCAGTGGTGGTGGAGTTCTCCAAACGGAGACCACTTGCACCTGGGGAAGTTCCAGTACCCGATTGCTTGATATGAACATCAGCACTTGGATTGGTGTTTTCACCAATTTTCACCCGCTCAGGAATGCGGACTTCTCCATTACGGGTAAAGACAATAGATGTGTCATTAAGGGCGGTACAACCTGACTCCAATGATAAGGTATTGGTAGCACCATTGTGGTGAAATTCGAATCCACAGGTTCCATTGAAGGTAATATCTTCGGAAAATACCAGGCGACCGGACTCAGCTTCATTGAAGTTGCCCACATGCCCCAGGAAGACTTTGAAAGAATCGGTGGAACCGATGTTCATCAGGCCAGGAAAAGCTGTAAGTCCAACTGAAACTCGACCACTGTCAGCAGCGGTATTGTGAATGTCATTGCCGGAAATGGTCCAGTCGGCATCTGAACCTCCGCCACCGCCAGGCAATACCACAGAGTTGCCGTCAGAGATGGTAAGGGTATCACCGCTCAGGCTCAAGGTCTGGAGCTCATTGGTCGAATCCGCATCCGCGTCGTTGACGCCGTCCTGGAGGGTGACGAGATCAACATTTTGGCTACCACCGCCATCGGTGATGGTAAGGACTGTACCTGCCAAGGTTGCGCCCGTATTGTATTCATTGGTTGGGTCTGCATCAGCATCATCTACCGCATCGTTTTCAACGGTGCTTGCATGCAGCGCATAAGGGACTGAAGCCAATTCCGTATTGGTCAGGGATTGGTAGCTACTACCACCAGCAGGGTCTATCTCTACTTCAACGAAATGCGTATTGTTGCCCCAGTCTATGGCGGAGAATGTTCCGGAGACAGCCGTTCCCTGACCGATCTTCAAAGTAAAGAGGCCAAGGTCATTGGTGGTGACCGCATGCGTCTCCTGGTACTCAACCGTACCGGCAGCGCTACCTGAACGAATGGTGAATTGCAGGCCTATGGCCTGGTTTAAAAGCGGTTGATTGGAAGCATCCCGCGCCACACCCTGGTAGTTGATGGCTTGAGGAGACTGGGCGGCGATGAAGCCGGCAGAAAGGAAAAATAGGAGGATAAGGGTGAGTATATTCTTTTTCATGATGATTTTCTTAGAAGTGATGGTTAATTGATTTTTTGAACTTTGTAAGCTTTGAATTGCCCGGTTGGAGTCTTAACCCGGAGGAAGTACTGACCAGCCGGAACCTGAGCCATGTCAAACTCAAGTCGCTCTGTCAGTTCAAAAGAAGTCTTTTCCTGAAGGACTTGGCCGGTCAGGTTGATCAATTGAACGGAAAGTTCGGTTTCCTGGTCGCGTTCAAACTCCAGAAATACCCGTTCCTGGGTAGGGTTGGGGAATACGTCAATCTGAAGGGTTGAACTGAGCGGGTGATCCAGTGCGACCAATACATAGCTGGGCTGGTGAAAGCCTTGGGTAACCTCGCTGGACGACCCTGAGGCCGTCTCAACAAAAGTCTCCCCAATGGTCCAGGAGATACTGGTCGTGCCGACCGTATTCTGATCTCCTGCCGTTGCTTTCACTTCCGGCGAAATGGATTGCGCGTTCAGAAAACCTGATAATCCCAGAGCGGGAATAAGGAGTAGTAGTTTTCTCATAAACGGAAATGATGGTTAAAAATTAGATGGATTAATATTCAAAAACCTTTATACTAATATAAGATTATTCTAATGGGAAAAGGATGAGAAACTTCAGTTTAAAAAGACTTATTAAGGCTTGATGAAGTCTTTCAAAAACCAGGCAAGGGAACATAGCTACCATCCCCCTTTACCATGGGAAATTCTTTCCTAACCCATCGTTGTCTGGCTTCTTCGATGACACCTTGGTCAGAGTGGACAAAATTCCATGCGATGAAGCGCTTTTCCGGGAATGGAGTACCACCAAACAGGAACAGGTGGCTTTCAGCCGCTACCTGTAGTCGACAAGCATCTTCTATTTTAGAAACCAGCATATTCCCCAGACCTATTCTTTCCCCACACGCTTCTACTTCTCCCTGAGAGACCAAAATGCCGACCTCACCTTCCAGGTGTCCACTTACATCAAGCGAATAGCTCTCCTTGGTTCTGATCTCTACCATGAAGAGTTGTGAATGGACTGGCACCGGAGACTTTTTCCCATATCCTTCTCCGGCTACCAATGTGAATTCTGCTGGACCATCGGACCAGCGTGGTAATTCGTCCGCCCCAATATGATGGAATTCAGGATCCATATCTTCCAATTCTTTTGGAAGTGCGACCCAGATCTGGTATCCGTGCACCTGTCGCAATTGCCCATCGCGATGGGCTTCCGGAGTCCGCTCCGTATGGGTCACCCCTTTACCCGCAGTCATCCAGTTCACTGAACCAGCAGTGATCAATTGTTCGCTTCCGATGCTGTCCCGGTGCAGTATCTCCCCTTCGAGCAAATAGGTCAAAGTTGACAAACCGATATGCGGATGCTGCCCCACCTCCAGGTACTGGCCATCACCAACTGTCGCTGGGCCCATGTGATCAATGAAGATGAAAGGGCCTACCATTCTCTTTTTACGAAATGGAAGTAAACGACCAACTAAAAAATCGCCAATGTCTCGGCTGCGTTCAGGGATGATCAAATCAATATTGGACATAGAGATGTGGTGTAGATTTATCGGATAAATTAAGAATTCTCACCTGCCATTCCACCACCTGTGAATAAAATCATTCTGCACCATATAGTCCGAAGTGTAATTTTGAAACTCAAGCGGAATAAACAGCCATTATGGGTCTTCACATTGCAGTTGCTGGAAATATCGGGGCAGGTAAAACTACCCTCGTAAACAAACTGTCCAGACATTATAACTGGGAACCTCAGTTCGAGGCGGTCGATGACAATCCTTATTTAGAGGATTTTTACGATGCGATGGACAAGTGGGCTTTTCCACTTCAGATATATTTTCTCCACAGCCGCTTCAACCAGGTGCGGGAGATCCGCGATACGGATAAAGACATCATCCAGGACCGGACCATCTACGAAGACGCTCATATATTTGCCCGCAACCTCTATGAAGGTGGGTTTCTCAGCAAGCGGGACTTCGAGAACTACTTTTCCCTTTTCAAGTCGATGACCAGTATAATCTCTCCGCCGGACCTGCTCATCTATTTACGGGCCAGTATCCCGACCCTGATTGGGCAAATTGGGAAACGGGGACGCGAGTACGAATCAAAAATCAATATCAAATACCTGGAGTCTCTCAACAAACACTACGAAAGTTGGATTGAGAATTACGATTCCGGAAATCTCCTGGTTGTAAACGTAAATGAGATGGATTTTGTCAACAGCCCCGAGGATCTGGGAACTATCATCCAGCGGATAGACGGTGAGTTGCATGGTTTGTTCTCAGATAGAAACCTGAAGTAGAGAAGCCTTACTTTTCCTCCAGATCAGGTAGCCGCACCTTATAACCCGGCAATTCCTGGTACATATCGGTATCCTTCTCAACTCCCTGACCGGAAACAACCCACAGCACTGGAAACCTTGGCCTTACCGTAGGAGCGGGCGCAAAACCATCCGTAAAATAGATCAACGCATCCGGCATATAGCGTTCATTTCCATATCGGAAGGGAGGATTCAGATCAGTACCGCCCCGGCCCTTGACATTCTCTGGGAGTACTCCCCGGTAGGGATAGACAGCCGCAATCTCAGAATCACATTCCACAATCATGATATCGGCCCCCCTTTTCCAGATGTGGTAGATTTCATTGAAGAAGATACCCAACTCCCGGGGAGTAACTGAAAAGCTTGTATCAATGGCCAATAACAATTTTTGCCGGCGTCGGATTTTGATCCCGGGCGTTGTGCCATAGCGTTTGGAAGGCCGGCGAACTGTATTTTTCAGGAGGGTTCGGCTGCTATTTTCTGTAAACATCCGCAATACCCGCTTCCAATTCACTTCGGGTCGTTTGTTCTGTTCAAACTGCTTCAGGTATTGGCGGAGAGCTCCAGGAAGATCACCCCACCCCTTTACTTTGCCCCGCTCTATGCTGTTCATGATGGCCCGGTCGACAGAGTCTGACAAGACTTCCTGCATTGCCTTTGGCAGTGCATCAATCTCCTTCCACAACTCATGCTGCTCTGTCCACCCATTGTGCCCGTTGAGCAAGTCTTTCAGGTTTTCCCAACTCTTACTTCCGCTTCCTTTGCCATCGGCTTCATCACGGACTGCCCCTTCACCTCCTGCCTGCCCATCCAGCCCATCCAGGCCTTCCGGCTCGGCGGTCATCGCATCGTGCAATGCCATTAACTCCCGGTAGTAGTATTCTGCTTCCCGGTCGGGTTCCAGCCCCATATCCGGGAACATCCCCAGATAAATCCGGTCCTCTGGAAGGTGATCGGTACGGATATATTGATTCACCACCAAATCGCAAGCAACATTGTAGATATCCTTGCGGGTGACGTCGTTCTTTCTGAAAATATGCTTGAAGACAAGGTGGAGGATCTCATGCTTGATCAATCCTTTGCGGTACTTCATCGTCTGAAGCGTACCGGTCCAAAACTCCGGATTGATATACAATTTGACCTGGTTCCCGGAAGGGCCTATCCCCATGGTACGTACCTGGGTGCTGACCTCCTTCAATACCCCGGAGAAAAAATGCCCGAAAAAAGGCTCGTTGACCACCAAGGCACAAGTCGCTGCGGTCACCTCGTCGAGGATCACATAAGCAGATTTGGATACGGAGGGTGGTAGGGAATCTGGCATTTTTCAGGAATCAGGTTCAGAGGCAAATTTTAAGGGTGGACCACAAAGAATCAGCTTTCGAACCAGGAGCCGCCACTGGACAACAATACCGTGGCCACCTCCTTGATGTGCATCAGTTTCTTGTGGGTGTCATTTCCTCCGGCGACCAGATCCTTGGCCATCTGTAGCCGCAGTTCGTTGGTCAGAAAATCCAGCCCCATGAATTGCTTCATGTTTTCCAGGGATTCTCCTTCCAGGTTCACATCCTTGACGATCAGATAGTTTACCAAACGGGTACAGATCACCGCCAGGATATCCACTCGCCGGGTTTCGCCTTCCACCTGTTCTCTGAGAGGTTCTGCAACTTCACTTTTGAAATCGGATGCTTCCACGATCTCCTGGGGAGAGATCAGGCGGGACATCTGATTGTTGACGAAGGAGATGAAGGCCGCGACGGTCATCTCATCCAGGCAGGAGTCGCCCAGCATTTTCACCAGGCCCAGATTGCTTTCCAGGTCTTCGATGTCGCGAATAGATTCAAAGAATTGGGTCAGGGTACGGGGAGTGGTCCGCTCACCGGTGACGGTCTCGGGATAGGTCAGCACAAAGTTGATTCCGCGGGGATCGACGTGGTTGCGCTCAGCCCAGAGGGCCCATTTCGCAGGGTCAAAGACCATGGTGATGTGCATCATCCGGGTGATCATGGCAAAATCCATGGGCGTCACAGAGTAGTCCCCACCATCGGGATTGGCCGTGAGGACAATGTGCCAATGGGCGGGAAGCTTCCACGAAACCAATTCGTAGTTTTGCAGCAACTGCATGATCCCACGCAGAATGCGGTCGTCGGCCCGGTTTACATCGTCGATGAGCAGGATACCGGGTCCTTCTTCACGGGGTACCCATTCTGGTGCGACAAAGGTAGTGCTGCGACCTCCATCAGCATACTCGTCAATTTTGGGCATTCCTACCAGGTCACCCATTTCTTCAAACTGAGCCGGCGCGATATAGGCATACTTGTAGCCTTTTTCCTTGGCCAATTGTTCTACCAGTTGGGTTTTTCCGATCCCATGGTGGCCCCAGATACAGGTAGGGGTTTTGGGACGGCCTTCTGCTTCAGCCTTCTCATTGGTAGAGATGACATGCTCCAGAAAACCTGTGATCTCCCCGCTGTCGCAGCGGGTACCGTAATAGATATAATTGAATTGCTGTTGTTCCTGCGTCATATAGTTGCAAAGGTCAATAAATGCCGTGTTTGTACCAACCGATCAGAAGACGTAAAGTTTAATCTTATGGATGGATCATTGAAAGCGAATGACCGCTTTTGGAAACGCTGTTTTGAGTCTGACCTGGAGATCACGAGAAAGCTTGGTATTGCCCAATTTGAGATAGGACAACCGGGTCAATTTGAAAATCCCCTCGGGAAGGTCGGTCAAAGGATTGTGGGAAAGGTCCAGCACGGAGAGGGATTTCATACGGGAAATTTCATCTGGAATCTCGGTCAATTCGTTGTTGTGCAGTTCCAGCTTCATCAGGTGGGGCATATCCAGCAGAGCTTCCGGGAAGACCGAAAGCTTGTTGTTTTCCATGTCCAGGCTGCCGAGTTGACGGATACGGGAAAAAGCATCCGGGAGCCTTTCCAGGTTTCCATCTTTCAGGCAAAGTACCATCAACTGAGGCAGGTCGCACCAGCCCTCGGGCCAATTGGAAAATCCACAGCCCAGGGTAAGCCTTTGCAGGTGCCAGAGGGGGTAGAGCCGCTCAGGGGAATCCGCGGACTGAATCCTTCCCAGGGCCAGTGACCGCAGCCGGTGCAGTTGCAATATCACCGAAGGAAAGGTTGCGAAGTCATTGCCGGAAAGGTCCAACTCCTCCAATACACTGAAACGGGACAAGGCATTCGGGAGCCGGTTCAAACCAGCTCCACTCATTTCCAGGCTTTTCAGTTGACGGAGTGCGATCACCTGCTCCGGAATAGTCTCCGAATTGGCCTTTTTCAATTGGAGCCACCCTACCTGTGTACATTTTTCTAAACCCTCCAGATCGGTCAGTGTATTCAGGTTCAGGTCCATCTTGCGAAGCCCTGGCATCCCACTCAAAACTTTGGGGAATTGCTGAATTGGATTGCCATCCCACCTCAGGTCCATTAAACCTTTCATCCGGTTCAGGTAGTCCGGCAATTCAGTCAATTCATTGTCGCTCAGGATCAGGCTTTGCAACTGGTCCAGCCGGCCCAGGGCAGGGTGCAACCGTTCCAATTGACAATTTTCAAGGGACAAATACTTGAGGTGTTCGAATTGGCCGATGGAGGAGGGGAGGGTAGGGATGGCATAACCATTCAGGTGAAGACTGTCGCCCCCAAATGTTCGCTGGTGGCACCATTCGGCAAATGCATCCGGATACTGATGGCTTACACCCTCTGGGAACTTCATCGTCAGGCGCACCGCCATTTTCATAAAACGCTCGCCGTCCAATCCGGGAAATTTCCCCAATACCCTCACCGCATTGTAGAATACCCTTGCCCTGCCTTTTCGGTGGGTTTCCTGCCAATTGTCATGGACATGGTCCCACAATTCACGGCTGGCTGACCTTCTGACCGCCAGGCTGGCCTGGTCCCGCACCTCAGCATCAGCGTGGAAAAGGTAAATAGCCAGCAAGAGGGTAAGTTGTCCGAATTGTAAGTCAGGGTTTTGGGTCAATTGCAAGCCCAGGAGAACGGAATCACGGTCCTTTGACAGGAGCATCATTTCCAATCTGCGGGAAGCTTCTTTTACAGGCGGCGGATAGTTTTGGGACATAGATACGGATCAAACCGCCTCAAAGGGAGATGGAGGAGGCGAATGGGGATTTTTAGGATTGTCCGTGAGATCCATAATGGCAATGGTAGAAGCCACCGTTGCATAAGTGGGGGCAATGAACCAGCCGATCACCGGAATAGAGAGAACCAAAAAGACAGGGATTCCCAGTCCCAGGGTCAATCCCTTGTTGTTTTGCATAAACCGGATGCTCTCACGGGTAGAATACCGCTTTCTCTCCAGTGTATAATCCATGTATCCGAATCCGGTATAATAAGAGGAGATGCAGAAGACGAGGATAAAGCCGACGATAGGGATGAAACTGACGATAATGCAAAGCAGAATTTCATAGACAAGATTCCGGATGGAAAGTTTCAGGGCACGGATGATATCTTCCACGCCTTCTTTCCAACTGATCTCGGGAGCCTTGCGGTTTCTCAGCTTTGCCTCAGTCACATCACTGATATGGGCCAGAAATGGGGACAGAATGGTCTGGATAATGAACTTGTAGGTCACCAGGAACAGGTAGACCACGACCACCCAATAGATCGCCTTGAGAAACCAATCGAGTACTTCGCCCACCCACTCCAGCCACCAGGGATAATTAGCAGGATCAGTGTCTACCTTGCCGGCGAGGTAGCCAAAAAGGAGGAAATAGAGGATGACGTAGACGACTGAGATGATTCCAGGCAGGACGAGGTACTTCCCCAGTTTATACTTGAGGATAGTGCGGTGAGCTTCTGTGTAGGCTCTCATTCCGTCTCCAACCGATTTCGAAAAAGACATCTTCAGGTAGGGTGCTGGTTATTGCTTTAGGAATTTATGGAGGAAGCGTTTTCCGCTCCGCGTTTCCAATTGCAATATATACATTCCTTCAGCTAAATGCTCAGTGCTGAGCCTTTGAATGTCGTTGGACCTTGCATCCAGACGGGCTGTCATTACCGCCTGACCGGACAGGGAAATGATCTTTAAATTGGAGATGCTTTCGCCCAAAGCAACCGGCTCGACCACCAATTCATCCGTTACCGGATTGGGGTAAATCTTAAAGTACCCTTCCGGAGAAATGGGTTCAGTGATCGCGGTGGCGGTAGAATCCAGTACGTTCAGGATGGAATCTGCTTTACAGGCATCCGGAATGCCATTGCCATAAGCGGTGTCCGGATTGGTATATCGGTCGCTGCTCTGAAGAACAGCCTTGATCACTTCCATATTGGTTCGCTGGGGGTGGGCTTCAACCAGACAAGCGACCATTCCCGCGACTAGAGGAGCAGAAAAGCTGGTGCCACTGCTGAACGTGACATTGCCGGCGGTACCAATGACGGTGACACCGGCTCCCAAAGCCATCACATCTGGCTTGATCCGTCCATCTGAAGTAGGACCGACCGAGGAGAAGCCAGCTCTTTCATCAAAGAAATTGACAGCTCCCACACAGAGGATACTGTCAGCATCACAGGGGGCAGTAATATAGTTCCAGGAGCCATTGCCCTCGTTGCCAGCACTGGAGACAACCAAGATTCCTTTGTCAGCTGCAATGTCTGCAGCTTTGGTGATGATGGTGGTATTGCCATTCATATCCTGATAGGTATAATCACCCTCTCCAGCATCAAAAGTGCTGTAGCCAAGTGAGCTTTGGATCATATCCGCACCCAGGGAGTCGGCCCATTCGACCGCTGCCAACCAGTTGTCCTCTTCCTGGTGAACCTCTTCGAAGACGGTCTCCGTCCTCGCCAAAAGAAGGGAAACACCCGGACCAGTTCCAATGTATTGTCCGGACTCAAAGCCGGCAATACAGGAAGCGACCTGCATTCCGTGGGAATTTTCATCAAATACGGTGGTGTCGCTGTTCACGAAATCCCAAACTTCCACGATGCGGTTGGTCGACCGGAGTGAGTCAAAGGCCGGGATAGTATCCATGGCCCGGAAGCCAGCATCAAATACGGCAAGCAGGACACCGGCACCTGTAAAGCCTCTGTCGTGGAGACAATCTGCGTTCAACTGCTGAACCTGGAACTCGGTTTGTCCATAGTCCAATGAGCTGATGGAACCGGTTTGGTCCAGTTGAGGAGGAGTAGAGGCTTCATCTTCTCTGGTAAGAACAAAAGTACCCACCGGACGCATATCGGATATGCCATTACAGATTGCCTGCAATTCGAAAATGCTCATATCGGTCTCAACCGATACCGCATTTAGCCATTTGGAAGCCTTTTGTGGGGAGAGTCCGGCCGAGCGGAGTTGGTCCAAATAGGTCTTGCTTACCGGAATATCACGCTCATCAAGCGGGATATTCCGCTCAGCCCGCTTTGCCAGCGCACGTGCAGACAACAACCCTTCAGGATGCTGCTGGTAAAAAGTTTTCTCCGGGCCTTTGTCTTTGAAGAAAATCCAATATTTCTGACCTGAGGCGGAGGAAAAAACAGCCATTCCCAGGAAGAGCGTAAGAAAGATAATTCTATTCATGCTTTGGCAAACTAAGCTTTTCCTAAATTTAAGTCTTTAAACACAGATAATCCAATCCTCTGCTTATTTACGGAACCAATTTCTATATGTTTTGTCGGATAGGGGGACTTATAAACGCATAATGGATTCAACTGACAAAGTTACATTCGCATTGAGCAACCGAAACCGTGGGCTAAGGAGATCAATGGCAGATGTGCTGGTTTTCAAGCAGGGCGACCTGGAATTGTACAAAGGGAGAAAACGGGTCAGGCATTTTCCTTATGACGACCTTGAACAAGTTAAATACACTCATTTTCGAAGGTCCAGATACGGGATGCTCTCAATGCTGGGCGGAAATCTTTTTGGCAGCCGGGAAGCCATCTTTCGATTCAGACTGGAAGGCGAATGGTTGGAAGTTGCCTTGGAACTGGATGCGGAATACCGTGGTGGGGAAATCAGAAGGTTGTTAGAATATTTATACCGGAAAGGTGTCCCACTATTTGAATACGATCAAGCTGGATTGGAATTATTCCTGCTCGAACCTCTGGGCAGGGATCAAAGATCAGATAAGGTCGCTGAGTTGATCAATGGGAGCGAACCAGACGAAAGAAATTCTTAAAATCAGAAGTGGCACCCACCGGTTTGGCTGAGGAGGGCGAATTGTCTTTTGCGCTTGGATACCCTTTGTCCTTGCGGATTGCTTTCAATTCAACCGCCAAGTCAGCCTGAAAGTCACGCTTGAGTAGAATCCGATTGCGCTGAGGGTCTGAAGGAACCATTTGGTCACCGGGCCGATCCGTTATCCCGATTATCGTTAATTGTGGAAATGCATGGTTGAGACCTTTGAAATCAACCTTTTCCTTATCCATGTCGATGATAAGGAGATTGATGTTCAGGCGGTTGAGCAAAGTATTGGCCTCTTCAAGACCTTGGGCCTGAAGAACAAAATTCTTTCGGAATATCCTGGATGCGATTTTTAACATTTCATCGCTGGCTCCCGGATCTTTGCTCACGATCAACAGATTGAACTGTTTCATGAATAAAAGGCGTATTTCGGTCTAAAAAATGATCCAAATAATTTCCTGTCCCGCTACTCGGGTTTTCAAATCGGTACCTTAAGAAACGAATTTTTTTCCAGTCCTAAAACCATAAAGCTTGGTTCTGAGGGGCGTACAATGGATAAGACAAATTGTAGCTCTACGCCTAAAGACTTGATTTCCAGTAGAGAGGCAGGGGGGGGGAGGTTTTTTGCAGGGTTGAAGAGCCATGAGTGGAGAATAAAGTGTGGAAAAGATTCACTCGCTGTTGGTAAGTCACGGGTATCATCTTCCCTGCGACCGGGTGCAAAGTGCCGGGAGTGCCTATATTTGCCAAAAGAGTTCGCATGACGAAGAATAAACCCTCCATCCTGATCTGCAATGATGACGGCATTACCGCCGCTGGTATCCGAAACCTGGTCGAAGTTGCTTCCGAATTTGGTACCGTAACTGTGGTAGCTCCCGATTCACCACAGAGTGGAATGGGCCATGCGATCACCGTGGGAGAGCCGCTTCGGGTTCACACAGAAAAAATATTCCCTGGCATCGAGTCCTATGCTTGTAGCGGTACCCCGGTGGATTGTGTGAAGATCGCAACCGGGGTCCTCATGAAGAAAAAGCCAGACCTGTTGCTCTCCGGGATCAACCATGGATCCAATGCGAGTATTGCCGTCGTTTATTCCGGGACCATGTCCGCCGCCATGGAAGGGGCAATCGAAGGGATTCCCTCCATTGGGTTTTCGTTGCTGAACTTTTCCCACGATGCCGACTTTACCGCTTCCCGCGAGATTGTCAGGATTATGATTCGGCAGGCCCTCGACCAGGAAATGCCCACCGGGACTTTACTCAACGTTAACATCCCTGATATCCCTTTTGAAGAGATAAAGGGGATCAAAGTAACCCGCCAGTCGGGTGGGCGTTGGGTAGAGAAGTTTGACATCAGAGACGATCCCTTTGGCCGCAAATATTACTGGCTCACGGGTGAATTCGTAGATTCGGACGAAGGAGAAGATACCGATACCTGGGCCTTGAACAATGGATATGTCTCCGTTTGCCCGGTAGAGTTTGATCTGACCGCACACCACAGCATCCCTTATATCAACCGCTGGAACTTGAAGATCAGGCAGGAAATTAAGTCCTGAGAAATCGGGTTTTGAGAAGTCAAATTCTGAGAAATTTAGCTTTAAGTGCAAGCGGAGCCACTCCATGAATGGAAGAATGAGCATCCTCTTCTGAATTCACTTAAATTGCGATCATGAAATTGTATTTCATTGCGGGAGAACCTTCAGGAGACCTGCATGGCAAGAATTTGTTGGCCGAAATCAAGGCCCTGGAACCCAATGTGGAATGCCGGGGAGTGGGAGGGGATGGGCTTGAGTCCTTGGGAGTCCGGCTGGTTCGCCACATCAGGGAGACCAATTTCATGGGCTTTGTTCAGGTGATCCAAAACCTGGGCGTGATCCGGAGATTGTTCAAAGATGTAGAGGCAGATATTCTCGAATTCAAGCCGGATGCGGTGATCCTCATTGACTATCCAGGGTTCAACCTTCGCATGGCCAGGTTTTGCCGGAAGCATGGAATCAAAGTGCTCTACTATATTTCTCCGCAGGTGTGGGCCTGGAAGAAATCCCGGGTAAAAAAGATCCGCCGGGATGTAGACCGCATGTTTGTAATCCTTCCATTTGAAAAGGATTTCTTTGCCAGGGAGGGCATTGAAGTCGAATTTGTCGGGCACCCATTGCTGGATGAGGTAGCAGAAGGCAATTACGCCGGGGAAGAAATTCGTTCTCAATACCTGAAGGGGAAGAGCCAATTGATCGCCTTGCTGCCGGGGAGTCGCAAGCAGGAAATCAGTCGCATGCTGCCGCGAATGTTGGCGGTGGTGGCCCAATTTCCCGAAGCACGGTTCGTAATAGCCGGGGCACCTACCCAGGAGCAGGAGTTCTACCAGGAATTGCTGGACAACCATGCTAGTCTTGTTGCTACTGATCCCTCGTCTGGCGCTGGTCGGGGCGCTATAAGTTCTTCCCCGGATGCTGTGGCTGTTCTTCACAGCCGGACCTACGATCTCCTCGCGGCGGCTGACTATGCCTTGGTAACTTCTGGTACCGCGACCCTGGAAGCAGCGCTCTTCCAGGTCCCCGAAATCGTATGCTATGCCTCCGGTGGACTTTCGGTATGGCTGGCCCGGCGACTCATCAAGGTCAAATACATTTCCCTGGTCAATCTGATCATGGACCGGGAAGTCGTTCGGGAACTCATCCAGCAGGAGTTGAATACCAAAAACCTGGTTTCAGAACTTCAGAAACTGATGGATCCAGAGCATGCCCGTGAGCTGGATCAAAGCTACCAGGAGTTGCGACAACGACTTGGAAATGCCGGAGCCTCCCAACGTACGGCTGAAGGTATGCTGAGATTCCTCCGGTCGAACTCGTGATATCTGTTTATTGACAAGCCCGGCAACAATTGACAAGCCCATCAACAATTGACAAGCCCGGCAAAAAGCTGCATCTTTCTGATATGTGCGGACGATACACTATTACCTACAACATCGACCAATTGCTGGATGACCTCGATCTCCTCATGCCGGATTTCGATTTTGAACCCCGTTACAACATCGCTCCAAGTCAACGGGTTCCCGTCATTTCCAGCGATGCCCCCCGGCAACTCCAACTTTACCGCTGGGGGCTGATTCCTTCCTGGGCCAAAGACCCCAAGATTGGTTACAAAATGATCAACGCCAGGGGAGAGACCCTTGCTGAAAAGCCTTCATTCCGCAGCGCTTTCAAAAGACGTCGCTGCCTCATTCCGGCCACCGGGTTTTATGAATGGCAGCAGACGGCTACGGGTAAACAGCCAGTTCACATTCATTTGAAGAGTGGCAGGCTTATGACCTTTGCCGGACTCTGGGAAATTTGGAAAGATGCCGAGGAAAGGGAAATTCGCACCTTCACCATTGTCACCACCACTCCCAATGCCCTGATGGCACCCATCCACGACCGGATGCCGGCCATTATCGCCCCGGAATTTCGGGCCGATTGGCTCAATACCGGGCATCCCCCCGAAGAGGTTCAGCGATTGATCCATCCTTACCAGAAAGAAGAATTGGAGGCAGATCGGGTCAGCACCAGAGTGAACTCTCCCCGTAACGAAGGGCCGGAATTGCTGAATGGTCCAGATACTTTGTTTTGAGCTGGCTTTTAGGATTGGTTGTGGAACCAGAACCCGCAATCCATTAAGCAGCAATGCATCAAGGTGTAAAAAAGGTCAGATTTTTGGGAATTGAGTGGGCTGTATTGGTGTAAAAATGCTAAATTGTAGGGTCAACATTTACGGTCTCCACGATCGTCCCAACACTGTCGTATTATTGAAGTCCATTTGTCATGAAAGAAGACCCCAAGTCATCTGAACTTGAGCATCAGGAGGAGAAATCCTCGTTATTGGGACCAGAGTCTACTGGTAGTTTTTCTGGTGCGTCCTTTCCGCCACCTCCCCTTGATATCCAGGCGCATGAGACCAAACAGTTAACGGCTAAGCCTGAAGTTAACACGCTGAGCACAGTTGCTCCTGCCACCATGCAACTGACTGCATCAAACGATGCACCTATCCAAAGGGAATGGGATCCTGAAGCCATTGCGCAGGAGATGCACCGATTGATCGAAGCCATCGGGTCGGGGGAAGAAACGAATACCAGTCTCCTGACCCATCAAGTCGAAAATATCCCCGATGACAAAGCTGAAGAGTTGAAAGCCGCCTATCAACAAGCCTATGGGACTCCCCTGATTGAAGACCTGTATACCTTATTAAGTGGACCTTATAGCCGGCAATTTACAAGCCTTTATGCTTC
>CAYGRE010000127.1:0-16786 GCA_964352215.1 uncultured Bacteroidia bacterium
TTCTCAATCTGTACTCCAGTATCCGGGCCCCAATGATGCCCAATGTTGCCAGTCCTATACTTACCCCCACCAGGATATATATGGATGTAAAAAGTCGGGACGCATCTGAAGATGGGCTCAAATCACCATAGCCAACGGTGGTGATGGTGACTACGGAGAAATAAAAGGATTGGATTCTGCTCCAGCCTTCCAGCCAATGAAATACAACGGTACCGAGCGCAATCCACCCCATGAGTGTAACCACAGCAATGTAGATTTCTGCCCATGATCGGTTATTTTCTCTTTTCCATCGGGTGAACATGGATTTATTCGGCAAATGTCCATTCTTGGGTTTTGGTACTCCAACCAGCGGAAATCTTGATTGTCAACTTTTTCCCTTTTGGGAAAAAGTCAGCATCGAACCATTTGCCTTTTTTCACGGCATAGATTTTTCCGACAAACTCCTCTTGGTTTTTGACCTTGCCCGCCTTGAGGATTACTTTTCCAATTGTTGCTTCAGGGTTGTTAGAAGAATGAATAGTACCTTGGTAGTAACCATTTTCCTCAGTGATTTCCACTTTCGTATTTTCTTTGCCCGTATTCCAAATCCCTTCTAAGGACTGGGTAAAGGCAAATGTGCTGAACATCAAGACGCAAATTGACAGGGTGAATGTTTTCATATAAGCCGCTTAGTTTGAGCAGTTGATTCTTAAATCTATATCCAAGGGACAAGGAAAAGTAATTCACCCACCCTGGAATGAACAAAGAGTAAGGTGAATTGAACGAATATATTTCCACCTGATTGGGCTCGGCCTAATTGGGTAACGTCGGAGTTTGTTGATACAGAACTATGCCTCTAAAATCTTCCAACAAAGGGTTGCCTAACCTCCCACTCAGTGTACAAAGCCCAGGGTTTCAAAAAGCTTGGGCTTTTGTGATTCAGTTTTCTCCACCTGAGTAGATAACTCAATGATCTTTCTAAATCCCTCAACGGATTGGTGTAGTGTTCGGTTCAGAAACGCCCAATCCATTGAAGGAGAATTCCACATTTTCAAGCCGGTAGAAAACGGAATATCAAGGTATCAGTACTTCATAAATTTCGCAGACTTTATACTGCCATCGCTATACCTTTTGAGCAGAATATAGGTCCCTTGCGAGAAATCCTTCAGATCAATCGCCAACGCTTGGGAAGTAAGCATTAAGCTACCCATGTGATTGTAAATTTCAAACTCTCCTTTGAAACCGGCTTCCGCCTTGATGTAGAGTGTTTCACTGGCTGGATTAGGATAAAGGATGGGCTTGCTATGAAGGCTGAGCTCTTCCGTTCTCGATACTATCGAAGCAGCGTTGACCCGCCAAGGATTGTCTAGACACATGATCACAGGTTCCAAATCCGGTGGGCCAGGAGAGGTATAAACCACTCCGGGGAAAGGGGTTGAACCGGGTCCTCCAGGGTTGTATAAGGCGTCATATCCTCCTGCCAGACTGGGGATCTCAACGTAGGTAATGTTGCGGGCGGCAGCCTCGTCTCCTTCCAGTATGATGTCGATATAATTGTCACGGTCTTCGTCATAACAATCATCATAGGAAGTGTTGCTTTGGCCCAGGTCCGAAAGTCCCAAAATCTTCAGGGTGCCCCCTTTGACGGTATAGACAGTGTCGGTCTTCTCCAATAGCAGGGTAGAGCTATCTGGCGCGATCGCATGAATCCTGAAAAAGCGCTCGAAGTCCGTAGGCTTCAAACCTCTGACCCCATCCGATGAAAACCCGCCAGAGGTGAGGGTTCTGAGCCGAAAATCACCTCCACCATACAAGGCAAATTCATCGTTGGGAAAATTACCTATGGTAAAATTTAAGAGTGGGTTATTGGTGGCCTCACCCAAGGCCTGGCTCCCAACGTGGTTGAGCTTGGCCCCGACCAATCTGGGACCGTTGTCGGGGTCGTATGGACTGCCATTTGCATTCCAGGAAAGGCCGACCGCCGACTGCACGACGTTGTTTGGACCAACCAGGAGCAAGGGCGTACCGTCATCCACGACTTCACACTTTACGGGATAGCGTGCCAGCATGTCGGAACTTGGTTTGCGGTTGCCAAATTCCCCGAAAACCACCACACAATTGCGCTCATTGTTTTCATAATTGGGCCAAGCGCCAGCCTGGTAGGGTGTCACCGTATCGCCGGTGTTCAAAATGAAACGGAAGTCGGTGACATCTATCGAATTGGTCAGCACCGGCCAGCTAAATACAATGGGCAATCCATCAATCCCAATCGTACTGTCCAGAAGTAGCCAAGGTTCATTTTGGGAAATGTAGATATTCTGAACCGTTGATTTGAGGCTGGTAGAGGTGAAATCGGCGTCATTGCTACCGCAAGTAATGTCAGTCAACCAAGCACCGCCGGCCCGCATCACTGTACCTTGGGTAAGCACATTCGTATCGATGGAAACAATGTCAGAAAACCCTAGCCCAGCTGACAAAATCCTTGGGATGGTGTCCCAATAGTCTGCCTCGATCAGATCGCCATCCAATGTGCTGTTGAATGGAGGACCGGGATAAGTGTAGGTCACCTGCCCGATAGCCATAGAAATATTGCCGAGGATCAAAACCAAGGCGAGGGGGATATATAAGATTGATTTTTTCATTTTCGTTTCGTGGGTTTTTGAAGGGAAAAATAGCCGGTGGATACAAGCAGACGATTTATTCAATCACCGAATTCCAGTCTCTGTCTTCACTTAGCATTGCATTGACCCAGGAGCGAATGTTTGTATTGCTTACCTGAAGGGTGAAGTCTCGAATGACAAATGTATGGCCGTCTCCATTAGCAATTAAGGCACCAAAACGACCTGGATATTCGGCGCTGATTTCGTTGACAGCTTCAAGAAGTTGTGCTTCAAATGCGGGGCCACCTCCCTGGGTGATTTGAGCAAATGTATCGTCTTGTTTAGAGCTGATGTAAGCCATCCGCAAATTGGGATCTTGCTCCAACTGGTATTTGTGGTAGTCAGTAACATTTCCATCTGCTCCAATACAGGAGGTACAACTTTCAGGATAAAATGCCCCTGCATTCCAATAATCAAGGTTCATTTGCCAGCCATCCGAATTGATAATGCCCGTTCCGGAATCGTTGATCAAATCAATCGCTACATCAGGGTAAAGTTTTCTGACAAGGGGCAATGCGTGGTGCACAGCAAATCCTCCCGCACTGTTGCCAGCCAATACGATCTTGTCTGGCGATGGGTACTTTTCGAAAATGACATCTAAAGAAGCAGAGAGGTTTTGAGCTCCTCTGAAAAAACGGTCGCCATTTCCATCGTTGTCACTGTCTACTTCATTGTCGCCAATCATTGCACTGCCATCGCAGTAAGGCACGTACCCGACATTGTAGGTTGAAGCCACATTATCCTGGTCGTCAGAGGACAACATTCCAAAGGGGATAAATGGGATGCCCTCTTCCACCGCCTCACAGGAAAAAGGGCTGCAGAACCCGCCTCCCTGCAAAAAGATAAGGAGGTTATTGCTACTTCCGTCTCTGGTAAACATGGAGAATTCGTTTCCTGTATAGCAGATCGGGCCATTCGGAATCTCAAAGAAATATTCTGTGATGCCTGCCCCAGATGGTACGCTGGAAGTCGGAGTAAAGACACCCAGGTATCGATCTATTCCTTGGTCATAAAGTTCCTGGAATGGGACGGCTACAGGTTCATATTCAGTCTCAACCTCACCTACTGGCATGGGAGTATCATCGTCTTTGCTACAAGAGGTGCCGAGAAGCAAAAAGCAAAGGAGGAGGGAAAATAAGAATGGTCTTTTCATGATTTCAGTTTTTAACGAATCTTTTCATGGCTACACCCGCATCTGTTTCTATCTTCAAGAAATAGCTGCCAGGAGTTAAATTGTTGAGAGAAATATTGTGGTCGGTTTTTTTGTTGGCCAATACCGTCTGCCCCATATTATTGATTACTTTGATCTGTTTTACTTCATGGATTGTTTCAAAGGAGAGGACACTGTGAGCCGGATTGGGGTAAACCGATATTTCGGAGCTCAACTCTGCTTCACTGATGGAAACAATGCCTGAATTGTCAAAGAATGCTGCGATCAGTTCAGAAGCATTGATATCCATATTTCTGCTTTGGGCCATATCTATGTTTGCATTCCCCCCAGGCCAGGCATGCAAGCCGCCGTCAATCCGATAGAATTTCATTTCCGGTGAGCTGGTACAAGTATATTCCCAAAGGTCAACCGTAGAAGGGGTGGGTGTTTCCATGGCCACATCAGGCAAACTGGTAATAGTTGGGGTAGTATTGCAACCATTGATTCCGGTCGCCCAAAAGTCAATGGTGGTTTCGATGCCTTCAGACATTAAACTGACGGGAGGAGGTACCGTTCCGCCAGGGTAGGGTATGACTGGATCTTGTGTGCCGTGGAATGCGATTATTGGTAATTCATTCGCAATCGGGCAATCTGCAATATTGGCTTCCCCAGCGCCCATTGCACCAGATACAATGGCAAAAGCCTTGAATTGGTAGGCACGGGAGGAGGAAGAACTGTTGAAGTCACATACCAGGTTGTAGGTGAATATGCTGCCGTTCGAGAAACCACCAATGCAGATGTCATTCGCATTGACCGAATAACTTGCAGCTACATCTGCAATCAGGTCTTCTACCATCTGGAAGTCATCCACCCCATTGGTATTGCCAAACCCAAAGGTGGCATTTGCTGGCTCCGGGTAAATGACCATGGTGTTGGTACCCAAATAGTCATTAAAACCTCTCAGCTCCATTTGAGAAGCGGTTTCAGTGGCACCACAGAATAGAATGACGAGTCTAAGTGATGATTGAGGGAAATTGGGAATTGCCCCCAGATAGGATCTGGTTTGGCCACCGCTGCTGAAGCTTCCGGAAATCGGCTGCTGGGCAAACGTGATAGAGAAAAGTGAACAACTTATCAGAAGAGCAAATAGAAGTAACCTTTTCATGATACCTTTTGATTTGATGAATAGATGTTTGATGGGTTCAAATTAGAAAAGGAACCTCCTCAGCATCATGGAAACATGGGTGGATCGACTTGTGGGCAAGGTGAAATCTACTTATCAGCAGGTGAAATGCCCACGTTCGTTTAATGTCATTGCGTCGGGTATGCTGGGAAATACCGGAAAGGAATTCACATCTGTAAAAGGTCATTCCATTTCCAGCTTCGGTTAATTCACGTTGCTTTTATCCGTTTTGCATCATTAATTCTTTTAGATTCAGACCTCGGTCAAGATGCCCTGTTGATTAACCACTATCCGGTAGTTCTATGCTGAAGAAAAATTTAATTCGAATCATCATCCTCGGAGCACTGGCAGTCACCATTTTGATGAACTTCCAAAGCTTAATCATTGTAATGGTGAACCAAGAGAAGTTTGGAGCAACCCTTGGGTTGAATTTCGAGGCCTTGATGATGAGGATACTGGTCTATTTTACCTATGCATTCACCTTGTTGAGCTTTAATATCATCTGGAAATATAAATGGAGAGCCTTTTCTAAATGGGCCAAAGCACGCAATGTCATCGTCAATTTTGGCATTTTCATGCTGGCAGTGATCACAAATACTTCCTTGATGGCAGCGTTTTTGACTGGCTCTTTGGAAAGAAGGCAGGTATTTATGTTGACATTCACCAGCTTTTTGATTGTTCTCCCCATCTTATTGTTACTGGCGCGATTTATCACCCTAAATCTTCGACAACAACAAATTGAAATGGAAAAAGAACAAGCAAAACAAAAGGCCTTGCAACATCAGTTAGAAGCTTTGCGTTCCCAAATCAACCCCCATTTTTTATTCAATGCCTTAAATTCTCTCACCGTTTTGATCCGGACCAAATCTGACCGGGCCTTGCGATTTGTAGATCAATTGTCCTGGCTTTTGCGAGCGACTTTACTTAGAAGCGAAGAGGACTTCATCACCATTCAAAATGAATTGGAGTATCTGGAAAGCTATGTATTCCTTCAGAAAGAACGGTTCGCGGAAAAATTCAAAGTAGATATACGAATCCCTGAACATTGGAAAAAGGAATTGATCCCCTCCTTTTCGCTGCAGCTATTGGTCGAAAATGCCATTAAGCACAATGTAGTATCAAAAAACAATCCCCTATTACTCGAAATCTATCCCGAGGATGAGTACCTGATCATTCGCAATCGGATCCAAATGCGAAGAGATTCCACCGAAGGGCAGGGGATAGGCTTGCTCAATTTGTCGGTCCGGTTTAAGCATTTGAAAAAGAGAGACATTCAAATCAACCGGGACGAGAACCACTTTACTGTAAAATTACCTGTGCTGAATCAATGAAAGCCATTATCATAGAAGACGAGCAATCAGCGGCTGACAATCTGAGTTTCTTGCTTCAGGCTGCTGCCCCAGATATCGAGATCATAGAATCGATCGAGACCGTAGCGGATGCGATTTGCTATTTCAAGGAAAACAAGGAATATGATCTCGTATTCATGGATATCCACCTGGCAGATGGAAACTCTTTTGAGATCGTGAAGGAAGTTGAACCGATTGCACCCATTATATTTACGACCGCCTATGACCAATATGCCATTCAGGCATTTAAATTGAACAGCATCGATTATTTGTTGAAACCCATTCGGGAAGAGGAGCTGAAAGGTGCAATCCTGAAATTTAGAGATCAGCATCAGAAGCAGCTTATTTCTACGCAACAAATAGAAGCTCTTGTGGGCCTGGTGCATACACCGAAAAAGAAGTTTCGAAGTTCATTTCTGGTGCAAAAAAAGGAGACCTTTTTTCCAATTGCCGCGAGGGATTTTTCCTGCTTTTTTATCCAGAACGGCGTGGTCAGAGGGATGACCACGGAGCATGAGACGTACATCTTGAATGAGAAGCTCGAAGATTTGGAAAGCGATTTGAATCCAGAGGACTTTTTCAGAGCCAATCGTCAATATCTGGTTCAAAGGTCAGCCATTCAGTCACTCCAAACGTTTTTCAATGGGCGCTTGGTGGTCAATCTGGAGCCCCAGGTCAAGGATCGGATCGTTGTGAGCAAAGCAAATGCTTCCAGGTTGAAAGCATGGTTGAACACTTCGGGAGATTAGTGGAGGGAACCATCAATAGAGTCGATTTGCAAGTGCTTTTTTGAAGTCTTTTCGACGAAGCTCTTTTTCTGCTGATACTGAAAAGGAGAATAGGGGTTTTCTGCCAACATCGTTTACTTTTCTCTATTGTAGGAAATCACTGAAGTAATATGCTACTCTTGATAAGCTTCCCATACAATCACCCTTTGGATTCCCGGATTTATCCTACAAGGAAATTCAATCCCGTCCACATGTTCCTGAGGTGAAAAAAAGGACTCCGGGTGCACCTCATGGCCTGGATTACCTCCCATGAGAATCACTTCCTCTCCTTCTTCAACCCCTTCAATTCCAGTTAGGTCCACTGTACATGAGTTCATATTAACCAACCCAACCAGTGGAGCAGGCAGACCTTTTACTAAAACAAATGAACCCTCTGGCATTTTTCTTCGATATCCATCAAAATACCCCACTGGCAGCACACCTATTTTCATCTTCTTCCCGGTACGAAATGAACTTTAATCGAATTAGATTGCATCTTATGACAGAATAGGCAGACGTTTTCTATGTGTTTTTCCCTGATATGCGGAATGGTTACTTTTATGGAGTCACCACCGATATCAACAATTAAGACCATGAAAAGACTATTCGTACTGTTTTCGTCTCTGTTCATTCTGTTATGTACCGTTCCAAACCAAGCTCAGGCCCAATGCCCTTCGAATGCTGATAGTGATCCAACCTATGCGCTCCCTACGGGATCGAATGTTTGTGATGCTGCCGGAAAGCTTCAATGGTGGGTTGCGGCTCCAATTATCCAGACTGCCCAATCAACCCTTGCTCAGGAATTCCCGAGCTACACTTTTCAGGAATATGTTTGGGCTTACTACAGAACTGAAGATCTGCATATCAACTACTTAGGAGGAACGTGGGCCAATGGACAGTCCTTCAAGGTAACGATGGGTGGGGCGGTAGTTATCGTTATTTCAACTGGGGATATCTGAATCCAGGTTGAATTCTTCTCTGAGAACATCTTTGAAGGAGCGACCTTCACATTTAGCCCGAACCCATGACTGAATATCAAAGTAATTGTTCATTGCGGAGAAAGTGTACTTGGATGGTCCGTCAAAGCCTTCCAGAAATCTAGTGAAGGTAGCGTTGGTCTGGGCATTTGTTGTCGCTCTTACGAGTTGAAAGAACAGTCGGAATACAGATTCATAAAAGGGGTTGAAAGCATCTCGCCTTTTAAAAGTAATTCGAGCGGACTTTACTCCTCGTTCTACAACATCATAATTCCCAAGGTCGTAATGAGCAACCAGGTACAGAACTCTGGAGTAGAGTTTTATATCTTGTTTGGTAGTCGCTGAACCAATAGATGTAATCTGATTGATGTACTTCAGGGCGGTCCGATGGTCTGCTTCTGCAATGAGGCTGATAATGACAAGATGAAAAATATCGATCTGGGAAGATGGGTTGAGGTTGTTGGCAATCTCACTTGGAAGATTTTTAAATTCAGTGATGGTATCCCTTAGACGTCTTTCATCCAGCGTTTTTTGTGCCATTGCAAGGCTGTGGGATATCTTGGTTTCGTAGTACAAGACTGGCTCTCTCTTACTGGCATTTGCAAAACTCTCTATCAGTTCAATTACTTCTTCGGATCCAGAGAAATCGTTAAAATGAATTCGGAAATTCGCAGCGTAGTAGGCAGCACTCACGAAAGTCTTAAAATTAGAGTAGTCTTGGATCATAGAAGGGTTGGATCGGAATATTTCGATGACCTGATATAACTCTTCGATAGCTTTGTCATATTCTCCTTCTCGTAAAAACAAGTTGTATTTAATCCTGGAGGTCAGAATTTCAGCTGAATTCGATAATGGTTTGGATTTTTCTCTAAGGATATCCTTAATCAAAGGGATTATTTCTACTTTACCAATGGTTCCAAATGTTCCCATTACTTGATCTCTAAGTTGAACCAATTCAACTCGTTCATTCTCTTTGCTCAATAGGGACTTCTCAAGATCTCTGATTTCAACAATAGAGATTTTGTAATCATTCCAGTTCTTTTCGACTTGAAACATTTCTCGCTTGTAATTCAGAATCTTCAGATGGCCCTTGAAATCCTCTGAATTCTCGGCAAGTTTTTCCGCCTTTTTTATTTGATCTGGGAGATGGTGGTAGAGTCTTTTTTCAAAAAGGAATTTGATCTTTCCAAGCCGTGAATAGAGCTCACTTTCAAGGTCAACCCTGGCATCGGGAACGAATTCCAGAATCCTATCATAGAGGTAATTCTTAATTCTGTGCAAATGCCCTACGAAGGGTTGGTCTTTGAGTTTCTTGCGGAGCTTTTGTTCATCAAAGAATTTCTGTTCTCGAATGGCATCATATAGAATAACATAATTCGCATATCTGCCCCTTTTCTGCTCAAAGGCACGATCATAGAATTTCTGGCTCTCACTGGATGTAAGGGAATGGACCAACTCCCAAACCCTTTTACTTGGGGCACCCATACAAATAGACGGTAATATAGCGTGTGAGACTCCTTTTGAGCCAACAATATCTCAATATAGTCAAGTGATAGTTCAATAGCCAAAAAGTGAGGTTTTAATTTTAGCCCTCTCAATCTACCTTCGCTATCGTTCAAGGGGATTAAATCTCCGATGGAAATGACAGCGCGATTCATACTCGTAAAGTTCTTTTGTCTGTTACCGGATTGATGTTTCGGTGGTGACACCTTCAGGTTTGAAGGTCACTGTTTCCCGGTACAGACCAGGTAAAGCAATGGGGGGCCGTCCCAATGGTCCGGCCCCCAAATCCCTAACCCCAGGTCTCCATGTTTGGCGACGGTTGACCTGGGCGATAGTTCCTTGATATCCAATTTATGTGCCTTTGTGAAGAGAACAAAGCTGTGACTGTGATTTTGCACGGAAGCGGCAGGAATAGCTATGCACTCCTTCCAACTATCCCTTTTCCGGGGGATGATCCTAACCACCAGGTGGGGCCGGAGCAATCATCGTTTTGGAAGCGCTGAGCTGTTTGTCCTCCTCCGGCCCCTGATTGATTTGTTGACTGGTATCCGGTCCCGCGCTTGCGGGGCCGGACCGTTGGGGCTTCGAAGGAGTGCTTGGCTTGACTGTTCAACAGGTTGTATAGTTGGTAATGAGAGTTGGTTGATTTGACCACCAGGCTGCCCTTTCGGGGGCGGTTTTGGTGGCTCTACTACAAGTTTATGTATCGATTGAAATTCTATGGTCTTTTGCAAGATGGGTTTGTTCCGGTTGTTCGGTCTGGAAGGCTGAAAGATGGCGGTGAAGCCCGCAAGGAGTTTAAGAAATTGTTGGCTGGAGCCCTGAAAGTGGGAGTCTATTCGACATTTAAGATTTCTCTGAATTCGGATAATATTCGACCGTGGATCAACAATGTGCTTTATAGCCTGGGAATGTCAGACAAAGTAACCACTTTATACCGGATTGAGATATTCCGACCTGAAGAAGTTAGGAGATAGGCACCCAGAAATTCAAATCTCAAAGACACATATTTCCCTATTGATGACCAAAACCACTGATAGTTTACGGTTAAAGATCACATCCAAAATGCGTGAGGTTGCCAACCTATCCGGTGTTGGCAAAGTCTTCAATATGGAAATCGCAACCAATGGGACAATGAACGTGCGATTAAGGCGAATATTCCAAATGGTAGGAATCAACAAAGATGTCAAGTGTGCTTGGCTTGAGAAGGTCGTTTGCATGTTACCTATTGGCAAAAGGGGTGAGACTAAAAGTTGTTTCTCAACTCCTCGGTCATAAAACAACCCAAATAACTGAAAAACACTATGCCAAACTGGTGAATATCTCTCTTGATGAAGGGATGGATATTTTTGATTCTAAAGCCAAAGACCAATCTTTTCCTTCTCCAGAATTACTCATTCGAGAAATCAAAATTCTGATCTCTGAAAATCACAATCTGAAAATCGGAGTGAATCTTAAAGAAATCCTTCGAAACCACTCCAACCCTGACAATCCTTATTCCAGCAGCTCACCTGAAATTGTTATTGCCTAAAAACGGGTGGATTTTCAGAAGGGTTCGAATCCCTTTCCATGTACACAAAGGGACTGCAAGATAGTTTTATCTTTCGGTCCCTTTCCTTTTTCGGCCATTCCAGCCTGTACGCAAGCAGAAATGATTAGGATTTCGTTAGTGTAAAATGCGTTTTAATACATTTTTACACATTGTTGTACGTAGTTATTTCTCCTTACTTTAATATTTGCAATAGTAACATAATTATTTCTTTCAAAGGATTAATACATCCTATTCAAGTGTATGAAATAGCCCTTTCGACAAGGTCATGATTATCACTAGTAAGTATATGAAGCGCCTGCAAAATCTAATTTCTTAATCTACCTTATTTTTTCTCTTTCAATTAGGCTCAATTTTGCTTCATAACTAATCATATTAATTTATTAAAGAGAAAATTATGAAAAGCTTATTATACTATGCCCAAGTAAAAACCTTATTGCTTACATTTTTTGTTTCGGTGGTATCTTCTACTGCGCTCTTTGCGCAAAATTCTACAACAGACACAGCCTTAGTAGATACAGAAATTACTGCCAGAAGAATTTCTGAACTATCGCAGTCTGTTCCATTTTCTTTAACTGCTTTTACAGCGAAAGAATTAGAAGACAGAAACGCTACTCAATTAACAGATATTACACGATTTACACCCAATTTAGTGATAAATAACGGACAGGTAGGAGCTGCTTTTGGAAATTCAATTTTTATAAGAGGAATTGGTCAAAGTAATTATAGTGGAACATCCGATCCTGGAGTAGGAGTGTATGTAGATGGTGTATACATACCACGTACAATAGGTACTTTGTTTGAAATGCAAGGTTCACAAGTTGAAGTATTAAGAGGGCCACAAGGCTCAACGTTTGGTAGAAATACTATTGGTGGAGCGATAAACATTACTACAGCTAATCCTACCACGGATTCTATTTTTGGTTCTGCAGAACTTAGTGGTGGAAACTTTAATTTACTTCAGTTTAGAGGAACTGCTAATATTCCTATCAATAAAAAAGTAGCTGTAAACATTAGTACTGTTTATCGGTCACGAGGTGGTTATACAGAAAGAGTTTTAGACAATTCACAAGACCAAGGAAATGATAATACTTTCTTTTTAAGAGGAAAAGTGAGAGCTATTCCCACAGATAAATTAGTACTTGATTTAGGATTTGATTTTACAAGAACAGATGCAGGTTCAATGGCCTCATCTTTAGTGGGAACCGACTCTAATGCTTTCCAGTTTGGAGGAATTTATAAGCAATTGTTAGGTGTTGATCCTTTTGCTAATGTGCTTACAACAGAACCATATCAAACAAATGCAACAGGCGCTAGTATTAATCAATTAGGCGCTTTTGGAGTAAATGGAACAGCTAAATTAGATTTAGGAAAAGTAGAAAGTAAACTAATTCTTGGGCATAGAAATATGAATTCACGCTTTGCGAAAGATGGTGACCATAGCCCGATAAACTTTTTACAATCCAATACAGATTTCAGCTCTGTTTCTACAAGTGCTGAACTACAATTCTATAATAAAAAGCCTTCTAAATTCAATTGGTTAGTTGGTGCTTATTATATGACAGAAAGCAATGAGGAGAATAAATTAATTGAGGATGCTTCTAACTTATATGAAGCCTTAGAAAATGCAGATTCAACAGCTGTTGCAGGGCCTTATGGTGGGGCGAACAACCCTGCTAATGAGGAACTGGATTTTACCCGCGAGATAGCCAACAGGTCCGTAAATAACAATATGGCTGCTTATGCAAATATATCCTATGATTTTACAAAAAGATGGACAGTAGCGGGTGGTTTAAGATTGTCTTATGATGATAAAACATTTACTGCTACTCATAAAAAAATTGCGAGTGGAACTTACATTGTTCCAGAAAACACTGTTAATTCAGCGGACTGGACGATGTTGACAGGTCATTTTGCAGCAGAATATCAGGCTACGGAAAAAATTCTAACGTATTTGAATTTTGCACATGGCTTTAAGAGTGGAGGGTTTAGCGCACAACCGCTGCAGTCTGCAAACGGAATTCAAATGTACAATCCAGAAACGGCTAGAAACCTTGAGTTAGGTATGAAAAGTCACTTAGGAAGAAATACACGTTTAAACTTCTCTGGCTTCATCACAGATATAGCCGAAATACAAACAGACTCCGTAACAACAGAAGAAGTACTTATACAAAACAGAGTGAAAGGAGAAATTTTAGGTGTTGAATTAGAAGTGTTAACAAGAATTGGAAAAAACTTATATGTAAATGCTTTTGCAGGGTTAACTGATGCTCGATATACAATCGTTAATCCATCTTCTGGACTAACTCTAGAATCTAAATACGAGAAAACTCCTGCGTCTCAACTTGGTATTGGTGTAGGATTTTCTCCACAGCTTACTAAAGAATTAAAGTTAGATGTAAGAGCCGACTATAGCTATCAAGATGGAACTTTTCATAATCGTCAGAACACATCTGCATTATATCAATCTGGTTTTTCATTACTATCAACAAATGTTGGGCTGATCTTTAAAGATAAATATCAGCTTACAATATGGGGTAAAAACTTAACAAACGAAGCTGTGATTCAAGGCGGAAATAATTCATTTGGGTTAACCGAAGCTTTTTATGGAGCTCCAAGAACCATAGGTGCAACATTTAGATATAAATTTTAATCCTTTGTAAGTTATCTTTTATTACAAAACTGACCGCATGGTTTTTTCCAGTTGTTTTGGAAATTACGTACAACGCTCGGTGCAAACGATGTAGACGCGTTTAGCGGCTATAGCCGTTTTGCACTTTGTTAGCTGTCGGATGTTTTTCGGCATACTGAAGGTTTTGGGATTGCTGACATGTTCTTTGATCATTTATTGATTCGTGGGTTGTATTTGCGTTCACCAATAAAGTGCAAAATGGCTGTCTAAAAAGTTATGTGATAGATGATACAGAAAAAGAGCACATATTACAATTCGCTACAGAAGGATGGCTCATTGAGGACATGGATAGTGCCACGAACAACAAGCCTACTATGATCTTTATAGATGCCGTAGAAGGTAGTGAGGTCTCCCTTATATCGACAGCCGCTCTAGCTGACTTCCATAAACTGGACAAGTATATGCTTGCAGAAATTGGTATTAAGTTAAGAAATAACCTAATAGCCACTAACAAAAAAGTAATAAGCCTAATAAGTGCCACTGCCAAAGATCGATATATTAGTTTTACCAAGACTTACTCTACTTTAGTTCAACGACTTCCGCTTAAGCTTATAGCCTCGCACATAGGCATCACGCCTTAGTAGCTCAGTGATCTGAGACGAAAACTTGCGAAAAAATCACCCCAATAGTAACTTTTCTTAATAGTAACTTTTCTTAAGGTATCTTATTTATCAACCACTTTTTTGCCTGCATCTTTGTGTTATTATTAATGAAAATAAACACATATCAATACGATAGAAATAGCACTTTCACTTCTAGCCCTATTACACTATGTGTGAAGTTCGTTAAAAATTAAAAAACAATATAAATAACTAAAAAATGAGGAAAATTAATTTATCAATATTCTTTTTAGCAAGCCTCCTATTCTTTGCATCATGCAGGGAGGACGATGACATTAAAGTAGTTGAGTTCGGAACAGCACCTACTACTACAATAACAAATGGAACAGTAGAAGTGATAACTGAAGATCATATTAGATATCACACTATAATTTTGGGAGAATTAGTAACCGCAGTGATGGTGGAATCAGAAACTGATGTTACATTAATAGATGTCGCTTTTTCATTTGGAAACTTCCTTGATGCAGGAACTGAATTACGTGCTTATGCTGATGCAATTGCTAAACCTATCAATGTAATTATTACGCATGCCCACCAAGATCATTATGGCAACATTGGCAACTTTGCTGACGTTCCCATATATGTAGAAAACAATACTACAAGCGAGTTAGAAGCGGATTCTATCTTTGCAGGATTATTTAGTGGAGATTTAATTTCCATTAGCGGAATTCAAGCAATTGGTGGTTTGGATTTTATGTTTGACAACCTATCTAATACAGAAACAGCGGAAAATGGATATATTTCTATTCCAGAATATAAGAGTGTTTTTGTAGGTGATTTAGTATTTAATAATTCTCATGCCTTTATCAGAGAGTACACTCCATTAGATGGGACCGATGAACTAGAAATTTGGATTGCGGGATTGAATGAGATGAAATCTGAGTTCGAAGATTACAATCATATCTTCATGGGACATAATGGTCGCAGAACAGATATTGCACAGGTATTTGATGAGAATATTACCTACTTAACTGATGCTCGAGGACTAATAAAGAGGACAAAAGAATTAGCTGCTGGTGGTTTTGCCGCATCAGTACAAGAAGTGGTAGATGAATTAATCTTATTATACCCTAATCATAAGCCAGGTGGATTATTTTTAGCTCTGCCTGATAGCTTTTTTCCAGGTGACCCAGGAGCTATGTGGTTTTAAATCATAAAATAATTGTAGTAAAACAATAGCATCAAAGCTCAATCCATTGTTGTAGATCAGCATACGATTGAGCTTTGATGCTTTTAACACAGCAGATGATCTCTATAAAAGAAATATGAAATTTGGGACTTTCTTTACTATTGGACTGCTGATAGTTTTATTATTTATACATACCGAGAGGTGTGTATCAGGCTACCGCCTCTAAGACTGTTCAGATGTGCTACAGGATCTTTTCGATAAGTACTTTCATCTTTGGGTATACTTAGCAGCTGTCATGGCTTTTGCTCATTGGGCTTCTTTAGGCTTACAAGGAGAGCACGAAAGTAAGGGTGGTGCTTTGTTTCACTTTGTACCTGTGATGGTATTACAAGTTTATCGGATATGGAAAATATTCAATTCCAAATAAAAGAATTGACTTGGATAATACAAAATTATCATGATAGCCTGCTGTTAACATTAGATATCAGAGAATCTTCCCGTTGGTCAGACTCTCGATATCATCGGACGTTAACTGTTAATAACAGACACATCAGCCTCGATTTTGCACGGCAGGTTAGGAAAAGTGAAAAGCTCCCCGTTGTTCTATCCAAATCCGAAGTATCGACTCTGCTCGAAGCTCCTGCAAACCTGAAGCACAAAACAATTCTTACCACGCTTTATTCGGGAGGATTACGTCTGGGCGAAGTATTGAACCTAATGCCGCGAGATATTGATTCAGAAAGAATGGCCCTGCGAATTGTTCAGGGAAAAGGGGGCAAAGATCGGGAGGTAATGTTGTCTCAGCGGTTACTGGATCTACTCAGAGCGTATTGGATTGAATTTAAACCAACGACCTATCTGTTTGAGGGCAAGCCCGGAAAGCCTTACAGTGCCCGATCCGTACAAGCAATTTTCAAGAGGGCTTTGCAAAAAGCCAGCGTAGATAAACCTGCAACAGTCCATTCCTTGCGGCATTCCTTTGCAACCCACCTTCTGGAAGATGGGGTTGATGTGCGGTTTGTACAAGAACTGCTTGGCCACAAAAACCTTTTAACTACGCAGATATACACCCACCTCACAGATCGATCCAAAGCAAAGATTAGGTCGCCATTGGAAACATTGGGCGATTGATCATGATATTCCACTTTTTTCATTGATGGATTTCAAAATTATTAATCATTGGCGTCCGGTTAAATCATGACCGTGCCCAAGAATAGATGATTCCTTC
>CAYGRE010000128.1:0-16719 GCA_964352215.1 uncultured Bacteroidia bacterium
GTCTTCTGATTGGCCATGATCATATTCTTCTCTTCCCCCAGGTTGCTGCGCTGGTTGTGGGATTCATCCACCAGGTCCGCGAGAATCTGCAGGGAGTCGTTCAGCAACTTAACCCGCGGTTTGTGGGCATTGAGGTTGAGGTAATTCGTCTCAATCGTTACCGAATTGATCAGGATCTCGTTGGGGGCCTTGACCTGAATACTTTTGGGGTCGATGTTCTTGGCCAAGCCCCGGAAGAAGACTTTGTTGCCGCCCCGGCGGAGCAACACTTCAGCATTGCGGTTGACCTGGGCACCTTTCAGGAATACCGTGACGGCTCCGATCTGGCTGTCCGCGTCTACTTCATTGATGGGTTCTGCGGCCCAACCCTGGACGGGAAAGGCAATCAACAATGCGAATAAGGCTATGATATATGTTTTCATGATGTTTGCAGCTTGATTAGATACCAGGAACGATCTTCTTTTTGGGATGCTTAACCGAGAAAATGAGCTTGATTTTCTTCGTCTCTGCCGGAGCGAGTTTGACGCGCCAGGTGATGATCCCGGTGTCTGCATTGACCTCTCCGTCGCTGGCTTCCTCTACTTTCACGGTGATGTCTTCATCCATGGAAACGGGGATCTGATCCTGGAGGATCAGGTTGACCTCAGAAGATTTGGTATTGCGCACTACAAATTCAAAGGCAAAGGTCCGTTCCCGGTTGGCTCCCAGGTTGCGCACTTTGCTGAAGTCCTTCAGCTGGTTGCGTTCGACTACAACTTTCTTGTCGCGGCCGAGGGAGAAATCCAGGGTGTCCAGGGTATAGGCAGGGTCGATAAAGGATTCCGCAATATAGGTGCCTTCAAAGAAAATGTTGACCGCGCCGGGAAGCAGGTTGAGGGATTCCCAGTCCGTAACCTGGGCCAGCAGGAAGGCATCCGGGTCCAGCTTGGGAGCTGCAATGTGCAGGTAGGAAGCCGGTAGGTTTGCATCCTGAATGGCGACTTGTTGTGCCTTGCCATCGCTGGGGATATTTTGCCGGATATCAATCTTGAACTCTGCAGAAGTAGCCCCTTCCACCACCGTAGTATAATCAGCCAGGGTTGCACCTCCCAATGCGATTTTATCACTTTTTCCGTCCGCATTTGGGCTGATGGTTTGGGTCCGTGATTCGGATTTTCCCATATAGCCATAAGCACCTTTTTCCTGGCGGTAGGCGCCGGGAGCGTAGGCATATAGATTCCATTGGCTGAGCGACGGCTTGGTGCCTCCCTGGTTGGGATTGGCAGAAGACAGGGTCAGGAGAATGTCGGACCAGTCAATGCCCGTATTCTGAGCGACATCGGCCCGGTAAGTCAGCTTGATGTCGCTGTCCGTATCCTGTACCCGGAGGTCATAAGCAGGAACCCAGCCCGCACCATCCACCAGGTAGCGGATCGCAACTTTCCGTTTTCCAGCCTTCAAAGCCCGGACCTTCAGGACGATGTCATTGGAAGCCTGGTCCTTGAGGATATTCAACTCTTTGACCTGCTTATTGAGACGGTTTTTGATATCCTGGAGTTCTTTGCGTTCCTTTTCCAGCTTGAAAGTGCGACTGGAAAGGTCATCTAACCGTACCCGGAAAAAGTCTGCCGCCTTGGCAAGTTCTTCAGCAGTAACACCTTTTTCATTGCCTCCCAGACGTTGGTTGGCCTGGAGCATGGCCCGCTCGGTGGTATACACCTGCATGGATTCGTTGATCACAGTAATCTTGTCACTGACCAACTGCAGGGAATCCTGTAACTGACGGCGGCGGGGGGACAATTCCTGAGGCTTCAGGTAATTGATTTCATGGCTCACCGAGTTGATGATCACATCTTTCGGCGCTGAAGCCTGGATGCTGGAGGCATTGATCGAATTGGCCAATCCCTTGAAAATAAAAATATTGTCGCCTGTTTTCAGGGTTAGGTCGGCTTCCCGGGTGATCTGGGCACCGGAGAGGTAAACAGTAACTTCAGTCAGTTCTGACTCGATTTCTATAGGTTCCTGGGCTCTCAGGGCGGGGATCAGGCCGCCGGCAAATACCAGGAGAAAAATGAACTTTCTCATCTATTGGTTGTCTTTAAAGGTTTTTTGCTTCTACGGTAAAGGTGCAAAACCCTCACCAATTCCACACGGCCCGGAGATAATTTTTCCCTTACTTATCAAGAGACCTGAGCGAAATCATTCTTTCCAGCGGATGGTATTGGCCAGGTGGACCATGTCTTCTTTGACGAAGTCGATGAGCGGGGCCAGGGAGTCATTGCGAACCGCAGTGTCAAAGTAAAATGAGGCCATCACCAGGTGGGTAGAGTCGGTAAACAGCAATTGAGCCGGGACGCCCACCGTGCCGTAGAGCTCATAGAGGATGCCATTGCCAAACTCAGTAGCGAGCGGCTTTTCTTTGATCTGGCTGACCTTTTGGATATGCTTAAACACCAGCTTGCGGTACTCTTCGTTGTGCTCCTCAATGGTCTTGCCCGATCCGGGGATGTAGCGGTAGGTGAGGTGCCAGCGGCATTCAAAAGGTTCGAGGTAGAGGTCCATCCAGCAGGAATCATTGAGGGATGATTCCACCACCGCCATCTCAGGATATTCAAAAGTAAAGGGACAGGGAGAATTTTCCAGGCTTTGATAGGCATGGGGAGGAAGTTCCATCCGGGGCCAGCCCGTAGGACGGGGAAGCGGAACCCGTTCTTTTTCTGTACATGCTACAAAAAACAGCCCTGCCAATAAGAGCGCCCACCATTTCTTACCTGTTCCGTTCATGTTCACCTTATGTTTCTTCTGCTTCCGTGACCTCTTCCAGGACTTCAAATTTGACCCGCTTAATTCTCTTTTTGGTCACCGATTCAATTGAAAAGCGGAATTTTCCAAACTCGATGACATCTCCGATCACCGGGATTCGCCCATGCTCTTCCAGGATCAGCCCGGCCAGGGTATCAGCATCCCCCCGCACAGAGTCAAAGCTGTCACCGGGAACACTTACTTCCCGAAGGATGTCGTTCAGCGGCATCTTTCCGTCAAAGATGTAGACATTGTCTGAAAGCTTGGAGAAACCCAGTTCCTCCACATCAAATTCGTCTACGATCTCACCGAATATCTCTTCTATAATATCCTCTAAGGTAACAAGTCCCCCAGTGCCACCGAATTCGTCCACTACAATGGCAATATGAAGGCGACGTTTTTTAAATTCTTCAAATAGGTCGTCGATTTTCTTAGTCTCCGGAATAAAGTAGGCAGCACGGATCAGAGACTGCCATTCCACCGTAGGTGCATTGGGCTTAAGCAGCGGCAATAAGTCTTTGACATACAGCACCCCTTTGATACTGTCAAAGCTTTCATCGTAAACAGGGATACGCGAATATCCCGCATCATTGATCAGGTCGATGACTTCCTGAAGCGGCGCATTGATATCAATGGCGACCATATCCACCCGGGCCCGCATCACCGCCTTGACCATGGTATTGGAAAAATTGACAATGCCCTTCAGAATGGTCTTTTCCTCATCTGGTGAGGTCTCGTCACTGGTGAGGTCAATGGCATGCTTGATGTCCTCGTATGAGGCGGAGCCACTTCTGTCCTTGATTCTGTGGTCGATGAAGCTGGTGCTTCGAATCAGAAGCCAGGACAGTGGATGCAAAAATCCCCTGAGTATCTTGATCGGGAAAGCGAACTTGCGGACGATCAACAATCTGTTTTGCGACGCGTAAACCTTGGGGGTGATTTCACCAAAGAAGAGCAGGATAAAGGTAATGATGCCGGCTTCTACAATTGGAAGCACATATTCTGCCCAGGACGTAGATTTCCAATCGAAAGTTTGCGACATCAGGTTCAATAAGAAGGAGGCAAGGAGAATGATGGCGACATTTACCAGGTTGTTGAAAATGAGGATGGTAGCCAGCAGTCGTCTGGGTGCCTGAAGAAGTTCGTACACCCTGTTTTCTTCCTCTTTGAATTCCTCTTTTTCTGCTTCAGAAAGGGAAAAGAAAGCAACCTCTGTCCCGGATATAATGGCAGAAAATACAAGCAGGAGAATAATGGCAAGGAGGTAAGGTCCAAAACTCGTTAAAAACTCGGGAAAGCTTGTCAGTATGAGGCTATAACTACCAGGCTCTGGGTCCACTATATAAAAAATTGGTAAAACATATCAGAAAGATGGATGTCTCGCAATATCGGCTTTCTGCATCCCAAGGTTGATGTTATGCCAGTCGCTGGTACCGTGCCACTGTCCCCCGGCTGCAAGCTGCCGGCAATATGTAGCCAGTGGGGAATAGCATACTGGAAAGCTGGTCTGCGTGAGACGCAGTTTCGGTTCAGTTTCCATATCTCCCATCATGATGGCCTTGTTGATTGCGTAATCAGGCATTTCTGCTTAAGGTGAAATCCAATTTAAGTAATTCCGGCCAAATATCGCTCAAATATTTTTAAGACTGCACGTGAGAATCCATAGTCCGGAATATTTTTCTCAGATATGAAATGGAGGCCTTCATGGTCGTCACCGGGAAAGGCAGGTCCACGGTAAACTTTGATCATCATGTCGATGTGGGTCAGCACATGTTTGAACGCCCCCAGCAATTCAAAACCATCCCGGTTTGCCTGCTTCCAATCCTCCTCCGTAACCTCGAGCGATGGAATTTCCCACAACCCGGCCCAGATACCATTCATTGGCCTTCTCCGAACAAGAATGGTTTTTTCCTCAGTTCCCACCAGGAAGAATTCCAGGAATTGTGATTTGCGTTTCAGTTTCTTCGCTTTCACCGGAAGTTCTTCCATACATCCTTCCAGATATGCTTTGCAATTGGATTGCAGAGGGCAAAGGGTACAGGCCGGACTCCGCGGTGTGCATATCTGAGACCCCAAATCCATAATCGCCTGGTTAAAAGCAGCGGCATCTACGCTGGTGACCCAGCTGTCGAGGCGTTCCTGAAGCGACTTTCGGGTCTGTGGAGCATCAATAGGGCTAAAGTCGGCGAGGTAGCGGGTCACTACTCTGAATACATTTCCATCGATCACTGCCGTTTTGTTCCCAAAAGCAATGGACCCGATCGCCCTGGCTGTGTAAGGACCGATTCCCTTCAGCTTGATCAAACCTTGCCAGCTGTCAGGAAACTTACCTTCCATTTCTTCAGAAACTACTTTTGCAGTGTGGTGAAGGTTTCTGGCGCGGGAGTAATATCCCAGACCTTCCCACATTTTCATCACAGTATCGTGGTCGGCACGGGCCAAATCATGCACAGTTGGAAAGCGAATAATAAATCTTTCCCAGTAAGATTTTCCCTGATCCACCCTGGTTTGTTGGAGGATGATCTCACTCAGCCAAATGTGGTAGGGATCCCTGGTATGTCGCCAGGGAAGGTCTCGACCGTGGATTTCATACCACCTGATCAATTCGATAGCAGGGTTGAGCATACAGCTAGAACTAGGAACAAGAATAAAAGGTTCTGTCCCGTAGGAGCCAGATTTTGAGCCAATTCCAAAAAACATTTTCAGTTTCCATTTAAAAGGCTAAATTTGTTTCCTCGTTTCCGGCAGTTGGCAAATAGCTAATGCTTAGGGAGTTAAGTAAAGTTGGAAAGATTTTTTTGGTGTTAACTATAAAAATAAATTAGCAGTGACAAAGGCTGAAGTTATTAACGAAATCGCGAATAAAACCGGAGTTGATAAAGCAGACGTTTCCACTACCCTTGAAGCTTTTTTCAAAGTGATCAAGAACGCTCTTGCCGAGCATGAGAATGTCTACTTCCGTAATTTCGGTTCATTCGTTGTGAAAAAACGTGCACAGAAGATCGCGCGGATCATTTCGCAAAATAAGTCCATCGTGATCCCCGAGCATTTCATTCCGGCGTTTAAGCCGGCAAAATCCTTCGTAGAGAAGGTAAAAGGTGAAGAAAAGAAGCCTGTGGAGGCTTGATAAAATAAATCATGAGTAATACTAAACAGCCTGGTTCCAGCTTCGGTTGGCAACACATCGCAGTAGTTGGATTTGGCTTAATAGTATTCGTTCTTTTACTATTTGCGGATAAAACCAATCTGAGCGAAGACGAAGCAAGTGAGATCGGCAGCGGCTCCACTACCGGAGAGAAATCTCCAGCAGTAAGGAATGCAGATCCCAATGCGGACGCTTTACTTGATCTGTTACCTCCTTTTAAGCCTGACGACAACATTTCCGTGATGTTGACAGCATTGGAGCAAGAAAAAGAAGACAGCTCTCGGTCAGAATTATTTCGCGACATCGTCGAAGGGACCCAGGCAGTTGGAAGAATAGATGTAGCAGCAGTTTATGCTGGTATGCTTGCCCACGAACAGCCTGCCCCGAAGAACCTACTGGTAGCAGGTGCATTGTTTCGCAATGCCAACCGAACCCAGCCAATGATGGCTGACACAGTTGCCTTTAGAAGGTTCTCCGATGAGGCCATTCACTTTTTGGAGGAAGTGGTCGCAAAGGAACCAGACAATGAAGTCGCTAAAATTGAATTGGGACTGGCTTACGTCGAAGCAAGATCGCCTGGTCTGAGTATGCAGGGCATACTTAAAATCAGAGAAGTTGCAGAAGCCAACCCTCAAAACACTGAAGCCCTCTTTCACTTGGGTGGGTTCTCCCTGGAGACCGGCCAATTTGACAAAGCAGAGGGACGATTCAGACAAATTCTCGAAGTCGATGCCGGAAATATCCGGGCCAAGTACTTCTTGGGAGTGTCTCTGAGAGAGCAAGGTAAAACCGCAGAATACAAAAAATGGATGACCGAGGTTGCAGAACAGCAGCAAGATCCTGAATTAGCCGCCGCCGCTGAATCCTCGCTCAAGAACAATCAATAATTTCTATCCTAATGCCAAGCGGTAAAAAGAGGAAAAGACATAAGATTGCGACCCACAAGCGCAAAAAGCGTTTGAGGAAGAATCGTCACAAGAAGAAGAAGTAATTGGTTATTCCACACAGCCTTCCACAAGCTGTCAGATAGTTCGCTCACTTAAGCTAAAATCATTGTGAATGAATTAGTCGTCAGCAGCAACGAGGAAGGGTTGAGAATAGGAATACTTGAAGACCGGCGCATCGTCGAACTTCACTACGAAAAAACCAACAAGCTTTTTTCGGTCGGTGATATATTCCTGGGAAAGGTCAAAAAGATCGTCCCGGGTCTCAACGCTGCCTTCGTAGAAGTTGGGCATCCGCGTGATGCCTTTCTGCACTACCTGGACCTGGGTCCTAAAGTACGCACCCTTCAGAAGTATGTGAAGAGCGTACAAAGTTCGAAGAACAACATCACTCCCCTTGGGGAGATTAAGATGTTGCCTGAGATCAATAAGGACGGTAGGATCGGGCAGGTCTTCAAGAGTAACCAACCCATCCTGGTTCAAGTCGAAAAAGAAGCCATTTCCACGAAAGGGCCTCGCTTGACTTGTGAGATATCGCTCCCTGGACAATATGTTATTGTTGTTCCGTTTGGGAATGAAATTTCTATATCACGAAAAATCCGGTCAACCGACGAGAAAAAGCGGTTGAAGGAGATCATCAACGAAATTCGACCTGCCAATTTTGGTGTGATCGTTCGGACTGCTGCCGAAGGGCGGGAGAAAGAACTGATACAGCAAGACCTGGAAAAATTGATTTCCAAATGGGATCGAATGTGTGTCTCCATTGCAGATTCACGCCCCCCAAAACGGGTATTGAGCGAAGAAGGCCGTACGACCAGTATCATCCGTGATATGCTGGGAATCGGATTCGACGCCATCCTTACCGACCACCGGGAAACTTACAATGAGATCCATGACTATCTCCAGCGGACCATGCCGGAGCAAGCCAAAATCTTAAAGTTTTTCAAGGGGAAAAGCCCTGTTTTCGAAGCCCGCGGGTTGGAAAAACAGATCAAGGCTTCGTTTGGGAAGACCGTGACCATGCGCAATGGGTCCTACCTGGTGATCGAGCACACTGAAGCTTTGCACGTCATCGACGTCAACAGCGGAAGTAAGAACCTTCGGGGGGATACCCTGGAGGACAACGCATTGAAGATCAATACGGTCGCCGCAGAAGAGATCGCCCGACAATTGCGCTTGCGCGATATGGGTGGAATCATTGTGATTGACTTTATTGACCTCAAAAAGTCTGATAACAAAAAAGCCCTCTACGCCACGCTTAAAGAAGCGATGAGGCGCGACCCCGCCAAGCATTCCATCCTGCCTATGAGCCGGTTTGGATTGATACAGATCACGCGGCAGCGGGTGCGACCACAACTTGATATTTCTACTTCAGAGATGTGCCCCTGCTGTAATGGCAGTGGCAAGGTCCAGCCTTCCATTCTCATCACCGATGAGATCCAAAACAATGTGGAGTTCCTGATGAAGCAGAACAAGGAAAAGCTGGTGCTCTATACCCATCCTTTCATTGAGTCATATCTGACCAAAGGTTTTTACAGCCAGGTGAGAAAGTGGCGATTCAAGTATGGGAAATCAGTGAAAGTAATTTCTGACGAGTCGCTTCCCCTGATGGAAGTGAAGTATTTCAACGCAAAGGGTGTAGAAATTCAATTTTGACAATTGGGTTTCGCTTCTCCTAACCGATAGGCCGGAGGAAATTTCACTACCCAACGAAAAAGCCTTTTCCCAAGTGGAAGAGGCTTTTTTTATTATTTTAATTCCAAATTCAAAGCTGATGAACCTTCCCATTTGGAATTAAATGCGAGAAATATAAATGCGGTTCAATCTAATTTTCCAATCCGAATCGATACGCCGCCATGTACCCCCGGGCCACCCCCCTGGCCTCCATCACCACCTTGATCATCGTTGTTTTTTGGGGTTCTGGGTTCCAGAAGCATACTCACAATGCTGATCACAACCGATCCCCAAACAGCAGGCCAGAAACCTTCGACCGTAAAGCTTTCGATCAAGTCACCGCAGAACATCAGCAGGACGGCATTGATGACAACCGTGAACAATCCCAGGGAAAGTATGATCAGGGGAAAGGAAATGATGGTCAGGATGGGTTTGAGCACCGTGTTGAGAAGTCCCAGTAACAGCCCCACCCAGACAGCGGTCCAAAAACTTGCGACCTCTATGCCTCCGACCAATTCAGAGGCGAGATAAACCGCGAAAGCTGTCCCCAGCCATTTGATTAATCTTGCTCCTAAGTTGCTTTGTCTCTTTTCCATATATGGAAAGTTACAGAAAATTGAATTCCTTCGGGTCCAGTTTCATCCCCAACATAAAAACAACCGATAGAACGGAGTGTCCTATCGGCTGTAAATTATCTGCTGGACTTCGCTGTGCGAACCCGGCAAAAGCTTTATTTCTTCAGGTAAGCAAAAAACTCTTCGCGCACCTTTGGATCTTCTTTGAATTGACCACCGTATTCAGAAGTGACCGTAACCACACCCTGGTCTTCCACCCCACGGGTAGATACGCACATGTGCTCAGCTTCAATAATTACGGCGACGTCTTCTGTATCAAGCACCCGCTTGAGGTGATTGGCAATTTGCATCGTCAACCTTTCCTGGACTTGCGGACGGCGGGCGTAGTAGTGTACAATACGATTGATCTTGGAGAGACCTACTACCTTCCCGCTGGACATATAAGCAACGTGGGCTTTACCAACAATGGGAACAAAGTGGTGTTCACAGTTGGAGAAAAAGGGGATTCCTCTTTCCACCAACATTTCATTGTAATTGTATTTGTTGTCAAAAAGTTTGACCTGAGGTTCGTTGGCAGGGTTTAATCCGCTGAAAATTTCTTTGACATACATCTTTGCCACCCGGTGAGGAGTGCCGCTGAGGCTGTCGTCAGTCATATCTAAACCTAGGATGGTCATGATTTCTTTGAAGTGCTTCTCAATCAATTCGACTTTGAGGTCGTCATCCATTTCGAATGCATCATGACGTAAGGGGGTTTCGAGAGAGGTGCCGATGTGCATGTCCCCCAAATCTTCGATGTGTGTGTTTTTCTTAACCATTGAATTCTACGAAGTTACGTGCTGTTTCATAAAGTACCACCGTCAGTTCAAACTCCTCATTGATATGTGGACGAAGATTATTCCAAATCACTATGGCAATATTTTCAGCCGTAGGATTCAGATCTTTAAACTCCTCCACATCGAGATTGAGATTTTGGTGATCAAATCTTTCAGTTACTTCTTTAAGGATAATATCCTTGAGGATTTTAGCATCGATAACATAACCGGTTTCAGGATCCATTTCACCACGTACCTTTACAGTCAAGTCGTAATTGTGACCATGGTAATTTGGATTGTTGCACTTTCCAAATACAGCTTTGTTTTTCTCTTCTGACCACTTTGGGTTGTGAAGACGATGCGCTGCATTAAAATGCTCTTTTCTGCAAACAGTTACTTTCATGCTGTCATACTAACAATACGTAATAAGTATTGTTTAGGTTATGTCTAAGATAAGTTATACAAAACAAAAGATGGAAGATGTAATCGTCATCGGAAGTGGAATGGCAGGACTAACCGCAGCAGCACTGCTGGCTCAAAAAGGATTGAAGGTGAAGGTACTCGAGCAGAACTGGATGCCTGGTGGCTGCTCCAGCTCTTATCCTCGCCATCATTTTATATTTGAAGCCGGCGCAACTACATTGGTTGGGCTCGATGAGCACATGCCATTGCGTCATCTTATAGACGTTACAGGAATTCAGATAAATGCCCTGAAATTGGACATTCCAATGAAAGTCCACCTGGATGACGGAACCGTTGTTACCCGCCACCAGGACCTCGAGGCCTGGATTCGGGAAGCAGAGCGGGTATTTGGACCTGAGGGGCAACGCAGCTTTTGGCAGGAAGCCTATAAGGTCAGCCAATCGGTGTGGCAAAGTTCCCTTCGCCAACTGGCTTTTCCACCCACCCGGTTTCGTGATCTGGTAGAGGCCGCAAAGAACGTCAGCTGGAATCAAGTGCGGAGCCTTCCAAACGCTTTCCGCTCTACTGAATCCGTGCTGAAGAAACACAATCTACACAAAAACAAAAGATTTCGTGCCTTTGTAGATGAGCAGCTGCTGATTACGGCTCAGAATTATGCTCCGGAAGTGAATTTTCTCTTTGGCGCCGCTGCCCTGTGCTATACCAACTACGGCAATTATTATGTCCCTGGAGGCATGTACCAACTGGTCAAGCCAATTGTCGATTACATCGAAGCAAAAGGAGGATCAGTTGACCTGCGCACCAAGGTTGAGCGTGTCGAAAAGACGGATTCAGGCTACCGGGTTCTGACCAGGAAAAAAGGTGAATTCCAGGCGTCTTATGTGATTTCAGCCATCCCGTTGAACAATACGCTCCCCTTATGGGAAGACAGTTTGAAAGCAAGGTATGAGAAAAAGGTCATGCCCTCAGGCATGTTGCGGAGTGCTTTTCAAATGGGGATCGCATTTAAGAAACACCGGGAATTCGATGCGATCCACCACCAAATCCACCTGGAGACCGGACTACCGGACATAGATGCCCAAAGTATATTTCTCAGCCTCAGTCACCACGAGGACGAGACGCGTTGTAAGCCAGGGGAGGCAGTGGCGAGTATCAGCACCCATATATTTGATCCGGAGGGTACCTTGGTGGACCACAAAGAGTTGATCGAGGACAAGATCATCGAGGTGCTTGAAGAAAAAGACTTTTTGAAGCGGGAAAATATCCTTTATCGGCACTCATCCACCCCCGGAGCGTGGCAAAAGTGGACTGCGAGAGAGTGGGGCTTTGTCGGTGGCTACCCTCAATACCTGCGGATAAAACCCTGGCAAATGAAAGATGCCCGCCTCGATGGAAAAGGTGCTTATATCTGTGGAGACTCTACCTATCCCGGTCAAGGCATCCCCGGCGCTTGTCTGAGCGGCATCATTGCCGTGGAGAAGCTGCGGCTGGACCATGGCGTGTAAATCAACAAATGAAAACATTTTCATATATTTGTATCTGACTTCTTGATCCATGATACAAATAGATACTGCTAACCTTGAGGAGACTGCATTTATTCTCAAGACCATTGCACATCCAATGCGCTTGCAAATTGTGTGTCTGCTTGGCAGTCACGAGAGTCTGACCGTGTCTGAGATTTGCGCGAAGGTTGACTGTGAGCAATCCCTGGTTTCCCATCATTTAAACCTGATGAAGCTCAAAGGTGTATTGGAATCGAAGCGAAGTGGAAAAAATATCCATTATATTTTGCGGATGCGAGAGGTGCTGACGATCATTTCTTGTGTCAACAACTGTCAGAAGAGCTGATTCGTGGCCATAGATTACATCATTAACAAGGACTGCAAAGTCAAGGAGGAGGTCGGGGCAGACGGGCTGATCCAACTGATCAAATCACGCAACAGAGCCGGAGATATCTTCCGCAGATTGGTTGAGGAAGGCAAATCGGAGACTGAAGCTTTACAAACATCTTTTACCGTTCAACTGTACGCCGCCGAAACAGGGGAGTCTGAAGTGAAGAAGGTTACTGTTCGTGACCTTTTCCGGGAGACATCGCAACTGAAAGAACTGGCTGTGCATTGTGAATCCTGCCCCCTTAACAATGGCGAAGGGTTCGGGTGCTATGATTCGGTGTCCTACCCGATTTCGGCAGAAGCCGAGAGGTGGATTTCCCAACTTGGGCAGGTTGCCGTGGCAAAAGGATTGCCAGAAAGCATTTTGCTCAAGTTTATCCTCGACGAGGAAGTAACCGGCGAATTTTTTTCCAGGATGCGCAGAGATGAAGCCAATGTCTTCCTGCAATATCCCGAGCCCCTGGAAATTCTGGTGGAGAAAAAACTGCTCAAGAAGACCAAGGTCAATACCGATCAAATCCTGGACATGATGTTTGCCATCGGGACCATGGAAAGAACCCATCAGATGTTTTTGCTGTTTTTCAGTTCCGGGGTAACCATTTCCGATGCAGAACCCGATCCCGAAGCCTTCCTGGGAAATATCCAGGCAGCTGCCATAAGAGGGGATGCCGGTGAACTCCTTTACTGGATATTCAACCTGAGGCCCATCCCTTCAGATGATACTTCGATCACGCAAATCAAGCGCTTCTTCCGAGCCGTATTTGCAAGCTTTGCTACCGGGGAAAACCTCTCGGTGGACTATTGATCCCTATTTTTCAAAACTATCCGTGTGTTCCATCCGGATTTTTTTCTCCTGCCTCGGCTTAAGCCCTCGTTGGTAATCGAAAATTGCACTTTGCCAGGAACCGTAGTTGGGGTTGGGTATGATGATGAATTTAGTGCCCCAGGCAGTCCTGTTCTCATCCACCAGTTGATTCCTTTCCCCGGTTGATTTTTCTTCGAACATTTCAGAGAAGTCATTCAGGTTATCTCCAAAATACATAGCGATACTGTGTTTTTCCTCGACCATTTTACGTCGCGCTTCTTTGTTGGAGTCATCTGTGCGCAGAATAACGTGGTCCTTATCGGCTTTCGGGAAACCCAGGCTTTTCATGTTTTCAATGGTGGCATCGAGTTCAGCGACTTTCCGGTTGGAAATGTAAAAGATCTCAACCTTGGAATCAGCCCATTTGAGAAAACTTACACATCCCGGGATCGAGTCCGCTTCAGCCAGGGCGGTCCACCGTTGCCAGTCCTCACTGGTGTAGGCTTCATTTTCTTTGATCTGGTAACCGGTATAGGGGCTGTTGTCAAGACAGGTTTCATCAAGGTCCAGGACGATACAAGGCGGTTTTGCAAATCGTACACGTTCCAGCATATCGTCCAGGCTCCATCTGGCACTGTTGTAGGCCTGGAAAGCCAGGGCACGGTACTCACCAGAATTCTGAACCCACAGGTTGCTTTGGACGAGATAAGTCGTTTTGGAGCAACTGTTCAATAAGCCACCGAAAATAAGCGTAAAAGTGAGGAGTTTCAGGTATCTCATAGGGATAGATATTGGTAAATTCACTTGCAAAATAATATTTTCACATGACATTGCTCTGAATTAATGTTTAGATCATTGGGAGGGCTTATCTTTGCAACATGGAAGTTAAATCCAGCATCAACCAGGCATACAAGGACATAGCCCTTGCCTCGGGGCATTTACCCGTTTCAATTCAAAAGGTTTGCGAGCAGGCCGGGGTGGAACGTGCAGAATTCAATGCAATATTTGAAAATCTGAGTGAAGTACAGCAGTCCATCTGGCAAACCTATTTTTTTGATACTGTTCGTACCATTGAGGCTTCTGACTTGTACCAGGAGTACATGGTCCGGGAGAAGCTCCTGGCTTTCTACTACACTTTACTGGAAGTAATAAAAGTTGACCGGGATTTTCTGGAACTCTTTCAGGATAAGCTCGGAGTGTGGAATTACAATCCTAAGTTTCTCCAGTTGTTCAAGCCCGTATTTCTCGCCTTTGTAACTGAATTAGTTGACGAAGGAAAAGGACGCGGAGAGATCGCAGAGCGTTATGTTATCGGAGGAGATTACGCAGGTTGGCATTGGCCGCAGTGTCTGTTTCTCCTCAGCTTTTGGCTACGTGACAAGAGTGGTGAAGCCGAGCGAACCGACCAGGCCATTGACAAGGCAGTCAACTTCGGCTTTGACTTTATGGGTCCCAATCTTTTGGATTCGGCATTTGATTTTGCCAAATTCATATTGGTCAGGCCCAGAGGGTGATCTTGTTTTTGCCCACCCTTTTGAATATTTTACCTATCTTAGTTGTATCTGACAATAATCGGAATTTTTGTTCGTTACCGCATTGAAATGAAATCCAACACGGCATATACTTTTAGGGGGCTATTATTCACCTTATTATTAATGGTGGGGTCTGGCTCTATACAGGCTCAGATTCTCAAAAATGTTACCGGCACCGTAAAAGATGCAGGGAATACTGTGACCAATCCTGTTAAGGATGCACGGAACACCGTAAGGGACATCACCGATATTCCCAACGACATTCGGAACGCTAAGCGTGACGTAACCAGACCAGCAGAAGACCTGAAAAGAGAGGTTGATGGTTTAAAAAATGATGTCAATAATGCGAAAAGGGACGTAGATGGATTGGGCGGAAACCGCAAAGGTACCAAGGAGGAGCAAGCCAAGCAGGATTCTCTGGACGCAGCTGATAAAGAAGCGAAACGACTTGCTTACGAAGCAGAAAAAGCGCGCCGGGACAGTGTTTACAAAAGTAAATTACGCACCGGAACAGTAATTGTCGAAGACGATTCTGATGGTGGTTCTACTGAGGTGCTTACTTCTGATCCCTCACGTACTGTTCTCCTGCCTCCAAGTACGATTCCTTCAAAGCGGCCAAGTGCCTATCCACCACGTACCCGTAACTATACCCGTACATCTACATCTACCCAAGGCGGAGTAAATGCAAATACCACCGCAGGTGGTAATTCAGGTAGCAGTGCCGCCAGCGGCAGCAGTGCTTCAGGGGGTACCAGGACCCGGACGGGAACCGTGACGACGAATTCAGCATCAAGTGGCGATTCTCCCATGAGCAGCCGCAGCCTGAAATACAATGATACCCCCGCGAAGCGTTACCTGGAGCGGTCCGACTTCGATGAAGAAACCTTGGAAGACCTCTTTGAGGCCGCTATCTGGACCGGACCTGATAGTGTGCACACTGCCAGATCCATTGAGTATATGCTCCAGCAATACCGCCTGGATTTGGATGAAGTCAAGCGCATCGATCCCAATTTTGACATTGATGGCCGGGAAGACCGCTACCGCAAATGGAGTGGTTTGTTCTATCGGAATACCCGCCCCATGAAGGAAGATTAGCCCCCTTAAGGGAATTCTATTCTCTCCCAGACTGCCGCAAGTCAACATCTCTTTTCCCGGGTTCTATCAGTATGCCCGTTTTGGGTCGAACTTTCCCTTGGCAGGCACGTTATACTAACGTGTAACGTACCCCTTCACCTGATCCAATGAGTGACAAGAAAGACCAAGTATCCATTCCTGCCGGCAAAATCCAACGGGCCGCCCGATTTGCACGGACCGGAGCAAAGGTCGGGCGCAATTATGCGACCCACTACACCAAGAAGCTCTTCAATCGGGATCTGGACCGTTCAGAGTTGGATGCCAAGAATGCAGATGATATTTACAAGGAGCTAAGTAAGCTCAAAGGGAGTGCTTTGAAGATGGCTCAGATGATGAGCATGGACAAAGGTATGCTTCCCAAGGAGTATGTGGAGCGTTTTTCCAACGCCCAGTACAATGCTCCTCCGCTCTCAGGCCCACTGGTTGTAAAAACGATTCGTCAATCCTTTGGAAAAGGTCCAGAGGAACTTTTCGATGAATTTGATATGAATGCAGTGAATGCTGCGTCTATAGGTCAGGTTCACCGAGCAGTTAAAGATGGAAAGGTGCTGGCAGTTAAAATTCAGTACCCCGGTGTAGCCAAGTCCATTACTTCAGACCTGAGATTGGTCAAGCCCATCGCAGCGAGGATTGCACGTGTCAAGAGCGAGGCCCTCGCCCCCATTTTCGAAGAAGTGGAAGAGCGCTTGTTGGAAGAGACCAACTATACCCTCGAACTTGAGAGATCGATAGAGATCTCCAAAGCTTGTGCCCACATTCCGAATTTGCGGTTTCCGACATACTATCCTGAACTGAGCTCTGACAAAGTGATCACCATGGAATGGCTGGACGGGATGCACATGAAAGAATTCATGGCGACCAATCCCTCCCAGGAGATTCGGGACCAACTCGGACAAACGCTCTGGAATTTTATCAATTTCCAGATGCACGAGCTGGGCAAAGTCCATGCAGACCCCCATCCGGGTAATTTTCTTTTGACCCCAGACGGCCAATTAGGGG
>CAYGRE010000129.1:0-16653 GCA_964352215.1 uncultured Bacteroidia bacterium
ACGAGGGTAGAACTTAATGTCTACCGTATCAATTCCGAAAGTGTCCTTCTGGATGATGTAAACGTAGTGGTTAAATTCACCCTTGCGGACATTGTTTGGCTCAACGGTATAGTTAAAGGGACCGATGACACCATCACTCAGGTCTTCGCTGATAGGGATAAACTGACCAAAACCGCCATTGTCATTGAACAGGACCTGAACATTGTTCGGATTGTACACATCTGTACAATAATTGGCGCCATTGGAATCTACCAGATAAGTAATCTGAAAGTACTGGTTCTCCGGGGAGAAGGTTAGAGTACCACCTGCCACATCACATGTGTTGCACCCTTGGGCCAAAAACAGCACCGCAGGGACCAGCAGGAAGTAGGCGAAGAACATCTTCAATTTCATAGTCAGAATCAATTTGTGCATATCTAAGAAGTGTACCAAATATAAGAACGATGGGGATGATTCCCAAAGGCGGTTTCGGCATTATAGTTTCCGTAAAATGAAACTAACTAATACCAATGAAATTCGGTAACGAATCGACGGCTATGTCGCGGATAGGCCGTTTCTGTCAACATTTTTCAAGCATACCACTTTACCCCAGGACTCTTCGGATTCAAGTTCTCCAATTTTTTCCGCCACAAAGCATCCCTTTCCGACTACCACAATGGATACTGATCCGGATACCAACAGCCGAAAGGTGGATCATTCAACTTTATTATTGCCCTTTTGCACCTAACTTTAAACCGAGGGCATTGTGCCGCTGAAACCGACGCTTAATTGTCCTCTTTGACAAGCTATTATTCCAATCTATTTAAACCAATGGACTTCATCGATCCCAATATCCAGGCCTACGCAGAATCTTTTACCAGCCCTGAGCCCGAGGTGCTGGCTGAGCTCAACCGTGAAACAAACCTGAAGGTCCTTTACCCAAGAATGTTGTCCGGTCATCTTCAGGGCCGTATACTGAGCATGATCTCACGCATGGTTCAGCCCCGTCGCATCCTGGAAATCGGTACTTACACCGGCTATTCCGCCTTGTGTATGGCCGAAGGACTGGCAGAGGGTGGCAAGGTGATCACCATCGACATTGACGCAGAGTTGGAAGATATGGTCCTGAAATATGCTCAAAAGGCGGGCTTGGCTGACAAAATCGAGATGCTGGTCGGAAATGCAATGGATATTATTCCCCAACTGGATGAGACCCTGGACCTGGTATTCATCGATGCCGACAAGTACAACTATAGCAACTACTTTGACCTTGTGCTTCCCAAATTGCGAAAAGGTGGATTTATCATGGCAGACAATGTTTTGTGGAGTGGCCGGGTGCTCGACGCGCACACCAGCGACAAAGAAACTCTCGGTCTGCGCAACTTTGTGCAGCATGTTTCGAACAATAAAGAAGTAATGCAGGTCCTGATGCCCGTCCGGGACGGGATCATGCTGATCCAAAAATTGTAATCATAATGAGAAGGCTCTTCCTCGTAATTGTTCTTTTGACCTTTCTGGCTCCGCTGTCCACTTTGCCTGCCCAGAGCATCCCTGAGGCACCGGAACACATGGATTTCTGCGGGATCGAATTGACCCTCAACAGTGGCGCCCGCAATTATATTGATGAATTCATCGGCAAACTTCACCGGTCCGAAACCTACTTTGCCAGCCTGGTAGACAAAGCCAATATCTATTTACCCATCGTTTCTGAAGCCTTTGAGGTCGAAAAAGTCCCTCAGGACCTGAAATACATCATCATTCAGGAGAGTTCCTTCAATGGATCCGCGGTTTCCAAATCGGGTGCGGTAGGATACTGGCAAATGAAGGAACCATCCGCCCGTGAAGTAGGTCTGGTGATAGACAAATACATAGATGAGCGCAAGCATATTTACCGTTCTTCGGTGGGTGCCGCCCGGTACTTCTTCCGCATCAACCGGGATTTTGACAACTGGGTCTATGCGGTCATTGGGTACAACCGGGGCCCGGTAGGTGCGAAGGCATTCATTGATGAGAAAAATTTCGGTAAGAAAACGTTGCTGGTCACGGCTAAGACTCACTGGTATGTCCTCAAAGCCATCGCATACAAAATCGCCTTTCAGGATGAAGTCGGCAAGCGGGCTCCCACGGTCAGCTTACAGGCTTATGCGACCGGAGGGGAATCTTCGGTTAACCAATTGGCAAGTCTGAGGGGGATTGACAATGAGACCCTGAGAAAATACAATCCCTGGATCAAGGGAAGCAACCTTCCCAAAGGACAGAACCTGTTCTATTATGCCCCCAGCCAGGGAGGTGCCATCGCTTCCGGCGAACAACCGGGCTCACCCAATCAGAATGCTGTTCCCGGAGTTTCCGGAAGCGATTCGCCGGGATCTGACACCAGTCCTACCGAAACCTCCAGCCCCACCGAAACCCCTGTTTCACAACCACGCTCCAACCGTGACACCCGCCGATTTACCTACCTTGACCGTCAGTCCGACCCCGACTATGGAAAATACTATGCGATCCTGAAAGCAGGGGAATCTTTGCCAGAGGTTGCGGTACGAACGGGTAATAAAACGGCCAGGATTCGGGAATACAACGACCTCAGGATAAGCGCACGCCCCGGTGCGGGAAGTTTTATCATGTTGAAACCGGCCAAAAAGATGCGCTACCACATCGCCCGGACGGGAGACACCTGGCAGATCATTGCCGGAAAATACGACCTGGATTATAAGAAGTTGATGAAGCAAAACCGTACCAGGGAATTGGGTAGCACACTTGTGCCAGGGCAGAAAGTCTACCTGAAGGGCAGGAAGCCAAGTGGAGAAAAGGTCATCTTACTGGATACCGGGCAGCTTAAAAAGCCAAAGGCCAAAGCCGTCACCGTCAGTCCGGAAGCACCACCAGCCAATCACGGACGCAAAGGAACTCAGAAAACGAGCGACACCTCCTCCCCTCCTGCGAAAGGAAAGATTCACACGGTCAAGGCCGGTGAAACCCTTTGGCGCATCTCACAGGATTACAAAGTCCCTTTGGAAAATCTTAGGAAGTGGAACGACCTGAAAGGGAATGAGATTTTTCCCGGCCAGAAGCTGAAGGTTGGAAGATAGATCAGCCAATGATTTTGATCCAACCACCACCGAGGACATCATTCCCTTCGTAGAATACAGCACTTTGGCCTGGGGTAATTGCTTTCACCGGCTCGTGGAAGATTACATCCACGTGGTTGTCGTCAACCGGATGCAGGGTGCTCATGCTTCCGCGGTCTTTGTACCTGATCTTGGTCAGGGACTGGGTGTCGGGTGACAACTCAGGATATTTCACCAGATTCACCCCACGGACCCGCATCTTTTGGTCCATCAATTCATCTTCTTTCCCTATGTGAACGGTATTGGCCACCGGGTCGATTTTGGTTACATAATAGGGTTCTCCCATGGCGATGATTCCCTTGCGTTGGCCGATGGTATAATAGGGATACCCCTTGTGTTGACCAACCACGGTGCCATCTGCCAGCACAAAATCACCGTTGGCGACACGTTCTTCCAGCCCCTCTACCCGACGGTTCAGGAAACCATGGTAATCGTTGTCAGGAATGAAACAGATTTCATAGGACTCAGGCTTCTTGACCAGGTTGTCATATCCCATTTCCAGTGCCATTTCCCGAATTTCCGGCTTGTGATATTTCCCCATAGGGAAAATGGTCCGGGCCAGGCTGCTCTGCTTCAGCCCCCAAAGGACATAGCTCTGATCCTTGTTGGTGTCGATCCCCCGTGAAATGATATGGCGGTCGTTTTCTTTGCGTACCTGGGCATAGTGACCCGTCGCGATGAATTCGCAATCCATCATATCGGCACGGCGGAGGAGTGCATCCCATTTGATATGGGTATTGCAAAGCACACAGGGATTTGGGGTACGTCCTGCGAGGTATTCTTCTACGAAATTGTCGATGACAAAGTCACCAAACTCATCGCGGATATCTATGATATAATGGGGAAAGCCCATGTCGACCGCCACCATACGGGCATCGTTGATCGAGTCAAGGCTACAGCAACCCGTCTCCTTCTTACTGCCCCCGGAATTGGCGTAGTCCCAGGTCTTCATGGTCAACCCGACCACTTCATATCCCTGCTCATGCAGCATCACAGCGGTCACTGTACTGTCCAGCCCACCACTCATTGCAACCAATACGCGTCCAAGCTTACTCATGCTGAATCAAAATTTTTGCAAAGATAGGCAATATGGGATTGACTAGCGGCCTTGCCCGTTGCTGTAATCGTCAAACAGTTGGTTATTGTCAAAGTTGCCCTGGTTGATGGTCCTGACAACTTCGTACTGCCAGCGGGGATTGCTGATTTCGCCGAGAAGATTGGAATGCAGCAAAACGTATTCATCAATCGCAATATTGGGATTGTAAAAGACGAACATCACATTGGCTTGGGTCTTGATCTTGTTGTAACGCCAGATCACGTAAGGGTAATTGGTGTTGCTGCTGGGGAACCGCTCGATATCATTGGGAGGTCCGTGTACCAAAATTATCCGGCCACGGTCGGTGCGCCAGCCTTCCAGGTGAGCCGCTTTGTAGTGATCATTGGCATAGTCGATCCGGTTTTTATGCGCCATGAAGGGCTTGGCCGGACTGTCAGAGGACAGCTTTCTCCGCTTGGTCCAGAAGTTCATGAAGAAGTTCTTCTTCTGCTCAACCGTAACCATCGACTTTGCAAATTCCGCTTCCGTAGATGTTGATACGAGGTAGAGGGTATTCAAATAATAATCCAGTTCCTCATCGGTCAGGTTGAATGCTTCGTCGTAGGGGATCTCAGTAGCGGAGATCGGGGTTTCTATCCGGGAGTTGGAAAGGAAAAACTTCTTTTTCCCCTTTGCGATCGACTTTTGCTGCTTGTTGAAAAGCTCAATCTGGAGATAGTAGCTCTGAGACGGAAGATTGCTGATGTCAAATCCTCCCTGGATCAGGGACAAGGGGCCAACCGTTTGCCGCATGATCTTTTGCGCGCCGGGAAGCTTCGACTCTGAATTGGCCATGGTAATGTATGCATTGACAAAGAATACCTCTTCTGACTCGCGGTCGGTATGGTAGGCTTCCAGGTAGTAATGCAGGGAATCGGTGTTGACATAGGTGCCATTGGTGACCAGGGGAAGAATCTCATAGCCATGCTTGTGATGTCCCTGCATTACCTCAGCCTTTCTGAAAGACTGGATGAACTCGATCTCGCTCAGGCTGCAAAAATTCGGGGACTGTATTTCCACTTCAAACTCACGGACAAACTTGTGGAGCTTCGCATCCGGCAGGTTCTTGTCTTTCAGGTATCCGGTAAAAACATACTTTCCGGGTTCGAGGCTGATCCGGCGAATGTCCATGGTTCCGAAATTCTTTTCGCTGGAGGAGGTATCAGATATGGCCCCACTGGCCAGCTCATAGACTCTTTGATACACCTGGGCACCATTTTGGTCTTCAACCATCAGTTCGACTTCTACCTCTCCCGAATACTGTCCGGGCCCCTTCAACTCCAGGAACATACTATTGGTCTCGATGTCCAGGTAGAACTCCATATAGGGTTTTCCATCCTGGTCATAGAAGGAGCACATGTCTACATAGTACATGAGTTCCTGCGCGGGCAAAACCGTCCAACAGAGCGCAAAAATAAAACCGAAGAGGGGCTTAAGAAGAGTATTCATGTGCATAGTCCAAAGGTTTTCCAAATTTCCGGATTTTTCAGCAGAATTAAAGACCCGCGACCGTCCTACACAGGACAATAGCGCTTCTCACTGATGCATTTAAGATAAAGATACGGAAATCAGGAGAGCTTTGGTGCTCAAATGGGCGGCCCGATTACACGATTTCCGGATAAAATAGTAGCCCCATGAACCAGGTAAGCCAACTGAACCACCTATTGGGCCAGGAAAAAATGGTCTTGATAGAAAATTGTAAATTTGACCTGAAGCCTACATGAAAGAAAAGGGAAAGAGATATAAATTGAAGCTATGATAGAATCCAAAGAATACGATGATATAGCCCGGATCATCCACAGTGACAGCAGTCCAGTAGGAATTGATGCCAAGAAAACCCATATTCTGATTTTGCAAATGCTGCGGGAAACCCTGGACAGATTGGATGACCTTTCTTCAAGAATCAAGAAACTGGAAAATTTACAATGAGGATAAGACCACTGTATTACATTCGTAAAGGATGGCTGCTCTTTCTGCTGGCATCCCTGACCGTTGGACTCGCTCCCTTTACTCCGGAACCCCATATCGTGGAAAAAATCCGGTGGATCGTCAATAGGGAATACATCATGGAGTTCACCTATATATTTGACCTGTTTATGCACGGAATTCCATGGGTTCTGCTGATCATGTCTCTTTTCCTGAACCTGAAAGCCAGGATGAAGAATTAATTACCTTTGCCGCAAACTGGAGTGCATGAACGTCTTTCCCATTTACTATTTTCCACCGGTCTCTTGGTTTGTGGCTGCGGCACAGGAACAAGTATTGTTGCTTGAAACCCAAGAGCATTACAAGAAGCAACAGTACTTCAACCGCATGCGGATCCTGACCTCCAACAAGGTTTTGACTTTGAGTATCCCGATCCAAAAGGCCAAAGAAAACACGGTCATCTCCAAACGGGAAATATTCTTTGACGGGAAGTGGGTCCACGACCAATGGGTTTCTCTCACCAGCGCTTACCGGTCTTCCCCCTATTTCGAGTTTTATGAGGACTATTTTGAACCCTTCTTCAAAGGAAAAATGACTTCCCTGATGGAGCGGAACCTGGCCATCATCAAGATGCTCCGCGAAGTTCTTCAACTTGATTTTGAGATTCAGTTGACGGATACCTTTCACGGTTCCGATCACTATGAAGTTGATTACCGCCGGGCCTTCAATCCCAAAGGCCCTACCCAGGCCGACTGGTTTGATCCCCAACCCTACCTCCACGTATTTGGGGATGCCTTTCATCCCGATCTTTCTATTCTTGATTTGCTCTGCAATCAAGGTCCGGCCAGCGGTGTCTATTTGAAAAATGCCTTCAAAAGAAAAGACCACTGAACAGCGGCCTTTCCTCGAGGTATAAAACTGTTTTAGAATATTGAGTTGCCGCTTATCGTTTCAGGAAGGGTTTGGCCCGGAGGACTCCTTCATCACCTTTGATCTCAAGGATGTACATTCCCTCTGGCAAACCAGAGACATCGAGTGCGGAACAGGTTCCCCTGATCCAGACCACGGGAACCACCTACCTTCCCAATGACCTGCAGCCTCAGCAGTGGGCCCTGACCAAGATCAACGCGGTCCAGGCCTGGGACATTTCCCAGGGCTCTCCCACCATCAAGGTGGCGATCGTGGACAATGCGGTTTCAACTACACATGAAGACCTCGCTTCAGTCATCTGGACCAATCCCGGCGAAGTCCCCAACAACTTTCTGGACGACGATCTCAATGGGTATACCGACGATGTCAATGGCTACGATGTTGCCAATTATGATCCTGATGCCAATCCCCCTGCGAGCACCGGCGCCAATTCACCCTGGGTGCATGGAACCCACTGTGCGGGAATCGCCGGTGCAGCCAGTGACAACGGAATCGGAATTGCATCTATTGGATTCAATATCAGCATCATTCCGGTCAAAGCATCTTTGGATGCTACGGGCGGAAACACGCTTGAGCGTGCATACGAAGGCGTCGACTATGCCGTGGCCGCCGGAGCCGATGTCGTGAGCATGTCATGGGGAAGCGGTGGCAATTCCGCCTATGGTAGCCTCAGTGGCACATCGATGGCCTGCCCAATGGCGGCTGGTCTGGCTGGCCTGATCATGAGTGCAGTCCCCAACCTGACACCGCAACAGGTGAAAACAGCTCTCGAAGATGGTTGTGAAAATATCGATCTGCTCAACCCACAGTACGTTGGCCAGATGGGTGCCGGCAGGATCAATGCCTACAATTCCCTGCTCTCCCTCGGCCTTACAAGTATTGGAGATCAACTTGAAGGACAAGCAAACAATTTCCAGTTCTACCCCAACCCAGTGAATGACCGGCTTTATATCCAGACGCTGGAAAGTGACTTTGAAGTCACCATATTCAATATCCAGGGCCAATTGCGGGGCACCTGGAAAGTCAACGATTTGACCACTGGCATTGACCTTTCCCAATTCGAACCCGGTGCCTACCTGGTTAGAATCATAAAAGGAAACAACACTACGGTGAAGAAGATATTGAAGTTCTAAAGATTCATGGTTCATTTAAATTGAGGGCCGCCTTTCGGGGCGGCTCTCTTCTTAAACCATCACACTCCTCCCTTAATAATAATTTATACGCGTCATTACCAAGCTTCAAAAAAGCCAATTAGAGCCCAAAAGTGGTATTATGAACATTTAGAGCGCGTCATAATTTTACAAGACTGGGTTCATATTCACTCCTCAACCCCTTATCATTGTAACATACCATTGAAGGAAATGGTATCCGGCCCCGAAAGGGTGCAGCCTTAGAAACATCACCACATACAAAAAGGTGACAACAGGAATTCTCCTCACATAAGAGGGGCCGGAATTTTTTTGACTCTTAAAAAGCTGAATGAAATGAAATTTACACAGATCCAAATCGCAACTAAAACCCTGGCCCTGAAACTACTGGCCCTCCTGTCTCTGATACTCGTCTCCCAAACCGGATACGCTTGTGACCGGTCAAGCATTGTCCTTGACAGTCTCGTCTCAGATGGCGTAAACTTTGAGCTCTACATCACCCAGAATGTGGGTGGAGGAATCACCGGATCAAGCCGGGGCGCAGACAACAGCACATTTACCTTTGCCTACTCTTTTTACGGCCAACCCTCCCTGAACATATCCTACTTTCCCCCATCCATCACATCGACCGTTACCCAGGTCACCAACAACGGCCTCAATGTTGGTCCTTTCCATGCCTCCAATTTCACCATTGGCTACCTCTCCCCGGGACAAGCTTACACCTGTGTAAGTTCCACCGCCGGATGCGGAAACGTCCACACCGATGTCAAGCAACTCCACTTCACCTTGAATGAAATCCCGGATTCTATTCGCTTATTTGGCATCGAGGGAGCCGGCAACCCCATCGCTGGTTGTTATCCAGACCCGGATATGGTGATCATTTTCGGAACCCTGCCTGTAGTTTGGAGCGACTTCTACGGTGTATCGGCCAACAATGAAGTAGACCTGACCTACGCCACTGCCGAGGAAGTGAATACAGATCACTTCTCTATCCAAAGGTCAGTCGACGGATTCATCTTTGAAGAGATTGGAATCCAGGAAGCCGCCGGAAATTCAGACCAGGTCACCACCTACACATTCACTGATGAGCGCCCATTAGAAGGAACCGCCTTTTACAAGATCGTACAATTCGACCAGGATGGCAGATCCAGCAGCACAGAAACCATCCTGGTGACCACTGAACTCAATCTGAACCTGGCCTGGACATCTATCGGTCCCAACCCCGTGGTAGATGTCACCCAAGTCAACTTCACAAGCTCCAATGACCAAAAGACAGCCCTTGAGGTAGTCGACATGAATGGAAGGGTCATTTCCCATAAAAACATAGATGCCTTCCGTGGCAACAACAGATACCAGTTGGATATGAACAACATCCCCTCCGGCTCCTACATCATCCGGTTAAGCAACCGCGAAGGAGCACTGACAAAACTCATAACCAGGCTTTAATTCACAGATTTCATCAGCTAACCAAAGCCGCTGTCGCAAGACGGCGGCTTTTATTTTATAACGTCACAGGCCCACTCTTCTAATTCCCCTCCAGAACTGACAATAGCCCGACTCTCTCTTCAATCCACTCCTGGCGCCCCCAATATTTGGGGGCGTCTTGTTTGATAAATAGGGCTCTATCCCCGATATTCGGGCTTTAGGGCTTTTTACATTTTATTCATCATTTATCTACCAGACTATTCTATGGAAAAGGAATATGCAAAAAATCACACCCGTGACAATTCACTGAGCGGATTGGATTCCAGTCACAATACAGGGAGATCACTTTCCCCTCCCCCCTTCCAACTGAAATCTTCCTCAGCGGCACCGATGCAGTTGCAAAAGATTGCCATAGACGATGAAAATACCATTGATTCCAGCCACCATACCCTGCGGGAGTTGCAGGACCTGAAGGTTCGCATGATATTCGCGGGAAAGAAAGAGGTCGTGCAATCAATTCAAGATGCCATTGACAACGGGGAATACATGTTGAAGGAAGACCAACCCGACCTGTTCGATTTAATGACTGCGAAAGATGACGATTCCTTGTTTGACGAAGAGCTCGATTCAGACTACCTGGAAATAATGGCAGAATCCCAGGGAATGAGGTTGATGCAGCCGGGCATAGATTTCGTTCAAGGATACAAGGACAGGAAGAAAAAGCCACTCAACCTGAATAAAGCAAAGGGCGAAATGTTCGAATTGGCATTTGACATGGACATGGAGGAGCAGAAACAAGAGTCGGTCAGCACCAACGAATATGTCAGCAACTGCCCCGGATTCGACCACCTCTCCCCCTTCGGAGACCGTGTCTTCGAGCAGAGCAAATGCTATACCACCGGATCCAATTCAGAGATCGCGAAAACCTATCTGAAAACCAGCCAAAAGTTCCCTGAAATGTCAGAACTCCTTTTGAACAAGGCTCTCACACCGGGGAAGATTGGTGGAGGACTAACAAAAATGCTGGAAGATCAGCAGGACATGATCGATCTGGAATTCGAAGAGGATGACCTGCTCGAAGACTGGGAAGAAAAGAAACAAAAGTATTCCCTCTCTGACATGGTTAAGGACCGGAAGAAGTACAATGAGAACGATTCCAACTCAGATTTTTTCAGTTTCGATAAAGACGACAAATTCACAAAATCCATTCGGGAAAGGTCCTATATGCAGGTTCCTGAGGATATATTCATGGAATTGATGATGCAAACCGGCGGCGACAGTGACCAAATGGATGGATTTTCCTCCAACGGATTGACCATCAAACAAATCAGGAGTTTTGAACAATATGCAACCGATAACGATTTGGCTCTGACGCCCAAGGCGGTAAAGAAAAGGAAACTGGAGAATGAGGATCAGGATTTCATCCCTGAAAAGGAGACGAAGGAGGAGCCGAAAGTGGTTCCGAGCCGAAGGATAAGAAACAGGAAGAAAAAGAAAACGGGCAACAGGAAGAGGAAATATTAACCTGGAAAGGCATTCTCGAGCTCTGAACTCCTTCTCAATACAAAAAAAGCTGTCCTTTTGAGACAGCTTTTTTTGATACGATTTCAGTAAATCTTATTCTTTGCCTTCCAGCTCAAGGTTGAGGGAAGCGGTAGTTTTTGCGTCGAGGTCTTCCAAAAGGTAGCTGTAATCAGGATTCTTAGCCGCTTCTTCAAGTACGGGCCGCAGGATATTGGCCGAACCACGGTCAATCTCTCTCAGGTAGGGACCGGAATTGAAGCCCATATAGAACATCAGTACAACGAGGGGAAGGAGTACGGCGATTTCACGGCCATTGAGGTCGATCAGAGCTTTGTTTTCATCCTTGTCCAGCGCACCGAACATAACGCGGCGGAACATCCACAGCAGGTAAACTGCTGCGACAATAACCCCCGAGGCAGCGATGACGGCCCAGACGTTGGAAACGAGATCGGAATAGAAAGAACCCATCAGAACCATGAATTCCCCGACAAATCCGTTCAGGCCGGGCAAGCCGACCGAGGCAAGGACCGTAATCATGAAGAACATGGTGAAGATTGGCACTTTCCGGGCGATCCCCTGGAAGTCTTTGATGGCGCGGGTGTGACGGCGGTCGTAGATCATTCCTACCAAGAGGAAGAGTGCTCCGGTTGCGATACCGTGAGCTACCATTTGGATCACAGCTCCATCGAGCGCCTCCTGGGTAAAGGAGAATATCCCCAGCACGATGAACCCAAGGTGAGACACCGAGGAGTAAGCCACCAACTTCTTGACGTCGGTTTGCACCATCGCTGCCATACCCCCATAGATAATGCCGACCACCGCCAAGAAGCACATCATGGGGGCAAATTCGAGGGATGCATGGGGGAAAAGTGGCAAACAGAAGCGAACCAATCCGTAGGTACCCATTTTCAGCAATACACCGGCCAGAATCACAGAACCAGCCGTAGGTGCCTGGGTGTGAGCATCCGGCAACCAGGTGTGGAGCGGAAAGAGGGGAACTTTGATGGCAAAACTGAGGGTAAATGCCAGGAACAACCATTTCTGGGCCTCCGGCGAAAATTCTGTCTGAGAGATGGCGAAGAAGTCCGAGGTGAAGGCCGCACCGCTGTAGGCGCCAGCTTCGATCCCAACATAAATGATGGCAATCAACATCAGCAGGGAGCCCACCAAGGTGTAGAGGAAGAACTTAATCGAGGCATAAATCCGCTCTTTTCCTCCCCAAATACCAATCAGGAAGTACATCGGGATGAGAACCATCTCGAAGAAGATGTAGAACATGACCAGGTCCAGAGAAAGGAAGAACCCGATGACGCCCACTTCAAGTACGAGGAGCAGCGAATAGTATGCCTTGTCCAGTTTCTTGACGGATCCCCAGGAAAAGAGGAAGGTCAGGGGGAAGAGAATCGTGGTCAGCAGCAGGAGATAAATGGATATACCATCTATTCCGGTGATGAATTTGATACTCAGCCCTGCATCACTGGAAAACCACCAGTCGCCCACAGAGGAGATGACAAAGCTGTTAAAATCAGCAGTGGAAGGTTCGCCTCCGGTAGGAGCCCCGGCAATTCCACCTGAATGATGCAGGTAGTGCAGATACACGAAGATGGACATCACCATCGGTATCAGGGAGATGAAAAAGGCGATGTATTTTGCGTTTTCCTTCTTCAACAAGAGAATCAGCGGAACCCCGATCAAGGGGATGCCAATCATCAGGTTCATCAGAAGGGCCGCATTGGTGGACAGATCAAGTGACATATCAGAATGTGCCTCAGTTTAGGCGGCAAATTAAAAACGAATTCGGAAAGATGAAACTAATTTGAGTGAAGAGAAAGGCTAAGGAGAAGGAAAAGAAATCCCAATTGAATAAAAAGAGACACTTACCCGATGGATTATTCTCTCACATAAATTCTCCGCACCCGCTGGCCAATGTTCACAAGTATCTCATAGGGAATGGTTTCCGCGGCTTCTGCCATTTCCTGAACGGAAATAAAATCTCCTCCCTGGGCGCCGATCAGGACGACTTCATCTCCAACATCCACCACAGCAATATCGGTGACATCCAGCATCAGCATGTCCATGCAAACCCGTCCGATCACCGGTGCCCGTTCTCCCCGGACCAAAAAGCTCATTTTCCCATTGCTGAGACTCCGCCTGATGCCATCTGCATATCCGATCGCCACGGTGGCTACCCGCGATGCCCGCCGGGTAACCTCGGATCCGCCATAGCCAATCGACTGCCCGGCAGGATAGCTGTGTACCTGCGTCACCACCGAATGCAGGCTCCCCACTTCCCGCAGGTCCAGTTCTGTGTTCTCCACGGGGGAGCTCCCGTAAAGCCCCAATCCCAGCCGCACCATTTCATAATGGTACTCAGGAAACCGGAGGATACCGGCAGTATTGACCAGGTGGCGCAGCGGTTGCTGCGCCAGTGCTTCACTCAGTGCATCCGCAAAGGCGGTAAATTTCGCGGCCTGGGCGTGGGTATAGGCATCTCCCCTCGCTTCGTCTGCCATCGCCAGATGAGACATCACCGATTTGAGCTGGACCTGAGGGCTACCAGCCAACAGCCTCGCCAACGCTCCCACCTCATCTGGCAGGAAACCCAGACGACTCATCCCGGTATCGACCTTCAGGTGAAGGGGCAATTCCCCTTTGTCAAGGCCCGCCGCCAGATAGCGCTTCAGAAAAGGAAATCCGTAGATAGCAGGTTCCAGATTGAATCTGAAAAGTTGAGCAATATTGTCCGGATCGGCATTCATCACCATGATCGGAGTGGTGATACCATGGGTTCGCAAGGCGATCCCTGCTGAAGTATAGGCGACGGCCAGGTAGTCGATACCCTCAGTAGCCAGGGCATGGGCCACTTCCCAATCACCGGAGCCATAGGCAAAAGCTTTGACCATCGCCATCATTTTCGTTCCGGGAGCCAGAACGGAACGGAATTGGGCAAAGTTGTGACGCAAGTGGTCGAGGTTGATCCTGAATTGCGTGGCAGAGGCCCGAAGACTCAGATATGGGATCAGCCGCTCCAATTGGTAACGCCGTGCACCTTTGAGGAGAACCGTCTTGTTCCGAAAGTCCTCATAGTCAAATTCCGCAATCATTTCTTCAATGGTGGCGTAGGCATTGACCTTGTTGAAATCAGTGCTACCATCTGGTTCACCTCCCCCAGAGGAACTGCCCTTCGCAGAGATTCCCTCTTTTCCTGAATCTCCGGTAGCAAGGGCCAAAAATTGAGGACCGATCAGATAAATATTTTCCTCCCCAAGGGCAGCTACTGCCAGGCTTAGGATTTCGCTTTGGTAGGCACGCTGATATTTTCCCAGGTGTTCCAAATCGGAGAGGATCAGAACATGTCCTTTTTGAAAATCAGAATGCTGTAACTGACCCAGTGCATTGATGACCGAAGCCCGGTCCGCATTGTAAGCATCGTTGATAATGGTGATCTCAGGATTGTCGGTCAACATTTCCATGCGCATGGAAACGGGATGCAAGCGGGAGACCCCGGCCTGAATCGCTTCCCAGGACAAGCCCAGAAAACGGGCCACCAATATGACCAATAAGATATTGTCACGGGCCGCATTGCCAGGGATTCCCCATTCGACCGTGTATTTCTCCCCCTGGTCCAGCAATTCTACTGCATAACCTCCCCATTCCCGATCCACCATGGCGATCACCTGAATGGTCGCATTGTCATATACACCTATTGAAGAATAGGGAATACCTTTTGTGTCCAGTGCCTTTCTCACCTGCTGGCTGTCCATCCCCACAAAAACCCGCTCCACCCCGGCAAAGAGTTTGAGTTTTTCCTCCAGCTTCGCTTCCTCATTTGGGAAACCCTCGGCATGCGCATCCCCAAAATGGGTCATGATCCCATATTGAGGCTGGATGACCTTGGCAAGCCGCGCCATTTCTCCTGGTTTCGAAATCCCGGCTTCGATCAAAGCAACGTCCGATGAATCCGGCAGTTGAAGCATGGACAAGGCAACCCCAAGTTGACTGTTAAAGCTCCCCGGACTGGCACCGATCTCAAAATGCGTTTCCAGCACTTCCTTGAGCCATTCCTTGACGATTGTCTTTCCATTGGAACCGGTAATTCCAAAGAATTTTGCGGCATGGCCTTCGCGCCGCTTTCGGGCCAGGTCTTGTAAAGCAGCAAATGTATCCGGTACAACCAAGCCAATAGCCCCCTCTGGGATAGCCCCCTCCTTTTCTACGAGAAACCGGCGCACGCCCCTGGCAAAAGCTCCTTTTATAAAATCGTGCCCATCCCGGATTCCGGTAGAAAGCGCTACAAATAGGGTTTTCTCAGGATGATGAATCTTGCGGGTATCCCAGGCCAGGAACTGAACAGGTGCAAGAGAACGTGCCAATTCCCGGTCATCAGCTTCCCCAAACCCATCTGCTGAAATATGACCATTGGCCGGGATCATTTGCCCCCCGATCAAAGTGTGGATTTGCCGAATGTCTCGCTCAAAGTTGATCATCCGTAAGCTGGTTTCTGGTCAAAACGCCGGAAGAAAATTAGCAGTAATATCCCACTGATCAAACATACCAGAGACATAATCAAGGTTCCATAGATGATATGCCCCTCATTTCCACTTCTACTGAAGAAAGGCAATAACAATACAAAAAACATGATCAAACGACACAGGACATTCACAGTCCCGAAGAAGGTATTGGCACGTCCGATCATGGTATTGGGAACGATGCGGACCAGGTAGGTGATGCGTAGAATGCGGGTTCCGGAGTTGGCGATCCCAATGAGAAATCCCCCCAGCAGGAACAGGCTCACGGAATGGGAAACTGAAAAACTGAAGAAAACCGCACCAGCCAGGCCGAGCAATACCGTCACCTGCCGGATCAGGTTCGTGTTTTGCATGGCCCGGGCCAGGGCTACTCCGATGATCCCTGTCACCAGGGCGCCCAGAGAATAGAGCATCTCAAAGCCGGCGATAATCGGAGCTCCTCTAATGAAATCGAAGCCCAGGTGGCCATGAATATAGATCGCCATGCCGACCTGAATAAACACCAGAAGGGTAAAGAAAATAGTGAAGGAGGCGATGCCGAATAAGAGCAAGGGGCGGTCCTTGCGCAGGTAGTCGAACCCTGCTTTCAGACGACTGAAGACGGAACCGGTGCTCTTTCTGAAGTAGTCACCGGGGGTATAACGGATCAGACTGATAATCGAAATACTCAGCACATAAGTCCCTGCATCGAGTAAAAAGATTTCCCAGAGTTCCCATTTGCCAAATCCGATCGAGAATTCCATAAATCCCCAATCGGCTTCGAGTTGGCCGGCGATCAGCACGGGTCCGATCAGCATCCCGATAAAGTTGGTCGCTTGTCCCTGCAACTCTATCGCTGAATTGATCTTTTTATACAATTCCGGCCGGACCAACTCCTGGCAAAAGGCATAGAGGTTCGGGTAGAATAAGGTCCAGGACAAGATGGTCACGCCGGCCACCAGGGTCAGGATGGCAAAGGGCGTCTCTCC
>CAYGRE010000130.1:0-16613 GCA_964352215.1 uncultured Bacteroidia bacterium
CTGTACTTATTCTCCAATGGGGCCGGTGGACAAGTGGTTGACTGCAACGTTTCCGGTGGCACTGCCGGACCCGGTGGCGTAGGCGGATCCGGTGGATCCGGTGGATCCGGTGGAATCGGTGGAACCGGAGGTGGAGATGATATCAACGACTTTGAAATTGGATGTGGAGGAAGAGGAGGCAACGGAGGAGCTGGAGGCAATGGAGGCAATGGAGGCAATGGCGCTGCAGGTCAATCCATTAGTATCCGGCTGGATGGCGGAAGCTCACTTTCCACCAATATATCTAGCTTCAACCTGGCTGGGCAACCGACTATTTTCATGGAAAATATCTCCTGTACCGCCAGCAGTATGGATTATTCTACCTTAGGAAGTGTAAACTGGAACCTCGGTACCGGAGCTTCCCCACAGACCCCTACAGGTTCTACTGTTTCAACGACCTACTCCTCCACTGGTCGTAAAAATATTGTCCGTGCAGGTAGTAATACTTACACCGGATTTGCCAATATCATTCTTGGTACCGGTATCGTCCCACAAGCTGGAACAACTGCCCCGCTGGTAGCTGGTGAATTCCGGATTTGCGAAGGGGAGTCGGTTGACTTCCAGGCACTCAATCCCGGTCTGAATTATGTCTACAACTGGACCATGGGTGGTGGAGCCACGCCCAATACCTACAATGGAACCGCCTTTGACCTGGTTACAGGTGTAACTTTCAATACCGCTGGTGACTATTATGTGACCCTGCAATATATCACAGATTGCTGTGGTGCATCAGCACTTGACTCGATCCATATCTTTGTAGATGTACAACCCAATGTTGCCTTTGCCGGTCCCACTGCATTCTGCGCGGGTGACGGAACCGGTGTTTCCTTGACGGCTTCGGGTGCTTCTACTTATACCTGGACTCCTACTTCCGGACTGAATACTGCTGCAGGTCCTACCGTCCAGGCTTATCCACCCACCACCACAACCTATACTGTGACAGGTGTAAATGCGATTGGCAATTGTGCAGATCAAAGCAATGTTACCGTAACTGTTAATGATCTGGTCCTTACCCCAACGCCTACCAATGCATCATGTGGGGCAAATGGCGTCGCAGCCGTGAATGTAACCGGGGGATCAGGGTCATACAATTATGATTGGACCACGATTGGGCAGACGACAGCTTCTGTTCCAACTCTTTTAGCTGGAAATTATCCAGTTGTTGTAACTGATGGAATCACCGGATGCCAGGATTCAACAGTTGTTACGGTTGGTCCGGGTCCTGGTCTTCTGAGCCCCTTCATTGCCGGGGTGACTCCGGTCACCTGTGCAGGTGCTGCGGATGGAACCGCTACCATTGCACATTCAGGTGGAACTGGTCCTGTATTTGTCTATACATGGATTGATACGACCTCTGGAGCTCCGGTAGGTGGAAATGGAGCTACCACAACACCCCTTCCAGCAGGGACCTATGCTGTTACAATTTTCGACATTGGAAATCCAGGTTGCCCTGGCGCAGCCCTGGTCACTATTCCTGAACCAATTCAGGTGGATTTGGCACTTGTTGATACCACAACTCCTTATTGTTCCATCAATGATGGAATCATAGAAGTGAATGCGAGCGGGGGCAATGGTCCCTACGTTTACCAATGGTTAACTTCACCACCCCAATTTGGGGATTCCGCCATTGGACTCCTCGGTAATGTTACCTATCAGGTTGTAGCCACTGACCTCAATGGGTGCGACGATACCCTGGATGTATTCCTCGACTGTTTGTTGCCAGTTACCTGGGCCCATTTCTCTGCAACTCCTGACAACAATGCCATTCGGTTGGATTGGGAGACCGCGGCAGAAGACAACAACCGGGGTTTTGAGGTCTGGCGCTCACCGGAAGCTGATATTCTCGATTTCGAGCAGATAGGTTGGGTAGATGCCGATCCAAATGCCTCTCAAGGTGGTACCTACGATTTCTTCGACCGCAGAGCAGTGCCAGGCATCACCTATTTTTACCAATTACAACAACGTGACTATGACGGGGCTACCAATCTCTCTGAGATTCGCCAGGCCATGTTACCCTATCTGGAAGGACTTATCATTACAAGTTATCCTTCTCCCGTTCAGGATGTGGTCTACCTTCAGTTCGATCTGGACGAAGCCAGTACCATTGAAGTCGAAATTGTGAATGTCACGGGTCAGCAAATCGGAACTGGAAAAACCTTTGAGGTGACAGAAGGACGGAATGTGCTTGAGTTGAACATGAAAGGCCTTGCCGATGGCATGTACTTTGGCAGAGTGCGCCGGAATGGTAGCCTGGCAGGAACGATCAAGTTGTTGAAGACAGAGTAAGGAAGTCAGATAGAGCTGCTGGCAAACCGGGCAGCAAGACACTGTCGCCTACCTTACCCTACGTAGTAAGAAGAGCCTCTGACTGAATGGTATTTCCCATTCATTCGGAGGCTTTTTTGAGAAATAGATCAAGGCTAAAGGATTAAGGCTGAAGGCTGAAGACAAACCTCATTGACCCAGTGAAATCCCCTGTTCACAAGCCAGACATCTAAAAGGCATCTTAAATCCGGCAAGCTAATCGCAAAGGCTATCACCAGAAGATGAAATTAGATTTAAGTCAAAATATATCAATTTAAATAGCTATCTTCGTCTGTTGGGTATTTATGTAATTGATTTAAACGATTAAAACTAAGCAATGAGAAAAATTTTTACTACTACACTTTTTTGCTGTATGGGGTACATCTTGTTCGGACAAGTATATACTTTACCATACGCCCAGAACTTTGATACTTTCCCGGTTGACAACGTCAATTTTGGACCTGGTGCTGAGCCGTTTCCCCTGGTCATGGACTGGGTAAATGTACAGGCTGGTGACGATGCACAAGATTGGTATGGACGCTCTACTGCAACTGGCAGTTCGAATACCGGGCCTAGCGCTGACCACACTTCAGGCACTGGTGTCTACATGTTTGTAGAGGATGGTTTTGGTACTTTTACCAATATCCAATTGGAGTCACCATTGTTCGACCTGACCAGCGTCACTGGGGGAGTTCAGTTGAGCTATTGGGCGCATTCATGGACTACTTCTACCGCTGGGAATTCCATGGCAGTGGACGTGTTTGACGGTTCGGTATGGGTTCAGGTGGATAGCTTTGGCATCTTGTCAAGCACTGATACCTGGTTCCAGCGGTTTGTGGACCTTTCTGCCTATACGGGAGACACCATCCAATTGCGTTGGAGAGGTGCTAACAATGTTACCTCCTTCACGCATGACATCGCAATTGATGATGTCGAAATCGTGCAAACGAGTTTAACTGCCATTGTCCAGCTTGACCAGGATGCTTCCTGTGCTGGCTTCTCAGATGGTATGTTGACAGCCTCAACTTCCTTCGGCACCCCTCCTTACACCTATCTGTGGAATACAGGTGATACTTCAGCAACCCTTACTGCCCCAGCAGGTACCTACTGCGTTGTAGTTACAGATTCTGTGGGTGATACTGATTCGACTTGCGGTACCATCATGGAGCCTTCCCCCGTGACTTTCCAAGTCAGTGCTATGAACCCTACAGTTTGTTTTGGTGACAGCAATGCCATGATCAGCATTGACTCTGCTATGGGTGGCATCCCCCTCCCAGCTTGTGGATTGGCACACTCAACTGCTCAGTGCGTTGGTTCTGAAGATACCTTGCAGATAGGACAGGGCACCACAACTAATACAAACACCGCGTATCCGGCTCCCTTTGGTAACTGGTATTGGGGTGCCCGCCAACAAGTTATATTCCGGGCCGACGAATTGATAGCTGCCGGGGTCCAACCGGGTCTCATCAAAGGTATGGCTTGGGATGTGGATACAATTACCGGTGGTGGTACAACTACTTTCACCGATTATGAAATCCGCCTGGGATGTACTTCCGATACCGTTCTGTCAACTGCTTGGGTTTCAGTTCCGGATGTGGTATTTCCTGCTACGACCATTACCATCGATACTACTTGGAACTGGTTCAATTTCCCTGTCCCATTCGTGTGGGACGGCAACGAAAACCTGGTTGTTGAGTTTTGCTTTAACAATACCAGCTTCACTCGTAATGCAGAGTCGCCCTATACGGCTACATCCTATACTTCATGTCACTTCTACCGTGCTGACAACAGTACAGTTTGTGGCAATCCGGCGAACTCTGGGATCAGCTCCAACCGTCCCAATATTCGTTTTGCCAACTGTAGTTCCTCTCTGCTCCCATACAATTTACTATGGTCCACCGGTGACATGACACCAAGTCTCAATGGAGTAGGGGCCGGAACATATACTGTCTTGGTATCTGATGCCAATGGTTGTGGTTCCAGCGATACCATCGTGATTGATGAAGCTGTTGCTGTCTCCCTCGCCGACGAAGGAGTTTGTGACGGAGGTGATGTAATCCTCGACCCTGGAACTTATAATTCTTATCTGTGGAGTACTGGTGACTCTACGCCAACCATCACGGTCGGTTCTATGGCTATGACCTATGGAGTAACCGTAGTAGATTCTAATGGATGTACTTCTTCTGACAGTGCTTCCATCACCACCCTTGCGAATCCTAATCCCAATGCAGGTGCAGACGTGCAAGCTTGTGCGGATGCAACTCCCATCACACTTGATGCAGGAGCAGGATTTGCCGGATATAGTTGGAGCAGTGGGGATACCACTCAGACCACTGATGTCACCATGAGTGGTGTTTACGACGTGGTTGTGACCGATACCAATGGCTGTGAAGGTGCAGATACGGTTGAGGTTACAGTCAATCCAAATCCTTCGGTTAATCTCGGTAGTGATACAACTGTTTGCCAGTTTGACCTTCCCTACAGCATCTCTGCACCCTCCGCTACCAGCTACTTATGGTCGACTGGTGCGACCACCCAGAGCATTGACGTGGATACTGCTGCCGGGGTGATGAGCTACTCGGTTGTAATCACGGATGCAAATGGCTGTACGGGTAGTGATACCATTGATATCACCGTTGAAGTATGCGTTGGCATCTTCGAAGGTAGCTTGCTGCAAACACAAGTTTATCCTAATCCTACTCAGCAACTCATCAATGTAAGCGTGAATGAGCTCAATGCCGCTGCACTCAACATCCGGGTTGTAGACCTCAATGGTCGGGTTGTAATGGAGAAAAGCGATGACAACCACGCTGGAAGTGCAGTTATTCAACTTGACCTCGGTCAATTGGCCAAAGGAATGTACTACCTCCACATTGAAAACGATGGACGCAACAGTGTACACCGGATTACCCTCCAGTAAGCACCAGCGCTCTTCATAGAAAACGGTTATCGTTCCCTCTAGCTGGGTAATAACAGCCAAGGATGACGGTCTTCCAAAATAGAATCCGGAAACGCGAAAGTGTTTCCGGATTTCTTTTTTAAGGACACATTCGGAGAGGTCGAAAACTTTCTTGCTATCTGCGCGTTTATTCAATCAATAGGCAAGAATTAAAACCCACCCCAAGGTGTTCTTTGGAACCATCAACAGGAATTTAATTCTATGCATACAGAAAGGAATTATCATGAAGAATCCGATCAAGCAGATTGCCCCCCTGGGATTTCCCTGGGAGACGAGCGACCCTTTTTTATTCTGTGTCCACCATGAAGATTTTTATCCGCGTGGCAATGAGCAAATGGGACCTGATGTATCCCTGGCTGGTAGGAATTTGGGGAATGACTTTACCGTCAAGGACGGCTTTCGAATGTACCACGGGCAAAGTGTGCCCGGCTTCCCTGCACATCCCCACCGTGGGTTTGAGACGGTGACGATTGCCAAAAAAGGATTGGTAGACCACTCAGATTCATTGGGAGCAGCGGGTAGGTTTGGCAATGGAGATGTACAATGGATGACAGCCGGAAGCGGTGTTCAACACTCGGAAATGTTCCCCTTGCTGAACCAGGAAGAAGAAAACCCATTTGAACTTTTCCAGATCTGGTTAAATCTCCCAAAGGCCAAGAAAATGGCCCCGCCACATTTTGCGATGCTGTGGAACGAAGAGATCCCCATCTACTCTCATCCAGACGAAAACCAAAGAACTACTGAGGTCAATGTGATTGCCGGTAGCATTGAGAATACCAAAGCGCCGGCACCAGCCCCCGATTCATGGGCTGCTGATCCAGCCAATGAGTTGGTGATCTGGACCATTAAAATGGAACCGAATGCAAAATGGACCCTGCCAAGGGCTTCGGAAGGGGTAAACCGGAGATTGTATTTCTACAAAGGGGCCACCCTCAAGGTAGCCGGACAGGATTTGCCCCATTACCATTCTGCAAATTTGCATGCCGATGCGGATGTCATCATTGAGAATGGAAATGAAGTGAGTTATCTGCTCTTGCTCCAGGGAAAACCAATTGCTGAACCAGTGGTTCAGCACGGCCCATTTGTCATGAATACCGCCCAGGAGATTCAGAATACCCTCAATACATTCTATGCTACCCAATTTGGTGGATGGCCCTGGCCTTCAAATGCACATGTTCACCCACGAGAGAAAGGGAGATTTGCCAAATATGCTGATGGAAGGGTAGTGGAGAAGTAGGATTATTCCCCGACCACGACTCTTAGCCTTAGCGGTTCAATTCCAAAGACACTCGTACCTCCGCCGATATTTTCTCCATCTACTTCGAGTAAGATGTCATCTGATTCAACCCGAACTTCTTTCCCACGAAATTGAAGGACCTGCTTACGTTTGACAAATGACCCGGTAAAGAGAAAGGGAATATTGCGGAGGACTTTTAGTTTAGAGAGGTTATGAATGACCGTCAAGTCCAATAGCCCATCGTCAAAGATGGCATCCGGACATTGCTTCATTCCACCCCCATTGTATTTGCAAATTCCCACTGCAATGCTGAATACATCTGTATTCCCCTTTTCTACCCCATCCACCAGATATCGAACCGGTAAAGCCTTGTATTTTCGGAGTCCTGTTATCAATGCCTGAACATAACCCATGATCCCACCTTTTCCCCTGGCTTTTTGGGCATTGATAATTGTCCCGGCAAAAGCCTGAAAGCCCATTCCACCAATATTTGCGAAATACCTGCGCATTGGCTGCTTTCCAGTGGGTTCTGATGCTCCTGAAGAGTCAGATTCATCAGGAGACCCTTGATCATTACCTGCTTTGAGTCGATTCTCCGATTCCGGGTCAATTCCCAAAAAATCAACATAGCCAATGTCCTGAAGCTTGGTTTTTCCCTTCGCCAGCGCCTTTACCGCATCTTCATAACCTTTCGGGATACCCAGGGTCTTTCTCCAGTCATTCCCGGTACCTACCGGAATCTGGGCGACCAGGACCTCAGTGGTCTCAACCTCCTGTTGCGTAAACAAACCGTTGACAACCTCATTCACAGTACCATCTCCTCCTACCGCTAACAAGCATCGGGCTCCTTGTAACACTGATTCCCGGGCCAGCTTCATGGCATGACCAGCATACTCCGTCTCCAACACCACATAGGTAAGATCATATTTGTCCAGGAAGTCCTTGATGCGAGGCCATTGCTTTGCACATTTTCCGCTAGAAGCCTTCAGATTGACAATAACAGTCCAGGTATTTGACATCCAACAGCGTGGTTAAAGTTTAAACAGATCAATTGGATTAAGATTCCCAGGATTGGCAAATCTTTTGCAATCGCTCCAAACCGGCCTTGAAATCCTTGGCCATATAGGGCTTCATCATCTTAGCCGTGATCTTGGCATTGGGGTTTTCTCCGGCATCGCCTTTCATCGACCAGTCCACTCGAATTTCATCACCTTCCGGAACCAACTCCAGAACCCCGTCCATCCGCTGCTGTCCCTGACCGAACATGAATTGAAAATCGATCCGTTCTGGTTGACTTCCACCTGTGATCTTGGTTTGCCCTCTCCGCTTCTTGACAGACCATTTTTGGGTTGCCCCTTCACCAGCTTCAGGTCCTTCATAGGTGAACTTGTAAGCGATTTTTGATTCTGAATTCCAATTGGTCCACTTCTCCCAATTTCTGATGTGGTTGAGGTAGTCAAATAGTTTCTCCTGATCAGCGTGGACAAGAATACTCTCTTTTACCTCCCATTTGCTGGGAAGAAGAAGCCCATAGACAAAGTAGAGGAAGAGAAAACCTCCGAAACAGATCAACGCAATGGTCCAATTATCCATTTAAAGAATCCGGTTGAATGGTGGCCACAGGGGCAAGACGGGAAAATTACAAACTAATCGTTACCAACAAAACAGATAGCTGGAGATTAGGCCTTTGCATGAATGAGATTTGGAAATGATGTTAGAAGGGAACTCTCAAATTGAGATTTGTAACCTTGGTACTTCCTTTCGGCTTCCAACATCAGCAACTCAAAAGAAAAAGGTGTCTTAGTTATCCAACTGTTGATAAACTCAAATACCCGCTCTGAAAATTTCAATCCAAATTGATCAGAAACATAGAATGCTTTAACAATGCTGCTATCAGGCTGTGGATTGTGATGGACGAAAACAGGGTCGTCCCCCAGGATATCCAATGTTTTTGTTTCAATAGAATGGTTAAAGTGATCGAGAAAAATGGACCGATCCCTCAAATTATAAACCAAAGAATCAAAATTATAAAATGTTCCATTCTGAATATTTTGAGGGGCAATCCTTAAGATTCGTTCCTTAAATACCCAGTGATCCTTCAAACTCCATAAATCACATGTGAGATTATCACTCAATCTGAGTTTCAGACCTCCATATTTATTGGTGATGAAGCAACAGTTTTGACTGAGCTCTGAGGAAATTTTCTCAATCGGGCCATCAATGACAAAATCAAGGTCTCTAGGCTTCTTTGAATGTGCTAGATCCCGAATGGAACCACCGATTAGAAACAAATCGTTGTGCTCACTGGCTATTTTGAGAAAAGAATTGAAGCTGTTATTCGTAGACTTCTGCTGACTCAGGAATTGATCAATTCTGAACTTGACGCTTTTATCAATAATGTGAAGTCTCTTTTCCATGCTAATACGCTCAAAATTGCATATTTCATTTGAGATTTGGCCTTAAAGTTATTCAACGCTGTTGACAACCTGTGTCAACTCAATAGGTCATTCATCAAGATACTTTTATTCCCTTCAATTTTTGATAAAGACTCAAGGCATAGGAGTCAGTCATCCCGCAAATGTAATCGGTAACCAATTGCAGACGATTGTAAACTGGATTTGGGTAGGTATTATAGTTTTCAAAAATGAATCGGTAGTCTCTGGAAACCAGCTCATATAATTTTCCTTCAGCAGTTCTGGAATCCTTGTAATCAGGACTCATCATCGCTTTTACAAAAGTATCCAATAGCCCTCTGATAATCTGTTCCCCTGCGAGTTCCATCTCCAATATTGGCCGATAGTTGAATATTTTACGAGCCAAAACCCCTAGTTTCTTTGTCAACACTTTGGCTTTTGATTCTGCCAAAAGTTCTGAATTGAAACTTCCATTCATTATGGTCTCATAATAATTTATTTGGGGCGGGCAGGGTATGTTTGCCAACGCAACGAGTCTAAAAACACCAGTGATTTAATACCGATTTTTTGCCACTTGCCCAGATATACGAGCAAATCGACAAATAGTTTGGGATGAAATAGATTCAAATATAATATGCGAAGGTGCCCTAAAAATCTTATCTCTGGGCTACTACCAATTCAGAAAGCAGGTGTAAATTGCAAACCACATGGGAGCGCAAACAATAGCAATTCAGGATCAAGAAAGAGCTTTGGGAGCTTTGAGAAGAAGGCTTGAAGGTGAACTGCACTTTGATGAATTGCTGAAGAGTCTCTATGCTACTGACGCATCGGTCTACAAGTCCCTTCCGCTGGCGGTTGCCTTTCCGAAAACGGAGAAAGACATCCGGTTGTTGATCGCATTTGCCCGAAAGCAGGGGACCTCATTGATTCCCCGGACTGCAGGAACCTCTCTGGCCGGACAATGTGTGGGGGATGGGATCGTGGTGGATGTGTCCCGGAATTTCACAAAGATCCTCGAAGTGAACCAGGAGGAGAGATGGGTGCGGGTACAGCCAGGGGTGATCAGGGATGAACTCAATGCCCACCTTAAACCTTATGGATTGTTTTTCAGTCCGGTAACCAGCACCTCCAACCGGGCCATGGTTGGAGGAATGATCGGGAACAACTCCTGCGGTACAAATTCAATCGTTTATGGGACTACCAGGGATCATACCCTTGAAATAAAGGGGTTTTTGAGTGATGGATCTCCCGTCACCTTTTCCGGATTAACCTATCCGGAGCTCAGGGAAAAAACCAGACTCACCGATTTAGAAGGTTCCTTGTATCGCCATCTCCTTTCCAGGTTAAAGGAGCCCGCCACCCAGCAACATATCCGTGAAGGGTTCCCAAAACCAAGTATCACAAGACGCAATACCGGGTATGCACTTGACCAAATGTTGGATGCCGCCCCATTTTCGGAGACTGGGCAACCCTTTAACTTTTCCCGCCTGATCTGCGGTTCAGAAGGGACTTTGGTCTTTATTACCGAAGCCAAGCTGCACCTCGACCCTTTACCACCTCAGCAGGAAGTTGTCCTGGCAGCCCATTTTCATTCGATACAGGATTGCCTCAAGGCGACCCAGTTGGCGATGAAGCACCGGCCCTATGCCTGCGAGATGATGGACAAGGTCATCCTGGATTGTACCAAGGGAAACATTCAATACAACCAGTACCGTAATTTTATCGAAGGTGACCCACAAGGTGTATTGCTGGTCGAATTCAAGGCTGACGAGATCGGGGAAGCCGAAAGGATGGCGGATCAATTGGAAAGCGACCTGGTAGCGGCCCAATTGGGCTATGCATACCCCCGCATCAAGGCAGAAGAAATCAAGAATGTCTGGGACCTGCGCAAGGCCGGACTGGGATTGCTGGCCAATATCCCGGGTGATCCCAAGGCGGTCGCCTGCATAGAGGATACCGCGGTCGATATCGAAGACCTGGCCGATTATATCGAAGAATTCACCGCGCTGATGGAGGGCTTCGGGCAAAGGTGTGTCTATTACGCCCACGCTGGTGCCGGAGAATTGCACCTGCGCCCCATTCTGAATTTGAAATCCTCCGCCGATGTGGTGGATTTTTACAAGATCAGCGAGGCTTCAGCCCGTCTCGTCAAGAAATACAGAGGTTCCCTGAGTGGGGAGCATGGAGATGGCCGGGTAAGGGCGGCCTTTATACCGCTGGTAATGGGGGAGGAGAACTATCAACTCTTCAAAGAGATCAAGTCCGTCTGGGACCCAAAGGGGATTTTCAATCCAGGTAAGATCGTGGATGCAGAGCCCATGGATACCTCGCTGCGCTATGTTCCGGATGCCCCAACCACAGAGCCAGAGACCATGTTGGACTTTACCGAGGTGGGAGGAATCCTGCGCATGGCTGAAAAGTGCAATGGCTCCGGGGATTGCCGGAAGCTCCCCATCTCCGGCGGCACCATGTGTCCCAGTTATCAGGCCACCCGCAACGAGGCCGATTCCACCCGTGGCCGCGCCAATATTCTCAGAACCTATTTATCAAAAAATACCCAACCCAATCCCTTTGACCATCCGGAGATCAAAGAGGTATTGGACCTTTGCCTATCCTGCAAGGGATGTACCTCTGAGTGCCCTTCGAATGTAGATATGGCCAGTTTGAAGGCCGAATTTCTCCACCAGTACCATGCGACCCACGGCGTACCCTTCCGCTCGAAAGCCTTTGCACATGTCAATGCGCTGAACAAGTTGGGGGCCATCGCACCGGGAGTGACCAATTGGTTTCTCAATGGGCCTTTGAGTAGCATCTTTGTGAAAGGGCCGCTTGGGGTGGCAAAGGAACGTGAACTTCCTTCACTGGCGAAAACGACCTTGCGGAAATGGTACAGGAAGAATGAACCGAGGCTGGATGAGCAGCTCCGTGCATTTACCCATCAACTTCGAGCCAACAGTGGGGATGAACTGAACGATCAAAACAGGCGTGGAAATTCACCAAAGAAAGTCTACCTATTCTGTGACGAATTCACCAACTACAATGACACCCAAGTAGGGATCAAAGCGATTGAGCTGCTTACGACATTGGGGTATCAGGTTAAAATGGTGAACCATGCAGAAAGTGGTCGGGCTGCAATCTCTAAGGGATTGCTGTCTATGGCAAAGCGATTTGCGGAGATTAATATTAATGCCTTTTCTCCATTGATCTCTTCGGAAACCCCCTTACTGGGCATCGAACCTTCGGCGATCCTCAGCTTCAGGGACGAATATCCCCGCCTGGTAGACCGGAGGCTGGCTGATTCTGCCAGATCCATTGCCGGACATACCTACCTCATCGAGGAGTTCATAACCAGAGAATTCCAGGCAGGGAATATAACTTCTGCTTCCTTCAGCAAAGAAAAACGGCAGTTGTTGGTGCATGGCCATTGCCACCAAAAAGCGTTGTCTAAACTGGGTTATCTTTCGGAAGCCCTCAGTATTCCCGAGAACTATGTTGTTAGCCTGATCCCTTCGGGCTGTTGCGGCATGGCCGGATCATTTGGCTACGAAAAAGAACATTTCACCCTCAGTATGGAAATTGGGGAAATGGTACTCTTCCCAGCAGTCCGCAAAGCCCGGGAGTCAACCCTGATTGTTGCACCGGGAACAAGTTGCCGCCACCAGATCAAGGACGGAACCCAACGAAAGGCGCTGCACCCAGTGGAGGTTTTGCATGCTGCTTTGCGGTAAAATGCAATGGAGGTGAAGCAGCTCCGAATTCAGAACCCAGAAAACAAGAACCTGCGAATCCAGCCTCTCAGGAGCTATTTTGTGAATTTTGTCGTGAACCGATTCGCCTTGATGGTCGGAACCTCCTACCGTCTATCCCTCAACCTTGACAGTATCACGCCTAATAGGTCCTGACTTGCCTTGCGCAGGGTTTCAACGCAATACGGTAAACTTTAACAGTAAACCTTTGAACCTGTGCGGCACCTAATCCGCAAGCTTGCGCATGAGAGAGCGGAAGCTTGCGGGTATCAACCCAAACTACCCAAGTGCCAACAGGCGCAGGTTTGAGGGTTCCCATGCGCAAAGTTGCAGGGTAATACCCTCAAGAATGATAGTAATACTATCAAACCTGAAAGCATGTTTACCGCAGGCTTTTAACACCAGTGGCTCACCTTCGAGGCACAAGAGCCGCACCAGTTCGCCTCTCTTTGCGCAACCCTTCCGGGTCAGCACCCTCAAGGGTGAAGGTAATACCCCGAATTGATGCGGCCTTTCTGTCGATATTTTTCATAGGATATCCATAAAATCGACACCATAATTGACCAATCAGAAAGCACCAAAATCACCGTTGTAGTAGACCAATTGAAAACTATCTCCCTAATTTTCCGACAAATTCCTTTAATTCGATAAATATGACCGAGACCCGCACATTTCATACCCGCGAAGGGAACGATCTCAAAATGACGCTCTATGGCCGTGAACTCCCCGATGACAGTCCTTGCGTCATCTATCTTCACGGTTTCAAAGGTTTCAAGGATTGGGGTTTCGCTCCCCCAACCGGGGAAATGTTCGCCAGCCAGGGCATCCGTTTTCTTGCCATGAACTTTTCCCACAATGGCATCGGTGATGAACCGATGAACTTCACCGAATATGATAAGTTCAGGGACAACAAGCTTTCATTGGAGCATTCTGAAGCCAGCCAGGTGATTGCAGCCTATCAAAGAGGTGAATTGTTTGGGGATACCTCGAATGCGAAAACCGGATTGTTGGGTCACAGCCGCGGTGGGGGAATGGCTGTTTTGGTAGGAAGTCAGCAGGAGGGTCTTGCCGCGGTGTGTACCTGGGCGGCAGTGTCCTATTATGAACGTTACGCCCCCTCGGTCATTGAGGCCTGGCGAAAAAGTGGTCTCCTTGAGGTCAGAAATGCAAGGACCGGGCAGGTCATGCATCTGGGATGGGAGCTGCATGATGATCTGCTCCAGCACAAGGACGAACTCCTCAACGTAGAAAAGGCCGCCCGGAATATCGGAAAACCGCTGTGCATTATCCACGGTACCGATGACCCAGCAGTAGAGCTCCAGGATGGACGAAACCTGTACGAATGGGCCGGTTCCGACAGTGAATTTCACATCATCGAAGGCGCAGCCCACACTTTTGGTGCCAGTCAACCCTGGAATGGAAGTACCCCTCATCTGGACGAAGTCTGGAACCACACCCTCACATTCTTCAAGAAACACCTGAACGCATAATCCATGAATCTAGCTGTCATCGACTGGATACTGATCGGAGTTTACCTCGTTTTTACCACCCTGATCGCTCTGCGTTACGCCGGGCAAGCCGGCAAAAACCTGGGTGAATTCTTTCTCGGAGGACGGCGCCTGCCCTGGTACATCCTGGGCATCTCCATGGTTGCCACCACCTTTGCAGCAGATACCCCGCTGGCAGTTGCCGAAATCGTCTACCAGGACGGCATCTCGGGAAACTGGATTTGGTGGAATGCGTTGATAGGTGGCATGTTAACCACCTTCTTTTTTGCCCGTCTTTGGCGCCGAGCCAATGTACTTACCGAAGTGGAGTACATTGCCCTCCGCTATTCAGGAGCAGCTTCACGCTTCCTCCGCGGCTTCAAAGCCGTTTACCTCGGCGTGATCATGAACGTCATGATCATGGGCTGGGTCAACCTGGCCTTTGTAGGCATCCTCCAGGAATTTTTTGGAATCCAGGGGATCACTGCGCTCATGCTCACCGGTGGTGTTATGGTTCTGGTCTCCGTCTATTCTGCTCTGGGCGGATTGATGGGAGTCGCAGTGACAGATGTAGTTCAGTTTGTGATCGCTATGGCGGGCAGTGTAATCCTCGCCATCATCGTCCTCAACAGCGATGAGATCGGAGGGGTCTCAGGATTGAAAGAAAAGCTCGGTGAGGACAATCCGGTCTGGAACATCCTTCCCAAGGTACAAATGGGCAATATGGCCGGGGCAGCTGGTGAATATGTGATCACCTTCATGGCTTTCCTCAGTTTCGTCGGCCTCCAATGGTGGGCCAGTTGGTACCCTGGCAGTGAGCCCGGTGGAGGAGGTTATGTTGCCCAAAGAATGATGAGTGCCAAAACCGAACGGGATTCCGTTTGGGCAACTCTGTTTTTTCAGGTAGCCCATTATGCATTGCGTCCTTGGCCCTGGATCATCGTCGGTTTGTGTGCCTTAGTCCTATACCCGGACCTCGGTGTGGATGCAAAATTCGGATATGTAAAGGCCATGGCTGATTTCCTCCCGGATGGTCTCAGAGGATTGTGTCTGGTGGCCTTTATTGCCGCCTATATGAGCACCATCTCCACTCAATTGAACTGGGGCGCATCCTACATTGTCAATGACCTCTACAAGCCCTTTATACAGCCGGAATCAGAATTCGCCAGTCCAGAGCAAGCTCAAAAACAATATGTACTGATTTCCAGAGTCGTCACGGTAGTTCTGATGCTTGTTGCTTTAATGGTAACCTCACAGTTGGAATCGATCAAAGCCGTTTGGGATTTCATCTTTCAATGTGGTGCCGGACTGGGCGCGGTGCTCATCTTAAGATGGTTCTGGTGGCGCATCAATGCGGTCACAGAGATCGTGGCCACTGCGACTCCATTCATAGTATATATGATCATCCAGTTTGTACTTGAACCCTCCTTCAGTGAGAACTTTGCTGAATTCTGGGGAGCCAATCGGATATCTTATTTCGTCACCATTTCCATCACGACGCTGGCCTGGGTGATCACCGCCTTTGTAACCAAACCGGAACCTCAGGAACACCTGGCTGCATTTCTGGATCGGGTACGTCCGGGTGGGTGGTGGAATCCTATCTACAAGAAGGCCGGGATTCAAAAGCCAAAAGTACCCACCGGGATGTTGGTGGTCTCATGGATATCCGGAATCGTTATGACTTACTCAGCTTTGTTTGGGGTAGGAGAATTGATCTTTGGGACCCTTGCCTCAGCAGCAGGACTATTGGGCCTTTCAGCAGCCATGGCAGTATTGTTATGGTGGACAATGAAAAAAGCCGTCCCGGGGGACAGCTCTGATATTTCATCAAGCAAATAAATGCTTAGGCGTTCTCGGCTTGCATCTTAGCCTCGATAGCAGCCAGTACGGGACGGTTCTGCTCTTCGAGGGTGGGTTTGCGATTAACTTTAGGTGATATAACCCTGAGTTCCTGCTTGCGACGACGTGCCTTGGCACGCAATCTTAACTTCTTTATCGTAAACTTCTTTGCCATGTCTATTCTTGATTTAGGACTGCAAAGATAGCTGGAAATTGCTTTGGAGAAAATTATTTTGAGAAAAATGCATACACATTTCGCTATTCGGGGTTTGCTGGCTTCTTTTGTACCATCCAATTTCTATCGGATACATTGATATTTCCCATTATCTGGAAAGCCCATTATTACTTCAAATGAATTACCAACAATCCCTGTTTACCCGCCTCGTCCAGCCACTTCTCGAAGGGTTTGCCTGGGGGACTGGTGCCAAAGAAGGTGAGCCACCCTATACCCAGGAGGATTTGGACCGCTATGCCGAAACCTATCTGACTGCAGAGTTGGCCCGAGACCTCGCCGAACTCAATGTACAAGAGGGAGGTACAGACTTCATCGACAAAGTAGATGCCTTCATTGACAAGCACAAAACCCTC
>CAYGRE010000131.1:0-16606 GCA_964352215.1 uncultured Bacteroidia bacterium
CGTTATTCACGTCCGTCGCAAATTCAATCCAAGATCCCTTGAAAGGAATGATCCTTGCAGAATAAAGTTTGGTACCGTTAGCGTGGAGCGATTGTCCAAAGAAAACACCAGGAGAACGGTGTAACTGGCTAACGATAACTCTTTCTGCTCCATTGATTACAAAAGTACCAGACCCGGACATATATGGAATATTGCCGAGATATACTTCCTGAACGACTGGTTCAAAGTCGTCATTTTCAGGATCAGTACAATAGAGGTACAACTTTGCTTTCAAAGGAACGGCATAGGTTAGACCACGTTCCTTTGATTCGTTGATGGAATATTTGGGAGGATCGATATAGTAATCGAGGAATTCGAGGACAAAGTTTTCCCGTGCATCAGTGATGGGAAAATTTTCCTGGAAGACCTTGTGCAGTCCTTCTTCTTTCCTCCTTTCCGGAGGTGTATCCAACTGCATGAATTCCCGGAAGGACTTCAGTTGAACTTCCAGAAGATCTGGATAATCAATTACTTTACGAATCTTGGCGAACGTGATCCGATTGGAGGTATAAATATTGGCGGCCAATGTCCAGAAAATTAAGGTCCAGAAAATCTAAATAACGAATCGTAGAAACTCGATAGTATGCAAACACCGATAGACCTGATTTTTTAAAACCAGGTCTACCGGGTGTTCCAGGCAGGTATGGCTGCATTCAAGCAGACGCCTACTTACCTACAAGTTCTACTTCAGCACCAGCTTCTTCAAGCTGTGCCTTCATAGCATCAGCTTCGGCTTTGTCGACCCCTTCCTTTACAGGACCAGGAGCGCTATCAACAACAGCTTTAGCTTCTTTGAGGCCAAGTCCGGTGAGGGACTTAACAGCTTTTACAACATTGAGCTTGGCTCCACCGGGGCTCTTGAGAATGACGTCAAAGGTAGTAGGTTCAGCTGAACCGCCACCGTCGCCTTCTCCACCACCAGCAGCGGCTACTGCAACAGCTGCTGCAGCAGGCTCAATGCCGTATTCTTCTTTCAGTATGGTTGCAAGTTCGTTAACCTCTTTTACTGTAAGGTTGACCAACTGTTCTGCAAATTCTTTAAGATCTGCCATTTTTTTTTACTCGATTAGGAAGTGAAATATCTATAGAATGAGTGAGTAACAGCCAATTTATGCTTCTCTCTCCTGCAGGGTTTTAACAATACCTGCTAAAGTTTGACCACCAGACTGCAATGCACCAAGTACGTTTTTCGCAGGGCTTTGCAATAGGCCGATGACCTCTCCAATCAATTCGTTCTTGGACTTCAGCTTGGCAAGAACATCCAATTGGTCTGCACCAATGAATACTGCTGCACCAACATACGCTGATTTCAGTTTAGGAACGTTTGGATTAGCTTTTTGGAAAGTCTTTATGATTTTCGCAGGGGAGTTTGGCCCATCTTCACCCACAAAGAATACAGCAGATTGCTGCTTCAGGGTTCCGTAAAGCTCTTCATAGTCTCCTTCTGCGTTGTCTAAAGCTCTTTTCAGTAGAGTGTTTTTGACGACCCGGAGTTTTACTCCGGCATCAAAACAGAGTCTGCGCAGGTTACTCACCTGCTCAACACTCATTCCGCCACCATCTGTAATATAGATATTGGGGGCTTCAGAGAGTGTTGCATCCAGCTCTTGTACAACTGCAATTTTTTCTTCTCTCGTCATGATTATACTCCTACTGAATTGTTATCAATACGAATACCAGGACCCATGGTGCTACTCAGGTAAATCGACTTAAAATAAGTCCCCTTTGCAGCAACAGGCTTTAACTTGGCCAAAACCTGAGAAAGCTCCTTCGCGTTCTCAGCAATCTGCTCAGCAGTAAAGGATACTTTACCGATAGCAGCGTGAATGATTCCGGTCTTATCAACCCTGAAGTCGATCTTACCAGCTTTTACTTCATTCACTGCTTTGCCAATGTCCATGGTCACAGTTCCACTTTTTGGGTTCGGCATCAGACCACGAGGACCGAGTACACGGCCCAATCGTCCTACCTGACCCATTACATTGGGTGAGCAAATGATGACATCAATATCGGTCCAACCATTTGAAATCTGTTGAATGTAATCATCCAGACCTACATGATCAGCCCCTGCATCTCTTGCTTCTTGTTCTTTGTCCGGGGTGGTCAAAACCAATACCCGAACACTTTTACCTGTACCATGTGGCAGGGTCGCAACTCCACGGACCATCTGATTGGCCTGACGTGGATCGACTCCTAGCCGTACGTGAAGTTCAACTGAAGAGTCAAACTTTGTATAGGACAGTTCTTTGAGAAGTGTAGAGGCCTCAACAATGGAATATTCCTTTGTGCGGTCAATACCTTCTGTTGCCTTCGTATGCTTTTTTGAAATCCTCGCCATAATCGTTTAGTTGGACTCCAAATCCCATGGAGCGGTACCTTTTACAACAATGCCCATGCTTCTCGCAGTTCCTGCAACCATCTTCATGGCGCTTTCAACTGAAAATGCATTCAAATCGGACATCTTTGTTTCAGCTATTTCCCTTACCTGATCCCAGCTCACCTTGCCAACCTTGTTACGGTTAGGCTCAGGTGATCCCTTTTTGAGATTCGCTGCTTTCATTAAAAGAATTGCTGCAGGTGGGGTTTTAATGACAAAGTCAAAAGACTTATCAGAATAGACGGTGATCACAACTGGAAGCACCTGCCCTACCTTTTCTTGGGTTCTTCCATTAAACTGCTTGCAAAAGTCCATGATATTCAGGCCTTTGGAGCCCAAAGCAGGACCTACAGGAGGAGAGGGGTTAGCCTGACCACCTTTGATCTGCAGCTTAATGTAAGTTTCTATCGTCTTTGCCATAAGATCAGAATTCCTTCTCTACTTGGAAATAATTCAATTCTACCGGTGTGTTACGTCCAAAAATCTTTACCATGACCTTCAGCTTCTTTTTGTCCTCGTAGATTTCTTCTACAGTTCCACTAAAGCCATTGAAAGGTCCGGCCATAACTTTAACCGGCTCGCCAACGGTAAAGGGATCTTCTGGAATTTCTCCCATGTCCTTCATCTCGTCGACTTTTCCCAGGATCTTATCGATCTCTGATTTTCTAAGAGGTACAGGCTCTTTCCCTTTACCAGTTCCTAAGAAACCGATAACTCCGGGAACGTCCTTGATAGTTTGAACTATCTCTCCTTTCAGCTCCGCTTCTAAAAGAACATAGCCGGGAAGAAAACTTCTTTCCCGGATTTTCTTTTTTCCGTTTCGCATTTCGAAAACCTTTTCGGTCGGTATCAATACCTGGGAGACTACATCCTCCAGTTTCAACCTGTCAATCTCAGACTCAATATACTGCTTGACCTTCTTTTCCTGGCCACTTACAGCTCTCACGACATACCATTGCTTTCCCATCTTTAATCAGTCTGTGGATTAACGGAACAAACCGTACAAAAGGTCCAATACATTACTCGACACAAAGTCCATCAAAAAGATCGCAAGCGCAATTAGCAGGGAAGCTACCAGTACAGTGACGGTACTGCTTTGCAACTCAGGGATCGACGGCCATTGCACTTTGTAGAGCAATTCGTCAGAGTATGTAGAGAACCAAGCTTTTAACTTATTCATTCGGATGTTGCCTTTTGCACGGGAGGAAGGGCTCGAACCCTCGGCCTACGGTTTTGGAGACCGCCGCTCTACCAACTGAGCTACTCCCGTATAGACTTTATAAAATACTGAATCCCGGACAGCCAAAAAGGCTGTCCGGGCTTTCAATGTGTGTCTTATTCAAGGATTTCAGTCACCTGACCTGCACCAACGGTGCGGCCACCTTCACGAATCGCGAAGCGGAGACCTTTTTCCATTGCAATTGGGTAGATCAGTTCTACCTGGATGGTGACATTGTCACCAGGCATTACCATATCTACACCTGACTGAAGCTCTACAATTCCAGTAACGTCAGTAGTCCGGAAGTAGAACTGAGGACGGTAATTCTTGAAGAATGGAGTGTGACGTCCGCCTTCTTCTTTAGAAAGAATGTAGACCTCAGCCATAAACTTGGTGTGAGGGTTTACAGACTTTGGCTTGACGATAACCATTCCGCGCTTGATGGCTTCCTTCTCAATACCACGGAGAAGCAAACCGGTGTTGTCACCAGCTTCACCACGGTCAAGAATCTTCCGGAACATTTCAACACCTGTGATAACAGAGGTCAAAGGCTTTTCGTCAGCACCACGAAGACCGATAATCTCAACAGGATCACCTGTATTGATTACACCACGCTCGATACGACCAGTAGCAACAGTTCCACGACCAGTAATTGAGAACACGTCCTCAACAGGCATCAGGAATGGCTTGTCAATATCACGCTCTGGCTCAGGAATGAAGCTGTCAACAGCATCCATCAATTCCTGAATTTTAGCTTCCCACTCAGGCTCACCGTTCAATCCACCCAGGGCAGATCCTTTGATGATAGGGGTATCGTCTCCAGGGAAATCATAAGAGGAAAGGAGTTCCTGGATTTCCATTTCAACCAATTCGAGCAATTCTTCGTCGTCGACAAGGTCAACCTTGTTCATGAAGACCACAATTGCAGGAACACCCACCTGACGTGCAAGCAGGATGTGCTCACGTGTCTGAGGCATAGGACCATCAGTCGCAGCAACAACCAGAATAGCACCATCCATTTGGGCAGCACCTGTGATCATGTTTTTAACATAATCCGCGTGTCCAGGACAATCTACGTGAGCATAGTGACGAGTAGCCGTCTCATACTCTACGTGTGAGGTATTAATAGTAATACCACGTTCCTTTTCTTCAGGAGCGTTGTCAATGGAGGAGAAGTCACGGACAGCACTATTGCCAGTTTTGGACAGTACGGTCGTGATGGCTGCGGTCAGCGTGGTCTTGCCATGGTCAACGTGACCAATGGTTCCAATGTTGACGTGGGGCTTATTACGAACAAAATTTTCTTTCGCCATTTTTCTTCAGAATTTCTCAACGAATAATTAAATTCAGATTCAGATTCAGAGCCGATGGCCGGACTCGAACCGGCGACCCCTTCCTTACCATGGAAGTGCTCTACCAACTGAGCTACATCGGCATCTTTTAGAGCGGGAGACGAGATTCGAACCCGCGACCCTCAGCTTGGAAGGCTGATGCTCTACCAACTGAGCTACTCCCGCAATTAGACAACATGAAAATCACATTGCCAATGGTTCTAAAAGTGGGGAGAGCAGGATTCGAACCTACGTAGGCGTAGCCAACAGATTTACAGTCTGCCCCGTTTAACCGCTTCGGTATCTCCCCCTTTGTAAAAAATTCCGTATATTAATGTATACACAGGAATTTTTGTTTTCAAATAACGTGGTTTTGACTCGTTTTTGAACGAGTTGCAAAGGTAGATATTTCTAATCCATTTTCAAAAGCTAAAAAGCAAAGCTTCAAACCTTCTCATGCACTCAAGACATCTTACCTTTTGCGGATGGCAAATTTAATAGGATGTTTATTCCTAGCAAAGCTTTTTTTCATTTCTTCATAAAATACTTCTCAATCCTATAAATATGGCCTCCCGTCGCCTTGATAACTTTGGCGTTTTTAGTCCGTATTTTCCCGTCAATTGGTTTTTCTTCGGTGATTACTTTTCGTAATTTTCACATCTAAACCGTTTTATGACGGTTATCAGCCTCGCCAGGCTGGATTTAAAGTCGGCCTCTCCCTATTCATTAGGGGATTGATTTCCGACGCGTGTTTTAATAATGACTTCTGGATACATTTAGGTTAAATTTTTCAAGGGTATGAGTAAAAAGTTAGTTTTAGCATTGAGCCTGATCATGGCTTTGGCGACAGGGCATTCTGTATTTGCCCAAAAAACAATCGGAAATGCCGGTTCCAATCTTTTGCATTCGGCCCATCAGCCGGACCAGGTTCCTTCCCACCGAACCTGCCTCGCAGAGGAAGCGTACGCAGATGCACTGGATCGCCACCCCGGTTTGAGAACCTGGGAACAGGAAGATCATCAGAACTACCTCCGGTTCATGGACAACCGGGATAACCAAAAGACAACTGGTACCATTACCATTCCCGTTGTTTTTCACGTTATCTACTCCATCAATGCCAACGCCGTCCCAGCCTCTAGACTTCAGTCTCAAATTGACGTTCTGAACGAAGACTTCAGCAGAACCAATTCCGATGCCGGCAATACCCCGGCAGCTTTCCAGGGAATCGCAGCGAATACCAATATTCAATTTTGCCTCGCCACCCAGGATCCCAATGGCAATGCCCACTCTGGCATCACCAGAACCCAAAGCTCCAATGCGAATACCTCCTACCCCAATGGAGAGGCAGCTCTGAAGGCGGTTATCCAATGGGACCCCAACAGCTACCTCAATATTTGGGTGGTCGAAAATATCAGCGGTGGTGTACTCGGATACGCAACCTTCCCCAGCAGTTTGCCTTTTGACCCGCAGCTGGACGGTGTCGTATTAGACGAAGCCTACACCGGCCGCAACAGCTCTGGTGCCCCTTTCAACCAGGGTCGTACCGGAACCCATGAAGTTGGTCACTGGCTTGGACTCTTACACACCTTCTCAGGTGGATGTGCAGGCCTTACCCAATCCACCTGCAACTCACAAGGAGACCGCATCTGTGACACCCCTCCTACTTCAAGTTCAAATTTCAATTGTCCAGGCACCCAAAATACTTGCAACGAGACATTTCCGTCCAATCAGAACGATATGACCATGAACTACATGGACTACGTGAACGATGCTTGCATGAACCTCTTCACCCAGGACCAGGCAGACCGGATGAACTTTTACCTCAACTCTACCCGCGCCAGCCTGCAAAACTCTCCGGGTTGCCAGGGCGGTGGAGGTGGACAACCTACCCAATGCGCCGGAACTGATACCGTCAATTTCCCCGTAACAGGTACACTTGTTAATTACACCACTACCGCAGGCGGCTACATATCCGGCCACAATGGCTACGGAGACCTTGCCAAGGCTGAATACTATTCCAACAGCCAAAACTATACTTCCGTGAACGGCATGAGATTCCTCTTCGGAACTGCAACAGCAGCCAATTCAAACTCCTCCGTCACGGCCAGAATCTGGGATGAAGCCAACGGAGAACCAGGACAGATTCTGCATACTGAAACCCTGAACATCAACAATATTGCCACCGTTGGTGGAGATGTAACTGTTATGTTTGCCAGTCCTGTTACTGTAAATGGTGCTTTCTTTGTAGGCGTGGAACTGGACTACTCTACCCCCGGCGATACCGTTTCTCTCATCACCAACTCACAGGGTGATGTGACCACCAATACAGCCTGGGAGCAGTTTTCAAACGGTGACTGGTTCCCTTATGATGATGGCAGTTCATGGGGTATTGAACTGTCAAACTCCGCTCACCCGGTGATCGAAGGGATGACAGTCTCCATCGCTCCAGCGAGCCCCACCATCCCCAGCGGTGGGTCGATCCAATTGACTTCGACCTCCTCAGTATCCAATACTACCTACAGTTGGTCACCTTCTGCAGGTCTTAGCTGTAACAATTGTGCCAACCCGGTAGCCTCCCCTACCAACACCACCGTATACACTCTGACCGCCACCGATGTTGCTGCCAACTGCACCACCGTCACAAGTGTAACCGTAAGCGTAGGAACGGTCAGTATCCAGAACGACCTCTTCGAAGAAGAAGTCGCTGCCTACCCCAATCCGAGCAACGGTTCATTCATGCTTGAATTCAGCACCGCTGACATCAATGACCTGGACATCTCGATCTACAACAATCTGGGACAGGCCCTGTACAACGAAAAGCTGGACGACTTCACCGGTGACTACCGCAAAGGAATCAACCTTGAAATGGTTCCCGCCGGAGTTTACCACCTCCGCATCACCAACGGTGCCAAAGCCTACTACGAAAAGCTGGTCATCGAATAAAGCGACTAACCTCTTCTAATTAAAAAACGCGGGCCCAAATCAGGACCCGCGTTTTTTATTTCTCCTCAAGAGAATACCAGTATCAACGTCCATTCAAAAACTCTTCCAGGCTACGGATGCTGGACTCAAAGTCGAACGCATCATTGACCATGTAAAAATTCCCCTGGTCGTAGGTGTAATCGTAGGCAAACTTGGCATAATTCAAGCGATCCGTTTCATAGTCGAAAAGGTCCATTACCTCTCGTACCTGCCTGCTCAACAGGCAATTCGCACGCGTAATCTGCTTTGCCAAAGTCATCTTGGAACTGGAAAATGATTTCGATGAGATACTGGATTTGGCATCGCCAAAGGCCTGGTTATCCATGATCGTCTGGCAACCCACCGGACCATTGTACCCAGGGAGAGGATTGGGTGGCAATACCGGATCGGTGGGATGACCAACCACTAAACCAGGGTCATTCGTGATAATGGTGGTCGTAGTAGTGGTTTGGGTTGAGGAAACAGGGGGATCATTTACAATCACAGACCCACCGCCAACAATCACAGGATCGTCAGCAAAAACCGGCACCACCGAATTGGGATTTGAATTCACAGGCCCGTTGTAGCCAACCACAAACTGCTGTCCTTGCGGGATAGGGTTGTAACCCAAGGTAAATTCATTGACAAACATGAGGGTACGACGTCCGGCCGCGTCCCTGACCATCGCATAAGTGACTTCCCGGTCTGCCTCAATGGCAAGACTCATCTCCGTCTGAGGAATAGTGGGGTTGTTGAAAACCAAGCGAAGCGTATACCAACCAGGCTGCAAGCCCGTGACCTTAATATTCTGGTTGGGCATTTGGTTGACCCGTTGACCATTGACCAGTAAGGTAAATGGCTGGTTAAAGTCTGAAAAGACCACCAGATTGGATTGCTGTGCTTGCACAAAACCCAATCCCGAAAGGACAATAGCAACACATAGGAAAAGTTTTCTGATCATGATATTTCAAATTGGTTGTGTGGGCTAAACACCAGGAGCAAACCCAATGTTCACAATGATTCCCTCACAGCAAAAATACCAAAAAATGGAAAGGTATCGGAAATGGTTTGCCAATCTTGCCGCCATTGGTTAAAATTGAATCTCCCCAACGATACTATTAATCGTACCTGAAGCCATTTTTAGACTTATATGCCGATCTATCAGCTGTTACCAGACTCCTATGGCTTTCCCCGCACCAGCGAGGCTGAACCGGATGGGCTCCTGGCAATAGGGGGCGATCTCAGCCCGGGAAGATTGCTCGAAGCCTATTCCAGAGGGATATTCCCCTGGTTTTCCGACCATGAACCCATCATGTGGTGGAGCCCCGCTCCCCGGCTGGTTCTGTTTCCTGAAGAGCTTCATATATCCAAAAGCATGCGCCCCCTGTTCAATCAAGAAGTATACCACGTTTCTTTTGATACCGCATTTGAGCGCGTCATGCAAGCCTGCAAATCCACCTTCCGACGAGATCAGTTGGGCACCTGGATTACAAAAGATATGATCACGGCCTATACCCTGCTCCACCAATTGGGCTTTGCCCATTCCGTAGAGGTCTGGAAAGAAAAAGAATTGGTCGGAGGATTGTATGGGATAAGCCTCGGGTCTGCATTTTTTGGGGAGTCCATGTTTGCTAAACAGAGCAATGCCTCGAAATACGGGTTTATCTGGTTGGTCCGTGGGCTCGAACGACTCGGAATTGAGCTCATTGATTGCCAGACCCATACAAACCACCTGGCCAGTTTAGGGGCCAAAGAGATCAGCCGTGATGAATTTGAAAAGCTGCTTTCTGAGACCATTCAAAACGAGCACCTCCGCGGATCATGGACGAAAATACCTGAGCTACTGATGCCCCCTTCGCTTTGAGACCTTTGCTTTTTGCATTACCTTTGAACCAAACCCAAAACCGATTTTTATGAAGTGGCTTTTAATCCTCGCTGTACTAGGAGCTGCAGCATTCTTCGGAGTTCAGTACTACACCAATCGCTTCAATGCCCTCAAAAGCAAAGCAGATGAAGCGAAAAGGAAGATGTACAAAATCCTGCAGACCAGAATTGAGTTGATCAAGCGGTTAAACAATCAGTTGTCCGCCGGTGAAAGCATCGGAAAGAATGCGGTAGAGTCTGCCCTCCGACTGGCCGATAAAGCAATCCATACTCAGAATCTGGATGAACTCGCATTGCTGATGGAAGAAAAAAACAAACACCTCGAGCGTGCTTCCATGCAGTTGCGCAACCCCAACCTGACGGACAATTCGGGACGGTTCATTGCCGTATTAGATGAAATCGTAGACAACACCAGGAAGATCCAGCTCGCACGCAGAGAATACAATGACTATGCCCGCGACTACAATAAGATGGTCCAATCAGGGGCTGGCACTTTTGTTGCCCAAATCATGAAATATGAAAACCTTCCGATCATTGGAGGGCTTCAGGACTGATAAGTTTCCCCGCCTCAACCATACCCGATTTTACCTTACCCTAATTCCAACCCCATGAAAAACCTTAAACTCTTTCTTTTCGGATTTCTTTTTGCTGGCCTGTTTCTTGTAGGATGCGGAGGCGATGAAAGCTCCGATTCCGGTGATGATATTGAAATCTCAGACGATGATAGCGACGCCGAGGGCGATGGACAAGACCTCAACTCAGACATCGCAGCCAGTACCTGGGAAGGGCACTCCCTCAAAGAAGAACCCAATGGAAAAGGCAAGTGGATTGCTTCCGTAACCTTTGGAGAAGAGTTGAGACTTCTCGGAAAAACTGAGAAAGGTGATAAGTATACTTATGAAAAAGTTCAGTTGACCGATGGCAAAGAAGGCTGGGTACGCGATGACCTTATTCACAAAGGTGGCCGCATGGGAGCCATCACCAAACCTTCACAGATTTACAAGCGTCCCAGTATCTCCAATATCTCTGACAATGAACTCGATATGGCTACCATCGTAGTCGTCAAGCAGAAAAAAGATGAGTTCACAGAATTCATCGCCAAGAACGACAAGGCCAACAACCGCGCCAGAGGATGGGTATTGGGTGAATCCAATATCACCACAAATGAGTTGGACATTGCGGTGGCCGTTCGCCTCAGCAAGGCAATGGCCGAAGGCAACCCCGTTAAAAGGGCCGATCAACTGCAAAAAATTCTCGACAACAGTTCCTTCGAAGAATCCATATTCTACAGCATCGTAGAGGACATGTACAAAACTGCCAGTGAAGGACCTGAACTCGCCGAAGATGAACTGATGATCACCGGTGACAATGTCAATGTTCGTTCCCTTCCCAATACCGATACCGGGGAGAAACTCTTCCAACTCAACAGCGGGGACATCGTAAAAATCCTCACCAAAGGGGAAATGGACGATATCGGCGGGTTGAACTACTGGTATGAAGTAAAAGCCAAAGATGGCAATACCGGCTGGGTCTTTGGTAAATTCACCAACAAAGCACTTTAGTCCCCTATACTTTCTTGACCGCGTAAGAATTTTCCCAATCTGGATTGGGGGCAGACTATCCATTCTGCATATTCAATGTATAATATAATGCAGAATATGAAACTGGCACTGACTGACCTTTTTGGAAAAAAACTTGCATTGCTTCTTTGGTATATAGATCAAGACTTCGAAGAGCGGGCGGTGATCGTCTCCGGAGTCGGATTCCTGCACGATGGATGCCTGAGTCTTCACCGTGGGCATCTTCTCCCCCCCTTGCGCATACCGCTTGCCTTGGTTTGGAGAGCCCAGGAGGTACCCGATGAATTGAAGGACATTGTCACTGGAGCACAGTATTTGATTCAGGCAAGCCTTGCTGAAATGGAAATTAAAGGCAAAGCGGGTTAAATTGGAAATGAAGATTGGAACTGGTGTCCCGCCTCATTGACCCGGAGATGTTACTCGAAATTGAAGTAGAAGCGTTTATCAGTAACATTGCTTAATTTCGCCCCAATGGAAAAGACACTGCTCATCACAGGAGGTGCAGGATTCATCGGATCCCACCTCGTCCGTCTGATGGTTAACAAGTACCCTAACTATCAGATTATCAACCTCGACAAGCTGACGTATGCCGGTAACCTGGAGAACTTAAAGGATGTCGAAAATGCATCCAACTACACCTTCGTCAAGGGCGATATCGTAGATGCTGATTTCCTCGACAAGCTTTTCGGGCAGTATGACTTTGATGGAGTCATCCACCTGGCGGCTGAAAGCCACGTTGACCGCTCCATTGATGCGCCGATGGAATTCGTCATGACCAATGTGATCGGGACTGTCAACCTGCTCAATACTGCCAAGAAGTATTGGAAAGAAAAAGATCCGGCCAGCGTACGTTTCTACCACGTCTCTACCGACGAAGTCTATGGCTCCCTCCACGATGGCGGCTATTTCTACGAGACGACCTCCTACGACCCGCAAAGCCCCTACTCCGCTTCCAAAGCCAGTTCGGATCACTTTGTGAGGGCCTATGGAAATACCTTCAAGTTCCCCTTTGTCATTTCCAATTGCTCCAACAATTACGGTAGCCATCAATTCCCCGAGAAACTCATTCCACTCTTCATCTCCAATATCCTGAACAAGAAATCATTGCCTGTCTATGGGACCGGTGAAAATGTCCGGGATTGGTTGTGGGTAGTGGACCACTGCCACGCCATCGATGTCATCTACCACAGTGGTAAAAATGGCGAGACCTACAACATTGGTGGTAAGAACGAATGGCAGAACATCGAATTGATCAAGGTGCTGTGTCGGCTCATGGATGAGAAGTTGGGGCGGGAAACCGGCTCTTCCGAGGCATTGATCACCTATGTAACCGATCGTCCCGGACACGATGCCCGCTATGCCATCGATCCCACCAAACTGGAAAATGAACTTGGCTGGAGCCCGAGTGTAACCTTTGAGGAAGGTCTGGCCAAGACCATAGACTGGTACCTTGCCAATAGGGGATGGATCGAAAGGGTCCAAAACAACAGCTACCAGGAATACTACGAGCAGATGTACGGTCAACGGCTGAAAGACAAGTGACCGGCTACCTCTACCTGAGTCTGACGATCCTCTCCACCGCATGGATCATGATTGGCCTGCGCGAACTCAAGCGCTGGGACATGCATCTGTTGCAAGCTATCACTTGGAATTACATCGTAGCCGCGGTTTTTGGCACCATTCGATCTCCCGAATGCTTCAGCAATGTTGCCGCAGAACCAGGCGCCCTCTACACCTCCCTTTACCTGGGACTGGCCTTCATCACCCTCTTCTTTCTCATGGGAATCGTCGCTCAGAAAGTAGGGGTTGGCTACATGACCGTGATCACCAAAATGTCCCTGGTGATCCCGACCATCTTCGCCTGGTTGTACTACCAGGAAGACATGACCGCTATTAAAGGACTGGGTATTGCCCTGGCCATGACCTCAGTAATCCTGATCAATTACCGCCCAGAAGCTCCGGTTCGGCTCTCCAGCAAAGGTGCTGGCTGGATCAGTGTATTGTTGATCGTCCTCCTCTTCATTGGCAGCGGTATCAATGACCTCATGTTCAAGGTCTTCAATACCGAATACAGCGATACCGTCTCCACCACAGATTTCCCGGTCGTCATATTCGCCATCGCCGCCCTGATCGGAGTTGTCATTTGTGCCTACCAGATTCTGGCCGGCAAAGCAAAATTCGATCGGAGAGCCATTATCGGAGGTATCGTGATCGGAGTCCCCAATTACTTCTCCATCTTTTGCCTGGTCGAATCGCTGGAGTATTTCCCAGGCACCGTCTTCTTTCCGGTGAACAATACGGCCCTCCTCGTGGTCACTGCACTCGTTGGCTTGTTCGTCTACAAAGAACGCTTCAACCTCTACAACTTTGCCGGCCTGGCCCTGGCCATCCTCGCAGTCATCCTGTTGTTTTAGACGGCGGCTCCCCACCAAGTACGGACAAGCAACTCCTATAAAACACCCACGGACAAGCCACAACAACCTGGCTTGCTACCAAAGCTGCCTCCCACCACCCCACAAGAATGGACATTTACCCACCAATCCCATAAATTGCCCCCATGGCGGACAGCTATTGGTCGATTTCAGGACGGGGAGAAGGTCTTTACAAAGAAAAGGGCTCTAAATTTATTGCCATCGCCTGGCCTGTCAAGTCGGAAACGGAAGTGGAGGAACACCTCGCTGCGGCCAGAAAAGAATATTACGATGCCCGCCATGTTTGTTACGCTTACCGAATTGGCAGCACTGGCCAGCAATTCAGGGCCAACGACGACGGGGAGCCTTCCCACAGTGCCGGAGATCCCATCCTCAACGAAATGAAAAGCCAGGAGATCAGCGATGCCCTGGTGGCAGTGGTCCGGTATTTCGGGGGAACAAAACTGGGTGTAGGCGGCTTGATCAGAGCTTATGGAACTGCCGCAAAAGAAGCCCTGGAAGTAGCTGGTAAAATAGAGATCGTAATGACCGAATTGGTGGAAATACGCTTTCCTTATGAGAAAACCGCCGAAGTCAACAAGACAGCCCACCCCTTCCGTATAGAACCCGAAACCTCCAACTACGGCCTCGATTGCCACCTCATCTACCGCATTCGCCTGAGCCAGGTAGAGCAAATCAAAGAAGCCTTCCGCCAAATCAGGGTGCTCGTCGAACCAGATGAGGACTGAGAAAAGCAACTTTGTACAGTCTCAACCTTCTGAATACCGCAACCAACATATAGCTTCCTGACACTCTCAGCATTTCCCTATTCCGAATCTTTTCTTTTTGGTTATATTGAAACCCAAAGAGACGATAACCATGAAGCAATATTTTGCACTTTTGATTTTTCTGTTCGTAGCAGGCACCACCTTGGCCCAAAAGGGGTTTACCGAAACGCCCCTTAACTACCAGCCGAGCCCGAAGACTTATCAAAAGGTCAACATTCCGATTGGCACTGCTCCAAACGCTGAGTTGGTGAAAGCTGCTGTCCTGAAACGGATCGATTGGTTGGGAAAAAATGGTTTTGACCTGGCCCTGGATTACGAAAGGGAAAGCCCCTATTCCTTTCACTATACCTATGACCAAACCTGGGAAGGCCTCCCCATCTACCACCAAAATATCAAAGCCAACGTAGGGCAAAACGGGACGGTCTATTCTATTCTGAACAACCTCCTCGATCTCGGTAACCTGGTGGAAGTCAAAGGTGAATTTTCCCAATCCGAAACGGATGCAATCGCCCATCTTTCCCAGCAATACCTCATCCCGCAGCCGGTCATGGAAGCAGAACTCATCCGCTGCTATTTTCCTCAGGAGGGTGCCCTCATTCCCGCCTACCAGATTCGCTACAGCTACGGAGAATCCCGCTGGGAATCCGTCCTTGATGCCAACCAGCTCAACACCCTGGTGCGCCGCGACCTCGCCTCCTACCGCCACCGCTTCATGGCCACCGGAGATACCACCGGCACCGGCCTCGTCTTCAATCCCGATCCTCTGACTACCTCTGGCAATGCCTATGGCTCCACCTCTGACTGGATGGACAACAACGATGCAGACAACGCGGCATTGAACGGCGAAAGAGTACAAGTCACCCTCAAAGATATTTCTTTCCTGGGCGGCCAGTTTCACCTCATCGGTCCTTATGTAGAATTACAGGATGTGGAAAGTCCCACTTCTCCCATCGCGACTTCCCCCGATGGAGTCTTCAACTATACCCGTTCTCAACAAGGCTTTGAAGACGTCATGTGTTACTACCATGTCGACACCTTCCAACGCTACATCCAGAGCCTCGGCTACACCAATATCTACAATGATCCCCTCATTTGCGATCCCCATGGCCTCAACGGCACCGACCAGTCTCACTTTGTTCCCCAGGGAACCACGGCCCGCATCGCCTTCGGAGAAGGCTGCGTCGACGATGCCGAGGATGCTGACGTAATCATCCATGAATACGGCCATGCCCTCTCCTGGTCCGCTTCTCCCAATTCCAATGGAGGTACCGAGCGCCAGGGCCTCGACGAAGGCATCGGGGACTACCTCGCCACTTCCTATTCCAAAGGAATGGCCTATACCTTCTGGAAAAACATGTTTACCTGGGATGGACACAATGAATGCTGGGATGGCAGAAGCGCCTCTACCAACATGACTTACCCTCCGACCAGCGGGTTTGATATCTATGATTATGGGGAAATCTGGAATACCTGCCTGATGGAAGTCTATGACAATATCGGCAAGGAGTCCAACGACCGGGTAGTATTCCAGAGTTTGTACGGAAACAACCTCAATATGACCCTGACGGATGCAGCCCGGGTAGTCATAGAAGCCGACTCTATCGTATTTGGAGGTGCCCACAAAGCCCAGTACCAGGTTGCCTTTTGCAACCGGGGCCTGCTGAGCGGTGGCGAATGCATCGTCGCCAGAGTCGATCCCGACCTGGACCGTCCCCAGTGGAATCTATTCCCCAACCCTGCCCAATCGCAATTCAGCATTCAGTTCACTGCCCTTCCTGGCCGCCAACGCATGCAATACAATATTGTGAATTCAATAGGTCAGGTCATGCAGATAGGCAACCTTTCCCCCAATACCACGGAAATTGGAATCGAGAACCTCGGCCCCGGTATCTACCTCGTCAATGTCCTGAACGAAGGGCAGGTAGTGGGCACCAGAAAACTCTCTGTGACCAATTAATCCAGGGAATCAATCCAGCTTTAACAGCGAAACACAAATTCGTATTTGGGGTAACCCAA
>CAYGRE010000132.1:0-16301 GCA_964352215.1 uncultured Bacteroidia bacterium
TGGTTGAAAGACCTTTCCAGTCAGGGGAATCCATTCAAATTGGTCACTGGTGGGCACAGCCTGGGGGGCGCACTTTCTCCCACCGCCTGCCTGTGGTTGGCAGATACCGCCAACGATTGGGACAGTGGGTACTGTGTCACTGAATATCAGACCTGGCCATTTGCAGGGCCGACCGCCGGAGTGAAAAAGTTTGCCGATTATTCGAACCGTCGCCTGTCCAATACCAACCGCACCCACAATCTGCTGGATATTGTACCCCATGCCTGGGAAAGTGATACCATGGCAGAATTGCCTGAAATCTATGCGCCAGCGATCCCACCATCCGAGGCTATTTCCTCGGTGCTGGCCGTGGCATCCCTTTTGCCCCTTTGGCACAACTATACCCAGATCAACAACCAAGACAATCCCCTGGATGGGGCGATTGATTCAACGCTGATTGGTGAGAATGCCACCCAGAATTATCTGGTTCAGGCTGTGTACCAGCATGTCAAGGCCTATTATGAATTGTTGGGTGTGGAAAGCTACCTGCCTTCGGAGGTTGATGCAGCGATTGAAACTGCTAAGAAGTCTCGTCTGGATGAGCTGAAAGTGCGGATTTACTCCTACGGTAAGCAAAAGGCCGGATTGGAGGCTCAGATGAAGGCTGGGGAGGGGAAATAGAATCAATCGAATGTCCCAAACCGAATATTATCCCAAGCCAAAAAGGAGCCCTATGTTTCCTGTTCATTTTTTGCATTTCCCTGCCACACCTCCAGTTTGGCTTCCAGCACTGAAACCTGAAGCTTCTTGTCAAATTCCAATTGTCTGACCTCCTCGCGGAGCCTGTCCAGTTCGGTCTGTTGTTGCTCATTTTGCTTTTGAGCCTCTTGGGTGACTTTTTTCAATTCAGCTTCCAGACTCTTATTGGCTGCTTTCAGTTCCCAGGTTTCTGTGGTCAGGGCGGCCAGGCGTGTTGCTTGATCCTCCTTCTCAGTCTGTAACTGCTCCGTCGCCGTCTGGCGGCTCAGCAATTCGTTCGTTTCACCTGCACCGACACCAACTGCCTTGGCTTTCTTCAGGATGGCCAGGTTCTCCTTGGTCAGCAAGTGAACGAAAAGGTCTTCTCCCAGGAGGTGGGAGAGCTTCCGGATGGTGCCTACGTGTAAATGCTTGCGGGTGACAAGTTTGCTCACGGTTTGGGGGCGTTGGCCCAACTTCTTGGCGAGGGTCACCTGACGGATCCCTTTGCTTTTCAGCAACCCGGTTATAATCCTCGGCCATTCAGGGTGTTCGTATTTCATAATGGTTAAACAATAGATGTTCGTTAGAAGCATTCAAGGCCGTTTTTCCATTCAGGAAAAGGGCATTCTTGCTGCGATTAATTTCCTAAATGTAGGTACTTAAGGGGAAAAAATCCAGAGCAAAGTGGATGAAAATCAACTTGTATGCTGATGAGTATCCATGTGCAAGCTGATTGCTATCAGCCTGGGAGGGGATATGTGTACCCTCAGAGGCTGATTGCAATCAGTATTGAGGCTGATGTGTATCAGTTCAGAAGCTGATATAGATCAGTTCAGAGGTGGAAACGCATCAGCTCAGAGGTTGATATACATCAGCTTATAGGCTGATATTAATCAGCATGGAGACTTATTATAATAAGCCCAGAGGCTTATATATGTCAGTATAGAGACTGATGTAAATAAGCTCAGAGACTTATATATGTCAGCATAGAAGCTGATGGATATAAGCTTCTATGCTTATATGAATCAGCATAGAAGCTGATATGTATAAACTCAGAGGCTGATCTATGTAACCCCAGAGACTGATACATATAAGCTTAGAGGCTGATATATATCAGCATAGAGACTGATACATATCATCCCAGAGGCTGATGTGTATCAGTACAGAAGCTTACCAATATCAGCTCAGAGGTGGATATACATCAGCTCAGAGGTGGATATACATCAGTTCAGAGGTGGACTTTTATCGATTTTATTCCAATCAAGGTAGTGGTGAGACCCCCTCGAAAGCTCTTCAGGGCATTTCTTGAAAATGGTACAGGAGAGAGTGCCCATAAACCTTTGTAAACGGATTCATTCAGATGTAAACGGATTCATTCAGAACATCACGTAAGAGAATGGGTGCAGTATATGGAGTCCATCATCAGGCAGTCAATGAAATCTGTCAGTATATGAAATAACAACCCGATTTTCCTACAACCCCTGCCTTCGACATATCCCAATTATATCCTCCAAATGTGCCACTGGATCTGCGGGGACGAACTCCCCGGGAGAAGCGTCAAAATACCGATGCCGCCACCACCGTAGTCCAAAGTCCCGCATGACCAATTGGAGGTAAACAGACATTGGAATCTGACGTGATACATCAAATGAGCCGCCACGCACCTCCTCAAACAAAACCGGCGGATCGGGGTTTCCGGGTTCAAGCAGCAAGGCTACAGCCATATCCCGCTGGAAAAAGTCAATGTATCGGAGCCGACGGCGGAATTCGATCTCTGAGGAATAGGTGGTCCTCCCAAATTCAAAGGGCCCTTCCTTTAGTTCTCCGTAACCTTCCCGCAGGTAAATGTCCCATGCTTCATCGGTGCCGGAAGCGAAGTAGCCCTCCTCTTCATCAAAATCCTCAATGAAAATGTCTTCAATGGGCATGATGATCAATTGGCCATCCCGAGGTGGATAATCGTCCTCGAGGAGTTCGGGCAGGATCATCACTTCGTCTTTGCGTAAGAAGGCTTCCGCTTCATAATCTGACCGCCCCTTGAAGATCCATTCCACATTCAATCCATTGTGGTCCAGGAAGAACTGGCGGATCACGGGATCTAGTCGGGCACCAAGGACGGATTCGGCCTTGACAATGCGCTCTTCCGATGCTGGTTCCAATACCCTGCCATTCACTAATTGTATTTCAGGGTGATTTTCCAGGAGGGATACGATGTTCTGGATCATGGGCAAAATTATATTTTGTTTCACGTAAAGGTAATCTTATTGCCCTGGACCAGTGGCAGCCATTTCTGAAGTTTCTTCTTGGCTGACTTCGCGAACCTTTCTTTTTCCCCATCGGTGGCATTGTCCGGATGGTTCTTGAAGACATAATACATCAATGTCTTTAGCAGGCCTTTGTCTGAGGAAGAAAGGGAGTCGGGGAGCAGGCCAGCCGTTTCAAAGCTTTCTTTGGTGAGCTTGGTCAGATCGGACAGGTCTCCAACATGAGAAACCACTGCAGCCAGATCATTGTTGTTGTACTGCCAGCCTGTGATATTATCCAAGGGCCGCTTTAGATTCTTGGCATCGGTATTGATCTGGTAAGGGAATTGCCTCAACGCGGCAGTGGAATAGCTGGCCAGGTCGTTGCAGTTCCACGTGGCATTGTCAATGCTCGCCCTGGTGGGTAAAGGGAGATCTGTTTGATTGGCTGTGTACTGGAATTCGCTTGGCTTTTCGTCCCAGTCATTGGTAGCAGAATTCCATTCCATGGTTCCGCCGACCGCCTTGTACTCTTTGGGGAAATATTCCGCCTTGTCGTTTTGGGTCGGATCCGCAGGGGCGGAGTGGTACCTGATGTATTCAGTTCTCAACCAGATGACTTCCCCTTCTTCCAATTTCTTGATCAATCTGACCTCAAAATTGTCCTTGTAAGCGTTGTTCACGGCAATTGGGGTGGCGATAAGGTTGGCATTCTCACCCTTCCCGCCCAGCAGGGCGTGTATGATGTGGAAGCGTACATAACCGCCGATCTTCTGGTTTTGCAGCCATACCATAGCTTCTTCTGTCTTGCCACTTGAACCTGAAGTACTTTCCTGTCCTTCCCAGCGGAAGTCCTGTGAGTAATGCAGTTTGGACAATGAGACAGCATCTGGCGGATCCTGAGTAGCAGGAGAATGGATCGGGTCAGTAGGGATATTTTCCAGTTCCCCATCCAGATCTTTTACTTCATTCTTTATGTCGAGGACTGCCTGCAAGGCGATGGCCTTGGCTTCTTCCGCACTTTCTTCATCGGACCGCTGCCGTTTAATCCCGGAGGTGGTCGGACGAAGACCAGTAGCGATCAATTGTTCCAGCCAGGATTTAGCCACAGTATCTCCAGATGGATTGCTGCTGAGCTTACCGCGTACAGTTACCAGATTGACACGCCGGGCATTGAGCTCTCCCTGCTCCTGCTGTGATATGCCTGGTGCCTGGAGTCGCGCATCAATCCGAGCGATCAGAATATCAACCCGTGTCAGCAGGAGAGTGGGGTTTTTACTGTAGCGCATGATGCGCAGGCTGTCATCTCCATTTTCATTTACGTCTTCCACGATCAATTCATGGAGTTCTCCATCCAGGTTTATGTATCCGACCTTCACTTGGTCGGCTACGGCCGGGAAGATGGTATCCTCAAATGCATCATCGGTAGGTCCGTCCCAGTCTGGATTTTCACCGTCGGATGCTTCAGGTTGTTCCTGAGAGCTGCCGTTTGGATTGGGAACACCCTCTCTTTCGTTGGTAGATGAAGTTTGGAATCCACCTATCAATGCCTCAAGCGTTTCCTTGGTCAGGTTGCTCTTGAAGATTTTCCCATCACTCTCCTCACCTTGGGGTGGTCCCACGTAGAACTTGTCTGCTTCTTCAGGCTGATAAGCCACTTCGAGATCAAATGTACCCAGAACCGCACTGCTCACTGCAGTCCATTCGTGATGGCTACTCAGGATGCTGAAATTGGGACGGGTTTTGAAGTCGGCCACTATCTTTCCAGTCAGTTCGAGGGCAGCTTCACTGTGCAGGAGGGCTTTGGCAGATAAGTGTGGCTCGATGCCATTGGGGCCGAAGTCGACCCGCATATCTGCCTCAGCATCTACATTTACTGGGATGTCCAGGGCCATGCCGGCATTCAGGGAAATCTCTCCTTTGCCCACGCCGACATCCACTCGTCCGAGAATACCGGCGTTCCCGCCGACCCTGACATTGCCGCCCATACTGGCTGTACCCATCGCACCGACGGACCCGGAGAAGTTGGGACCTTGGGAAGGCCAGTAGATCAGGGTACCCCGAAGACTTGCGTTCGGGATGGTGATGGGGTCGATGCCTGCCTCGAAACTGAATCCAAGGGTGGCAAACATCCCAGCCAGACCAGAAGATGCGATCGGGAATTCCATGTTCCAGGCCAGGGGATCAATTTGGGCGCCATCGGTGAGATTTATGGTTTGGGTATTTTCCAAGCCTACCTCAATCGCCATCCTGCCATCTTCCAGGATCATGCCCTCTGCCTCTGCAGCCACTGAATCGGTGATGGGTACGGTTCCTTGTACGTAGCCAGCCAGGATCCAGTCATTCTCGATCCCGTCCGAGGACAGGTCCTGCTCGAGATTGAGATCGGACTCTGATCCCATGTTCGAAAGATAGTCTCTGATAAATGTATTGTACAGCGTGGCCTTCGGTCCGTAGAAGACTTTGGCTGTTCCCTGGAAGGAATCTGTACTAATACTGCCGGTCCCTTCAGCCAGCCAACCAGGATTTCCATCTTTGTTATAGCTTACCGCGATGCTACCTGAAACCATGCCCAACTGGAAGGAAACCGAACCGGAGCCGGAGAAGCCAGTGTCTGAATTGTAAGTGAGACTGACCAGGCCTTGCACATTGTTGGTGATCTGGGCAAGAACCTCTCCTGTTCCAGTAAAAACCCCATTTTCCCAAATGAAGTCCATTGTGCCCATTATGGAATCACCAGTTTGAATGGTCAGGCCATAAATGCCAAACCGAAGAATCCCGTCACTGAAGCCAGCCTCCATCCGCGTATTGGCAAATACTGAGCCCAGGCCGAGTAATTCACTTTCTCCGGCAGTCTCGGAGAGGCCAGGGATAGAAAGGTTGTTCAGGAAGAGGCCGGCGAAGTCGGTGAATTGACTGACTGGTTGACCCAGAACGGTCATGTCCCCCACGATCTCATTGTTAACCACCTGAATCTGAATCCCGAATGGATTGGTCCCCTCAATGAATCCCGGAATGGCGTCCGGGTTAAGGGCGATCGAAGCTGGCGTTTCAGAGTCAACTGAATGGAAATTTCCTTCGTTGTCAACCCGCATTTGAATGGTGCCGCTGAAGAGGGAGCCGGCTACTACAGGTACCGGGGCACCAGTTTCACCGGCCATCCAGAGCAATTGTTCGTCTTCAATTGAATTGAAGGCAAAGGTACCGTTGAGAATGTCGACCGGACCACTGAAGTCAGCCGGAAGTACTGGTGTAGGCTCTGGCCCGGTTTCAGGATTTTTGAGGTTTTCCAGAAGGGCGACTGCTTGCTCAAGGTTGGCCACCATGGCATCGATCCGGCCCCGGATACGCGTTCTCAACACTGGGTAGACATGTCCACCGATATTGGTTGGGGGAGGAAAGTGTATTTCTTCAAAGAAGCCTTTTAAGGTTCCGAAATCAGTGATCATGTTGTTGCAATGGCCGATGTTCACATCGTACATCGCAGCAGGATCAAAGGAGAAGCCGGGAGTGAGGAGACTGGAATAGGTGAGCCTGGTCAGACTGGTCAGGATGATATCTTCCGTTTGGGTACTGGCAATGTTGGTCAGGTTGTAAAAGGCCGCGCCTTGGGACCGTCTGATGGACTGAAGGACAAGCAGGGCGGCTGAGCGGTCAGCGGAGATGTCAATGTCAGTATTTTCAAGCTGATCCAACTCTTCAGTGGTAGGGAGTTTCGCGATCACAGCGTTAACTTCGGCCTGGGAGGGCGCTTCAATGACAAATGGATTGAGGATCTCAAACTGAGAATCTAACCTGGGATCCCGGATATAAGCTCCGGGAAAAATTGTATACAGGCTTGTAAGTCCGCCTCCTCCGTCCTGAGGAGAAGCCCCACCCAGGCTCAATGGGGGAGGTGGAAAGGATGCCGCACTGCTACTTGAAGTCATGGCAACTCCTTCGAGGGGATGTTGTCCAAAGCTTCCCTCCGCACTTTCCATAGCAGATGGACCTGCCGAAACAGACAAAGATTGATTCTCCATGACAATTGACTTTAGACTTTCACTACCAAAAAGGACGATTGCTCAGCATGGTGCTTTGTTGAACGATCGCGAATAAATATGTAACAATATAGGCGTAATTTTGTCATGAACCAATCCCTTGTTTGATTAAATATGTAATTGTTGACACGAGTTGGTAATGGAGCAATCAATGGGGGCTGTGATTATTTATTTTTGACTCGAATTTTCAGGAATATGTGATATATAATGCCGAGAAAGTCATCTAGGCATGGTCCTTTACGCTGGGTTAGAATAAGACATGACACTTGTCATATTGATGTAGGAATGCTTGTCCCAGATTACTGAATGTCTTACATTTAGTAAAGGTTTTTATTTTTACAGGACTGATTGCGCTCACTTTGTTAGATGGAAAATTTGATTCGTTCGACGAAACAGAACTTCCGCCACCAATAGAGATGCCTACTTCGAACCATTAATCTAATAAATGCCAATCATGGCACCCGTATTTTCCTTTTGTACTCAACACTAAATTTATGTCACAAACATCAAACAAGTTGGCCCGCGTATTTCGTGCTTGCCTCGTTGTCAAATCCGAAACCCCGATTGGTGGGTACACATTGGACCTCCAGTTTTTGGTGAATCCCCTCGACCACTCAATTGCTGGGGTAGGTTATTTGACCCAGGCCACCCATCCACCCCTGGACGTTTATTTCCCCCATATCACTGGTCATTATGCCAACTTTGGTGAGGAAACTACGGTAAGCTTCGAAGGAACATCCGAGCCAGCCATTGGCGGATATGCTATCCAGGGACAAATGCACCTGCAAGGTTGGAGTGGTGGCGCCTCTCAGTATGTCATCACCCATGGCGGTGTTCAGACCCCTCCCGTGGTGGTCAAGGGAATCGCCGAATCTGTTCCTTGCTAATTCATCCCAACTATTGTTTCATTATTTACCAATCACCAAAGAATTATGGCAACATCTGCACAAAATTTAGCAAGTCTTTTCAGGGCTTGTCTCGAAATCGTAAATCCGAATGAGGAAGGCCCCCAATTTGCCCTCCAACTATTGGTCCATCCTGTCAGTCATACCGTTAGCGGAACCGGATTGTATACGGCCTCTCCTTTGGAACCAATCGAAATCACACTGAACATTCGCGGCCAATACTTTGAAAACGGCGATTCGATTGTGGTCTCCTGCTATGGGTACGACAATGGTACTCAATTCCTGGTTTGTCAATTGAAGCTGAATAGCTGGAAAGATGGGGAAGGGATGTTTAGAGAATTGAATGGTCAACCTAACTATGGCGCTGTGGTAAAGGCCGTCTGCTGATCGAGCGTCTATCCTGGATTGAAAAACGATAGGGTTTCGGAAGATTTGAGATTGTGAAACTTAATATTTCTCTTGAAATTGACAGGATGAAATTTGCGTCGTTGTTCATCCTCTCTTTCCTGATTTGCTTCAATCATTCATTCGGTCAGGATCAGGTTCCGATTCCGATTCACGGCAAAGCCCAGCTTTCTTCCAAAGCCCAGACTTCCAAAGCCCAGCTTTCCACCAAAGTCCAGACTCTCAAAGTCCAGCTCTCTTCCACAGCACCCGGTTATTGGCAGGCTATGGATGCAAACCGGATCAATGCAGGTGATCTCCGACTGGTACCGTCTACCTTTGAAGCCTTTACGCTGGATTTGCCCGGTTTGAAGGCCCTCTTAGACCAATGCACTCCCAAGGCCACCCAACGCAGTGCCCAGGCATTTCAGACTTTGCTGATCCCGGCACCCGGCAAGGGTTTCCAGGCTTTTGCCATTTATGAGGCTTCGGTAATGGCACCTGAACTTCAAGCCAAATACCCGGAAATTCGCACTTTTACCGGTCAGGGAATCGACAATCCACGTGAAGTAATCAAGCTTGACATTGGTCCGGGTGGATTTCATGCGATGGTTTATGGGGGAGGAGGGACGTACGCGATTGAGCCGATGTATGCAGGAAATAGTCGGGATTATATGGCTTTCAAGAAGGCGGATCTTGCAGGGGAGCCTTTCCATTGCCAGGTAGAGGGTGAAGATGTACAGAAACTCAGTGGTGGTGGGACCAATCCTACCGGCACAGAATTACGCACTTACCGCACCGCGGTCGGAGCCACCGGCGAATACACCACTTTCCACGGTGGGACCAAGGCCCAGGCTCTCGCGGCCATCGTCACCACCATGAACCGGATGAACGGCATCTATGAACGGGATTTCACCGTGACCATGGTGCTGGTTGCCAACAATGATACCCTCATTTATACCGATGGCAATACCGACCCCTATACGAACAACAATCTGGGAACCATTTTGGGCGAAAACCAGGACCTCTGTGACAGCCTGATCGGCTCCGCCAATTACGATGTCGGCCATGTCTTTGGCACGGCTGGCGGTGGATTGGCAGGGGTGGGTGTGGTCTGTGGCGGCTCCAAAGCAATCGGCGCCACCGGCCTCAGCTCTCCTGTGGGTGACTTTTTCTCCGTCGACTATGTTTCCCACGAATTCGGGCATCAATTCAGTGGAGGCCATACCTTCAACGACTGTGGCGGACAGGCCAATGACAGCTATGAACCGGGGAGCGGAGTGACCATCATGGCTTATGCAGGTCTTTGCGGTACCAGCAATATCCAATCGAATTCGGTGGACCAGTTCCACGTCAATACCTATGACGAAGTCATCTTCTTCACCCAGACCGGGAATGCGAATTCCTGTCCGGTCATCACCCCCACCGGGAATACGCCTCCGTCGGTGACGGTTCCGGCCAGTGGTTTCTACATCCCTTTCCAAACTCCGTTTGAACTGGTGGCCTCGGCTACGGACATCGAAGGCGACTCCCTGACCTACTGTTGGGAGCAGTTTGACCTGGGCCCGCAGACCCACCCCGATTCTGCAGCCGGAACCGCGCCCCTGTTCCGCACCTTCCATGCCGGCAACGACCCGGTCCGCATCTGCCCTCAGATCTCCGATCTGGTCAACAATGTCCAAACCATCGGAGAATTGTTGCCACAATTTGGACGGGAAATGAACTTCCGGGTGCTGGTCCGCGACAATGTCGCAGGTGGCGGTGGTGCGGATTACGGCCACCTGACCTTCCAGGTGGCAGACAGCGCCGGCCCCTTTGCCGTGGTCACCCCCAACGGAGGGCAGTTCTGGACCGTCGGTGACATCGAAACCATCACCTGGGATGTCGCCAATTCAGATCAGGCTCCGGTCAGCTGCCAGGAGGTCGATATTTGGTTGTCCGAAGATGGTGGCTTTACCTACCCCCACCTCCTGGCCAGCAACCGGCCTAACAATGGCAGTGCGGCCATTACCGTCCCCAATATTGTCAGCAACGCGGTACGCATCAAAGTGAAAGCATCGGACAATATTTTCTTCGATGTCTCCAACAACAACAGCATCATCTACCCGGCCCAGTCCCCGGATTATACCCTCACCGTCAACAATCCACTTCAGGTGATCTGTGGCAGTGACACCGCTTTGTACACCGTTGACCTGGATACCCTGTTCAACTTCGCCGATCCGGTCACACTAACCCTGATTGGCAATCCCACGGGTACAGATTTTGCCTTTACCAGCAATCCGGTCACACCCCCTGGCACCGTAATCCTTTCGGTCTATGACACCGCCGCGGTTGTCCCCGGCGATTATACCATGACCCTCCAGGCCAATGCCTCCAGCGGAATCCGGAACATGCCCCTGACCCTCCGCGTTCGCAGCGGCAGCCCAAGTGCAGTTTCCCTTGTTTCCCCCTTCAATGGAGCTGCCAATGTCCCCGGCAATTCCGTCTTTACCTGGAATTCCCTCCCCTTTGTCTCCAGTTATGCGATCGAAATTTCCGAATCACCCACCTTTGTGCCACTTGCGCAAGGTGCCACCGGGGTCACCAGCACCAATTATACCCCCCTTCCCGATTTGAATCCCAACAGCGTCTATTTCTGGCGGGTGAAGGCTGATCAGTCAGATTGTGGACCCGGTGACTGGTCACCGACCTTTTCTTTCCAGACCGAGCTGCTCCAGTGCGCGACCTATATGAGCATTGACACCCCGGTTTCCATCTCTGGTTCGGGTACCCCCACCATATATTCACAGTTGGACATTACCCAGAATATCCTCTTGTCCGATGTAAATGTGATCGACCTGATCGGAGAACATACCTGGATGAGTGACCTCAACTTCCGCCTCATAGGCCCCAATGGCGATACCATTCCCCTGTTTGGCAATATCTGCGGCAACAATGACGACTTCGACATTGCCTTTGACGACGCCTCCGTGGCCGGGCAAATTCCCTGCCCTCCGGTTTCAGGTCTGGCCTACCAGCCGCAATCCCCGCTCTCCGTCCTCAATGGCAGCAATGCCTTCGGAACCTGGTACATGGAGGTATTTGATGATACCAATCAGGACGGTGGCGAGTTGCAAAGCTGGGGCCTTGAATTGTGTGGTCCTCCCTTGAACAACGCAGTTCCGACGGTCACCGTTACCGCTTTGACCGTCACCCAGGGAGATACCGGCCAGATCTCGAACGCTTTCCTTTCCGGCAATTGCAATCCGACCCAGAACGTATTGGAGTACACCCTCACCGCCTTGCCTGCAAGCGGCATCCTCCTGCTCAATGGAGTTCCGCTGGCAGTGGGGGACACCTTCACCCAGGACGACATCGACAACAATCTGCTGACCTATGCCCACAATGGACAGAATACCGTACCCGATCAGTTCGAGTACATTGTTTATTGCCCGGCAGGTGGATATACCGGTGGTCTTGTTTTTCCGATCAATGTGAGCCCATTCGTAGGGATTTACGACGCGGACCTGGTAGACTTCACCGTTTATCCGAATCCGGCTTCCTCCGCTTTCCGCATCCGTTTCGAAGGGAATCCTACCGAATTTTATCAGGTTCAACTGGTCGATATTATGGGAAGGATTGTGGTCAGTGGTCAGCTTGGAGAAGGAGAGACGTTGGTTGATGTCAGCCACCTGGCTGCCGGCGTTTATTCCTGCCAGATTCTAAGTAGTGATCAGAAGATCGGAGAGAAGAAGGTTGTGGTTTTGGGAGAATGATAAAGTGCTGGTTAGCTTATTCATGAATCTTTAGATTTCACTGTGGTAATTCATTCATATTTAGTTAATTAACATAATATATTTCAGATTAACATTACTAATGTTAATTTGAAAAACCTAAGCATTATATCCCTCAATCCCAGCCCTGATTGATCAGCATTTCCGTCGCTTCATAGCCGAAGGAATTGTAGTTCTTTTCTGAAATGCCGTTCACGTATTGGTTGACTACCTTTTTGGCTTCGTTGACCCTCAATACAGTTCTGATTTGTTCTTCAATATTGGCAGTGCTGGATACGAAGTAGCAATTCATCCATTCATAGACCTTGCTGTGTGGGTTCCCTTTCATCTGCAATTCAAACAGGGAATTGACCTTGGCCAGTGGATGCTCAACTCCCTCCAGCATCGCGGTCAGTTTTTTCGGTTTGACTTCGTCATCTATCACCATGATCGACAACTCACAATGGAGGGAAATCGCGCGGTCGACGCATTTTTGTACACTCTTGCGGTCATAGTTTCCTGTCTTACACTCGATGTAGAGCAGGTTGGTATTGCGCAGGACTACCAGGACATCGAAATCACCGGAATGGGTGCCGGTTGGGTTCCGCTGAATGTCTTCGACTTCCACTCCGTAGGCATAGGAAAATGCGTGGAACTTTTTGACCACCAGTTCGCCAATGTACCACTCGAAGGTGGTGGAGTACTTGTTGCGGTCAAATACGATGTCCTGCCGGTTGACCAGTTGGATAACTTCGGGGTTTTTGGGGCGATAATTTGGGTTCTTTATTTTCTCGAGAATCTCCTTGCGGTTTTCGATGTTGTTCAGACAGGTAAATAAAAGCTGGTGCTCTGGTTCACCCAAGGTATTCAGAGGCAAAATCAGGTCATCGCTGAGACCTGAACTGCTGACGGTAAACCCTCTCGCCTGGAGGATATCCGAAACGGAAAATAGATGTTTCAGGTCAATTTGGCTCTGTCTTCTTGTTGTCATTGGTCCAATTCTATTTCACCTAATTTACAGCTTATCTGAGACTTTTATTTTAGCATTATAGGGGCAAAAAGTAATCTGAATGGGTGGGATTGCTCTTATTTGTTCTGTAAATAGAAGGGTGTTATTTTACATGAATTAATTCTTTGCTGTCGCAAGGAATGTGGATCAAATTATACCATCTATGGCAGAAGATTCGTCCGTATTGCAACCAACCCAAGATACCGATAAGAGTCAGGGTGTGGGATTCGTCCGTACCAAGGCTGAGGAAATGGACTATTGTTATACCGTTCCGGATAAGATCTTTCAACTCAGTTTGGGTAAGAATGCTCACTTTAGCGGAGCCCGGTACATGGGAGATTTTTCCATGACCCTTGAGGAAGCACAAGCTGCCAAATGTGATTACATAGGCAATATGCTCGGTATGAAGAAGGGTGACACGGTGATTGATCTCGGTTGTGGTTGGGGAGGATTGCTCAGGCACCTGACCGATCATTTTGGAATTGTAGGCACTGGTGTAACCCTTTCCAAAGGCCAGGCAAAGCACGGTCAGGAAACGGGTTTGAATGTCCATCACATGGATATGCGTGAGGTCCATCCGGAGACCTTTGGTACGTTTGACCACGCGACTGCATTGGGGAGTTTTGAGCACCTCTGTTCTTATGATGAATATGTAGAAGGTAAGCAGACGGAGATTTATCAGAAATTCTTCAAGCAGGTTTCTGAATTGATTCCGGTCGGGGCACGTTTCTATATGCAGACCATGACCTTCGGCAAGAATGTAATTCCGCGTGAAACCTGGGACATCAATGCGCCTAAGGATTCTGATGAATACATTATGGCCCTCATGGTAAAGCAATTTCCCCTTTCGTGGTTGCCTTATATGTCGCAACCTGCGATTGATGCTGCCAAGCCTTACTTCAAGCTCATCGATATGAGCAGTGGCCGGGCCGACTATGTCGAAACGAACAAGGAGTGGACCCGGCGCTACAACAAATTCGGGTTTCTCAAGTATTGGTACTTCCTCAGGTTGTTGCCTGAGTTCATCACCAACAAGGAGTTCCGCTATATGCTGGCCATTCTGCGCCATGCTCCCAACCAGGAATGCTTTAAGAGAGAACTCTTCGATCACTTCCGCTATGTGTTCGAGCGGGTAGAATAATCGTGGTTACCAGATTATATCAGAAGTATAAAGTAGGAGAGGCTGTCTTAAAAGGACGGCCTCTTCGATTTTCAGCCTGGCCTCTTTCCTGTATTATTGACCCTAAGTCTTTGCATTTCGATTTGCTCCCGCGGTTTTTAGTACCTTTGTCCTCATAAATAAGAATATATTGAGCAAATTCAACGAATTAGGGCTTTCGGATAACATTTTGGAAGTGCTTGAAAAGATCGGTTTTGAAGAACCGACCCCCATCCAGGAAAAGGCAATTCCCATGTTGTTGACCAATGATCACACAGATTTCATTGGTTTGGCCCAGACAGGAACCGGTAAAACTGCTGCCTTCGGGTTGCCACTGCTGGACCTGATCGACGAATCGAGTTCCCATACCCAGGCTTTGATCATGGCACCCACCCGAGAGTTGGGTCAGCAGATTGCCCAGCAGTTGGTGGAGTTCGCGAAGAACAATGGGAAGCTGAACATCGAGGTGGTTTATGGTGGTACTCCGATAGTGAACCAAATCCGTGCTTTGAAGAAGGCGGTTCAGATTGTGGTGGCAACTCCGGGAAGACTCCTGGATTTGATACGCAGAAGGGCAGTCCAGTTGGAGCATGTCGAATATGTGATCCTGGACGAGGCAGATGAGATGCTCAACATGGGCTTCAAGGAAGACATTGATGCCATTTTAGAGCATACTGGGGATGAGGCTGCCATCTGGTTGTTTTCGGCGACGATGCCGGCTGCGATCAGAAGAATCGTGAAAAAGTACATGGACGCTCCTCTGGAAGCGGTGGTCAACACCACTGAGATCAGCAACAAGGATATTATCCATCAATTCGTAGTGACCAAGGCATCCAATAAGTTGATGGCCTTGAGGAGATTTCTGGATATTCAGCCAGATATGCGGGGGGTACTGTTTTGTCGTACCAAGAGGGAGACGGAGCAGATCGCGGAGGAGTTAGGAGCTATTGGGTACAATGTAGCTGCCTTGAACGGAGACCTTTCCCAGGTGCAGCGGGACAAGGTGATGAAGATGTTCAAGACCCGGTCCATGCAGCTTCTGATTGCCACTGATGTGGCGGCCAGAGGGATTGATGTCAAGGACCTGACCCACGTCATCCACCACAGTCTGCCCGATCAGATAGAATATTATACCCACCGGAGTGGAAGAACGGGGCGTGCCGGAAACAAGGGTATTTCCCTGGTTTTCATCAATCCCCGGGAAGTCCGTAAGATTTCTTCGATTGAAAAATTCATCAAGGTCCAGTTTGAGCAGGTTCAGATTCCCAGCCATGGGCAGGTGATGTCCAGCCGGATCAACCATTGGGCTGATTTCATCATCAATACCAAAGTACATTCGGAGGCGGAGACCATTCTGACTGAATTGCATGGTCAGTTTGAACACCTGACCAAGGAGGACCTGTTGAAGCGGTTGATCAGCACCCAGTTGGATCATCTGATGCTGCAGGAGGGATCTAAGCACGACCTGAATGAATCCGGGAAGGAAAGAAAACCGATTGGGAAACCGATCAAGAGAAAGAAAGATAGCGGAGGTGTTCAGGCCAGTAGCGCAGGTGGAAGCCGTTATTTTATCAATGTGGGAACGATCGATGGGGTTACCCAGGCTGATCTGATTCATTTCATTTCTGATATTGCAGGCATTGACCGAAAGTCCTTGGGGAGCATTTCCCTGCAAAAGAACTGTGCTTATTTCGATGTTGAAAGCAAGCATGAGAAAGGGCTGGGCGACAAGTTCAAAGGCATTGAGATCGATGGTAGGCCGATTCGGGTCAACCGGGATACCGATAAAAACCGTCCCAAGAAAGAGAAGAAGAAATTCAAGAAAAGAAAAGGGTGATGATCCAGGTAGGGTCGAAATCTTAATTGGCTATGAAGAAAGATCAGTTCCTCGCTGCTGCAATTGAAGAAGCCCGCAAGGGTCTGGAAGAAGGGGGCATCCCTATTGGTTCCGTCCTGGTTCACAAGGGTGAGATCGTTGGTCGTGGTCACAATCGCCGGGTTCAGAATGGCAGTGCCATTTTGCATGGGGAAATGGATGCACTGGAGAATGCCGGGCGCAGATCTGCACAGTTCTACCAGGAGCCATTAG
>CAYGRE010000133.1:0-16011 GCA_964352215.1 uncultured Bacteroidia bacterium
CCCCCCCCCCCCCCCCCCCCCCCCCCCCCCCCCCCCCCCCCCCCCCCCCCGGGAAGACTCTTGTTGATGGTTCTTCATTTTCGGAAAGGATGGTTTCTGCCAAAATGAAGAATAATTGCGAGAATTTCAATGCCCACCTGCCACATCAATTCCTCAACCCCTAAAGCCTACTCCTGATACACCACCCCAAACCGTCCCGTAACCATCGGGGTCGCATCCGGTACTTTCTCATCACCCAGAATCTGGATCAGGTCAATTTCTATGGCGCGCACGATGGTGGTGATCGGGGTATCCGCAGCTCTGCCTTCAAAGGGGTTTTCGGTGATGGCCCCGGACTTCTCGAGGATATAGAAGACGAAGCCGATCGCGGCGGTCATGGGGATGGTTCCCCAATGCATGCTGTGCACCAATCCAAAAGGCAGGCAGACCACGAATATCCAGAGAAATAGTCTCGTGAAATAGTTGTAGTAGAACGGGAAGACGGTGTTCTTGATCCGTTCGCACATGCCTTGCAGGTTGTAAAACTCTTCCTGGATGCGTGCCATCTCAACATGGCGAAAGCTGTCGATGTAGCCCTTTTCGTGGGCGGTCCGCAGGCGTTGGCCTTGGGTATTGATCAATTGGGTGGGTTTGTTGGCCAGCAGTTTGATGCGTTCCACTTCCTCTACCGTGATATAATCATCCAGTTTGTCCCAGTCGAATTTCTTTCTCAGGTGCATGTTCAGGGCATACAACCAGGCCAGGTGGCGCATGATCATGTCCCGCTGCCACAATTTGCGTTCGGCTTCGGGAATCTCTACATCGGAATGGGCCGCGGACGGGAAGGACATCACCTGCATGGCAAAGGTCCGGCTGTAATTCACAATGCCGCCCCAGATTTTCCGGGCTTCCCACCAACGGTCGTAGGCAGAATTGTTGCGGAAACCGAGGAAGATGGCGAGGGCGCCGCCAAGGATACTGACCGGAACCATGTCCATTTCCAGCCAATGCCAATCCAGTCCCAGGCATAAAAAAGTGGGAACGGCGGCAACCAGCAAAAAGATCAATATCGCGAGCCGGTTGTGAAAGGCAATTCCGAGGAATTGCTGGACCGGGTTCTTGGAGAAGTGAATTAGCATTTGGTAAATATGGTAGAATTTCTGGAAATGCCAGATTCAATCTTCCACAATGGCTGCATTGGGGGGCGACGGGTAAACCTTGCCCTGAAAGCCGATCACAAAAATCGAGCGCCTGCCAGGGCGCTCGATTGAGGTTAGGACTAATTTTAAGGGTGATTTTTAGTATGAAAAGACTAGTGTGTCCAAGTAAGATTTCTGATTAGCTGCCACCGCCAACCCGGCCAGACTCATCTTCCAACCCAGTCTTCCGCTTCTTGGCTTTGACATTGCTGTTGCCGAACTGCCAGCTGAGGCGTGCTTTGAACTGGCGGGAGTCATTTCCGCCATTGCCATCAAAGTAAAGGCCACCATACTCCTGGACACCATGCCAGCGCTGTCCCCAGAAGATGTCGGCTGCCGTCAGGGTGATATTGCCTCTCTTTTCCAGGAAGGACCAGGACAATCCCGCGTCAACACTGTGGATCGGATCCATGCGCAGGTTGGCAGCGAAGAGGGCCGGCGATTGGTAGTAGGCCGAAACCTGTACCGAGAAGTCCTTGGGAAGGGTGAAAGAGGACTGGTGATAGACAGTGAAGGCAGGCTGACTGATGTTGATGACATTGCCATCTTCGGGACGCCCTTCGTTTTTGGTATAGGTGCCGGTCAGGTTGGAGAAGGTGCTCCACCATTTGGTGATCTGCAAAGGATAGGACACGTTCAAGGAAAGTACTTGCTGACGGGGAACGTTCACCGTGGTTTGAAAAGCGGCATCTCCACCGTTCTCGTCAATGATGTCGGAGATAAAATCATTGGTGGTGCTGTAGCTCAGGGTGGTGTTCAGGGTGTATTTGAAGGTGTGGGTCAACTGGACAGAATGGGTGAACTGGGGCTGGAGGAATGGGTTCCCGCGGCGGTAGGTCAATTCGTCCAGTTTGTATTCAAATGGATTCAGATTCTGGTAGTTCGGACGATCCACCCGGCGGCTGTAGTTGGCGCGGAATGAATTGATCTTGCTGGCTTGCCAGGTGACACCACCACTCGGGAAGAGGCTGATGTAATTGCGCTCGACCCGGTCATTCTCGGTGGACTGCATCGCGGTCAATTCGCCCAAAGAATTGGTGTGCTCTGCCCGCAGGCCCGCCTGAAAATTGAATTGCTTATGGTTGCGCTGGTAGCTGATGTAGGCCGCATTGACATTCTCGCGGTAGACGAACTGGTTGCTGCGTTCTGTGTCGAGGGTTTCGTCCTTCTCCTGGACATTGTAGAAGTCAAAGGTGTTGTCGGTAGTGACCAGAGAGGTCTTGGCACCTGCGCTCAACTGGCCTCCCCACAAAGGGTGTTCGTAGTCGGCTTTGGCGGTCCTGATGTCGATATCGGTAGGAGAGACGGTGCGGAAATTTCTTTCCTCGATCAAGGTGGTCCCATCTGGCATCAGGTAAGTATTGGGCTGGGAGGAAGTATTCCGAATCCGGTATCCACCATAGTCCAGGTCAACCGTGAGGTCGGCTCCCCCTTTGTTGGCGTACTTGTAATTCAGGTTGTAGTTCTGGTCGAAGAAATCGCGCTCTTCATCATTTCTGGCCAGCAAGAACTGCTGAATTCCTGAGCTGTCACCGATGGATGCACGGCTGGTTGAGTTGCTGGAACGGTCTGCGATACCACCTCTGGCCTGCATGCCGACACTGTGCTTCTCATTGATCTGGTAGTCCAATCCACCATCAAAGCGGTGGTTGGCATAGGTCCCGGGATTGCTCGCTCGTTGGTCGATAACGAAGCCGTTTTGCTCCCGGTAAATATTGATAAATTCATCCCAGCCACCGGTGTAGTTGTTGTAATTGCCAAAGGCGCTCAACTTCTTGCCCCGGAAATTCACACCCAGGCCACCATTGTAACGGGAATAGACACCTACTGCATAACCCAGGTTGAGGTTGGCATTGGTTCCCATGCGCTTGTCTCGGCGGAGTTTGATATTGATCACGCCACCGTTGCCTTCAGCATCGTATTTGGCGGAAGGGTTGGTGATGATTTCGATGCCTTCAATCTGGTCAGAAGACATAGACTTCAGCAGGTTGGCCAGGTCTTGTCCTCTGAGGGGAGTCGGCTTGCCATTGATCATCACCCGGACACCTGATTTGCCCAGGACAGAGACATTTTCATTGTTGTCCACCATGACTCCGGGAGACTTTTTGAGGAGTTCCAGGGCGTTTGAATTGGCAGCCAGCGGATTGCCTTCGACGTTGAAGACGGTCATATCCGGTTTGATGGTGACCATGGGTCGCTGGGCTGTGATCTCGACGGCTTCTATTTCAGAACTGACCGCCTGCATATTGATGACCGGCAAGGCAAGGGATTGACCATCAGCTAAGGAAATGGGTTCTGAACTGTATGTTTTGCTCTCAAAGGAAGAGATGCGGAGGAAGAATTCACCGGGGGCTAACGGGAACAATTCAAAGCTTCCGTCCTCCTGGGAGAAGGCTGCTTTGGCAAGGCTGGTGTCAGCGACATTGAACAGAGCCACATTGGCGAAAGCGAGGGCTTCTCCCGAAGGGTCGAGGACTTTACCTGAAATGGTTCCGCTGGTAGATTGGGCGAAGGTTTGCGAATAAAGAAGGAATGGTAGAATGAGGGCGTAAAGTATCTTTTTCATGGTTGCTGGTATTTTCGATTGTGCGCCGCCTGGAATGATTCCGGACAACGCTCAATTGTATTCAAATGGTATGCCATTCGCTTAAGTGTTTGTTTGTCAGTGATGTATGAATATTCGCAACCCCTCTGGAGTGTGTTTATGTACCAAGGTGGAACAATGAACTGTTCCATTGTGGAACAGTTTGATGATCACTTACAATCGTATCCCGATTCACAATTTGGATCTTCTTTCGTATTTTTAAGTATGAGCACATCAGAAAAGAAGTTGCGCCATACATTCGAGGAATATCTTCAACTGGGTGAAGCATCAGAATTCAAAAATGAGTTTTACCAGGGAGAGATATTTGCGATGTCGGGTGGGACTGGAGACCACAGTTTGATTGGTACGAATGTGACAAGGGAACTGGGGAATGCCCTGATGGATAAAGAGTGCTTGGTTTACGGAAGCGACCTAAAGATCCGAATCGATGCGGCGGATGCGGGCGTCTACCCTGATGGAATGGTAATTTGTGGTCCCCGTGAATACTACAAAGACCGTATGGATGTTGTGACGAACCCAATTGCTGTGATTGAGGTATTGTCGGATGGAACAGCAGCCTGGGATAGAGGAGGTAAATTCCGCCAATACCGTCTGCTTCCATCTCTTCAGGAATACCTGGTGGTAGAACAAAAAGAAGCACAAATTGATGTCTTTCGAAGGAATGATGAGGGTTTGTGGGTGCTTGAAAGCTATCGCGGGTTAGCAGAAAATGTTGAGTTTCAATCTCTCGGTGTTAGCATTGCTTCAAAAAGGATTTATCACGGGGTCAAATTTAACGCATGAAAATCATATCTACCAATATCGCACAAGCCCGCAAGATCCTCTGGAATGGGAATACCATCGAGACGGGGATCTTCAAATACCCGGTCACTCCTCCAATCCTGCTGGGAAAAGAAGACGTGGACAATGACCATGTGATTGACCGCAGGTACCACGGCGGGGTAGACAAGGCCTGTTATCTGTATTCTGCAGATCATTATCCGTTTTGGCAGGCCAAGTATCCCCACCTGGAATGGGACTACGGCATGTTTGGGGAAAACCTCACCATTGAGGGCATGGATGAGTCGGAAATGCTGGTGGGGGATGTGTACCGGATCGGTGGGGCGGTGGTTCAGGTTGCTCAACCCCGGCAACCCTGTTTCAAACTGGGGATTCGGTTTGGGGATCAGCGTATGTTAAAGGAATTCATTGATGCATCCATGCCGGGGATTTATTTGCGGGTTTTGGAGGAAGGGAAAGTCAGTATTGGGGATGAGTTGGTCTTGGAAGACCGGACTGAGGGAGCGATCAGCATTGCCGACCTCTACCGCCTGTTGTACAACAAAAATGCCGACCCAAAGGCGTTGGAATTGGCGATCGCGACACCGCACCTGGCGGTTTCAGCACGGAACAGTTTAGAAAAGCGATTGGGCTTGGTTAGTTCAAAATCCTGATTCCCTTTTTGGATGCTTTCCTTGACCGTGTCAGGCAATTCTTCCCACCAATCTCCTTCAGACTGAGATTTAGCAATCACCTCTAGTTCAGCCAGCAAAGTTTGGTCTTGCAACTGTTTCAACCATTCGATCAGGAAAGATCTGGTAGCTTTTAAATCCATAATATAAAGATACAGAAAATATAGGAAGGAGGATATGACGAGCTGGTTGAGCCCAGCCTAATTTTCCAACTCACAAAGCAATGTTTAGTCTGCGGCCGTAAGCTTGTTTTTTATCCAGCATTTTGTGCTCAACCGAAGAGACGCAAACCGACAAAAACATACAGTATATGATAAGCAGGCATTTAAGGTATATTGCGTAAACAATATTGCCCTGTAGCAATTCAAATAACAACCCCATTCATGACTCCCTTAAGAATTCAAATATATTCCCTGCTTCTGATCCTGCTAATCCCGAACATTGGATTTGCCCAGAAGTATGAAAAGCAGTTTGATGAGATGCTCAATGCCCAATTCTCAGCTGATGAACCCGGAGCCACGGCCCTGGTCGCGATTGACGGCAAGATTGTCTACCACAAAGCTTTCGGGATGGCAAACCTGGAATTGGATGTCAGGATGGAACCCGACATGGTCTTTGAAATAGGATCGATCACCAAGCAGTTTACTGCAGTAGCCATATTGATGCTCATGGAGCAGGGCAAACTGAAACTGGATGATGATATCACGAAATTCATTGAAGACTATCCCACCCACGGACATAAGATTACCATTCACCATTTGCTGAACCATACTTCTGGCATCAAAAGCTATACCTCCCTGGAAAGCTGGGTCCCAGTTTGGAGAAAGGATTTTGAACCTGCGGGGCTCATTGACCTTTTCAAGAATGAACCGATGGATTTTGCGCCGGGTGAAGAATGGAGGTACAACAATTCAGCGTATTTTATCCTTGGCTATATCATAGAAAAGGCTTCCGGTCAATCTTATGAGCAGTTTATTGAAAGCAATATTTTCAAGCCACTGGGAATGAATGCTTCCCGCTATGGTAGCCATTCAGAGATCATCAAAAAAAGGGCATCCGGCTATCAAAACAATGGAACTTATGTCAATGCCGAATACCTGAGTTTAACCCAACCTTATGCAGCCGGGTCATTGATGTCAACGGTTGAAGATCTCTTCATCTGGAACCGTGCCATTCGTTCCAACAAACTGGTGAAGAAAGAATCGATTGCCCTGGCATTCACCAATTATCAATTGAACAATGGCGAGCAAACCAATTACGGATATGGATGGGGGATCAATGAGATCAAAGGGAGCCAAACCCTTGAACATTCGGGAGGGATATTTGGCTATGTTACCAACTCCATTTATTTGCCGGATGAAGATGTATTTGTAGCCATTTATTCGAATTGTGACTGCAATGACCCCGGAACGGTTTCCACTAAGATGGCTGCGATCGCGATTGGGAAGCCGTACCTGGGAGAGGAAGATGCGATCAAGGTTAAACGTAGTGATTTGGAAAAGCTGGTTGGCGTTTATGACTTTGACGACAACTCTTCAAGAAGCATTACTCTTGAGGGCGATCAATTGTACAGCCAGAAAACAGGCAGCAGTAAATTCAAAATATTCCCGACTGGGGAGAATACATTTTCTTATAAAGGTTCTTTGGCTACGATTCAATTTGAAAAGCATGGCAATGAGACCAAAGCCCTTTTCTCGAGTCGGATGCTTAAATTAGAAGGGGTGAAGACTGCCAAACCCATTCCGACACAGAATGAAATCGAAGTGGAGGCGGGGATTTTACAGCGATACGTTGGAGTCTATGAAATACAACCTGGCTTTGACCTCACGGTTACGGTGGAAGGCGACAAGTTGTTCTCCCAAGCCACCGGGCAACAAAAGTTCCAGATTTTCCCTGAATCAGAAACCAAGTTCTTCCTCAAAGTAGTCGATGCTCAGCTTGAGTTTATGGAAAATGAGAAGGGTGAGTTTGACTCTTTTATTCTGTATCAGGGTGGGCAGGAGATCCCTGGGAAGAGGAAGGATTAGGCGGTGCCTCACCTGGGGTATGACAAATCACCTCGGTCTGGCCAGTTTCGTTGACCTCCATGCGGGGGCTCAGGTAGGGGATGCCCAAGGCCATTCCTCTCAATCCCAGCATCAAACCAAGCACGAGCATCAGCGAAGGAAGCACAAATCGGGCCCGTCCCTGCAGCATCCGCTTCAGCCATTGGCCGGAAAGGGAAAGCCCCATCATCAGGGGCAAGGTTCCCAGGCCAAAGGCGGCCATGGTCGCCATGCCCCACCAGAGGTTGGAGGTCAGGGCCGCCTGGAACAATCCCAGGTAGACCAGTCCGCAGGGGAGGAGGCCGTTCAAGGCTCCGAGCACAAAAAGGCGTCCGGGAACCGGGTTCTGCGCGAAGTAGGAAAACCGCTTGTAGACCCAGCGGTCGAGGACTGACTGTTGCCGTGCTTTCCGGCGGTGCCGGACCAGGGTCCGGATCGCCATAAATACAAGTACCGCACCCAACCCAATAGAAACATATTGCTGGATGCGGAACATATTGGCCGCTACTCCGATCAGAGAGACCAGCCCGCCAAGTATACTGTATGTGAAAATCCTGCCTGAATTGTAAGCCAATCGTCCCAGGAAATAGGCTGTCTTCGAAGTCTTCTGTTGCCCCGGCAAAGCCATGGCCAAGGGGCCACACATGCCCAAACAATGAAGACTACCTAACAATCCAGTGACGAAGGCCCCGATCATTTGAAGGAGTATTTCGTTTCGTGGTAATAAGAAACCCCATCTTCCTGCCAGGAAATACGAACCAGGTAAAGACCGGGTCGTGCGCTGCCAAGGTCAATGAATTGCTTGCCACCTTCATCTGGATTGACCGGGAAACTGAAGTCAAGGGTGTTGTCAGCAGGCCGTTCAAAGGATATTTCCCCGGCATCCATCTCGATCTTGTTCTCAGGTGAAAATTGGATCACCAATGAGCTGCCGTCCCCTTGCGCAATCAGCTTAGGAATCCGATCGGTGGAGATGGTTCGCTTCTCAATCTCGATCTGGTCCTGGTACTTGAGTTCCTCCTCATAGTAGTTTTCGGACACCATCGGAACATCAATATTCATCATGATCGCAACCGCATAGACGATCCCGGACATGAAGAGCAGGAGAGAGACCACAATGGCAACCGGCCAAATATGGATCTTTTTCTTCTTTTTGGGAGTACTCGTTGATTCTTCCATGATTAAAACATCGGCCCGTTAAATTTCGTGGTCACCGTTTCGATGACCTTTCCGTCCTCTAATATCTCTATTCCAATGTCAAAGCTCAATTCTCCCAGGCTTTCAGGTGGCATTTCCACCAATATGTCGCCTTCTGTCATTCCATCAGGTGGCAGGTTCAGCCGGGAACCGTTGTCTCCCAATAAGATCAGGGTTCCTTTGGTCTCCTCTGTAAGCCTGAAGTCAAGATTCCGTTCCTTCTTGGATTTGTTGGTCACCATGAAATTGTAAAGGTTGGTGACACTTCCTTCAGGGGTCATGGTATACGTCTGACCGGGAGCTCTCAGCAATTTGGTATGGAGATCGCCACTGTTGCTCAGGAAGAAGAAGAACCCGAACATGATGACCGCCAATCCGGCTGCGTAGACGTAGGCCTGAGTCGTAACCTTGAACTTGCTTCCGGTATCGATCATTTCCTGGGAAGCGTAGCGTACCAGACCGCGGGGTTTATTGACCCTGTCCATGATATCATCACAAGCATCAATACAAGCGGTACAATTCACACATTCCAACTGGGTGCCATTCCGGATATCGATCCCGGTAGGGCAGACGGCCACGCAGGCTTTGCAGTCGATACAATCCCCTTGATCAGGATTGGTCTCCTTCTTCTTCAATTTCCCTCTGGGTTCACCCCGGACATGGTCGTAGCTGATCACCAGGCTCTTGTTGTTGAGCAACACGCCTTGAAGTCGGCCATAGGGGCAGATATAGATGCAGGCTTGTTCACGGAACCAGGCAAAGACAAAATAAAAGGCACCTCCATTGATCAGGATTACTCCCCAGAAGACGATATTTTCGGCAAAAGGCTGCTGGTAGTAGGCGATGATCTGGTCCGTCCCAATCACGAAAGCGACCACGGTATGGCTAACAGCGAGCGCGACCACTCCGAAAATGGTATGTTTCAGACTTCGTTTCCAGAGCTTCTTCCCGGTCCAGGGGGCTTTGCTCAACTTTCGTTGGGCAATGGAATCTCCTTCGATCCAAAACTCGATCCTTCGATAGACCATTTCCAGGAAGATGGTTTGAGGACATCCCCAACCACACCAGATCCGGCCCAATACGGAAGTAAAAGCGAAGATGAAAAAGAAGCCACCCACTACCAGCAAAGCCAGTAGGAGGAAGTCCTGCGGATAGAAAGGGAAACCAAATACGATGAATTTACGCTCCAGAATATTGAGCATCACCAGGGGATCCCCATTCCAGCGCAGCCAGGGCAAACCGAAAAAGACGATGAGCAGGATGGTGCTGAGAATCTTTCTTTTGTTGTAGAATCTCCCTTTGGGGCGTTTTGGGAAAAACCCAACCCTGCGCCCGGAGGAGTCTACATTGTAAAGAGAGTCGCGGTATTCGTCTGAAAATGCCATTTTAATTGGTGGTATCCGTAGTGGAAGTATCTCCTTCGACGGGTGCAGAATTTGCTCCCGTGGTGTCGGTCTCTGTGGTGGCTGCTCCTGTAGTGTCAGTTGCTGAAGAATCTATAACAGCGCCATCCCCCTCATCTCCTGAATCAATAGTTCCCTCAGGTTCTTTGGCATTGGCAGGGTTACTCCCTTGCTTGGACATGACGTACGATGCGAGCTCAAGACGCTGTTGTGAAGACAATTTCTTCTTCCAGCCAATCATCGTCTTCCCGGTTACCCCTTCAGAAATAGTGGTATAGACATTGGTAATCTTGCCTCCGTGGAGCCAGTAGGGGTCGGTCAGATTGGGGCCAGAATCCCCCTCCAGGTTTTTACCGTGGCAGGTCGCACAGTTTTCGGTAAATAAGGTGGCGGCTTTGTCCAACCGTTTTGCATCGGTGATCATGATGATTGCACTTTCAGGCAGTTCCACATCTTTGTACTTCAAGGCCGCTTCCGCCATTTCTATTTCATACTCTTCTTCCTGAAGTGCACCGGTACCCAATACGTGGTAGTGGAACAGGTAGACAACTCCGAAGAGAATGGTCCCATACAGGATGACCTGGAGGTATCCCGGAATAGGGTTGTCCAATTCGCGAATCCCGTCGTACTCGTGGTGCATCTCAGGGTCAGCGTAATTTTTACCCTTGATGGAATTCAGCATGGACATCAGGGTAAGCTTCTGTGGGTTTTTGGTCAATGCACCAATCACCACGAAGATTCCCAAGAGGAAGATCAAGCCAATAGCAGCTACAAATATCCTGATCTGGAACATGAAGGAATCATCCAGCATGACGACATTGTCCTCTTCTGCATAGGGGTTCAAAGGCTTCTCAGCATGAAGACTTGAGAATCCCACGAGGAATACCAGGAGGAGCAAGGGCAGTACCTTGCCAAGGGTCCTAAGGTGCTTCTGATAGGTTTTCATGATCTTATTTTTAGGATTTGAGCTCATCTTGAAGGTCATCGGTAAGGTCCAGGGGAAAGGAACTCATCCGTTGTACATGCTTCTTTTTCATCTTGAATACATACCAGGAGAGGGAAACAAAGAAGAAGAAGAAGAGGAGCAGGGAGATCATCGGATATATCTCAATGCCTGCGATGTCTTCGAAATAATGTTTGAGGTAGCGCATGGCAATCTTTTAATTGGGTGTGTTATCGACTAAAGCCTGAGACTTGATATCCTGCCCCAGTCGCTGTAGGTAAGCGATGATGGCAATGATCTCTTTGCTGGAGCTGACTTTTATCTTGGAGTTTTCCAGATCTGCCTGAATGGCAATGGCCTGCTCTCTTCGGACGTCATGGGCGATATTGATCAGGCTGTCGGTATAGGGTACACCAACACCTCTCAGGGCACGCATCTTAGCCTGGGTATAAGAGGTATCCAGCTCATCCGTTATCATATCTGCATAAGCAGGCATGATGGATCCGGGAGATACAGAGCGGGGATTCAGCATGTGGCGGTAGTGCCAGTCATTTGCCCAGCGCCCGCCGACCCGCTGCAAGTCCGGCCCGGTTCGTTTGGATCCCCATTGGAAGGGGTGGTCGTAAACGTATTCACCCGCCTTGGAATATTCACCTTCATAGCGCAATTCTTCTGAACGGAAGGGCCTGACCATTTGCGTATGGCAGGTATAACACCCTTCTCTGAGGTAAAGGTCGCGTCCTTCCAATTCAAGGGGTGAATAAGGAGTTACACTTGCAATGGTTGGGATATTGGAATCCACCACGAAGGTCGGTACCAGTTCAACCAGGGTTCCTACTAAAAGAAGTGCAATCGAGGCCAGTAGCATTTGCACAGGCTTGCGCTCAATCCAACGGTGCCAATAAGCTTTCTCTTTACCGGGGATATATTTGGTCAGGGCAGGTGCTTCAGCTTTCTCATTGGCCAGGAAGCTACCGGCTCGGATAGTCTTATAGAGATTGATGGCCATCAGGACAGCACCAGTCAGGTAGAGGAGTCCACCCAAGGCACGGAGCATGTACATCGGTACGATCTCAGTGACCGTTTCGAGGAAGTTCGGATAAGTAAGGAATCCCTGATCGTTGAAGTCTTTCCACATCAGCCCCTGAACGATACCCGCGATGTACATGGGAACGACATAGATGACGATGCCCAAAGTACCGAGCCAGAAATGGGTATTGGCCAGGGACTTGGAGTGGAGCTTGGTTTGCCACAAACGGGGAATCAGCCAGTAGAGGATACCAAAAATGAGGAAACCATTCCAGCCCAATCCACCGACGTGTACGTGAGCTACAATCCAGTCCGTGAAGTGAGCAATAGAGTTGACACTCTTCAGTGACAAGAGCGGTCCTTCAAAGGTAGACATACCATAAGCGGTCACGGCCACGACCATGAACTTAAGAACGGGGTCGGTTCGGACCTTGTCCCAGGCACCACGCAGGGTGAGCAGACCGTTTACCATACCACCCCAACTTGGTGCGATCAACATCAGTGAGAAGACAACCGCAAGCGATTGAGCCCAACCGGGTAAAGAAGTATAAAGAAGGTGGTGAGGACCGGCCCATATATAAATGAATACCAGGGTCCAGAAGTGGAGGATGGACAGTCGGTAGGAGAAGACGGGCCGATTGGCCGCCTTTGGCAGATAGTAGTACATCAGGCCCAGAATAGGCGTGGTCAGGAAGAATGCCACTGCATTGTGACCATACCACCATTGGACCAGGGCATCCTGTACACCTGCAAAGGCAGAATAGCTTTTCAGGAAGTGGACCGGAGTTTCAAATGAGTTGACGATATGAAGCAATGCAATCGCGACCCAGGTGGCAATATAAAACCAGAGGGCGACATACAGGTGACGCTCACGGCGCTTCAGAATGGTCCCGAACATATTGATACCGAAGATGACCCATACCAGGGCGATGGCGATGTCGATCGGCCATTCAAGTTCGGCATATTCCTTGCCGGTGGTGAAGCCCAGGGGTAAAGTGATGGCAGCTGAAACGATAATCAATTGCCACCCCCAGAAATGGACATTGCTCAGCAAATCACTGAACATCCTCGCCTTGAGCAGACGCTGCATCGAGTGGTAAACACCCATAAAAATGGCGTTACCGACGAAGGCGAAAATCACCGCATTCGTATGAAGGGGACGGAGCCGCCCAAATGAGGTGTATTTGAACCCGAAATTGAGTTCTGGCCAGGCCAACTGGGAGGCAACAAGTAAGCCAACCAGCATTCCCACCAAGCCCCAGATCACAGTTGCGATCCCGAACTTGCGGACGATGTTGTTGTCGTAATAAAAAGTTTCTACTGACATGGGGTATACTTTCTTTGGAACAAAAATTCTAACCGAGACACCGGATTATCATGACAAAAATCAGTTTTTGGACACTGATTGGTCATGTTGGTCGATTGACGATTGGGAATCAACGGTTTGCGGAGGGTCGTCAAACAGGATCCGAACCGCAGGTGTATAGGAATCGTCGTATTGGCCCGATCGGACCGACCAGATAAACCCTATCAAAAAGAGGAGGGCGATGACGATGCTGATGGAAAGCAGCAGGAAGATGATATTCATAGAGAGGTAGTTTTGGGTTTAAACGCCCTCCTGGCCGCGAGGCCTACACCTGCGGTGGTAAAGAGGACGACTGAGAGGGAACTTGCCGGCATGAGAATAGCGGCAATCAGTGGGGAGAGTTCGGCGTTGACCGCGAACCATAACCCAACAATATTGTACAACAGGGATATTCCGAAACTGAAATGGATCAGTCGAATCCCTTTTTTAGACAGTTTTAAGAATTGGGGGAGGAGGGAGAGGGCATTTCCCTGGAGGATGCCATCGCTGGCAGGAGTGAAAGCAGCGAGTTCATCGGTTACGGCGATGCCGACATCGCTTTGCTGCAAGGCACCGGAATCATTCAGACCATCGCCTACCATGGCCACCATTTCGCCCCGGTCCTGCAGCCCTTTGATGAACTTCAGTTTGTCTTCCGGCTTTTGCCGGTATTTCAGTTGCGCACCCTCAGGTAGTTTCTCCTGAAAAACAGTGCGTGAATGGTCGTCATCTCCCGAGACCAGACTCACTTTCTGGCCCGTTCCCAGGTCGCGGACCAATTCTTCAACGCCTTCACGTATGGCCTGCGGCATGTAAAAAGTGCCTTTTATTTTCCCGTCGATTTCGACCACCACACAAGAGTCACCTGCCGTTTCGGACTTGCCCTTGAGCCAGGTTTTTGAACCCAGGCGCAGTTGCATACCATTGACACGGCCCGAAAGCCCTTTGCCGGAAAGCTCCTCAAAATCTTCTGGTTCCGGGATACTTCCCATGGACAGGAAGGCATACAAACGTCGGCTCAAAGGGTGAACGGATTCCCGGACCAGGGCTGAAATCGCTTGTTTTTCCCCGGTGGTGAGTTCCGCTCCTTCATAATGGATCTCACCCCCATTGGAATGGGTAAGGGTTCCTGTTTTGTCAAATACGATATGGTCCAGATCCGCAAGCCGCTCCACCACGGCTGGTCCTTTCAGGAAGAACCCGCGTTTGCCCAGAATCCTTAAGATATGCCCGAGGGTAAATGGGGTGGAGAGTGCAAGGGCACAGGGGCAGGCCACGATAAGGACAGAGGTAACCACATTCCAAATCTGGGAAGGATCCACCGTGTACCAATAGGCCCCTGCCACGGCTGCGATGAGGAGGACCAGGGGCGTAAACCACCTGGCAATGCGAGAAGACAGTTCGGTGACCTTGGCATCCTTGACCTTGCGAAAGGCTTCGTTGTTCCAAAGGCGGGGGAGGTAGCCTTGGGTTACTTTCTTTTTGAGGAGGATCTGGATCGATCTCCCCACCTGACGGCCACCGGCAAAGACATCGGCCCCCATTTCCACGGGCAAAGGGACCGATTCCCCGGTGACAAAGCTGTAGTCAAGTTCCGCCCGGCCATTGATCAGCACCCCGTCTGCGGGGATCAATTCCCCATTGCGGACCAGGATGGTGTCCCCGGCCTGCAATTGACTTACGGGAACTTCAGATTCTGTCCCTTCGAACAGACGGGTGATGGAAATCGGGAAATATGAACGGTAGTCACGGTCAAAGGAAAGGAGGTGGTAGGTTTTGTCCTGGTAAATCTTCCCGATCAGCAGGAAAAAGACCAGGCCGGCAAGGGAGTCAAAATACCCGTGGCCGTGTTGGCTGATTACATCGAGGGTACTGCGCACAAACAAGACACTGATCCCCAAGGCAATGGGGAGGTCCATATTGATATGCTTGTGCTTCAATCCCGCCCAGGCCGACCGGAAATAATTCCGACCACTGTAAACGACAGGAACAGACAGGCCGAGAATGATCCAATTGAAGAGAATGGAGAGCCCGGAGTTTTCGATCCCGAGGTATTCAGGAAAGCTCATCATCATGATATTGCCGAAGCAAAACCCGGCGATGCCGAGGTTGTACCAACTCTTCCGGTCGGTCCGGTTGCGTTTTACGCCCTCTGCATCTGCCAGACTCAGTTGAGGAGGGTAGCCCAGGGTGTCGAGCAGTTCGACGACCTGGCGGAGGCTCAACCGTGAAGGATCATAATCAAGGGCAATTTCTTTGCGGGGAAAGTCGACCTCAGAGCGAAGAATCCCGGGTTGTATCTTATAGAGGTGTTCCAGGAGCCAGATACAGGCGGCGCAGTGCATGCTTGGGAGGCGAAAAGTTCCTCTCGACAGTTGCGGGCTTTGGAAATCCAGCAATTGTGCGGGTACGGTCTCCTCATCCAGCCAGGCATACTTTCCTTCCCCTTTTGGGGTGGGCGACTTCCGACCCTCCATGCGGTAAAAATCGGCCAGTCCGTTGGTATGAAGGAGGTGATAGACAGTTACGCAGCCTGAACAACAGAAGGTATGAGCTCCTTCCACAATCGTTTCACCCAGGCACACTTCACCACAATGGAAGCATTGTTCCGAGCCGTTGGCGTCCACCGATTGGGAGGAGACGGGTGCAGGAGGAAAAGTAGAAATGACATCGCTGTTCATAGACCGCAACTGTTTGGACCAAAATTGTCCCTGTTGCTTGCCAAAAAAGCTGACCGTTATCTCATGAAAAACTGATAAATGTCAGGTTTGTGGATAGGAGTTGCCGAATTGTGGATAAGGGGAGGGTTGGGGGG
>CAYGRE010000134.1:0-15877 GCA_964352215.1 uncultured Bacteroidia bacterium
TTGGAGTTGCGGGCGCTTCATTACAATACGCACCCCTACCGGTGGCCAACTATTGGAAAAGACATTTCGCATATCGAGGGTGCTACCCTGGACAATGTGAAAGACTTCTTCTACGGGTTTTATGCACCTAACAATGCCACTTTGGTTGTTGCGGGCAATGTCACCGTTGAGCAGGTGCGGCGATTGGCAGAGAAATGGTTTGGCCCTATTCCCAGGCGGACCCTGAAGCATCATCCATTGCCGGTTGAGCCCAAGCAGACAGAAGCCCGACGGAAAACAGTTCATCGTAAGGTGCCATTTCCTGCGGTTTATAAAATGTATCATATCCCTGCGAAAACTTCAAAAGAGTATTTTGCTGCAGATATGATTACGGATATTCTTTCGGCTGGAAAGGCAGGGCACCTGTACCAGGCACTGGTGAAGGAAAAGCAGGTGGTGACCAATGTAAGGGCATTTTCCTGGGGGGCACATGATCCGGGAATGGTCTCTATTGATGCCACCCTGGCGGAAGGCCGAACCCCTGAAGAGTATGAAACTGCCCTTGAAGAAGTCCTGTTGGGGCTACTGGAAATAGAAGACGCTGAAATCACGAGGATAAAGAATACCATTGAAAGCCATTACACGCTGGAGCGGACCACCTTGCTCAATAAAGCGATGATCCTGGCCATGAGTGATTCCCTTGGTAACCTCGAATTGGCAAACACTTCTCTTGACCACTATTTAGGTGTCTCCCGCAACGATATCATCAACGCGACCCGCACCTATTTTGATCCCAAAAATTGTTCTACCCTCTATTATCTCCCCGAAAATGGAAACCACTAAGCTTGACAGGACCAAGGCACCCGAGGCTTCACCTATGGTGAAAGTGCCATTTCCTCAAGTCTCCCTCTACCATCTTGAAAATGGGATCCCCGTTCACATGGTTCAGTTTGGCAGTCAGGAAATCGTTGAGGTTGATGCATTGTTTCCAGCTGGTCGCAGTTTCGAACCCAAGATTGGGGTGGCACATTTTACCGCCCGGGTCATGCAAGAGGGGACCAAAAACTATACCGGACTGGAATTGGCAAAGGTTTTGGATGGTTACGGTGCCTCCCTAAACTCTGAGACTGGTTTTGAAAGTGCGACATTTAACCTCACCACCCTCAGTAAATACCTGGATGAAACCATACCCCTGCTCTCAGAATTGTTGCTTCGTCCCTCTTTCCCGGAGCAAGAACTGGCGATTTTGAAAGCCAGGTCGATTCGCAGCCTGGAGATTGAAGAGAAGAAGACCTCCTATATCGCCCGTAAGGAGTTTAACTGGTTGCTGAACGGCCGGGAGCATCCTTATGGAAGGGTTTCCAGCGTCGAGGATATTAGGGGTCTGGAAATGGACCCATTGAAGGCCTTTTACCAACGGCACTTTGCCTTGAGCAATTGCCAGTTGGTAGTTTCAGGACGGTTTGATGAGGCCAAATTACTTAAGTTGCTCAACGCAGAATTTGGAGCGGCAAGCCAAATTGATCCCAGTAAAAAAGTATCACCGGAAGAGTCGGCCGCTATTGCTCCTATTTCGAACGAAGCTTCAGGGCTTCACTACTTCGAGCAGGATACGATGCAAGCTACCGTACGGGTAGGGCACCGGGGATTCGAGCGCAGCCATCCCGATTATTATCCGATGCGGGTGGTCAACACCATTTTGGGTGGCTATTTCGGCTCTCGCCTCATGAAGAATATCCGCGAGGAAAAAGGCTTTACCTACGGGATTTATTCTGCATGGTTGTCCATGAAACATGGTGGAACCTTCCTGATTCAGACCGACGTTAGCAATCAATACATCAGGCCAACCCTGCATGAAATTCGCAAAGAAATCAATTTGTTGATTGATGAAGGGGTCAGAGATGGAGAGTTGGAGTTGGTCAAGAACTATATGTTGGGCCGTTCAGCTTCTGCCCGGGAGACACCTTCCCAAATCGCAAGCTTGATCCGGACTTGCCTGGTCAACGAAATTGATTTCTCGGAACTGGACCATCAATTCGATGGGATTCAGGCCGTACAGGCAGAGGATGTCAAAAGGCTGGCTTCAAAATACCTGCATCCGGAAAATCTTCTGGAGGTTGTGTCAGGAAATATGGACCAAGGGGCTCAGTCGTAGGAATAGAATCCACGCCCTGTCTTTCTGCCGAAATGTCCGGCATCCACTTTCTTTTGTTGTACCCGGCTGGGCCGGAACTTCTCGTCCTGAAAAAATGAGTTGTAGAGTGATTTGGTGACCTCGTGGTTGGTTTCCACTCCGATCAGGTCCATGAGTTTGAATGGTCCCATGCGAAAGCCTGATGCTTCCATCAGCCGGTCAATCGTATCGTGGGAGGCGACCCGGTCTTCCAGCACTTTCAAGCCTTCAAGGTAAAAATGACGCGCTACCCGGTTCACGATGAACCCTGGCTCATCTTTGGCCCGTACCGGCTTCTTGCGCATCTTCTCCGCCAACTCAAACGTCAACTGAGTTACCCACCCAGCGGTCATTTCACCGGAAATAACCTCCACCAGTTTCATAATGGGAGCTGGATTGAAGAAGTGCATCCCGACCACATTTTCGGGACGGTCGAGCCCTGCTGCAATTTGGGTAATCGGAATGGTTGAGGTATTGGAGGCAATGATGGTCCCCGCATCGTTTTGGGCTTCGATTCCCCGCAGGACTTTCTGCTTCAGTTCCAGATTCTCCAGGATGGCTTCAACGATGAAGTCGGCCACCATATCTTTGATGTCCTGGGTGATCTTGATCCTTGCCAGGGTTTCGGCCTTTTGCGCTTCCGTCATCTTGCCCCGCTTCACCGATCCGGAGAAGAACTTTTCTGCATAAGCGGAGGCCTGGTCCAACACATCTTTATTGATGTCGAAAAGCGTCACCTGATAGCCTGCAACGGCAGCGGCGACAGCAATGCCACGGCCCATGACACCTGCGCCAAGGACGGCAATGTGTTTGATATCTGAAAGTGCTTTCATGATCTGGTAGGAAACGTCAAAGGGTCAATAAGGATGGATGGATTCGAATTGCTTCAGGAAACGGATGTCGTTTTGCGAGAAGAGGCGAAGGTCATTGACGCCATAGACCAGCATCGCGATCCGTTCGATTCCCATACCAAAGGCATAGCCGCTGTAAACATTGGGGTCAATACCACAATTCTCCAGGACATTTGGATCAACCATTCCGCAACCCATGATCTCAACCCAGCCCGTGTATTTACAGATATTACAACCTTCTCCACCACAGATCATACAGCTGACATCGATTTCAGCACTGATTTCCGTAAAGGGAAAGAAAGAGGGGCGGAGTTTGATCTTGGTCTGTGATCCGAACATCTGCTTGCCAAAGTAGTCGAGGTCCTGAACCATATCCGGGAAACTGACATTTTTGTCCACATAGAGACCTTCTACCTGGTGGAAGAAGGCGTGGGCCCGGGCAGATACGGTTTCATTCCGGAATACTTTACCGGGGGCCAGGATACGAATTGGTGGCTTTTGCGTCTCCATCACCCGGATTTGGACATTGGAGGTGTGAGTCCGGAGCACCTTCCCATCTTCGAGGAAGAAAGTGTCCTGCATGTCTCTGGCCGGATGGTCTTCGGCGATATTCAGGGCAGAGAAGTTATGCCAGTCATCTTCAATCTCGGGACCGTCAGCGATGGTGAATCCAATCTTGGAGAAGATAGAATTGATCCGGTTCTGGATGATGCTGAGCGGGTGGCGGGAACCTTGAAAATGAGGTTCGCCCGGTAAGGTAAGGTCATCAGGACGATCCACCTTTACATTTACCTTTTTAGCTTCTGCCAGACTGTTTTGCCGGGCAAGGCCTTCCTGCTTCAACTGATTGAGAACTTTGCCGTATTTGGCTTTTTCAGGTCCTGGCAATGCTTTGAATTCAGCAAACAGCGCATTGATGGCACCATTTTTACCAGTGTACAACCGCTTGAAATCATCTACATCGGAGCCAGTGTAGGCAGCCATGCCGGCCTGGATCTCCTGTATTTTCTCGTCCATGCCGCAAGTTAGCAATTTCAATCGCTCTTTCCAGCATGTGAAAGCCGCAAAATGGTTGGCTTAGCTACCGGAAGGAAATCCCAGTTGTTCGCCCAAAGATTCACCCATGGATTCAAAGATAGAGCCCATCAGTTTGCTATAGGCATCGGAAATGCCGTCAATCTCGCTGAAGGAGGAAGCCGGATCCCCTTTGAAAGAACCTGCGAATTCTTTCGGATCACCAGGAATGCTGCCTTTGACTTCACAGCGGGATTCAATTCCGAAAATATACCCGTCGAACTTCTTGTCTAAGAAGTTGGTAGAAGTGGTAATGGTATACAGCTCGGGAACTGCTACCCCTCCCTCCTTGAATTCCTGGTTGCGGATCTTGCAGTCAACATAAAAACTTACATAGTCTTCGGTAACCGCGCCTTCACTTGCTTCCACAATATCAAAAGGCGCATTGCCAAAGATCTCAGTAAAGTTGTTTTTGAGTTCGCGGACGAAGGCGGTTTTATTGCTGGACCGGTAGTCCCCCTGTACGTATTTCAGGGCAGAAGGAGGTGGATTCTTGGTAGGGGGAGGACTTTTCACCGAGAGAAAGTCATAGGAATAGGAATTGGAAAACTCGGTCAACTCATCCAGGTACTCTTTGGCCTTGCTGCTGTAGTCAACCCAATCTTTCAAATCTACGTCCCAGTTGCTGAAATGAACGTAGATCTTGCTCATCTTGTGCTCTTCCAAAAACTCCATCGTCCTCTTGAAGAATTTTATTCCCCCGGTTCGGTCGTACTTCTTGCGCACAACCTCGGCGAAGGCTTCATTGAGGCGGTCCCAAACCACCCCATAAAGGCTGTCCATCCGGGACAGGTATGCAGATTCTGCAAAGTCTTCATGGAATTTTTCGATCATTGCCAGGGGGCTTTCGTCAGAAGATCCGCCCTCAAACCATGAATTGATATTCAGCACCAGGTCATTGTAGCTGCCTTCTTCGAACAGATTGCGCGCCTCAGCATAGTGTGCACCGGAAGAAAAGCGCCCCATATAATGGTTCCAAACATTCGCTTTGCCAGTGGCCTCATACTCTTCTTTTGCCTCTTCAAAGACAAGGGTCTCACAATGCGCAGTTACTTCTTCTATCCAGCGCCCATCCGGATATTTGTATTGATAGATCTCGGCTTCATAGATGTAGCTTGAGGAGATCGAATCCTGGTAGGCAAAGTACTCCTGAAAATAGAGTTTGTAGCTGCCAATGCTTACTATCAATACTCCGAGAACGGTCAGGATAATCTTGTTGTTCTTGCGTCTTTTTTTTCGTCTTCTTTCCAGAGGGGTTTCGGGAGGGCCTGGAGGGGGATATTTTGTAGTATTCATAGAGCGAGTTGGTGAATAGATTAGGTTGTAATGGAACTGATTTTTAAGTTATCAAAATATTCAGGTTGTGACAAAAGTATAGACAAAGGATTCATTTATGCAGATCACTGAAACCAAGCGGTTGATCATTCGGGAGTACACCAGCCGCGACCCGTCTCAGATCGGGGCAATTCTGACCGACCGCAAAACGATGGCCTTCTGGCCGGCACCTTTCACCGAGGCGCAGGTTGAGAACTGGTTGAAGACAAAGGTCGAAGCCTACCGGGGCTCCGGGTTGGGGCGGTTTGCGGTGGTTTTGAGAGAAACGAATCAGGTGATCGGGGATGCCGGGATCGTTAAAGCTGAAGTAGACGGAAGAAAGGAATGGGATCTGGGTTATATCATCCATGCCGATTACTGGGGGCAAGGATACGGGAAAGAAGTGGCAGGCGCATTGCTGGACTATGCGTTCCGGTATACAGATATCGAGCGGATCATCGCCCATTTCGCCCAGGACCATCAGTTTTCTCGTTCGGTTGCGGAGGCGATTGGGATGCAATGCGAGAAGACCTTTGTCAATGAGAAGAACCTGAGAAAATACCACGACCTCTATGCGATAGACCGCAAAACTTTTGTGACCCGTCGACGGGAAAGGCTGATCGACCGGATTGGTGGGTCTGTGGAGAAGAAGAACTGGCTCGGCCTGGCAACCTCTTTTTCCTTGCGGGATCGCTTGTTGGCCCTGGAAACGGCAGCAGCGATCAAAGATCAGCTCCAAAAGGAATTGCTTTATTGGTTTTGCAATGTTCCCAGCTTCACAGAAAAGTTGAGGCTCTATGCCCTGCTGGATCAGGACCACCAAAAGATGGCCCTGGCCGCATTTGGGGAGCCGGGCTTGCCGCCTCTGGATGGGGATGAGAGCTTTCGCTATTTCATGTCGGCACCGGATGAGGAATCATTGCAGGCGCAGGCCATCATGGAAGCCAGAAAGATTGTCGCAGACAACAAGTCGGGAATGTATCCCCTGCCGGAGGGGAAAATGCAGTTCCTCAAATTGTACTCCCAATTGAAGGGGATTGCCATGGGGCAAGCCAAGGAAACTTTGCTTGAAATCTTCAGGGATGTGCGGGAATATTGATGTCCTCAACGAATCGGATCAAAGAGAATCGCCGAGATTCCGATCCATCACCGCAATCTTGAAATTCTCGCGGCTCCAGGTAGGTGCATTGCGAATCGCATCCAGAACTTCATCAGCACTGGAAACCACGGTCCACATTTCCCGGTGCTTGGGATTCATAAACTTCTCATCCACGGCCCGGTTGAGCATCTCGACCATCGGATCGAAGTAACCGTCCACATTGACGATGATGATGGGGCAAGTGAGCAGGCCGAGCCTTTTCCAGGTAATGGCTTCCAGGAGTTCTTCCAGGGTTCCACACCCACCGGGTAAAGTGATCAGGGCTTCCGTGCCCTCGAAGAACCGTCGCTTCCGGGTATGCATATCGGGAACGACCTGCAATTGCACCCCCTTGTGGCCAAGTTCGATTGCATCCATGAATTCAGGGATCACACCGACGACCTCCCCACCGCCGGCGAGCACATGATCCGCCACCTTGCCCATCAGCCCGGTAGAACCCCCACCATAAATAAGGCGGATGTTTTCGGCAGCCAGGAGATCACCCATGCGGGCCGCTGCTTCAAAATATTTGGGTGCCAGTTCTGCACTGGAGGCACAGTAAACGCAGACTTGCTTGATCTGATCCATGATTTCTTCTTTGTTTTGGGCAAAAATAGTGCAAATCCCCCGGCAATCCAGATCGGTAACAGTCAATGCATAAAAAAAGGAGCCGACCATGTCAGGCCAGCTCCTTTTTTATCTTTAAGGGTGAGTTACTTTTTGGTTTCCGCCACCTTGCCCAATTCTACCAGGGCGGGGGCAGTTTTCATGCCTACGGAACGGTGGGCTACGCTACCATCTCCACGGATGAAGAACAGGCTGGGATAAGCCATCACCTTGTATTGCCTTCCCAATGCCGGGCCTTCACCTCTTTCCATGTCCATCTTTACATTGATGAACTTCGAATTGAAGTATTCTGCAACCTGGGGATTGGGGAAAGCCTCACGGGCCATTCTCTTGCAAGGTCCACACCAGGTGGTATATGCGTCCATGAAGATCAGCTTATTCTCTTTCTTGGCCTTGACTTTTGCTTCTTCAAAAGTGCCATGAAAGAAATCAATCCCTGAAGACTGGGCTACTGCGGTAGAGGACCAGGAGATCAGGAGCATCAAAGTAGCAATTATGCCAAAGGTTTTTGTGAGTTTCATAAGACTTGATCGAATGTGTGCTTCTAAAATAATAATATCAGGCGGTTTCAACAGGGCAAAATCATCAACAATGTTTTCGACCTTGTTAGCAAAAATTCAAAATTGTTTCTTTCACGAGCTATCATGGAAAGATACGTTTGAATTACATTAAAGTTTTAAAGAACGGGTTCTATACGGTGTTGGGCACTCAACCTTTCCCTGTTTTTATAGATGCCTTGAACCTGGGCTTTCCATAAAAGGAAGGAGACGCCATTACATGTACAGTACAGGCAAAAGCTGTGCCAAAAATTTCTAAATTGCGGTCCAACAATAATTTAAGGTAATCCCAACGGATGGATTCTTTGTCGCAATATCTCCTGGACCTCGAGAAATCTTTTGTCGATGTCAACTATTTGAAGTTTGCTTTGAACATGGTGATCACCGCCGGTCTCTCTGCATTTCTGGCCTGGTACTACATTCATTTTGGGCATTCTGTGAGCAACCGGCGACGGTTTGCCCGCAATTTCCTGCCCCTGGCCATGACCACGATGTTGATCATCTTCATCGTGAAGTCCTCATTTGCCCTCTCCCTCGGTTTGGTCGGAGCCTTGTCCATCGTGCGCTTTCGTTCGGCGATCAAGGACCCGGAGGAACTGACCTATCTGTTCCTGACCATTGGCCTCGGCCTGGCGGCCGGTGCAGAACAGATCGTGATTGCCGTGGTCGCATTTGTCTTTATCCTCGCACTGCTCACGGTGCAGAACGTACTGAGAGGAGGACGGGCCTTCCGCGCCACCGACAATATGTACCTCAATCTGAGTACCAGCCACCGCGACCTCGCCCACATCACCAAAATGCTGGGGGATATATTCTCATTTGTTGAATTGAAACGGATCGATGAATCCGATCAGGGACTGGAACTGAGCTTTGTGGTCAATGCCCGTTCCATAGAGGAAATTGAGAAGGCTCGGAAGCAACTGTCTGAGCTCGGACCTGATACCATCATTTCATTTGTTGAGCAACGCAATATTGCGGTATGATCATAAGGGACCAGCGGCGAAGGCTTCCATTTTACAGGTTCCTGATGGTTATCCTGCCATTGGCATTGATCGGTGTCATCGCCTTCCTATTGATCCCATCTACTCCTGAAGACGATTTCGTTACTTATTTCTGCGATGCTGAAACGGTCAGCCAACGGGAAAGTGGGACTTTCTTTGTCGGCAACGATGCGGTCGAATTTGGAGAAGGAATGCACCAGAGCCAGGTGAAAGCCCGCAGCGGAAAGTTCAGTTGCTTGCCCACTGAGAAGGTTCCCTGGGGCATGACCCTGGTCCTGAAAGACCTGGTTCCCGGCGAACGTTTTGACATCAGTGTTTGGCGAAACAGCGGCCTGGGAGAAGGAGAATTGCTGGTAGACCCGAGTTGGGCCACTCCTTATTCAGGAAAAGAATCCGGCACTTCAGATGGAGATTGGGACGAATTGACCAGCACCCTGGAAGTCCCCTACTATGCCAAAGGAGCCGAAGCCAAGATATATGTATTCAGACCAGGAAAAACCGACGTCTATTTTGACGATCTTAAAGTAGTCAGAGTACCGGGTAATACGCGGGAAGAAATGGCCCTGTTGCCAGCTGATTCCGTGCGGACCCTCAACCTGGTGATCGAGGACCATTCCTACCGTAAGTTGGAAGCGAAACGAACCGAGGCCATGCAGAGAGGCTTGTTGGTGACGGAAAGCGATGACTGGGTCAAGGCCAGGCTCGAGGAGGGTAAAGACAATTTCAAAGTTAAAATCAGACTGAAAGGGGACTGGACCGATCACCTGAGAGGAGATAAGTGGTCCTTTCGCATCGCCGTGGCAGAGGGGCAGGCCTGGAATGGGATGACGACCTTTTCGGTTCAGCACCCCGCAACCCGTTCTTACCTGCAGGAATGGTTCTTTCACCGTTGGCTGCTCAACGAAGGCTTACTGGCACCCCGGTACGACATCATTCAGCTCAAGATCAACGGTGAGAGCCGGGGAATCTATGCTTATGAAGAGCATTTTGTAAAACAATTGCCGGAGTCCAATGAGCGAAGGCAAGGTCCTGTACTCAAATTCGTGGAGGATGGGCTCTGGGAGGCAGAAGAGAAATACAGTGGTGAGAAGTATCCGGATATTGAGGACCGGATTCCCCGGTTCATTGCCTCAGAGATCGCCCCATTTGAAGAGGGTGATATCCTGAAGGACAGCGTCCTGAACCAGCAATTTCAGATTGCCCGTGACCTGATGCATGCCTACAAGCACAACCTGAAACCACCTGCCGAGATTTTTGACATGGAGAAGGTGGCCCGGTATTATGCCATTGTAGACATCTGCAAAGCACAACATGCTTTCATCTGGCACAACCAGCGGCTCTATTACAACCCGGTCCTGTCCCGTCTGGAACCCATTGGGTTTGATGGTTATACCTCAGAAGGCCCTTTGTACTGGATCAAGAAGCCATTCATCGGTTACGCCCAGAACTTCCGCTACATGGCACCACCTTATAAGGCGATGATGTTTGAGCGTTTTTTCAACGATCCCGAATTCGTCGCCAGCTATGTCCGGGCCTTGGAGCATTATTCATCCGAGGACTACCTGATTCCCTTGGTAGAAGCCCTGGCCGCCGAAGTTGATGAACGGGAACGATTGATCCAGCGGGAATGGATGGATTACAAGTACGACCGGGATTTCATTCTCAACGAGGCAAAGAAAATCCGCATGGTGCTCTTCCCCCTTCGCAAGAACTCTGTAAAGGCCTACCTGGGCAAGAATTTAGCCGGTAAGCAGCAATATCAGGTCTTCAATTACCATTGTCTTCCCGTTCGCCTCTTAGGTGTGGGAAATTCCCCGGATCAGCTGTCTGAATTTACCCTGGATACCCTTTTGCCCTCCTATGCGAATGACTTTCCCCCGGAAATGATCAAGCTGAAAGCCGAAGGCACAGGCAAGAATATCTACTTTGAAGTTCCCGGGCTGGACTCCATATTCTCAGCTGAAATACTCCCCTGGGAAGCACCTGGGCTGACAACTCCGGAACAGGAATTGTTCTCGGGCCTAAAAATAGAAAGCAATCAATGGTATGAAGTCAACGAGGACCTGAAAGAAGTGAGATTCCGCAGAGGGAGCTTTCAGGTCAAAGAAGATATTCTATTCCCCAAAGGTTATGTGATCAGAGCCGACGGAGGAACAGAGATCGACCTCATCCAAGGGGCAAAATTCATCTCCAAGTCCCGGATTTTGTTCAACGGCCGGGAGGACAGCCCCATTGTAATCCGATCCTCAGACGGTACCGGAATGGGGCTAAGCTTGTTGCAACTGCCCGACGGGCAAAAATCGGAATTCCACTTCGTCCTGTTCGAGGGCATGACCTCCCTGAATTACAAGGGCTGGAACCTGACCGGAGCGGTGACGGTCTACGAAGCAGAAGTGCTTTTCCACAATTGCCGTTTTGTCAACAACCAATCAGAAGACGGCCTCAACATTGTCCGTTCCGTATTTACCCTGTCCAACTGCTATTTTGGCTACACCTCCAGCGATGCTTTTGATGCGGATTTCTGCACGGGATTGGTCGACAATTGCTATTTCTCCCATACCACCAACGATGCGATGGACTTTTCCGGCGGCACCATCCTGATAGCTTCCGCCTTTGTGGACTACGCGGGTGACAAGGCGATCAGTTTTGGGGAAGAGTCGAAAGGGACGGTCCTCAATGTGGAAATCAAAAACTCGCTGCTGGGGATTGCTTCCAAAGACCTGAGCGAAGTAATGGTAGAAAAAGTAGCCCTGGAAAATGTGAAAGAAGGCTTCTTGGTGTATCAGAAAAAGGCCGAATACGGCCCCGGAAATCTGGAAGTTCAGGAAGTAAAACAGACCAAGGTAGAGCGCTTGTACCGGATACAGGCAGGATCGAAACTGTTGCTTGAAAAGGACGTGATAGAAGGGAACTGGTGATATGCGCTACGAAAGAAAATACCGCATACCTGGAGATGACTTCGAAGCCATCAGGGCCATCGTAGAGACGCATCCCCAGTCTTTCCGCAAGCAATTCCCTGACCGGCAGGTCAACAATATCTATCTGGATTCTCCCGATCTGGAATGTTACCGGGACAACCTGATCGGTGCTATGAACCGGGAGAAATTCCGCATCCGTTGGTATGGGGAGATAACCGGAAAAGTAGAACACCCCGTTTTGGAACTGAAAAGGAAGGATGGAGAGTTGGGGGATAAATTCAGCCAGAAATTGCAGCCTTTTGCATTGGGGAAGGTTCGGGAATTGGAAGCAGAGATCAAGAGACAATTTCTGTCACTGGGGCGAACCATCAGGACTGAAGCCGGTCAATTGCCTGCCCAGGCTTCCCCGATGGGAACCAAGGATTTGCTACCCGGAGTACACTCTCTCAAGGAACAGATGGAAAGGGCGGGGGTACCGCACCAAAACATCCTCAGCCCGTCTATGCTCTCCACCAAGCTCCGCTTGCCTGCCCTTCGTCCTGTCCTGCTCAACGCATACCAACGTTCCTACTACATTTCGAGTGACCACCGCTACCGGCTCACCATTGACCGGGAAATGAAATTCAGGAGCCTGGAACGGCATCGCCCCTGCGCAGGGATGATGACCCATGACCCCGCCATTGTCATAGAAGTCAAATACGATTTCCACAACGATTCTGATTACGACACCGTAGGCCAATTCCTCCCTTACCGGGCTGGCAAAAACTCGAAATATGTGATGGGGATGTTGCTAGTCGGGCAGGTCTGATTAAATTGAAATATGTTCTCTGACCTATTTTCCAGATACAGTACCACCATTGACCCGCGGACACTGCTGGTCAATATGGTGATTGCGGTTATTCTGGGTTATGGGGTCAGCCTTTTGTACCTGAATACAGTCGGGAGAAACGATAAGAAACTGGCCCGCCTATTTCCGGTTATGGCCGCCGCAACCACGCTGGCCTGTACCCTGATCGCTTCCTCCCTGGGAATTGCAATTGGATTGGTAGGTGCCATGTCCATTGTCCGCTTTCGCAATGTTACCCCCGGTATAGAACAGTCTGCTTTCCTTTTTCTCGCCATTTCTGTCGGATTGGCGGGAGGAACAGGCCATGCCCTGACCGGCTTTATCGCGCTGCTGGTGATCGCTCCCATTTTGGTGATCCGCTACCGGAATGACCAACAGCAGGTCACCACAGTTGAGTTGTCGATCCGGGGAGAACGGCAACAGGTGGAATCAGTTTTGACCGGTCTGCCCGGCCAGATTCCCGGCCTCCGACTTGCCAGCATGGAACAGCAGGGAAACCAGGCCCGGTACCGGTTTACCTTTCCCTCCCGGGAATGGAGTCAGGTACTCGCCCTTCAGCGCCAATTGTCGGGAACTCCCCAACTTCACATTTCATTCTCCGAAAGAGATGAGACTGAAGTCCAATAGCACCCTCCAGCGACAAGAACGTGGAAAACGATTCCGCGAATTCGTCCTGCCCGGGATGGCGGGAATGATCCTCTTACTGGGCTTGTTCCTGTATGCTGGCAACGAAAATCCCTACCAGATTTCGGGGCTTCATGAGTACCCCGCTTTCCGGGACATAGAATTAAAAGTCAATCGCAAAGCCCTTTGGCAACTCCGAACCAAACGGGAAAAAGCCCTGGCCGACAAAGTATTGATTCAGGAAGCAGATGATTGGGTACCTGGCAAACTGATCGAGAAGGGGCAGGAGTGGCCGGTGAAGTTGCGGCTCAAGGGCGATTGGACGGACCACCTGACCGAGGGGAAATGGTCTTTTCGGGTACAGTTGAAGGATACCCTGGCATTTCACCGCCTGAAGGTCTTTTCCCTGCAATCTCCCCGGACCCGCTCCATGCTCGATGAATGGCATTTTCACCAGGCACTGCTCCAGGAGAAGGTCCTGACCACCCGCTATGATTTTGTGAGCTTGCGTTTCAACGGCGCTGAGTTGGGGGTCTACGCCCTCGAAGAACACTTCACCAAGGAACTGATCGAATACCAGGGGCAGCGGGAAGGGCCGCTCCTGAAGATGAATGAAGACGGGATGTGGGAAGCCCGAAAGCTGGCCATCGCAGACCCTGATCTGCCATTTATGGATCTGCCCCTCTACGAGGCGGCACAACCGGAAGCTTTCGACTACGGTGACCTTCTCAAAAAACCTGAGCAACGCGCCCTGCATACCCAGGCCCAGACCTTGCTCCACGCCTACAAGTACGGCCTCAGGCCCACCACTGAAATTTTTGACCTCAGTTACACCGCCCGCGCCTACGCCCTCATTGACCTGTTCAAAGCCCACCACAGCCTGATCTGGCACAACCGCCGCTTCTATTATGATCCCCTGCACTCCCGTCTCCGCCCCATTATCTACGATGCCTATTCCGGGGATCTTGGGGGCGATTATCTCAACGGCCCTTTTATTGGCTTTGCCTTGAATGGGGGGACTTATAAAGACGGTCGCATGGACCTGCTGGACAACCGGTTTTTCGCAGAAGATGAGTTTACCATTGCTTATTACCAGTACCTCTATCAATTTACAGCCCCCGAATTCCTGGACAGCCTCAACCAGCGACTCGAGAAATCCCTCGAAGAAAGGTTGAAATACCTGCGCCGGGAATATCTCTTTTACCGGTATCCGATTGGGAAATTACAGGGTTTTGCCGAGGAAATCCGCAATGCGCTGGTCGTGGATCAGAAGCTACTGGACTTCAGTGCCGAAGATGGTTTGTGCCTTAAGAACTATAATCCTGTTCCCATTCTGGTGGAGACGGGGAACAATAGGGAAGTCCTGCTGGATGCTTATGATGGGAGAGGTTTGGCGGAATATGTACAATTGCCAGATTCATTGCAGGAGGTGCGGTATTGGATCCCTGGAGGGGAGCGGCAATCAATCCCCGTGCCTCTTCATTGATCCGGCTCTTCATTGATCCGGCTCTTCATTGATCCGGCTCGTCATTGATCCGGCTCGTCATTGAGCCCGATTTCCTTAACAATCCACTTCCGTACTAATTTTCTTTCACCGTCGTCACCGTATTCATCCAGCACTTTAGCGGCCAGGTATCTCCCGCAGAGAGCCCCCGGAACTCTATTTCCTTGGCTTCCGGCATCTGCAATCTGTATTCGAAAATGCGCCGGTTGGCTTCCTGTTGCAAATGGGGGCTGCTGTTGATGGCTTTCTGAGCGAGATCGATCGCCAACCAATAGACGGCCTTGCTGTCAAAGTCGTTGAAATTGCAGGCTTTGGATCCTTCCAGATAAATGTCTGCCATAGTGAGGTAGAGGTCTCCCCAGGCCGGGACCAGGCTAATGGCGGTCTGAACCTGCGCACGGGCCGCCCGGTAGTTTCCCTGATCCACCAGCAGGCGGGCACTTTGGGCATGGAGATCAGCTTTTAGAATGGGAAGTTCCTCCTGTGAAATGGCCAGCTTAAGGGTAGCCAGGCATTTGTCGGGTTGCCCGATGTTCAGGTAGTGGTCGGCCAGCAGGCGGTGGGCCCAGGCGGGGGCACCACTGGAGAGGTCACGCTCGAAGCGAATCCAGACCGCTTCGTTCCGGCAGCGTTGCAGGGAAGACAAGACGAGGGCCTGAAAGAGTTGGCTGTTTTCCGAAGAGACTTTGAGGGTCTTCCGGATACCTTCGCAGTCGGGAATGAGGCTGGCCAATTGGTGGTGGATCCTGGTCCGGACCCGGTGGGTTGCTTCCGCTTCTGAAGGGAAGAGCAGTTCCCGGGCATACAAATAGCGGTCAAAGGCAGCCCAGTCTTCGGCCACTGCTGCCAACCGGATACGGTTGCGCATTTGCCCGGCTTCCAGCCCGTCTCCCCAAAACCGGTAGAGTTGCAGCGCACATTGAAAGGGATTCAGGTCAATGGCCTGCTTCAGCCAGAGGGGCTTTTCAAGATCGAAATGCGCTGGAAACCGAAATGCAAGAAAGGCCTGCTTCTGGGAAAAATCTACAGCTGAACCCGGAGATTGACGTCCCCCAATCCGGTAAAGTATCACCAGGGAGTCAAGCAGGCCGGGACGGGGAGCGTCATCGTCGATCAATTCTGCCAGTCCTGAAGCCAGGGGCCAGGCTTGATTGCTGTCGAGGGCGAACAATTCATGAAATGTGCGAAAGGCGGATGAGGGATCATCGGTGGCGACTGCCTGATCGAATTGCAATTGCAGCCTTCGGGCAGCATTGCTGCCCTGTCCGAA
>CAYGRE010000135.1:0-15519 GCA_964352215.1 uncultured Bacteroidia bacterium
TGTCCGGAAATGGTCCGACCGGGACACCGCCTGGTACTCTTCCATGTTCATGATCTGTGGTGCTATCTACCTCTACTTCATGAGCATGTTCGCGGAAATCGACATGTTTTATTGTCTCATCTCATACAGTGGGATGATCGCGATGTACCACTTCTACCGAAAAGATCAGCCCTACCTGATGTTCATCATGGTCTATGGCCTGGGCGCCATCGGATTGCTGACCAAAGGCTTGCCATCCATCCCTTTTATTGGTTTGACGATAGGTAGTTTTGTCCTCTGGAAACGCAATTGGCGACAGGTATTTGGCTTGCCCCATCTGGCCGGGATAGCGGTCTTTGCGGTGATTGTAGGAGGCTATTTGTATATCTATTCGCAGTACAATACCCTGGAAAATTATTGGGGCGGCGTATGGGGAGAAGCAAGTGGCAGAACCATGATCGGTCAAACCTGGGTTCGCTTGCTCAGACATATATTTGAATTCCCGATCGCTACCCTGATCGACATAGCCCCAGTAGGCTTCTTTGCCCTCTTCCTCCTGCGAAAAGGCGCTTTCAAACGGTTGTTCAAAGATGACCTGATGGCTTTTTGTGGGATTGTATGGCTGGCTAATTTCCTCTTATACTGGAGTGCTCCCGGTGCCAAAGGCGTCTATGTGATGATGCTGGACCCATTTCTGGTGATTCTCTGCACCCGCCTTTATCTGAATGAAGCGCATCAGGTGAAATGGATCTCCCCATTTATGAGAGGTTTCAATGTGGTTTTGCTCGGAGTGATCACCCTAGGGATGATCGCGGCTCCTTTTATTGAATTCCTGGCCCCTGTGTCTGGACTGTTGTGGCAGTCGATCGCCTTCACCGTCGGCATGATCGGGATTTGGTGGCTGTGGTGGAAGAGCAAGGGCCAGGTATTGAAATGGCTCATCCTTGCCTTGTTGTTGGGACGCATTGGATTTGACATCATCGCTTTGCCGATGCGGGCCTGGGACGGACGCCATACCCGGTTCAAAGAAGATTCGATGACGATCGCTGATATTTCCGGGGATGAAACCGTGCGGGTTTGGGGTACGCTGGACGAAGGTGCCTTTGCCCATCACTTTGCTTTTTACCTTGAACGGGAAAAGGAAGAGATCCTGTGGTGGTCCAATGAACGGGCCTGCGATGCCTATTTTCTAGGGCTCGAAAGGGACCAGGACCCAGCTCAGGTTGAGGTCTTCCACCGGTTCAGGAATTGGAACCACGACTATATCATGTTCAAGTTCAACGACTGCGGAGGAACCTGAAAATGGGATTACCCCTATACGATTTACGGACAAAGGTTGAAGGTGAGCAAACGCTGGTCTGGGATCTGGTGCGTAAAAAATGGCTGGTTTTGACCCCTGAAGAGCATGTAAGACAGTGCCTGACCATATATTTGACTGCTGAAAAAGGTGTCCCTACTGGTTTGGTTTCTTTGGAAAAAGGACTTCAGGTGGACCGACGCCATAAACGCTATGACCTGCTCGTCTACGATCGGAATGGTGCACCTTTGCTTGCCTGTGAATGCAAAGCCCCTTATGTACTGCTTGACCAAAACGCGGCCCTTCAACTGGCGGTCTACAACTCCGAATTGAAAGCTCCCTTTTTACTTTGGACCAATGGGCAGACCATTCTTTTCTACTCTACCGGAGACAATGGAAGGATGGAATTCCAGCCTGAGGTCTGGACATTTGAAAAGATGAGTGGCTGACCTTGGACGTCTCTCTGGCTATCAGCAATTTCCGGGATTGCATTTAAGAAAAAAAACGAATAGCTTAAGGGGCGAATCGAATAACAAACAAGTATATGCGAAGGCTTTTTTTCCTATTGGTACTGGCCATTCCCGGCTGGTTATTTGCACAGCACCCCTACCTTGAAAATATTGCACCGGTAATTCCGGCGGCCTCTGCCTTTGGTACGTCACTGGAGGTGGAGCAATTTGAATTGTTTGAGATCGGTGCTGACCTCAAGGTTTCGTTTCGAAACCAGGTGGAGACCTTTCTAAGTGCTTCCGACAGCACCGACCCCGTAACCCGTCAACCCATTTATGATTTTGCCAATCCTGCCCCCGGGCTGAATCCCTATGATCCGGCCCAGATGGACCTCTTTGCCGAATTCAATTCTCCCTCTGGAGAGACCTACCCGGTCAATGGATTCTACTATCAGAATTTTCAGACCATGCCAGATACGAGTGGCTGGCTTTCTATGCCCACACCGCACCCCTGGAGAATCCGCTTTGCGCCGGTAGAAACCGGCAACTGGACTTTTCGGGTTGGCTTCCGGCACCAATCCGGAACCAGGGAATGGATGGCCCCGCAATCATTTACTTGTATCCCAAACCAAAGGAACCACCCCGGTTTTGTGGAGATTGGCCCCTCAGGATATTATCTCCAATTCTCTGAATCCGGCGAGCTCTTCATGCCCTACGGCCTCAACTTGAATACCAATGCCCTTTTACCCAATGGAATGCACATCGGTCCCGGATATGATACCTACCCCTACCTGACCGAACGCATGGACAGCCTGCGGCGGGAGGGTGCCAACCTGGTTCGGCTCAGGATTGCCCCGATCGGCTTTGGTTTTGAATGGGAGCGATTGGGAAATTATCACCCACGTCAATACCTGAGCTGGGAATTGGACCGGATTGTCGATTACGCCCAGGCCAACGGGGTATATATCCTCCTCACCGGAATATTTGAAGGTGGGGAATGCAAGCCCAACCGCATCGACTGGAGTGCAGGAACCCGACACCATCCCTATTCCTGGTTCGAAGATTCGCTTTTGTGGTTGGATGAATCCGTACAAAACACCGGCACTTATGCCAACCGTCCCTATTATGGGAATCCCTACAACAAGAATTTATTCGGGCAAGAGAGCGATGCAGACTATGATCTTGACCCGTTTTGGGAATCTGAGGAAGTGATGCACTATGCTAAGAATCGGGTCAGGTACACGGTCGCTCGTTGGGGGTGGGCACCCGCCATTGCAGACCTTACGGTTTCCAGTGAGTTTGAGGCGTTTGAACAAGAGACTTTTCGGGACGATGCCAGTGAAATCTGGTTTGAAGAAGTGTATCCGAAATGGTTTCCCTGGTTGATGGAGTTGACGGATTATTTGGCGGAGCTGGACCATTTCCACCTGGTGGGAAACAGCCAGGGATCTGACGTCATTTCCTTCCAGAACGCTGACAGTTCCTACAGTTATTTTGACATCGGGGATGAATTTTGGGAACAGGAAGCCAATCAGATTGTGCATGTCAATCCCTATGGTTCCTGGCCGAACCGCAACCATATTTTCACCAACCGGGTCAGGCAACAGCGTCGGCACCGGCAACCCATCTGGTGGGCGGAAACCGGGCTTTCTTATATGTGTCCTGATGGCATCCGACGGTGTATTCTGGAAGACCGCGCCAGTTTTCACAACAATCTCTGGGCCATGTCTTTGAGTGGGGCGGTCCCTCCCTGCCACTTTTGGGGAGAACGTATCTTTGCCTACCAACTTGTACATCAGTACAGGCCTTTGGTAGCGTATTTTGCCGGCGAAGACCTCCACCAACGGCTCTATCAACCTGTCATCCATCATTTCCACCCACGGTTCATTGATTGGAATTCTTCTCCGGAAGACCGGGAGTATGTCGCCGTCAACGATACCACGCTTGTGGAATGCTTCGCTTTGCGGTCCGTTGACGACCAGCGCATCCTTGGCTGGCTCCACAACCGCACCGTTAACTGGGTCAATTTCCCTGCTTTTGCTTCTGACTTGAAATTTGAACGGGAAGGCCACTATGCTCATTTTGACTATGATGCACCCGTGCCTCCCGAAAATTATGTACCTGCCTATCGGCCCGCGGTGTCCCCAACGGTTACGATTTCCAGGCTCCCACGGAACCATCGCTATGAATTCCAGTTGTGGTCGACGGTGGGAAATGGAGGATTGATTGAAACCAGGGAAGTGAAAACTGATCGCAAAGGGCAATTGATTCTTGAATTCCCGAACCTAACCGGAGCATTGGACAGCAGTGGGTATTATGACCCAGGAGCTTTTGCTTTTAAGCTCCATTCCCTGGAAGCTGAGACGCCAGACCTTTTGCAATGGATGAATCTTTCGCCCAATCCTGGTTCTGAGGGCTTTGTCATTCAGCTTTTCCTGTATGAGGCACAGGAGACAGAACTGGCGGTTTTCGATGCGCTTGGGAAGCGTGTCCGGGAATTTTCATTGGGATCGGTGCAGCAATTTGAAATGGAAGTTCCCATGGATGGTGTTGCTCCCGGGATTTACTGGGTCCGTGCCAGTACAGGTTCGGATTCCTGGGTAAGGAAATGGGTAAAGGTGAGGTAGAACCCTTCAACGCATTTCCCCAATTGCCTGGAGCACGATCTCCAATCCCTTTTGCAACTCTTCTTCTGTAATAACCAGTGGAGGTGCCAGCCTGATGGCTGTATCACAGTTCAGGAACCAGTCGGTGATCAATCCGAGTTCCAGACACCGCTTCACCACCTTCAGTACTTGTTCAAAACCACCGACTTCAACCGCAAATATCAATCCTCTTCCCCTGAGACCTTTTACATTGGGGTGGTCCAGCAGCTGCCGGATGAGTCGTTCTCTGGCTGGAATCTTGGCGACGAGGTCCTCGTCGATGATCTTCTTCAGACTTGCCAGTGCCGCAGCGCAAGTGACCGGATGGCCTCCAAAAGTGGTGATGTGGCCCAATACCGGGTTGTTGGTCAGCACGTTCATGATCTCTTTGCGGGAGATAAAGGCCCCCATGGGCATTCCCCCTCCCATGCTTTTAGCGAGCAGCAGGATATCGGGTTGGACCCTGTATCTCTGGTGGGCAAACAGGCTTCCAGTCCGGCCGAATCCGGTTTGGATTTCGTCGAAAATGAGCAGGGTGCCGGTTGCAGTGCAACGCTCCCGAAGAGCCATGATAAAACATGGATATCCTTCGATGACGCCAGCTTCACCCTGGACTGGCTCCACGATTACGCAGGCTGTTTGAGCTGTAATTTCCTCAATCCCTCCGCCATCATTGAAATCGAGGAAGCGTATGCCTTCAAGGAATGGTCCATAGCCTTCGCGCAGGCCGGGAGATCCGGTGACACTCAATGCGCCGTGGGTACTGCCGTGGTAGCTTTTGTGAAAAGCAATGATCTCAGACCTTCCGGTAAACTTTTTGGCCAATTTCAAAGCTCCCTCTACGGCCTCGCTCCCACTGTTGACGAAATATATATTGTCCAATTGGTCACCGAGTAAGCCGGTAAGCATCTCAGCAAGTTGTACCTGCGGAGCAAGTATAAACTCTCCATAAACCATGGTGTGCATGAACTTACCCACCTGTTCCTGGATAGCCCGGACGACCTCAGGGGCACAATGTCCGACGTTGGAAACGCCGATTCCGGAGATCATATCGAGATAGGACTTGCCATCCGGACCATATAAATAGACTCCTTCAGCCCTTTCCACCTCCACCATCATGGGTTCTTCGGAGGTTTGAGCGACATGGCGTAAAAACAATTCTCGATTGGAGATCATAGGCAAAAATAAAAAAAACCAGGGCGGGCGCCCCGGTCTTTTTGAAAAATGTATAGATATAGAGAACTCGTATAAGTCTTTGAGAAACCACATGTACATGACATGACATTCCCATGACCTTTTGAAATATTGGTCAATACAACGGTAGCTACTCAGTGCTCCATTCAGAGCAAAAAGCGCATGTATATGCTCGACTCAAGACCGGCCGATCAGGCGCGGGCCTGTTCTTTGCCGACTTGTTCCTTGCGTCCCTGCTGAGGGAGTGCCGCTGGCTCCAAAACCGGATCCATCGGGAAGGTGAAGGTTGCTTCACGTACTTTCCTTACCAGGACACAAAGCACTGGCTTTGGAAATGCCTGGCCAAAGGTGACCCGCTTCATCAGGTCAATGGCACCGTACCCCATGTTCAAAACAAAGTTCTTCAGCTTACTGCTTGACTTTGAGGGCTTTTCACTTTCCCATGAAACAAACTCGAAGCCATTGCGCTCGAGGATCCGTTTCAAGGTAAAGGTGTCAAAGTGGTTGAGGTGAACGGGAGGTGTGTACAGTGATTTAAAGCCGAAGAAAGCCCGGCAGCGCCATCCATCTTCATACTTCCGGTGAGGGACTTTGACATACAGGAGCCCGTCATCTTTCAACAGCCGGTTGATCTCACGGAGATCTTCATTGGGGTTGAAAATGTGCTCCAGGGTGTTTCTGGTGATGATTACGTCAAAGGACTTCGACTTGAAGTTGGCCTCCTGCAGGAATCCTTTGAAGATCGGGATGTCGGCATGAGGTCCATCAGCCGTGGAAAGATCAGAACCCTGGACTTCATAGCCATTGTCTTTGGCAACCCGGAGAAAATCCCCCCTTCCACAACCCACATCAAGTACTTTTCCTTCAGGTTGAACGTGCTTGAGACGCTTTACGAGGCGTTTCAAGGTACCCATTTCCACATCCAGACCTTCATATTCGACCTGGTCGAATGGATTGGTATGGGCGGTGTAGATGTCTTCAACCTCCTGAGGTGTTGGCCGTGGATTTACATACACAAAGCCACAACCGCGACATTTCGAATAAGTGTAATCCTGAGGCAACCAAGGATTCAAGTGTACAGGATGATGCGCATAGTCATCACTCCCGCAAGCAGAGCAATTTACGAGTTCTCTTTCTACCATAGTAATAAGTTTACGATCCCGACGTTCTGACGGGATGCAGTTCTATGTTAACCAATACGTCTTAGGACCAGCAAAAGCTGTTGAAATTAGTCCTATATCTATACTTAATAATTACGAGTTGGAATAGCGTTCATCTATATCTTACGAAAGAACGGGCGTTTTGTTGAGTTTCTAACTGCAAAGGTCTCCTTATAAGATAGAAGAACCAGCCTGGTTTTTCCACAGGCTATTGATTATCAACAATTGCATCTTGGCACACCCTACCCATAATGCCTAAAAAGGGGGATTGACAATACATTCCTACGCCTCCCTATTCACCAAAATGTGGAAAACTTTAGAGCTAATTGAGCATATATTGAGCCGAAAACTCCAAATTTTAGCGACTCATTCATGCAATTCGAGCTGTACTACTCTCTATTTTGACCCGTCGTGTCGCCCTCTTGAGCCTCCTGAACGCACTTGTTCGATGACAGTTGGGTCTATATTTATGGTCCCGATGATGATGATAGGATTGCCACCATCTACCTCTCCTCTTGCAGTCAAAACGGTATCGCGGGGATTCGAAACCACCGCCTTTGCCGTGCCGCACTTCTTCGCTTCTTCCCCATCTTCTCTGAGCGATCTGTAGAAAACATATTGCTCCTCACCTTCTAAAAGTTCGTAGAAAAAATAGTGAGTCGCACTCAACTCGGAGCCTACCACTTCTGAAAACACCTTCAAAGTTTCCCCCTTCACCGGTATATGAGGAAGCAAACCCTCTAAATCGTGTTTTTGCCCAAGTTGAAGGACCATCGGATTCCCATCGTTAAAGACGAACCTGATTTCTTCAAATTTGTCTATAAAAGGTAGCCTCAGCTTGGCTATATCAGTTTCTACAGTAAAACTCATTGATTTAGGATTAAAGTTTCTATTGACACTATTGCTATCAACAAAGCTAATTGGAAAGGTGAAACAACAAAATCCCATTTATTTCGATTTTAACAGATCGTAATCGTCTACAAATCCTTATTTTCTCCTGATTCTTTATTGATAACTTGATATTTTGACAACAATAATTACATATCCAATAATCCCTCGTCTCAGATGAAATCGCCTGATGTATATGACCTTATCCAATCTCTTAGCAAAGCGGAAAAGAGATTCTTCCGGTTGTTTTCGAAATCGGTAGGGGGAAAGGCTGAAATGGGTTATCTCGATCTATTTGATGCTCTGGAAGGTATGATTCCGTACGAAGATGAGGCCCTGATGGAGCAGGTTTCCGACCTCCCTTTTGCCGGACATATCTCTACCACAAAAAATCGACTGTTCAACCAAATATTGCGGTCTCAAAGAGCTTTGAATGCTGGCAGGTCCATTGATTCGAAATTGAGAACCGTGCTGGAAGAGGTAGAGATTTTATATCAGAGGGGACTCTACAAGCCCGGTGACAAGAAGATCAAGAAGGCTATCCCCCTGGCAATTAAGTATGAAAAAGAGGGCGCCTTGCTCGAACTGCTTGATTGGTACTGGCAGTATAAGCAAAAGGGCTCAATTGAGGAACAGAAGAAGGCGCTCCAAACCCACCTTGAACAGCATAGGGCGTGCCTAGATAGAATCTCACTGCAAAATAGGCTGAAGTACCAGTTTGAACAGGCGCGAATGTTGATCCGGCTGATGCCCAACCCAAGGTCTGAAGAAGAGAGAACTGCCTACACTTCCCTGCTGGAAGACCCCTTCCTGGTTTCCCCTCCGCCCTCCGAAAGGGTATTGGGCTCCATTTATTTCCATCTTTGTCATGGTCTGTGCCAGATGGCTTTAGGGGATTTACCGCAGGCCTACCACCATCTCCGCAAACAACAGGACATCTGGGATCAAACCCTCCATTTCATTCCTGAGTATACAGAACTCTACCTGGCCAGCATTAATATTTTTGTCAATATCCTTTTTGTCTTTTCTGAGCATATTGAGGAATTCCCGGGTGTAATAGAGAAATTGAGAAATGTCCCCAAAGTAGATTCTTATACCCAATTTCAATTGGAGTGGGTCGCATATCACCAGGTACTGATCTTTTCTATGAACTTCAGAAGCCCGGCAGAAACCACTGCTCTGATCCCGGAGATTGAAGCCTGGATCCAGAAATCAGGAACCAATATCCCGGTGACCCACCAACTTGGGTTCTTCTACAATTTCTCTGCCTTCTATTTTATGCAGGGGAATTGGGTCGAGGCCAACCGCTGGGTGATTCGGATCCTCCACCTCCCTGAGGGGCCAGAACGGCAAGACATCCGCGATTTCGCCAGACTCTTCCAAACCATCCTTCAATTTGAACTTGGGAATTACGACCTCAATGAATACCTGGTCCGATCCACCTACCGCTATATGACGCGGAACAAACGTTACCATCAATTCGAGAAGGCGATCCTTAGGGTCATCAACCGATCTGTGCAGGCACAGGAGGAGAAGGGACGAACCGAAGCATTTTTATCCTTTCAAAATGAGGTGGTCGAAATGATGCAGTCGAAAGCTGGTAAGCAAATCCTGGGCTTGCGGGAAGTTTACCTCTGGAGCATTTCCCACCTTCAGCAAAAACCAATCAAAGAGGTCTTTCTGGAGGTGATCCACACCAACCAGCAAGCAGGACCGAAAAAGTAAGCTCTTATTCTCCGAAACCTTCTCTTATCCTCCTGCACCTTCCTGCTTACTTCCAAGATCGCGCGGTGTATAGGTTTCCTTCCAACGACGGGCGAAATCCTTCATTCGGCGTTCATACTCTTCCTTGGATTGCTCGTGGGTAAGGGAGAGCCCCTCCTTCTCGGGAAATGAATCTATATGCAATGTTTGCGTTGGGAATGCGAATCCTATACCCAACTCCTTGGCGAGGTGCATGATACCAAGCAGTAACCTCTGCTTTCCAGCCAACTCATCCGTCCAGGTTTTAACATCAAAAAAGAGATAGACGAGGATCTTTAGAGAGAAATCTCCCATTTCGTTGAAGTGTACTTCAAAATAGTCTTTTCGGGTGGTGGGGTGATTCCTTACCAACTCCCGGATCCCTTCCACGAATACTTCAATCAGTTCTGGCGGGGTCTCGTATGTTACCCCAATCCGGGTCACAAATCGACGGTAGACACGAACGCCCATATTGTCAATAGAGCCATCTGCCAAGGCACCATTGGGAATCGAAACAAGTGAATTGGCAAAGGTCCTGATACGGGTGGACCGCACACTCACCTCTTCCACGGTCCCTTCGTGCCCCTGGGCTATGATCCAGTCACCGATCTGGAAAGGACGATCAATAAATATGAGGATCGAGCCAAAAAGGTTCTTCACCGTATCCTGAGCAGCCAATGCGAGGGCCAGTGAACCAAAAGCCAAGCCCCCTATCACAGCATCGACATTGACATGGAGAGAATTAAGTATAATTACGGTAAAAACCAGTACAATAATACCATGGAACACCCGTCTTAAAAGCGGGACCAATTGATCATCCATGGTCGTTTCAGTTGCTTCTGCCCGCTTTGCAAATACGGCCATGGCCAGGTTCACCAATTGGAAACAGATCAACATCCAGAATACATATATCGAAATGCGCAATCCCATCACGACCCATTTGTTGAGGGCGATAGGAAGCTGAAGCGCAGATGAAAACTCGAAAATGAGATAAAAAAGGATCAGGAGACTGATAGGTCGTGCCACCTTGTCAAAGAAGACTTGCGCATGGTCCGTTCGAACCAGACGAAACAGATATCGCTTCAGAACCAAACTGATGATCCTGGTCAGCGCCTTGTGAAACAAGAATCCCAATACCAGGAAGGCGAGAATCCCCATATACTGCCATAGATGCAGGGATCCCATCTTTGCACGGGACCACTCCGGTAGCCAGTCAAGCGTACCAAAAGGATATACCCGGTTGTACAATCCATTGATTGCTTTGACCGTGGTATAGGAATAAATCCACTCTGAAGTTCCGTTCTTCCGATACACAAACACCTCCTCTTCTTCGGGAATCGGGGTGTACTTATGCTTTCCAGAGACGGAATCCCTGTAATTCGGGTCCTGAGGAATGTCTTCCAGATCAATATAATAGCCGGCGCCATCCATAAATTGCTTTAATTGAATCGCCAATTTCTTGGCGCCAACTGAGCTTGGATCCTGGACATACAGCGTCATGGCCGCAGAGTCTGGATGATAGGAATCCTCCTGGAGGAAATAAAGATGACTCAGAATGGTGTGGTAGGGGCTTTTCAGGCTGAATCGAACATTGCCGTTCTCAGAAAGGGATTTTTCAACGGCAAGGTCTTCCGCATCCGGAGGGGCTACTACGGGCTGACCTGGTACCAAGGTGTCCGGCAATGAATCGGCCGTAGCACTTACCGAATCTTCCCCCGCATTAATGTCAAGGGTGTCAATAGGAACCTGGGCTTGAACTGAAAATGAAAGGATTAATAAAAGGGAAAAAAAGAGACTTCTCTTAGCTTGCTTCATTATCATATATGCCCTGTTTGGTTTAGCACAAAGGTAATAAGAATACCACCCAATACCCGTTTTTCCTTATCTTTGTGCCTTTAATGAATATGAGCATGGACCAACATTCTCCCGAAGATTACCAGGTTCTCCTGTACTACAACTTTTCCACCGTTCCTGATCCGGAAGCAGCAAAGATTGAGATGGAAGACTTCTGTCGTGAGCACCATCTTCGTGGAAGGATCCTGATTGCCAAAGAAGGTCTCAACGGTACCGTTTCAGGTCGGATTTCAGATACGCAAGCCTATATGGACTGGCTCGGTCAGCATCCTGTTTTTCACACAACGGAGTTCAAGATTGATCCGGCTGAGCACCATACTTTTTTGAAGCTGCATGTCAGGGTCAAGGAGGAAATCGTCCATTTTGGTGTAGAAGGGCTAAACCTTGACTCGGAATTGGATAATTATGTAGAGCCTGAAGAATTTCGGAAGATTCTCCAATCAGATGACGAAGACATTGTGATCCTCGATGCCCGGTCAAATTACGAGCACCGGGTTGGGAAATTCAAAGGAGCACTCACCCTGGACATTGACAATTTCAGGGACCTTCCGGAAGCGTTGGAAGAATTGGAACACCTGAAGGACAAGAAAATCTACACCTACTGCACAGGTGGTATCAAATGTGAGAAAGTCAGTCGGTATATGCTGGATATCGGTTTTGAAAATGTCTTCCAGTTACATGGAGGAATCGTTCGCTATGGCCATGAAGTAGAAGGGGAAGACTTTGAAGGAAGTTGTTATGTATTTGACCAGCGCGTAGTTGTTCCAGTCAATACGGTGAATCCGGTTACCATTGGAGATTGTCAGCTTTGTGACGGGAAAACCGATACAATGGTCAATTGTGCGAATTCAGAATGCAATCTCCATTTTCTGATTTGCCCAGAATGCGCCGAGAAGTACCAGGGATGTTGCTCCAAAGAATGTATGGAGCACCCCAAAAGAAGGGTTTATGATGGGAAAGGGTACTATTTACGGGGGGTCAACTCCAAGCTATATACCCAAAATCCAGACCCCAATTACCTCAAAGTGAAAAGTGAGTAATCCATATCCAGTGGAGTATATTCCCACTATTTGCAAACTGTAAATGGTCGATTCCGAAAATGCCTTCAAATCCACCAGATACCATGTAATAATTATCCGAATTTTGCACCCATTATAAGAATGGGATATCTCCCCATCACGTCCTTCGCCTCCCCTGGTGGTTCAAAAACATCAAAACCCATATTCATTTTGAATGCCCCATCCAGCAATGCCAACCAAAAGATGTAAGGTATTTACATGTTTTTATTAAATTTCCTTGCATTGCTAATCATCTTTTACCATATTTACTCTACAATCAATCAACTGATCTTTCTTACCGTTCTTTGCTAAAAACTGATTTGTGACAATCAGAGATTAGCCCACAAGGCTTCCCTCTCACGCTTTTGTCACCAATAGAAATGAATATTTTATTCCAATGTTATTGTAATAATTGGTTTACCGAATAACGCAGCAATGAAACTATGGCTAAAACCAGAACAATTACGGTGAACCGATAACTTTATTGTCCCCAATTCTCAAAGACGAGTCCCTCCTCGTCTTTTTTTATTACAAAAATAGTAGCGATAACATACCGAGAATGATCAAAGCTTTTAGATAAGTGCTGATCAACCGGAATTGCCCATTGTTACTGGCCCGGTACAATTGCCATAAGATGAGAAGGGCAGGCACCTGAACTAAAGTAATAGACAGCCCTAAATAAATCCATTGGATTTCTGCCCCAACCATGGCTCCCATGACCAGGGGACCATAGCATGACAATATGAAAATGATAACAGAAATGTAAAGTACCTGCTTGGTGATACTGATGCCCGCCCTGATAGGCAGGGTGTTCAGCCGGAATTTCAAATCCCCCTCGATGTCTTCAATGTCTTTGACAACCTCACGTAAGAAAGTCACCTCGAAGGCAAAGATCACGGTCCAAATCAAGGCGGGCGTAAAACCATAAATCATGCCGGCATAATAAATGACCAATCCTGTCAAAGCCGCGATAACCAGGTTACCAACGACAGTTGTACGCTTCAACCATGCAGCGTACCCAAACAGGAGCACGACCGCGGAGAGATTGATGAAAAACAGGGAGATATTCTGCAAAAGAAAGCTCCCCCCCAGCACCAGAATGACCGCGACAAAATATCCCGTAAGGACCTTTTTTACCGATAAGTGAGCGTTCACGATCACTCTTTTAGGCTTATTGACCCGGTCTATTTTAAAGTCAAAAGCGTCATTTACCCAGTACCCGGTGGCTGAGATGACCGTCAAAGCGATCATCCCATACCAGAATTCAATTTCTCTAAAAAAGGAAATCTCTTTCTCATTGGCCAGAAAAGCCCCTAAGCAATAGGCAACCAGGGTAATCAGTACGTTCAACGGCCTTGAAAGTCGAAAGAAATAAAGGAAATCCTTCATATTATAAAGGTAGATGATAAATGAACAATATGTTTGGGGATTAGGTTAAGCGAAAAGGAATAATTTGCTTAATTTAGCTCCTGCACTTAGTTTTATTGAAATTCAAAGGCACTCTGAATGGGAATTGTAAAAGGGTCGAAAGACGAACGTGATCTGAGCTTCATGCATAAATTGTACTTCCCCGAGATTTTCAAGGGAATGGCATTTTCTATTAAGCACGTATTTCGCAAAAAGGTTACGATACAGTATCCTGAGGAACGTCCTGTCCTGGGACGTGAATTCAGGGGGAGACCGGTTTTGGTAAAAGAGCATGATCAGGAAAGGTGTGTTGCCTGTGGTCTATGTGCCCGTGCGTGTCCTCCACTGGCCATCAGCATGCAAGCATCAGAGACTCAGGACCCAAAAGAGCGTTTTCCCGAAACCTTTGAAATCAATATGCTTCGGTGTATCTATTGTGGTTTTTGCGAAGACGTATGTCCGGAAGAGGCCATCATCATGAGCGATGATTACGACTTCAATTTCAAGAGCCGACAAGAAGCGATCTATGGCAAAGACAAACTATTGGTTGATGCCGAAGATCTGAAAGGCCGCCTGACCTTTCTCGCGGAAAAGCGCAATCCCAATTATGGTGAAATCTTTGATTTTGACGAAGCCAATAATCACCACAGCGTAAGGGATCGGAATTGAAAGCTCCCATCATCAGATCTACCACAGTCCTGGGTATCATCCATAACGGCAAGGCCGTCATGGGGGCAGACGGACAAGCAACTATGGGAAACACCGTTGCTAAAAGCAATGTGCGTAAGGTAAGATTCATTGCCGACGGCAAGGTAATGACTGGATTTGCTGGATCTACTTCAGATGCTTTTACCCTTTTAGAGCGTCTTGAAGAGAAAATGAATATGTACCGCAACAATCTACGCCGTGCAGCAATTGAGTTGGCGAAAGATTGGCGTACGGACCGTTACCTACGTCGGCTAGAGGCGATGCTTATCGTGATGAGCAAAGATGAAGGTTTGATCATAAGTGGCTCTGGAGATGTTTTGGCACAAGACAATCAGATCTTCTCAATTGGATCAGGTTCTATGTATGCCCAGTCAGCCGCTCTGGCTCTGAAAAGGCACAAACCTGAAATGTCAGCAAGAGAGATCGTAGAAGAATCCCTCAAGATCGCCGCAGAGATTTGCATCTATACCAATGACAATTTGACTATTCTTGAATTTGATGCAGATTAAACTGGGTTGATCCAGGTTTGATCTCTTCATTCATAAAATCTTCCCATTCCATTCACTTCACTTCGGATAGGTTACCTACCCAATCGATTTTCAATTTTGTAATCGGTCTTGGTCCATTCCAAATATGTCTCATCGGCTTCTTGAAGCTGTACAGGTTTTTGCCATCTGGAACCGGTATTAGCTGCGTAGCACCAAGCATCGGTGGAGCAACTCCGCCGTGTCTCAGTTTCTTGATCAAGGGATCAAGTGGTGAACTATCATGTAGAGGAAGTGCAGATTGGAAGGCCCCAGCTGTCTGGTGAGAGTACCTAAAATGGAGGATCGGAATGGTAGTTTGTCGGGAAAATGGGGGCGATTTGGGAGATCGGAACCAGCAACCTCGAAGGCTGGAGCCCGCGAATCTGCAAATTTGGAACAGGGAATCTGCAAATCTGCACCAGAGAATCTGCAATTTTGAATATGCTGATCTGCGATTCTGAACACCCAAATCTGCGGGGCTGGAGCCGCAAATCCACGGGGTTGCACCTGCGACTCCGAAGGTCTGAACCTGCGAATCTACGGGGTTGAACCCGCGAATCCAAGGGTCTGAACCCGTGAACCTACGGGTCTGAACCCGCGAACCTACGGG
>CAYGRE010000136.1:0-15124 GCA_964352215.1 uncultured Bacteroidia bacterium
GTACATGATAGCGTGTAGATCGACTTTCTCCGCTTTTATTGACCCAAGATACCTGGGTGTCTGAACCATCTATAGCCAAGTTTGCATCGGTCTGGGCTTGGTTCCAGAGGTAGCTCGCGATATTCCATTTCCCATTTGCTTTTACCTCCAACCGAGTTTCAATAATCCGCTTGCCCAAACCTGGATCTCTTTCATCGTTTTGATAAAAGAAGGTTTTCGTTAAGATGGTTCCATCAGGATAATCGATTGTCCCATCATTCGATCTGGTCATCTTTGTCCCTGCTGGAACTTTCACCAGACGCTGTTTGTGCGCGTAGTCGGTAAAGAGAATCGAACTAAGTTCCACCAAATGGTAATCGCTGGCTGGTATTAAATCAGCTGCATTTCCTTCAAAGATGTTGTAGTCGGAAAGGTGTTGGGCAAAGACAATGGTTTCCGGGAAGTTAAAATCTGGAATCGACACCTTTCGATCAGGCCTGGTTCGATTGCAGGCAATTAATGTAACGGCAAGGAGGGATAGCAGGCAAAATATTAATTTCTTCATTGATGCTGTTGATGCTATTGATGCTATTGATGCTGTTGATGCTGTTGATGCTGTTGATGCTGTTGATGAATTGAATATGAAGCTGCACACCTTTATTCAATCCAAAAAATATATTCAACGAAAGGGGGTATTATTTCAACGAAACAGATCTAAAAGGCATTGCCAATGCTCTGGAACCTTTCGGCCAATCAAGCAAGCAAATTCGTTGAATAATATGTGGTTTTCGTTGAAAAGAATTGAGCATACAAATATTTCATTGCACTTTACATCAATGAAAGTCTATTCGACAAAGCATATCTTCATCCAGATTTTAGTTTGGAGTGTCGGCTGGCTTATCATTCTTCTTATCCTCAACAACAAGGATGAATTTGGCTTCCACTTCTGGCGCAAAACACTTTTTATGGTTTTGGGGGTCTCCACGGTTGTTTTCGTTAACCTGAAATGGCTTCTCCCCAAACTGTATTTCCAAAAGAAAAAAGCTCTGTACTTCTTGTCCTCTGGCTTGATGCTTTTGGTTGTTGTTTGGGGGATGCATTCAGACCTCCTTCCTTGGAATGAGAAAGAGAAACCAGGCAAGGAATGGTCTGAAGAAAAAACTGCTCCAGCGGATTTTCCAAAGGCATATTACCAACAAAACGACATTAATCTCCGGTGGTTGATAAGGAACCTACCCCCACTACTGATCAGCCTGTTTGGCAGCTCATTGGTCTCTTTAAGTAGATTTGCTGCCGAAAAAGAAAAAGCGGTTATTAAATTGGAGAAAGCTAACCTGGAAACCGAAATAAAATTCCTCAAGTCACAAATTAATCCTCACTTCCTTTTTAATTCCCTGCATAATATCTACGGCCTTGCCATCCTCCAGTCGGAGCGAACCGCTGATCAAATATTAAAGTTATCGGATATTTTAAGGTATATGCTGTATGATTCGAATGAAGAAAAAGTCCCATTGACCCGAGAAATCGAATACCTAAGAAACTATATTGAACTAGCCCAATTAAAAGATAGTCGGGGGATGGATATTAGCTTTGAGGTAGGAGAAGGATACCAGGGCTTCAGGGTAGCTCCTCTCCTATTTATCCCATTTGTAGAAAATGCTTTCAAACACAGCCACATTGAAGTTCTGGAAAATGGATATATCCATATTAGTCTGAATACCAAAGGAGAAAGACTTTTTTTCAATGTCAATAACAGCAAACCTCTGGGAGAATATAGCAAGGATAAAGTAGGAGGAATTGGCCTGCGAAACATTCAACAGCGCTTAGACCTTTTATATCCCCAAAAGCATCATTTGCATATTGAAGAAACAGAGAATGCCTTTAAAGTACAACTGGAACTCGACTGCACATGAGAAATTATTCATGCATCATTATTGACGATGAAGAGATCGGTAGAAACCTATTGGAGAACTTCATAGGAAGAATTCCCCATTTAGAGCTGCTGGGAAAGTTTAGCAATCCCCTTGGAGCAATCTCTGACCTAAGGGTGGAATCTGTAGACCTGATCTTCCTGGATATACAGATGCCAACGATGACGGGCATTGAATTCTTGAAAACCCTTTCCAGCACTCCCGCAATCATTTTTACCACTGCCTATGCTGAATACGCGCTGGAGGGATACGAACTATCGGTTATTGATTATTTGCTCAAACCCTTCAGTTTTACCCGCTTTCTTCAGGCGGTGAATAAGGCAACAGAACTCATTGAACTAAAGTACAAAGCCAAAAACGAAACCCCTCAAAAAGTTGCCCCTGACAGCAAGCCTGCTCAAGATTTTCTACTAATTAATGCAGACCACAAGCTGCACAGGTTATACTTAAAGGATATTTTATATATCCAGAGCATGAAGGAATATGTAGTTTATTTTACCGATCAAGGGAAGCTCATGGCTTTGGGTTCACTTAAAAGTTTGGAAGAAAAGCTACCCTCAACAGATTTTATGCGCATTCATAAATCCTACATCGTTGCCAAGGGCAAAGTGAATAGCCTGAATGGGAATCAGCTTGAATTAGGAGCTATCACCCTTCCCATTGGGGGAAGTTTCCGGGATCAGGTTCTGGCTAAGCTTTTTGATGGGACGGAGGATCAGGGCAACATCAGCTAAGGGGATATTTTGTTCGTTTTTCAGCTGGAGTGGTTGTCATTAATCATGGGGCAGTTTCCAATCACTTATGGCTCAGTACAACAGTAAATGTAGCTCAATTCTCCATGATCTGGAGCTGCATGCGGAGGAACTGTGAGCTACATTTTGAGGTGTTTTTTTGACCCGACATCTGTCAGGTTATTGTGAATGGCTAAAACAATTGTTATATTCAAACTGCTGCTGATAGCGTAAGCAATCCCCCTTCTTGTTTGTGTTTGGCAGACTAATAAATCAACCTGCATCCTTTCTTAGATTGGCCAACCACTAGTACCCCTATGTTAGAAAACAATCAGGCAAGCCCATCTCCTTCTCAAGATGTTTTTGACCAGTTGATACAGGAAAACCCATCCGACCGGATAGATATTGAAATACCCGAGCTCTCTCTTCCTGAAGGAGGAGGGAGTATCCGGGGAATTGACGAGCAATTCCAGGTAAATGCAGCCAATGGAACAGCGTCTTTTTCCATCGCTTTTCCGGTCACTCCTGGTCGCCATGGATTTGGCCCCTCGGTGGGGATCAGCTACAATTCTGGCTCTGGGAATGGCCCCTTTGGTCTCGGCTGGAACCTGGGCATCCCTGCCATCCAAAGGCGCAGTGACCGAAAAATCCCCCGCTATGGGGAGAACGGAAGCAGTGACGTATTCCAGATGACCGGAGGCGAGGATTTGGTCCCCATGCTGGATGAAGATGGTGCTGCCAATTGGCAACCTGTCGCAGACCAGGATGGAGATTTCTCCATAGAACGCTTCCGTCCACGGGTGGACAAAGGAAATGCCCGCATCGAGAAGATCGCTCACCCCGACCACGGGGTCTGGTGGCGGGTGATATCACCTTCCGGGATTACTACCATCTATGGCCGGGACGAGACCGCAAGGATTGCCGATCCAAAGGATGATACCCGCATCTTTAAATGGTTGCCGGAGTTCAGCTTTGACCAAAAAGGCAATTGGACATTGTATACATGGAAGGCGGAGGACGGGGTTAACGTCCCGCATGAGATCTACGAGCGGAACCGCAAGAATGGATACGCAGCCTTCACCAACCGCTACCTCAAGCGGATTCAGTATGGGAACCACGTTCCCTACCTTCCTGATCCCGCCTCACCTTGGTATTCGCCGCTGCCCTCAGACATGGCCTTTCACTATGAACTTGTCTTTGATTACGGAGAGCACGATCCCGACCAACCCACCGCTGCGCCTACCCCCGGGATGGATTGGGCTTACCGCAGTGATGCCTTCTCGAGTTACAGATCAGGATTTGAGATCAGGACCCAACGGTTGTGTCGGCGCATCCTGCAATTCCATCACTTTCCCGGAGAAGAAAACCCGGGCGTAGCTGGGGAGGATTTTGGAAGTGATTACCTGGTGCGAAGTCTTGAGCTGAATTATACACCGTCCTCGATAAATGGCTCTGGACAGGCCGAAGTCACCTACCTGACAAGTGCACAGCTAAATGGGTATATCCGCAAAGATGATGGGAGCTATTCTTCCAAATCCCTGCCCGCAGCTACCTATGGTTACCAAACTTTGGAATGGGACCAGACGGTGCAGGACGTGGATTCAGAAAGCCTGGAAAATGTACCTTCCGGCCTGAACGGGGGCTATCTTTTTGTCGACCTGTTTGGAGAAGGGATCAGCGGTTTGTTGCGGGAAGAAGGAGATGCCTGGTACTACAAGTCCAATTATGGCAGGGGAGAGAACCCGCCCAACCTGCATCTGGGGGCTTCAATAAGGCTGCCTTCCATTCCAAGTATGCGGGGTTTGGACAAGCCAACCGCCCTTTCAATCCAATCCCTGGAGGGTGACGGCCGCAAAGAACTGGTGGTAAACCGTGAAGGCTTACAGGGTTATTATCCCCTGGACCATGAGGACCAGTGGCAGGGGTTTACCCCGATGGAAACCGCCTTGCGGCTGGACCTCGCTCAATCTCACCAGCGCCTGCTGGACCTGACCGGTGACGGAAAGCTGGAGTTGGTGGTCACCGAAGAGCGGGCCATCGTATGGTATGCCAGTAAAGGAAGGCAGGGATATGCAGCACCAGAGGCGACCCCACAACCCCACGAGGAGGAAGCAGGCCCCGCCATCCTTTTCTCTGACCGGGAGCAGTGCATATTCTTAGCCGATATGACCGGTGATGGCCTGACCGATATTGTCAGGATACGCAACGGGGAGGTGGGCTACTGGGCCAATTGCGGCTATGGGAACTTCTCGGCCAAGGTAACTCTGGGAAATACGGAGGCATTTGATCACTCCGACCAGTTTGACCCTGCCCGGATTCGCCTGGCCGATATCAGTGGTACCGGAACCAGCGATATAATTTACCTGGGGCAGGATACCCTCTCGGCCTACCTGAACTTATCGGGCAATGCCCTCAGCGATGTGCACCCGATCCGGGCTGCATTTCCCCAAAATCAATTGTCATCGGTAACGGTAACCGATCTCCTGGGAACCGGCACTGCATGTGTCGTCTGGTCTTCGTCCGGACTGGCCGATGCCGGAAGACAATTCCGCTACATTGATCTAATGGCCGGGAAGAAGCCGCATTTGCTCAACAATTTCAACAATGCATCCGGCAAAGAAATCTCCCTCGAATTCACGCCCTCAACAACCTTTTACCTGCGGGACAAGATCGCCGGTACCCCTTGGGTGACCCGCCTGCCTTTCCCAGTGCAGGTGGTCAGCCAGGTGGAAAGCAGGGAGCACATTTCCCAAACCCGTCTTACCACTACCTATACCTACCACCACGGCTATTACGATGCTGCCGAACGAGAATTCCGGGGCTTTGGACGGGTGGAGAAAACCGACTCCGAAGCCTATACCGTTTGGGCGGAAAACGAAGCAGCCCTACCGGAATCAGCCGAAGAAACCTTTCAGCAGCCAGTTCTGACCAAGACCTGGTACCATACCGGTGCCCTGCTGCAACGGGAAAGCTTGCTGGAACAATTCCAGCAGGAAACCTGGGACAAACTTTACAATGAGGCATTTCCGGATACTCCGGTTGTCCTTTCTGAACCGGGCTTCCCGGACATGGAGTTGGTCGCTTCTCCCGGGGTAGAGGACCCACAGATATTGACTGACTTATCGGCCACCGCCTGGCGGGAAGCGTTGCGGGCCTGCCGGGGAACCATCCTGCGGGAAGAGGTCTTTGCTCTTGATGCACCTGAGGAAAGTCCCTCAGAATCAGCCCGACAATTGGAGGCAAAGCCCTATTCGGTGAAGGTCAACAAGCATCTGATCCACATTCTTCAACCTGACCAGGAAGGAAATCATGCGGTTTTCCGCGCCCTGTCAGGTGAAAGCATTTCCCTCTGGTATGAGCGAGACGAGACCGATCCCCGCACCTCCCACCACCTGAACATTGAGCAGGATGAATGGGGCAACGAACTGTTGGGCATTGACGTAATGTATGCCCGAGCAAGCCCCGACCTTTCCCTGCCTGCCGAGACCCAGGATGCCCAGGGGACCATTCGAATTCTGGCTACCCAGCGCAGTTATACCCAGGAAGTCAGCAGCGACCTGTTATGGCGCATCCCGGTCAGTTGTGGGATGGATACCTGGGAACTCAGCAGCATTCCCCAGAGTGGTGGTCTCTATAATGTCTCTGATTTTCAGGATATTCTCACCACCGCAACCACAGAGATTGACTACCAGACACCGCCCTCAGGTGCTCCAGAAAGGCGCTTGATCGAGTCTTCACGTACCTTGTTCTTGCATTCTGATCTGGAGAATTCCCTTGCCTATGGCACTCAGGGGGAACGCGGCCTGGTGTATGAATCCTACCAATTGGCCTTTGACCCAGCTATGCTTACAGCTTTGTTCGGGCCCAAGATCCCAGACCCTGACACCACCCTCCCCGATGGAGATTATGTGCACTTTGAAGGCGATGTAAACTGGTGGGTACCCTCGGGTAAAATGCTCTATCTCGATTTTGGGGCTGGGGAATTGCCTGCAGATGCAGAAGCACGGTTCTTCAATCCGGTGGGGTATGAGGACGCCAGTGGATCGGTCACTACTGTGTCCTATTATGGCGATTATTTCATGATGCAATCCCGCAGTGAAAATGCAGTGGGCAATGCGATTGAAGCAGATTCATTTGATTTTCGGACCCTTGGTGCCACCCGCCTACGGGATACCAATGACAACCTCACCGAATTGGTCATGGATGAGTTGGGGGCGGTAAAGGCCTCAGCCTTGCTGGGCAAGGACCTTGACCGGGATGGTACACCTGAGTTGGAATTGTGCGATTCCCTAACCGGAATCACCGCCATATCGGAAGCAGAGGAAGCTACCGTCAACGCTTTCTTTGCTGAAACCGACCCCGCCACTATTCTAACTCTGGCAGAGACTTTGTTAGGGCAGGCTACGGTAAGGTTTGTCTACCAGCTTTCCCCAGACCCTACCCAGGAGATTCCTTTGGCGATAGCGACTATCTATAGAGAGCAGCACCATGCTTCCTTAGGCGCTGGCCAATCCTCCCGGCTTCAGCTCACCATGATCTATCTGGACGGGAATGGGAAAACAGTGCTGACCAAAAAGGCAGCAGAGTCAGATGGCCCCGCCCCTTACCGGTGGCTGGGAAGTGGGAGAACAGTTCTGAATAACAAGGGGAATCCGGTACGGCAATATGAGCCCTACTTCACAGCAGGACCAGGATACGATCAGGCAGAAGACCTGGTTCAGCAAGGCGTTACCCGTGTGATGTTTTATGATCCGCTGAGCCGGATCGTCCAAACTGACAACCCGGATGGGACCTTTACCACGGTTGGATTTACGCCCTGGCACCTGACCTTCCGGGATGCCAACGACAACGCGGGGCTAAGTGACTGGTACACCAACCGTATTGGTCGACTGATCGATGTAGAATTAATGGCCGAGGGGAAGGACCCGGCGAAAGAAGCCGAAGCGGCGGTAAAAACTGAGCCTCACCACGATACACCTCTGATCCAGCATCTGGATGTACTGGGCAATCCAGTGCTGGCGGTTGCCCACAACCGCGATTTGGCGGGACTGGATGAATTCCATTTTACCCATGTCGTCAGGGACATTGAAGGAAATGTACAGTCGGTAGTGGACCCCAGAGGAAATACCCCTGAGGCATACCGTTATGATTATTTGGGTCGGCGCCGGGTTCATCAAAACATGGACACCGGTACTAGATGGAGCCTGGTAAATGCCATGGGCAGTCCATATTTCAGGTGGGACAGCCGCGGCCATCGGTTTGAGATGACTTATGATCCACTCCAACGGCCCCTGGAGATGAAGGTTACCGGAGGTGACGGCCCGGCTCCCCTGGATCATACCTATGGCAGGATGGTGTATGGGGAGGGACAAACCGATGACCGTACCTTGAACCTGAGAGGGAATATATTTAGACGTTACGATACAGCCGGGCTTATTGATTACGATTCCTATGACCTGAAAGGGAACCTTACTGTTTCTCACCGCACCTTTGCCACCGATTTCAAATCGGTGCCCAACTGGCCAGCCTCTGAAGTGGATGCCGCTTTGTTGCTGGAGCGTGAATCTTTTGCCACCACCCAATCCTATGATGCTCTGGACCGCGCCGTGGAAGCAACTACGGCGGATGGCAGCACCCAGATGGCAGAATTTAACCCCAGGGGCTTGCTTTCATCGGTCACCGTGGAGCAAGGCAGCGGACCCGAAGACTATGTCCAGCAAATCCGTTACGATGCACGGGGACAGCGGCAATCGATCACCTACGGCAGCGGGGTCCACACCACATATCGGTACGATGCGTTGAATTTCAGGCTACTCAACATGCGCAGTCAGACTAGCGGAGGAGACCTCTTACAGGATCTTTCCTATACCACCGATGCTGTGGGGAACCTGACCACTTTGGAAGACCGGGCCATTCCAACCGTTTTCTTTGGCAACCATGTGGTTGAGCCAGTTTCCCTTTACTCCTACGATGCCCTTTACCGACTCATCCAGGCCGAAGGCAGGGAACACATTGGCCAGATCGTCCACAGCGGTGCTGACAACTGGGAGGATCTTCCTTTCCTGGTGTCCCATGCTCCTGGCAATGCCATGGCCTGGCGGGAATACACCGAATTCTATCAATATGACCTTGGGGGAAATATTGAGCAGATGCGGCACGTCGCTACCGGTGGGAGTTGGACCCGGGATTATCAGTACGAGGCGCCAACCAATCGGTTGGTTTCCACGCAGGTAGGGGCACAGGCGTACAACTATCCCCATCACCCCGACCATGGATACCTCATGGACCTGCCCCACCTCACCGTGATGGATTGGAATTTCCAGAATGAACTCAAAGCAAGTTCTCGGCAATCGGTGGGCAGCGGCACCCCTGAAACCACCTGGTATGTTTATAATTTTGAAGGAAAAAGGGTTCGAAAGATAACCGAAAACGAAGCGGCCGAAGACGTAACTCCTTCCCGCAAATCAGAGCGAATGTACCTTGGCAACGCAGAGATCTACCGGGAATACACGGGTGCAAATGCCGGGTTGGAACGGACGTCTTTGCATGTGAGCGATGATGGTGGACGAATTGCCCTGACCGAGCGCCGCAACGGAGTAAATGATGGTAGCCCGGTCAAGACCATTCGCTATCAGATGAGTAACCTCCAGGGAAGCGCTATCCTTGAAACCGATGAGTTTGGAGCGGTAGTCAGCTATGAGGAGCACCATCCCTTTGGGACCACGGCTTATCTGGCGACCAATTCAGCTTTGGCGCCTGCAGCCAAGCGCTACCGGTACAATGGCAAGGAGCGCGACGATGAAACGGGGCTCTATTACTATGGGGCAAGGTATTACCTGCCCTGGCTTGCCCGTTGGCTCAAACCAGATCCGATCGGGTTGCGGGGCGGGCCCAATGTATATGCCTATGTATCCAACAATCCCATCAACAAGATTGATCCCACCGGCTGGGACGAAATAACCATTTACCACCGGACGACCGCCGATGCAGCGTCCTCTATGATGGAGGGTGGGGTTCAGGTAAGCCGGAGTGGAAATGCCGCCAGTGCAGCTTGGGCCGGACGGGGATTCTATGCTGGTGGCTCACCGGACATACCCGATGAAGTGATCCGCAGGGGAGGACGGGATCCGGCGGTTTATGATACGATCATTGAGCAAAGGATCAGTACGGACAATATGGTTACCCTGGAGCCTACCCGGAGCGGGAGCTCTCCCGTGGATGAATTCATCGCTGCTCAAAGAGATGACTATGTAGGAAGGACGGCGAGGTCGCAGATATCACGCCAAAGAGGTGTACAGAGCCCGGGAGACCGGTACTTACCGGAGGCAGACCAATTGCGGGACAGGATGGGCCGTAGACTGGACCAACTGGCCCCGGGAGCAGATGTGGTCAGATGGCAAAATGCAGATGGAGGATTTACCTATATCGTAAGGGATCAATCCGCGATCCGAGGCAGGCCGCACATTGCCAGGAGCTTGGGCAGAGGTGGAGGTGGAGACGGAGATGGGGGTGGCCGCGGGGGTGGAGGAGATACAGATGGCGGTGGTCGTCCCTCAGGGGGAGGAGATGGTGGTGGTTCCACTCCGGGAGGATCAGATGGACCATCGACCTCAAGAAGGTTGGCCGACGCAGGTGAAACGGCTTCTGGTGGCCGGAGGTTGCTCCGCGGAGTGGGGCATATAGCGCCCGGAGCACTTTCTGTGCTTTCCTATGGATTGGTCACTGCAGATGTAGCCATGGCTGAGACGCCTGAAGAACGAGAGGTGGTTGTCGCACGCGCAGCAGGAGGAGAGGCCGGAGGAGAAGTCGGATTCTGGGCCGGATGTGGTGGCTTTGCACTCCTTTTTTCTGAAACAGGACCAGGTGCCGGAGTGGCATGCATTGTGGGAGGAATTATTGTTGGCTTTGGAGGCGGCATGGCTGGAGAAGAATTGGGTGAAGCAACATTGGATGCCGCCCGCGAAGCTCCCAGTACTGGCTCTCACAGGTATGATCCTCAAAGGGACGACCCAACCAATTGTACCACCATTATGATGGGTGGGGGCATGAGGACCATTTGCTATTAAACAGCAATTGAAGATCCTACAATACATTCTGACGGTCAATGTAGAGCAACGAGAAACTTAAATACTTGAACTAAAAATCAACCTTATATAGAATGGCTAAAACGAGCAATAAATACACGATCAAGGGAAAGGTTACCACTCAATCAGGTAAGCCGGTAGTGGGAGCAGAAGTAAAGGTAATGTCCGGTCGCAAAACGATCGGAAAACCGGTCAAGACCTCGGTAACAGGTTCCTATAAATTGCAGATCACAGCTAGTGAACTCAAGAAATCAGGTTTCGTACCTGGCAGGACGGATCTGCAAATCAGGGTCCTTTCACCCGAAGGGAAATCCATGAATTCCGGGCTTCTGCCGGCCAACTTGCCTACTTCTCTAAAGCGTAACTTCAAAGTGGCCGATGAAGTGATCGGTGAGCAGAATCCGACCGGTAAGCCTGGAGATGAGGGGCCCATTGGAGACGGTAAACCCATTGATGGGGAGGGGCCCGGGCAGGATGGCGGAGGAAGTACCAGCTTTCGGGGCCGGGTGAGCGGTACGGTGACAGATGCTGCCAAACGTCCCATGCCAGAGGTAAGTGTGGTCGTAGTCAGGCGTGGACTAGGAAAGAGCCAGCAGTTAGCCATAGGAACCACTGGTCCGGATGGGAAGTACGACATCAAGTATGCGGCAAAGTCGGCCATGATGCTGTCCATTGCGGTGGAGGTATACAACCGAAAGAAGACTCTGGTCTACAAATCTGAGGTGTTCCACCGGCCCCGTAAAGACTTGCGACTGAATATCCTGGTGGAGAAAGCGCTTGAGGGCACCTCAGAGTTGGCAGAACTGACTGAGCGTTTGTCTCATTTTGTCCCTGAAGGCAATCTGAGTGGACTCGCTCAAAATGAAGAACGGGATGACCTTAAATTCCTCTCCGGAGCGGCCAATCTTGGGGAAAAGTCTATCCGGGATGCTTCCCTGTCGCACCGGTTGTCCCGCGAGAGCGGGCTCTCACCTGAATTCTGGTTTCCCCTGGTGGATTTTGGCCTGCCCCAGGAAACCAAGCCCCCTACCCTGGACGAGCAGTTTTCCCTGATTCGTTCTGCAGCCGGTCGCCTCGATTCCGCTACGGTTGAGAAGAAGTTACGCGGAGCGATGCGCGACAACCGGATCTCTAAGTTGTCTGACCAGGAATTAGAGGGGCAACTGAAGAAGTTTGAACAGTTCAGTCTGAAGGTTTCCCTGGAGGATCCCAGTAAGAACAAAGCCAATTTTAACCGAAAAAGCTTTGAAGGAGCCGAAATCAAGGATGAGACCAGGCAGATCAGGCTGGCTGGGATCATGCGGCAAAACGGTGGGTTCAACGAAAAGACGGTCAAGGCCCTGCGCAAGGACAAGCGATTTAAAAAGGCTGAGATTGAAAGTCTGCGGGCCAATTTCCAATTGGGTAGCCTGACCGGAAACGACGCCAGATTGAGCGATGCAATTCGCAGCAGCTTCAAGGTGAAAAGCCTTGGGGATGTCTCTAAACTGGCAGAACTCAGCACCAAAGACTGGAACGCATTCGCACAGAAATACGAAGGGGATGGACCATTTGCCATGCCCGAGGAAATCCCTGACTTTAAACCACAGAAGGACATTTCTCAAAATGGGCTGGGAGGCTTTCTCCAATACCAATTCAAAAAGAACTATCCCACCCGGTCATTTGCCGGAGAACTCAACCGGAGTTTGAAGGGTGACAAAACCGCAGGGCTGAAAAAGGGGAAGCAAATCGCCAATCTCCTGAAGAAGAACCCTTCGATTGAGTTGGCCCATACGCCGCTGAATGAGCTCGCCAAAAAGGAACCTGCGCTTCAGAGAGATGAGGAGTTGCTGCTTGAGTTAAAGGCTGCTCAGCGACTGTTCAAACTCAATCCCGATTTTAAGGCAGTTGATACTCTGATGCAGGACAGAATCCATTCTGCAGCTCAGGTTTACCGCATGGGCAAATCCAATTTTGTTGCCAAATACAAGAGTCAGCCTGGATTCACGGAGCCGCTTGCGGTCAAAACCTGGAACCGGGCTGAGGAAACCCATCTCGCGACGGTGACGATTGTGGCCGAGATCCAATCGATGGAATCAGCCGGTGAATTTTCAGGATTGGCAGGTTCAAGTGATGCTTTTTCCACCTTCCCCGATTACCGGAGTCTGTTCAGGACGGGCGATGTCTGTGACTGCAAGCATTGCCGCTCTGCCTACAGCCCGGCAGCCTATTTTGCCGATCTGCTGATGTTCCTGAAGGACCGCAAGGCGATCAACCCAGCGGTCAGCCTTAAGGACCTGTTGTTTGCCCGCCGCCCAGATCTGGGCTGGTTGGAATTGAACTGTGACAATGCGCTTGTCACGCTTCCCTACATCGACGTGGTCAATGAAGTCCTGGAAGCGGCCCTGGCCGACGGGGCCAATGACCTCGAGCTCGTTGGTCTGACTGCGATTGATCCTGATCCGGAGGTCGCGGCGGCAGCCATCGCCGCAGCCTTTGCTGCTCAGGATGTGGAAGTATCAAACGACATGCATCTGACTGAGGTGTCTGGTGAATGGGTAGTGCATACCGATGCCATCACCTGGCTACTCAAGCTCAAGTCGACACCCAACTATTTTGCCGAGATTCTGCGCAATACCAAGGGCAAAGCCGATGAATTGCGGGCTGTTCCGGCTTATGTAAATGAAGCTGCATATGAACTATTGTCCGCAGCGAAGTACCCGATGCAACTGCCCTTTGACCTCTTTGGTTCCGAGGTCCGGGAGTCCTTTAAGCGGGCCAGGGTACCTCGCTGGGAAGTGATGGAGCAACTTGTTGGCCCCTCAGCGCCCAACAATGCCACCGAGGTGGAGGTTGCCGCAGAATACTTTGGCATTGCCAGCGATTCCAGCGCCCCGCTGGATGAATTGAGCATCATTCTGCAAACCAATGTAGGGGGACAATTTGAGTATTGGGGGCAAGGGGACAACCCGGCCATGATCGCCCAGTATGAGAATGTGAAGAATTTTCTATTGGAAACGGGGATTGAGTACGGTGATCTCCTTCAGATGCTGGACCTTCCCTGGTTGAATCCGGGAGGGGCTATGGCAATTGAGCATCTCGATGCGACCTGTGACCTCGACCAGAAGCGGATCGATGGTTTGGATGCCTCGGCCATGGACCGCTTCCACCGGTTTTTGCGCATGTGGCGCAAGACCTCTTTGGAGATTTGGGAGCTGGATTGGTTGATCCGGCATGCTGCCATTGGAAATGATAGCCTGGACACCGCATTCCTGGTTCAACTGATGTGGTTGATGCGCTTACGGGAAAAGCTGGGTAAGAAAACCGATCTGGAAGAATTGCTCACCCTGTTTGGGGATATCAATACAGAAACGCGGTTTGATGGATTGCATGAGCCTCGGGAAGAGGCTTTGTACCAGAACTTATTCCTGAACAAGCGTTACGTGAACCCGATTGATGAGGCATTCAAGGTTGAAAACGTCCTTGCATTTTCCGAGACCTTCACCGACCACGCTTCTGTGGTGCTGGCCGGTCTCAGAATGCGGCAAAGTGATCTCGATGTCTATCTGAACCTGACCAGGGCCAGTGATGGAGCGGCTTATATCCCAGACGAGCTTACCCTGGAAAACCTTTCCTTCCTTTATCGGCATGCCTGGCTGGCCAAGAAGCTGAAGATCAAAGCAGAGGATTGGGAAACCCTCCTGAAGCTGGCCAACGTGGATCTTCCTGATTTCGGAAATCCCGCGGCTGTGGTGCAATTGATGGATACCATTGCCCATGTCAAAGAATCTGGTGTTTCCTGGGACATGCTGAATTATGTCCTGACCGCTGATCCTGAAGCGGATGCTGCGGTGAAGGAGGAGACAGCCGGTAAATTCCTGGCCTCCCTGCGGCAATCGGTACAGGACATTGCTTTGAGTTTTGACCCTGCGCAATACGACTTTTTACAGACAACACCCCCAACAGATTCTGACTCCCTGACCGGTCTCCTGACCGAGTTGCTGGCCATCATGGCCCGGCCGGAAAGTGACCTGAATGCCATCCGGGGAATTTTAACCGGTATCAATGTGGTAAATACGGAAGTCTCGGGATTGCCGGCAGCATTCGACTTCCCTGCCGTCATTACCGATGACATTCGGATCAGTTGGGACGATGCCACCTCCACCATGACTTTTATCGGTTTGATGACCGATCCCGAGTTCACCACTCTGACTACTTCGCCTGACCTGGCCCCAGTAACCGGGTTGTTGTCTTATCAGGAGGCCATTGCAGATATGTTCTGGCAGCCACGATTGGTATTCCGTTTCTACGGAAACCTTTTCCAAACGACGCTGGATACCCTGCCTGAGAGCATCGACTTTGAAGCACAGTTACCGGAAGAGTTGGCGACCATATTGGAGTACGACGAGGAAAGCCAGGT
>CAYGRE010000137.1:0-11175 GCA_964352215.1 uncultured Bacteroidia bacterium
TCCGCCTTCCCTCCGCGAGGACTCCGCTTTTCAATCCCTCACCGACCAATACGGTTGATCAGATCGATTATACCGACCTTACCGGCTTTGAAGGATCCGAACAAGCTCAGGAACTGGACGTCATCAATACTTATGTCAACAGCATTTCCCCGGCCTGCGGTGACATGACCAGCTTTGACCGTCCGGAATTGTACCGAATCACCGCCTCAAGCCTGACCGTGCGGTCGGAACCAAGTACAGATGGCTCACGCATCAGGAGCGTCAGACAGAATGAGGAGATTTTCGGCAATGAAACCCGAACTATGGAGAATGGAGATATATGGCTGCGTATCCTGGATGGCTGGATCGCCATCCGCTATGAAGGCGAAAGTATGGCTACCCAAATCCCTCGCCGCACCGATGCTCCGCCGACCACTGAATAACCCCGGCCTTCTCATCGACATGCATCGTATATTCGGAGGTATTGGGGGACGTCCTTAACTTCAGCGGACGCTCTTTGGTCCCAGTCGTTTCTCGATAATTCACATCAATCAGGCCTCATAGTTATCATTTTCATCCAAATAGTTGACGTCTGAATACTTGTCCTCATAGTCGTCCCTTACGTCCTCTATCAGATTTCCATCTTCATCAAAGTCGTCGTCGTTGAGGACCAGGTCCTGGGCCTGGATAACCGTCATTCGGATCAGATAGACTTTGTCATCTGTTTCAAACCGAAGCGCTTTGAGCTTCTTTCCTTCTTTTGCCGTAAACTGAATCAAATGTTGACTGTACCCGTCAGGATAAACCAGCTTAATTTGTTCCTTTAACTCGTCACTCAATTTATCGTATTCCTGAGTGACCATCTTCTTGCCGTCATTTGCCATGATATTAACCGAATATTTGATCAATGGATAACATGGCGATAAGCTAGGTAAATCAATTGGTTTTTCTAGTGTTCAAGGCAAATGAATCTATAGATTTCCCCATTTTACACGGCATTCCAAACCCTATTCCTTTGTGGAGACCTTATTTTTTCCGACTTTGAAGCCCCAGGGAATTGATTGACACGGGACTCCCCAAATGAAGGAAGACAAGAGTTTATTTCCGCCAGCAAAAGGCTTTAAAGGATATTTGCAAAGCTGGCGACAGGATTTGCTTTCGGCCTTTTTCGTGACTTTGGTGGCCTTACCGCTCTCTCTGGGAATTGCCCTGGCATCAGGAGCACCTCTGATCGCTGGATTGATCTCTGCCATTCTGGGTGGAATGCTGACAACCCTGTACCGGGGTGGACATATCAGTATTCATGGTCCCGGTGCGGGTTTGGTATCGGTCACATTGGCAGGGGTAACCTTATTGGCCGACGACCCCGACATCATGTTTTCCGGCTGGTCCTACGTCCTGGCTGCCATCGTGGTAGCGGGTGGAATCCAGGTGGTAATGGGTATTTTCAAAATGGGTCAACTGGGCAATATTGTCCCGGCCGCGGTGATCAACGGCATGTTGGCCGCAATTGGTGTGATCATCCTGGTCAAGCAACTCCATGTCGCCATGGGTGGCAAGTCAGGCGGGACCAACCCCATAGGAGACATTGTCACCCTGCCAGATACCATCGCCAGTGCCAACCTTGTCGTCAGTATGATCTCCCTGGGAGGACTTTTACTGTTGATTTTCCACTCCCGGATCAAATCAAAGTTCATACATTATATCCCCGGCCCCTTGTGGGTACTCCTTTTTTCTCTGCCACTGGCCTTCCTGTTTGACTTCTCTACCCCACATACCCAATCCTTTCTGGGCTCAGCCGTCACCCTGGGCCCGCAATACCTGATCGATCTGCCCGACTTCCTCCCGGATGTACCCCAATACATGGTGAACATGAGCATCCCGGAAGATGTTGCCTCCTCCCTCTTTGTTCCCAATTTTTCCAAGGCGGATACCTTAGGCTTCTGGGGAGTCGTCTTTTCCATCACCCTGGTAGGCTCTATTATTACCCTACTCGCCTCCAAAGCAGTCGAAAAACTTGATCCCTTCCGACGCAAAACCAACCTCAACAAGGACCTGATCGGCGTGGGGTTCAGCAGTGCCATCTCTGGATTTCTGGGTGGCCTGCCCATCATCACCGTGATCGTCCGAAGTTCCGTAAATGTTAACCACGGAGCCAGGACCAAGGCTTCCAACTTTTACCATGGTCTCTTTATTCTGATCATCGTCATTTTCCTGGCACAATTCATGGAAATGATCCCCCTGGCTGCCCTCGCGACCATCCTGGTCTACACCGGATACAAACTCGCCTCTCCCAAAAGTCTGAGAGATACCTACCGAAAGGGCTGGGAACAGGGAATGGTTATGCTCTTTACCTTCCTGATGACGATCATCTATGGCCTGATTCTGGGGGTGGTCCTGGGCATATTGCTGACCCTGTTCATTCACCTGGTCCGTTCATCCAAGGAGCCCTTCGCCTTCTTCCGCCAGCTCTTCCGCCCCATCATCAACGAGTCCCACCAGTCTGACGGTAAGCACTACCTCCGCATGGGGGGCGTTCTGAACTTCGCCAATCTCCTCAAGTTGATCCGCCGACTCGATGCTATTCCCGCTGGTGAACATGTCATATTTGACCTTACCCATTCCCAATTGGTGGACTATACCACTATGGAGTACATCAATGAATATGCACGTAACTACGATGCGGCCGGTGGTCAATTCGTCATCATCGGACTGAGTACCCACCATGCGACTTCCGACCACCCCAATGCCATGCAGGTCAATTCACGCCACCGCCCTGAACCCAAAACCAGGCTCAACCACCGGGAATCTCAACTCAAGGAGATGGCCCTGGAAAAAGGCTATACCTATACCCCAGCCATCAATTGGGACACTTCGTCTTTGCGCAGCTTCAAATTCTTTGCTACCCGTCCGGTGGAGTACAAAAACAATATCATCACGGGAAGTTGTGGTCCGGAAGGGCCCTCCTTTGAGTTGAGCGATATCACTTACGACGAGGGGGCTTTTTATTCCGTAGAAATCTACCACACCACCATTCAGGAGATCGAGCTACCGGGTAAAATTCCGGTCTTCACCCTGGAAAGAGAAGAGATATTTGACCGCCTGGCCAAGTTGACCGGGGACAAGGATCTTGCCAGTGATAAGCACGATAAGTTTTCTGAAATGTTCCTCCTCAAAGGTCCCATGAAACAGGAAATCAGGAATTTCTTCACTTCTGATCTGAAAAAATTCCTCAAGCGCAAAGAGGTCTACCACATTGAAAGCAATGGAAAGGCCTTGATTATCTTCCGTCACCTCCGCCTCGCAAGCGGGGGCGAAGTCGACCAAATGCTGGCCTTCTCTGAAGCTCTCCTCAAGCTGATCGAAAGGGATTGTAAATAAGCCTCCTGTCAGATGACCGTACACAAGTGGGTATTACCAATAATCGTGCTTTCACAATTCTGCTGTACCTCTCTTTGGTTTGCGGGAAATGCGGTCATGGGTGAGCTCTCTGTGGATTTCCAATTGCCCGGTGGCGCCCTCAGCAACCTGACCTCAGCGGTTCAGTTTGGCTTTATTGCCGGCACCCTGGTATTCGCCTTGCTCACCCTTGCGGACCGGTTCTCACCCTCCAAGGTGTTTTTCTTCAGCGCACTGGCCGGCGCCGCCTTCAACCTCTGCACCATTCTCGATGGCAATGGATATACCACCCTGCTCCTCTTCCGGTTCCTGACCGGATTCTGCCTGGCCGGGATCTACCCGGTTGGCATGAAGATCGCAGCCGACCACTTTGACAAAGGTTTGGGCAAGTCCCTCGGGTTTCTGGTCGGGGCCCTTGTACTTGGAACGGCCTTTCCGCATTTGTTGAAATCCTTCTCCGGTGCCCTCCCCTGGCGGGCCGTCCTGGTGATGACCTCCTCCATCGCTGCCTTTGGTGGGATCATCATGCTCCTACTCGTCCCCAATGGCCCCTACCGCAAAGCCAGTCAACGTCCGGACTTTACCGCCCTCTTCAAAGTCTTCCGCAACCCCCGGTTTCGGTCGGCAGCCTTTGGCTATTTCGGTCACATGTGGGAATTGTATGCTTTCTGGGCTTTTGTTCCGGTGATGCTCGTGACCTACCGGACCATGCATCCCGGCACGATGAACAATATCCCGATTGCCTCTTTCTTTGTCATCGGCCTGGGGGGCATAGCCTGTGTGATCGGTGGCTATATCTCACAATCCCGAGGACCAAAGCGTACTGCCGCCATCGCCCTGCTGCTTTCTGGGATTTGTTGTCTGCTCTCACCTCTGGCATTTCTCTATGCTTCCCCGCTGTTTTTCACGGCCTTTCTTATTTTCTGGGGGTTGGTGGTAATCGCAGATTCTCCCCTCTTCTCTACTTTGGTCGCTCAAAATGCGCCTCAGGCCAACAAGGGAACTGCACTCACCATCGTGAACAGCATAGGATTTGCCATTACCATCTTCAGCATCCAATTGACGGATCAATTGGTCACAAATATGGATCCCCGGTATGCGTATCTGATGCTAGGGATGGGGCCCGCGCTGGGCTTGCTGGCTTTGATGGGCCCGGAGACCTACAAACGCCTCTTCAGAATCCGCACATAATCCCGTCCCCGGTTGTCACCATGATTGGTATATGACTTTTGCGCCCATTCGATGGCCAGAGGGACATTTCCCTCAACTTCAGCCGCAATCGCCATATTGTAACAGGCCCGACCGGCCAACTTATCATTGCCACTTCTGGTCAGAGGTTCCCAGATCGCTTTCGCGTCTTCCCATTGATTGACCTCCACCATCCGGGTGGCACGTTTCATCGCATCGCCTTTGCGCTGGTAGAATTCCCGGCGCAGCCTGATCCAACTGGACAGGGTACGGCTGCCATAAGAATATCCTCCCAGGTAAGCGGACTCCTGAATCGCTCCCCGCTTGGCAAACTCTCCTATATCTGGAATTCCATTGCGGTTCGAATTCACACCAAAATAATCGCTGAGGCGGACATCGTCGAGAATGACCCTCGAAGTCGGATCATACAGGCGGAAACCGATTTTCACCAATACCCTGGCATTGGAGGAAGGGGTCGGTGGGCGGATTGTGCCGCCCTGAGAGACATTGCGGATCTGGTTGATGGCACTTGTAGTGACCGTACCACTTTGATCGGTATCAAAGGTTTCCAGAACCAGCAAGGCATCCATGCCATTTTGCTTACAAATACGCTCGACCTCGTCCCAGGACAAGGGAATCGGCATCGTACCGGTTCCGGTACCACCCAATTGAACCGTGTCCAAGACTTTTGCGGACACCAATTGATCGTTGTTCAGGCGGGCTTCCGCACCTGCCAGGCAGGCAATCGCACCATTCCGATCTTCGAGAATACCTTCTCCGGAAACAACTCCTTCGAGCACATTGGCCACCTGACGCCCTTTTACATCCCCGGCACCACTGCGATCCACAATACCGATCTTGGCAATATGGTCGGGGATGATCACTTGGGGAGGAACCTTGACAGGGATGGTCAGATTCATGGTCGAACTACACGACGGCATGAAGAGAATACTGAGTGGAATGAGGAATAAGAGGGGTAGATAATTTTTCATAGCTGGATTGATAATATTCAATTATCATAACAATTGCTATGCCAAAGTTAATTATCTCTTTGGGGGAGAAGGTTTCGGACTGAAAAGTCGCTGAAGTTCTTCGGACAGGGCTTCTTGGTCTTCCATCTGTTCACCGGGATGCCGAGAATCCCCTACCAGCACCGGGTTATTGGTTCCGAAGGGGAAAATGGGAACATGGATGCCAAAGCGTTTTTGCCGTTTGCATGCATTCTATTCCAGGGCCAAGAGATTGTGCTTCAACCCGAAAACAACCAGTCCAACCGAATTCCGCACCCCTACTTTCTCCAACATATTCTTGCGGTAGCCTTCGACAGTACGGGGACTCAGAAACAAAAGCTCCGCGATCTCAGCCGTCGTTTTCTCTTCAAAGATCAATTGCAGCACTTCCTTTTCTCTGGGCGTCAACATTTCCTGAGGGGAAAACTGCGTCTTGAAAAGGTCTTTCTGAACAATCCCTTTCAACAAGAGGGAAGAAACCTGGGCCTGGAAAAAGAACCCATTTTGCTTGACGGAACGGATCGCTTCGATCACATCATCCGGGTCCGCATCCTTAACCATATACCCTTTGGCACCCTTTTCTACTGCGGCAAGGATGATTTCGTCGTCGTCGTGGCTGGACACCATCACCACTTTAATCGAAGGGTCGATGCCCTGTAACTGAACCGTTGCCTCCATGCCATCCATTTCGGGCATTTCCATGTCCATAAGAACGATATCCACCTCAATTCCCTTGATCCGTTGGATCAGTTCCAGCCCATTGTTGGCTTCTAATACCACTTCGAAATCATCTTCCATTTCCAACAAGGAGACAAAACCCTTCCGGAATAAAACGTGGTCGTCTGCCAATGCGATTTTGATCTTCTGGTTATTCATAGTTATAGGGCAATATAAGAAAGACACGGGTTCCTTTTTCAATCGCGGAGTCAAACCCAGCGGTTCCTCCGACAAGGCTCAGACGGGATTCGATGTTCTATCTCCCCCCCGTATAAATACGGTGTCCATTTTCCGCATTGATACGCTGCTACCCCGCTGAGCAGATGCAGACCTTTACATCATAGAAACGACACATTAACCACCCACTAACTCGACGATTATGAAATTGCTCACAACCATCAGCTTAACCCTCCTGCTTTCATTCACGCTTCAGAACCTGAATGCCCAGGCGCCTCCTGCTACCGAGAACAACATTACCATTCCCGCCGGCTGGGAAATCTCCGATAATTGGCTCTACGATTACCGCGAGAACCTCTGCCCAAATGCCTCCCTTACCTGGATCAACGGGATGATCTCTGACGGAGCCCAAATGCTTACCAATTCACTGGAAAAAGGGATCATCTTGATCGAGGTGACTGAAAATGAGGACCAACTCAGTGAAAAGGAACTGGCTGAAGAATCTTCTCTTGATGGTCATGATATGGACCTCGTGGCAACCAAAGCAGCAAAGGATACCGGCTTCGGGGTCAGCAAGGAATGGTTTGGCACCATCGGTGGCCAACGAGTAATCGTTCAGAAAATCTGCATGCTGTCTTCTGATGCAACCGAAGTGACCTCCATCTTATCCATCGTTCCCGCCAGTACCTTCGGAAAAGACAACTTCCCGGCCCTCGAAGCTGGCTATTACCTCGCCACCCAAATAACACTTGAAAGCACAGGGCTTTTTAGTCATCATAAGTGATGTTAGTGGAATAATTTCGAACGAGGAGAGCCTGCAATGCAGGCTCTCCCTTTTATTCAACCATTACCTTCCAACTCGCGCTCCGCCCTTCACTGATCAATTGCACAAAAAACAGGCCATTCACCTGCCCGCTCAGATCGACCGGAAGCTCAAATGTCTGACCCAACCTCTGGGGAGCAGACGCAAGAACAACCCGGCCATGCAGATCAACCACCCTCAGGGTTACCAGGGCATTGACACTGGATTCTCCGGAAAGGTAAAAAAGGCCTGTGCTGGGGTTTGGGGAAAGGCGAACATCTGTAAAGAGTGGCTTGATTTGATCCCGCAACCCGACTGCCGGGCCAAATGGGATACCGGTTGTATCAGACAAAGCCTCTGGCTGACCGACGACCGTTACCCACTTGGTCAGGATGAGCCCAAGTACAATATTGGAATCTATATTCTGAGTGGGAGTCCCATCCAAACTGAGACACATACGGATGGCATCCCCCACGCTGGGAGGATAGTACATGCAAGGGTTGGGATTCGAGGAGCAGATAAAAGACAGTCCCGGAGGTAAAGTCACAGAACTGATCTCAATTGAATCAAATGGGGTCAACAAACTCAGGTAAACCGTGTCCCCCCGGGAAACAAGGTCAATCGTCTGACTGTAAGGTACGCCTGCCGAACCTCCGGGAATCGGGCTAGGATAGGTACCCGGTTGAGGAATACTGGGATCAGGAGTGCATTGCCCATTGGCCATCCCAGCCATAAGCAAGAACAGTAAAAGAAAAGCCAGGCCAACCCCTTTGGGTAAAACTGCGGTGTTCATAAGCATGTATTTAACCATGATTCAAGCTCCAAAGCAAACAAAAGACCGTCAATTTTCCCTGACAAACCTCGACCTTCTACTGTTTTTCTACGGCTGCTTCTTAGTTTACTGTAAAAAATATCCGCCTTAGGAGAACTCGAAAAAACCACCATAGGAGCCTTTCCGGGCACAAAACCGGGTCAATCAGACCACACACCGGAACCCGACAACGTACATTTACGTCAATCAACGCAAAATAAAGTTTATTAACTCAACATTGCGTTATACCTTTGGCTCATGGAAAAGCTCACGCAAAGGGAAGAACGGGTTATGCAGATTCTATGGCAACTGAAAGAAGCGGTTGTCAAGGACTTGATTGCTGAGTTCCCCGATCCGAAACCTCCCTACACCACAGTTTCCTCTATCATTCGTATTCTGGAAACCAAGGGCTATGTTGGCCACAAAGCTTTTGGGAAGACACATGTCTACCATCCGTTGATCTCCCAGGGGGAATTTCGGAAGCATTCCTTTGGACGTTTGGTGAAGGAGTATTTTGGTGGCTCCTACCAGCAGGTCGTTTCCTATATGGTGGAAGAAGAGGGCTTGGAAGAAGCTGAGATTGAAAAGATCAAGGCCATCATTGAAGAGGCTGAAAAGAAGGAGGAAAAAGGCAATGGATAGTTTCGGTTGGTTTTTACTCGCCTCGGGGCTCACGCTGGGTCTCCTGCTGATTCCTTACCGGTTTTACCTCTCCCGCCTCACTCATTTTAAGTGGAACCGGTTCTACTTATTGAGTGCTTTGGGACTGTGCCTTTTCCTGTCCTGGCCCGGCCAGCAAGTCAATTTCTCACTCCTCCCCTTGGAGAGTGATCCTGAACTCAAGATCGCAGAAACCACTCCACTGGTGACTGATCCGGCGACCCAGCCTGTGATTGCAGCCCAGGTGGACCAGGGTTTCGATGTCCCTTACGATCAACTTCTTTGGTTGGAAGAGACAGCGAATCAACCGGTACAGCGTTCATCTTCTTTTCTGGATTCTCAACCGGTAAAAATTGCCAAATGGGGGCTTTGGGGAATTTACCTGATCGGTCTGTTGACAACCCTGTTTGGACTGACAAGGGGGATTATCAAGGTACTGAGCTTATTCCAAAAAAGTCCCAAAGACCGTCGTAAATCCTATACCCTTGTCTATCCGACCCAATTGCCTTCCAGTTTTTCCTTTTTTCGTTTGCTTTTCCTGTCTCCCAAAGACCGGACATCTTCAGACCGCAGCAGCATCGAAGCCCATGAGCTGGCCCATATCCGGCAATGGCATTCTCTGGATGTCCTTTTTGCCGAATTGGTAGGTTGCTTCTGGTGGTTTCTGCCCTGGAGTGGTTATTTGAAGAAGTCCCTGAAGGAGACCCATGAATACCTTGCCGACCAGGCAGCCGCAGGTTTCAAGGGCAAAACAGCCTATTCCCGGCTCCTGCTCCACCAAACGCTGTCTGCTTCAGATCACTTGCCTGTGCACTATTTCGCACAAAGTAAAACTCAAAAACGAATTGTAATGCTCAATAAATCACGTTCCCGGAGCTCGGCGCTTTGGGCCTATATAGCTATCGTTCCTGCCCTTTTCCTTGCGCTGATCTTGATGGCTGCCATGCCGGCACCGGACAGCCATGACCCGGTTTCGGAAGAAGGAACCGCGGCGATGACTTTTGCCGGGGAAGCTCTTCCGGACAACCCCGTCTACGAATCCGGCCTTCAGGAAAAAGTCAATAAACTCAAGTCCAATCCGGATTATTGTCGGAAGCTCTGCCTGCGAGGTGCCCGCTTTCAAAAAGAGATTCAAACGATTCTCGAAGCCGAAGCTGTTCCTTCAGATTTCTTCTACCTGGCCATGGCCGAGAGTGCCCTGGATCCGGAAGCCAATTCCTCCATGGGGGCTTGTGGTATCTGGCAATTTATGCCTGCTACCGCGCGTAGCTATGGGATGGAAGTCGCCAACGACCGCGACGACCGCAAAGACCTCGCCCTCTCAACCCAGGCTGCCGCCCAATACCTGAAGAAGTACCAAACGGAGTTTGGCACCTGGACTTCGGCGGCTATTGCTTACAACAGAGGGCCAAAACCTTTGCGCGATATGAATGGGGTCAACTCCCAGGAAATGGAGTCTTTGTACCAGTTCGACCACGAACGTGGCTACCTGTACAGCATACTGGCGGTGAAGCTCTTGTTTGAAGATCCAGGTGCATTCGGAATTCAAACCGGTCCTGATTTTGGCGTCCCCTTTGCAAAGTCTGTCAACTGGGGCCAAACCTCTGGCTTTGGGCCGCGGATTTCTCCCATCACCAAGAAGATCAAGAATCACAATGGGATTGACCTGAAGGCGGAATTGGGTACGGAAGTACTTGCGGTTTCGGATGGGTTGGTCAGATTGGCTGAAACTGTGGACAGTAACAACGGTCACCTGATCGAGTTGTCCCATCATTCCCCCATGAGCAGTCGCTACCACCATTTGGATGAGGTGCGGGTCAAGCCTGGACAGCAAGTGAAGAAAGGCGACGTAATTGGGACGGTTGGAAACACCGGTCTGTCGCTGGGACCACATCTCCACTTGGAGATCAGGGAGAATGATGTGCCGGTTGATCCGGAGTTGTATATCCGGTTTTAATTTCCCTTTACAGTCGGTGGAATCCTTCCCAATCGGTCCCGACCGATCTCGTTGTCAGTCATGACGGACCTCCCAATCGGTCCTGACTGATCTCGTTGTCGCTCTTGCCCCTTCTCGTTGTCGCTCTTGCCCCTTCTCGCGTAGGGGCAAAGGTGATCGCGAGATCAGTCTGAGGGGACTCGCGATCAGTCCGGACTGATCTCTTGATCGGTCTGCACTCTTCAAACGAAGGGTCTGGACCCTTCGCGAGAAGGGGCAAAGGTGATCGCGAGATCAGTCTGAGGGGACTCGCGATCAGTCCGAACCGATCTCTTGATCGGTCTGCACTCTTCAAACGAAGAGTCTGGACCCTTCGCGAGAAGGGGTAAAGGTGATCGCGAGATCAGTCTGAGGGGACTCGCGATCAGTCCGAACCGATGGCTTGATCGGTCTGCACTCTTCAAACGAAGAGTCTGGACCCTTCGCGAGAAGGGGT
>CAYGRE010000137.1:11275-14870 GCA_964352215.1 uncultured Bacteroidia bacterium
AAAGGTGATCGCGAGATCGGGTGAAAGCGATGATGAGATGGGTAGAGAGTGATCGCGAGATCGGGTGAAAGCGCTAACCAGATGGGTATCGACCATTAAAAGCGTCCCCAAGGCATCATTTAAGCCAACATGGTGACAATAATGGCAATCACACCACAGACAAACATGATCACAAATGCAAGGAGGGCAATTCTTATTTGCATTCCCACGAAGTATGCTAATTTCTTACACCCTTCGTCGAAAACACAACCTTTCATGCTGAATTCCAGAATAACCAGAAAATTGGTTTAAAGGAAATTGGTATGATGAGGAAAAGATTTGCAGTGCTCTTATTGAGCGCCCTGGCGCTTTGTATGTTGAACAACCGTGCGCATGCCCAACGGGGAAAGGTCATGATCGACTTCTATTATGGATTTCCCAATCTTTGGTCTTCGGCATTGGAGAGGGTGGTAGATGCGCAATTCACACCGGCGGGTTTGGATTTCAGCAGCGTTGGCCCCCTGGGGGGTCGGGTGGAAGTGATGGTCAGCAACAGGATCGGCTTGGGCGTGGATGTACTCTTCGCTGAAAGTGGATTGGACTTCACGACAACCGGGCCTGACCCCAACGGAGAAGGCGGAACCGCAGAATATTCCTACGCAATAACCGTAAAACGCCCCAGGGTATTGGGCAGGTTAAACGTGCATCTGATGGACAATCGCTTTCTGGATCCCTACTTCGTGGTCGGGCTTGGCTACAATGGGACCAAAGCCATTATCCAGACGGATGACCCGATCTTCAACGCACAGGATTTCAATCTGCCCTTCAGCCTTCCGGTCGCAGCCCGGGTGGGGTTTGGGATGCGGGTAATGGTCCTGAAGTTCCTGGGAGTAGGGGCAGAAATCGGGATTGGAGGGCCACTGGTAACGGGAGGAGTGACGCTTAAAATCTGAACTCCTAGGTCTGGTCAGAATATTTATTGAAGTCACCTGGACAAAGTTGCTTCCTGGACAAAGTTGCTTCCTGGACAAAGTTGCTTCCTGGACAGAGTTGCTTCCTGGACAGAGTTGCTTCCTGGACTAAGCCGGCCTCCTTCATCCAGACAAAAACACCCACCTTCACCTATCTTCAGGAATCTATGGAACTTTCGTATATTTCATAGGACCAACATGCGTGATAAGGTAGCACATTTCTTATTTCAGTTTTCCAGGGCAGATCGCAAATTCTTCAGGATCTTCCTCGAATCCCCTGTCTTCAACCGCCGGGAAAAAGTGGTTGTCCTCTACGATTTTATCATCACCCACCTCGACCGCAAGCCCGATCTGGAACTGGATGAAGAAGCTGCTTTCAGGACAATCTACCCGAAGGAGCCATTCGTCGTCAACAAAATCCGAAAACTGAAATCGGCCCTGCTGGAATTGGTTTTGGAATTTCTGGCCTTTCGGGACTGGAAGGAAAATTACAATTCCGAAGTCAATCTGATCCGGGCTCTGAATGAAATGGGAGAGGATACTTATTTCCTTTCCTATTACCAAAAGGCGATCAAAAACCTGGAAAAAGAAAAGCTTTCGCTTCAATTCATGCGTGACAAGCTTGCCCTTGAGATGGAACGATCTACCTTTGAATCCTCAAAAGGTCGGGGCGGCAATACTGAATTCATCGAATTGATGAAGAGTGTTGAGGCATCCGAACTGACCCACATCCTGAAGTTTAGCTTCATTTCGCTGGTGCGGGAAAAGATCATCGGGGAGCAATCCTGCCCTCAGTTATTTCGGGAATTGATTGAACAGATCGACCCTCAAACGATGAGGAATCCTTTACCAAGGATGTACTACCTGTTGTGTACCACGCTATCTCCAACCTCCTCATGGGAGGATCTGCAAAGCCTGAGGTCGTTGCTTCAGGAATATGGCGACCAGATCGAAAGCGACGAGATCAGAGACATCTACCTGGGTGCGATCAACAATTTTAACCGACAGGAATCGTATCCAAAGGCTGAGGTCTTTCCAGAACTTTGGACCCTGAACTGGGATATGTATGACCTGCTGGTCAGGTCACGGGGGTTTTCTCTTTCAAATGGTCAATACAAGAATATGGTCATGATCGGTTGTCGCTTGGGGAAATTTGATCTAATAAAAGAATTTCTGAACGAAGCCAGCCACCATCTTGCCGGATCACGTGAAGAAGCGGAGGAGGTCCAAGGGTTCAACCAGGGGGTGCTGGATTTCTACCAGGAAAATTATGAAGCGGCCGAACGCGCCTTCAACCGGACCTTCAAGAAGATCCCCGATATTTTCTACGAACTGGATGCCAGGGCTTATTTGTTGATGATCTATTTTCAGACGGGCAATACGATCGGTATGGAATCTTTGATGCATTCTTTCCGCATCTACCTGGAACGGGAAGAGCGGGTCTCTTCCTTTCATCGGAAAAGTTATGGTGACTTCATTCGCTTCTACCGCCGCATGGTTTCCCTTCGTCCGGACGACAAGAAGAAGATCGAAAAGTTGAGCAACGAAATTGCCCAGTCCGAAATGCGGACCGGGCAAAATTGGTTGCTTGATAAACTACAAGCATTTTAAAGATCAGTACCGAACCAAAGTGGACCGGTAATATTGGCCACCACTCTGAGCTACCAGGATGTACATCCCTTTGGGGTACCCTGAGAGGTCAATGGTTTCGGGCAGCGAACCGTTTCCAGTCATGATCACCCGGCCCGCGGTATTGGTTAGTGACCATTCACCTTCGAATCCGGGTGCCTGGAAATGAACCTGTCCCCGGGTTGGGTTTGGATAAGCTGTCAGCGGCTGGTAAGTCACCTGTGAAGTCAATGCCCGCTTGAAACCTGAGTTGTCTACCATGATCAGGCTGCCACTCCCAGTGGTAAGACGGGCATCGTCCGGTATGCTTTGGCTCGGCTCCGCAAGAATACTGATCTCAATGAGCTGCCCGTAATCGGATACCGTAGTGGAATCGTCACGGATGAAGGTGATCTGGAACTCTCCAGTAGTGTAATCAAAATTCACGGTGAGGTCACCTTCGGTAGAATTTCCCATCCAGGAATTGGCAAGCACGACTTCCAGGGTAGCCGGGGTTCCGTCCAGATCGGCTATTTCACCACTCAGGTAGTAGCCAAAAGCATTGTTGACAGGCTCACTTACGGTGCCCAGCTGCAATTCATATTCCATCGCGGTACTGGTCTGGGAAATGAGGGTCAGGTTGTGGGGCAGCGTACTCAAAGACACACTGTCGACATCTTGTCCGAAGGTGGCACTTGAGAGTAAAATCAGCCCAAACAGGAAGAAGAGGGTTTGACCTAAACGGGTTATAAGCGTTATTGAGTCACTTGAAAGGGTGTTAATTTCCTTCTTGCCGGAAGAAGAATCAGAGATAATAGTGTGGTTGTTCGCAGGACCTTGTCCTGAAAAGAAAAATGAATTAGAGAACATGTTAAAATTGGTTTTGGTTGGTAATCGAATAAAAAGAGTTCGCAGTAAAAGGTTGATCTAAAAGTCTTGTTGGTTGTTCTGCGTTGTGTGTTTTCGTTGTTGACAATGCAAAGACCTAAACGGGTTATAAGCGTTATTGAGTCACTTGAAAGGGTGTTAATTTCCTT
>CAYGRE010000138.1:0-14197 GCA_964352215.1 uncultured Bacteroidia bacterium
GGTTACAACCGTGGCGGTGGCGGCGGCGGTTACAACCGTGGCGGCGGCGGCGGTGGTTACAACCGTGGCGGCGGTGGCGGTGGCTATAACCGCGGCGGCGGTGGAGGCTATAACCGTGGCAGAGACAATGATCGCAACTACAATGATCAGCAGGATACCGAATTGCGTCCGGGTGAAATCGGGTATGGAAGAATCAGTGGTGAATACCGCCGCCATACCGAAGAAGAAAACCAGGGAGGATACGGCAACGACCGTTACAATTCCAACAGAGGTTATTCTAACCGGTACAACTCATCTTCCCAGGAAGGAGAAACCAGGAAAATTGGTGATTTCGTTAACAAGAATGAACTGGTGGATAGTTTCCGGGTGTCTAACCAAGGTTCTGAAGATCAGTACGATGGCGATGACAACGCTCAGGATAACGACGAGGATTAATCCTTAAAATTCATCCCACATATTAAACATATCATTTCCCATTCGATAACCAATTGAAGACAGGGCTTAGCGCCTTTGCCCTGCTTGTGAAAATTGGTTGCCTGATAGCTTTTCTGAATGTACGGGATACCGCATTCAAGGAAGCTGTGGGCTAAAATCTAAATGGAAATGATATGTGTTATTTAAAGACCTTCGGTGGGTCCAGGGGAACTTTATGCTTTTTTTTCTCCTGGTCTCTCTTTCTTTTGACTCATGAAACCTCATTGGGTCAGAACCCTGAGAATCTCATCCTCAGCGCTTCAAATACTGATATTGAGCTGGACCACCCGGATATTTCCGATGTCTCAAAAGCTGAACTTCAGTGTAATTACCTTGGTATTGTGGAGGAAGGCTTTGGCGTTTCAGTGATTGATCTTGAGATCACCCTCACTACATCCTTGGCGGAAGGTGCTACGGTTAGTTTATTGTCAGTTCCCGGTACTTTGGAGAATGGCCTGGCAGGGGGCAATGCTTCAACGACCCTCACCAATTCCAATCATGGAATTAAGGTGCGCATAGAACTGGACGCTCCCCAGACCCTATCGACCAATACTTTGTTTTTCCTTGAAATAGATAACAATGGGCAAGCCCTTGACCTTCAGAACCTGGTCAAAGCTCCCGGTGGCATTGCTCAGATTGACCTGATTGATCCGGGAAAGTGGTCTATGGAGGGAGGCAAGCATGAGTTTACCTCTATGGATGAATTCGCCACCAGTTCTCCCGACCTCAGGGCTTTTCCGATTCCTGCTCATGAGAGTATACAGGTTGCCTCCCGCGATCATCTTGAGGAAGTAAGTTTGTTCGACCAACTGGGGAATCTGGTTAGGGCTCCGATTGTGAATCAGCTTGGTGGTCTGTCTGGTAATCAGCTCACAAATCAGAATGGGGGTCAGTCTGGGAATCAGCTGGGAGCTCAGGCGGAGAACCAGACCGGAGCCATTACAGGTGGCATCCCGACCAACCTGATTTTGGATACTACAAACCTCGACGATGGAATATATTTCTTACGTGCCATTGATCCCGCAGGCCAATCAACCCAAAAGAAAATTCTGATCCAACATTGATTTTTTGACCTCACCATGCAGAGGCTGTCCCTTGAATGTGGCAGCCTCTTTTTCTTTTGCTATATGTCGTTTTTCTGGAGCCTCTTCTTCCTTTGCGGCGGTCTCTTTTACTTCTCGCTCCGAACGATATGCCTGTTAAGATCAGATACTTTTATCGAGAAAGAACATGGCGATGAAGGGCAGGAACAAGCCTCCGCAACTTACCCAATAACCGGGACCGGTTAGCATGAAGAAGTTGGTGTCGATCCCGGCATCTGCTCCGAAAAAGTTGACCATGACCCAGGCGGCAATGTTGAAGAGTAGCAGGAAGGTGAAAGGGCCACCCGTGTAGCGTCCTCTCGAAAGCATCATCAGCCCGATCAGGGGGAAGACGATATAGGCGATGATGATGAGGAAGTTGACAATGGATCCTGGGGTAGAGGTAGCACCAAAAAGTCCTGACATGGTATCTCCGAAACCTTTGTTGGAGATACTTTCGCCAATGCCTTGGGCAAGGTCGAGACCACTCAACTGGTTCAGGTAGGGGAGGAAAAAGCCGCCAATCGCGATCAATCCACAAAGGCGCACGACTATCTTAAAGGCTGTGCCGGTCTCTTTGGGCTCTTTTGATCGGGGTGAGATGTTAAAAGTTTTTGCCATGGTGCAAATTTACATTTTTTAAAGATACGTTTTGCCTGGGTTCAATGTCATGGGTTGTTTCATTGTCCAGGTCCATTGAAATGGTGTTGGAATGATTCCATTGTCTGGGTCCTGCTGCGCGATCCTTTGAATTTGCCTGGGGAGCCTGTAAATTTCCCACTATGTTCAAATCAGAGTCTAACGCTTTGGCTTTCTGGGGAGTGCTTCTGGGAATCATCCTGCTGATAGGTTGCGCCCCGGTTCGGTTTGTCAGGCCGCTCGAAAAGGGAGAGTTGGCAGTCACCGGCAGTATTGGTGGCCCCCTGTTCAAAAATTTTGATGCCCCTATTCCTGTTCCCAATATCACAGTTGCGGCTGGCTATGGAATCCGTGAAGATTGGACGGCTTCCGGTGGTGTCAATCTGCTGTCAGGCGCGTTTGGAAATATCCACCTGGACCTCGGGGTTAGCAAAAGCCTCCTGAAGCCGGACGGTTTTCGGCCAGGAGTCACCATCAGTCCCAGTGTCAATCTGGTTGCGGGTTTGAATCCCAACAGCGGATTTCGGCTTTGGCCGGTGGTGGATGCGAATGCCTGGTGGGAGTACGGGGAGCACAAACACTATTTTTACAGCGGGCTGTCTGCTTGGTTTGTCCTCTCTGGCAAAGGACCGAACGGTTCTGAACAACCTCAAAATATCCTGCCGGGTGTCCAACTTGGGCATGTCTGGTCCGGGAATAAATGGGACTTTACCGCTGAGTTGAAGTGGAACAATTTCGGGACGGTCAGTGCAGACGGGACAGTCGATTGGCAAGCGATCGCGAACCGCGGCGCAGGTGGGGTCTATCTGGGAATCACAAAACGGTTTGGCAAATGAAACGATCAACTTTGATACTTGCTTTGATCCTGAGTGGTTTGGGTCTTTTGGCCCCGGGCTGTTTTACGATGGATTCCCTGCTTTACAATCCTGAGGTGATTACCGAATACCGCTATCAGAATTCAGATTTTGACTGGGTCTGGGATTTTCCGGAGAATTACCGTACCCCGGACAGTGTCTGGCATCCGATTACCGTTTCGAGCACGGTTCCGGGGGAGAGTAGTTCCGAGACCATCCATGCGGTATACGTGGGGGATACCTCGCGCATCTCAACCGATACCGTGATCGTTTTTTGTCATGGAAACTCGCGCCACCTCGATGCCTATATTCCCTGGATCGTCCTGCTGGCCAATGTCGGGGGAATGAACCATTACGGGGTGCTGGCCATGGATTACCGGGGTTACGGAATGTCGACGGGAACTCCCACGGAAGCGGGTATGTATGCGGATGTCGAAGCCTGCCTGGTCTGGTTGGCAGACCGGGGACTGACCGGGGAGCGTTTGGTGATGTACGGCGAAAGCATGGGGACGGCTTCTGCGACGGAATTGACCGCCAATCCAGAAACCCTTCGCCCAGCCAGTCTGATACTGGAAGCTCCCTTTGCAAGTGCGGAAATGATGGGGCAGAGCAGCAGTAACCTGGGCATGCCGGGGGGATTCTTTACCCAATTGGAAATCGACAATGCGGAGGAGATCAAGAAAGTGGACCAGCCATTTCTCTGGATACATGGAACGGCCGATGATTTTCTGGACTATGAGGCCCACGGGCAGACGGTTTGGAACAATTACAGCGGGACCAGAGGGCTGGCGGTTCCGGTTGAGGGCGCGAGGCATTCTGATCCGGTCGCGGTATATGGCTTTTCAAATGCGTTGGAGCTGTTGGAAGGTTTTATCCGGGATCGGTGAGCAGGAGGCTTTGAGAAAGAGTCCTTGAGAAGAAGTTTTTAAGACGGAACCTTTGCGGCGATATCTTTGAAAAAGAAGGACAGAAAAGAAGAGCCCGAAAGACCGGGGTCTTTCGGGACTCTATTAACCGCTAGGAAAAGAACGATTTTCAGAAAAGCATCCTGAAATTTTTATATGTCATTCAGACTCGATGGCCAGGACCGCTTTGAGTGTTTGCAGATCCATGATGGGTCGAGCGCTTATTTCGGGTTGTAATTCCACTACTTCTTCACCGTTTTGTCCTGGGGTCTCCAGCCATACCAGATAGTCCCGGTCGGTAAAGCCGAAGAGTTTTGATCCCGGCATCGCAGTGGCAATTTCATAAGTGAACTTACTGTCTTGTGGCCAGTAGGTCCGGGCTGATTTTCCATCTTTGCTGACTTGATACAAAGCAAAGACTGGAATTCGTTTTCCGGCGGTATCCAGCAGGCGAATGCTTTGGTTGGGAGCGGTCAGTTGTTCCGGGCTGGCACACATGAAGTAGCCATTTCCAGAACTTTCAAAACTCCGCACCCATTGGATCTCTCCACCAGGAGCAGCCTCTTCAGGAGCCACCGGACGGTTCCGAATAGAGCCGTCGTTTTCATACTCCACAACATTGAATCCATCGTCGTGGATGACAACCGGTGAATGCGGGGAGTCGATCGGACGTTCTTCCATATTCACTTCCGAACGGCTGTTCTTCCATACCTTTTCCTTTACATCAAGTACGTAAAGGACTTCGTTTTCGGTTTTGGGGTTGCGCGGTCCCACCATCTCGATGGTAATCTTCGCATCTGGTCCCAGTGAGATGGGCTGTCCATTGCTCGTGGTAGAGATTTCGAAAATCTTGCTTGGGACAGCCATACCCGACTCGGGAAAGTCCAATGGGATTCCGGCGAGAATGGCGATCAAAGGGTCATTGAATTCACGTACTGAGACCTGCACTGGATTACCTTCCTCCGAAAATGCATTTTCAGGGACGCGAACGACCACCCCACTTGGCAAGGTAATCTGCTTCTCTTGGCCGGGGTCAACATCAAATACAACTGCTGGAATGGAGAAACCTATCCCGGCTGGTTGTAAGAACTGTTGGTCCCTTGCCTGCTCGATCTGCTCCATAATCCCAGCCATTTCAGTCGCTTCTTTCTCTTCCTCCACAGCTTGAAAGACCAGGGCGCCAATCACAAGTATCAGAACCAGCCCAATGAATGCGCGGGGATTCCGGTAGAGGGGGCGCCGGTAAAGGGGCTCCGTCATATTTCGGTGATCCGCGAGCACCTGGGCAAAGTTCCGGTGTCGGTCGATTTGCTCGTCAGAAGGGACGGGCTCATCCATCCGGATTTTGTAGTTATGCTTCATAGTAGCTCCCTCCTATTTTTTTCGTCAGGCGTTTCCGCAGACGTTCCAGGATTCGGTAGACTTTTACTTTAGCGTTGTTTTCAGTTATTCCAAGGATATAAGCCACTTCTTTAAAAGGACGTTGCTCAAAAAAACGCAACTCTATGACTTGTACTTCTTCAGGTTTCATTTCTTGCAGTGTTTCCAGCATTACAGTTACATAATACTCTCGGTTGTCTTCTTCACCAGCGTCGTCGATCATACCTACCACACGTTCGATCTGTTCTTTGTCCATCGACACCGCCCGGTCGTTCTTTTGGTTCCGGAAGAACTGGTTCACTTCGTTGGAAGCGATCCGGTACAACCAGGCTGAGAAGGGAACGCCGCGGTAAGTATAGCGGTCCAGGTGGTTCATTGCTTTCAAAAATACCTGTGCCACGATGTCCCCTGCTACGCTTTCCTCTCCGGTCCGTTTGAAAACGAACAGAAAGATTTGGCGGTAGTAGCGGTCATACAGCGGACCGAAACGACGCCGGTCTTTTTTGGCGGCTTCGATCAGGCGTAATTCCTGCTTTAGCTGGTCTTCAGATAATCTCACTCTTTGCAAGTGCGTAGCGGTTAAGGGTTACACAGGGTGCTTTTCGATCATATAATGCTACGCGGCGAATAAGTTACAGGTAAATTTCAAGGTTTCTGAAAATAAATATGGAAGCCGCTCCTGGGGGAGCAACTTCCATACGTGGTCCGGGTTCGTGATCCGGGTTCGTGATCCGGGTTCGTGATCCGGGTTTGAGATCCGGGTTCGTGATCCGGGTTTGAGATCAGGCTTCGTGATCCGGGTTCGTGAAATATTCGGATGGACGCTGATCAATGTTGAATGACCAGCCTTTTTGTCGTTTGCTGCACCCCGAAGTTCAGGTTCAGGAAATACAAGCCAGTGGACAATTGGTCGGCATTCAATTCGATGCGGTGCTGGCTGGTCGACGGCAGCTCAAGCACGGTTCTTCCCATCTGGTCGAGGATGCGGACCTCAACCCGGGAGCTGCCGCTCCATTCAATATTCAATTGTGAACCGGCCGGATTCGGCCAGGCACGGAAGTCGGGTGCCGGGCTGGTGACCGGAGGGATGGAACCTGTTTCGCTGTCCCAGATGAGAGCACTGCCACCCTGAAGGCCAACCAACAAGTCACTTTGGTCAATTCTGATGGCCCGAAGCGCACTCAATCCCAGATCCAGGGTATCGGTTTCGATCAATCTTTTACCGGAGATATTGTCAATCGCAACGATGGCGATATGGGCGATGGTGCCATAGCCCTGCCGTTCGGTTTGGTCGGTCCTCACCATGCCAATATCCGTTTTACCGAGGGCATAAAAATCCTGGTACAATCCGATCAGGTCAGTCCCGGGAGTCCCAAGCCATGAAGGGGGGAAGGAGACGTGTACCGAATTCGTATCCACGAGGGCAGGGTCATAGTGGAAGGTATAGCGAATTCCATAGATGCTATCGGCAGGGTTGAGAGAGTCGCCAAGGTGCACTTCAATGATGCCGGCCTGGCCAACCTGCAGGCTGTCAAAGAGGGGGACGAGGGTGAGGCTAGGGGCTCCATTGATTTTCTGATTTCCATCGGGGCCGCCAGTTTTATTGTGGGTCAGGTTGTAGTTCTGCTGGATGGCAATTGTATCCGGCCAGAAGACATGGCCATTGCCGTCACAGTCGCTGTGCATCATATTGACGCCCATGGTGGAATCGGGCCAGAGGGTACCGGGTTGGGCGACCCATGTGAGGGAGGCATTGGCGCGGGGTGGTCCCATGCTGTCGAAGTTGGTGCCTACCATGAGGAGATCGTCCATGTCTACGAGGTAGCTGGCATCGGCATCGCCGGGCCAGACACACATATTGTTGGCGCAGGGGGATCCACATGTTCCGTTGCCGACGGTGAGGAAGGTCGTGTCGAAGGCTGTTTCGGGAATGTAGATGTCAGAGAGGTACACATATTCTCCGACATTGGTATTGCTGGGAACAATAGAGATAATGGGTAGGCGGTGGGTATCTGCTCCCAATGTATCCACCAGTATTTCAGGGGCGAGGTGGTGGAAGAGGATGGTTCCGCTCAGGACCAGGTCGGTGAAGGTCCAGTTGAACGCACCCGCACAACTGCTGTCGAAGGTGGAGAATCCGGCGGTTATGAGATCAGGGGCAATATTGTCAAAGTTGTTGTTGAGGTTGTTCAGAATGGAATCCGTATCTGTCCACGAATAAAAGATGCGGTCTCCGGCCGGGCTGCGCCCGATCTGAAAGTTGTTGTCATAATCGAGGCTTGCAGGTTGGGCCTGGACCTGACCCCGGAATGAGTGGAGATCTTCCACCAGAATACCCCGCCAATTATTGCCCTGGTCAGGAGTCGTGATATCGACGACCCATTTCCGGGCGCCGGGCAGAACCGTGTACTCCGATCCGGCCTGGCGGTTCATGACCGCGCAGAGGATGTGCGGGTTGCCATTGTTGTCGACCGTCAGGTCGAATTCGAAGGTCGTAGTGGGGAGTACAGGAAGCGTCGCCGTCTGGATGGAGTCGAGCAGGCATTGCCAGTTGCTGAAATCGACTTCCGAAGGACCGGTCCAGGAGGTGCCGCCATTGGTGGACTTCCAATAAATGGGGCTGAGGCTGGAGTCCTGGCCCTGGCCGGGGAGGTCGCTCAAGGCCACGATCCAGCCAGTATTGCCATCCGGGGAGAAGGAGACTTTTGGAGCGATGCAGGGGATGGTATCGATGATGTCCCAGGCAAAGGCTTGTACCCAAGGGGTTATGGGAGCAGTAGAGGCCGGGACATTGGCCATCAGTTTCAGGCTGTCCGGGTCAGAAGTCACCGGGTTGATGCTCAACATCATGGTATAATATTGGCCGGCGGGTGCGCGTCCTATGCCGCCGGTCACATATTGGGTATTGGCGGTGGCTAATTGTGATTGTTGGGCGCTGGGAGTTCCGGTATAAGGCAGGGTGCCATTTCCATACAGGAGGGCATTGCCCTGATTGCTGCTCCCCACCCAAGGCATTCTGGTGAGTTGCGGGTTGCTGCTGAAATCTGGCTCCAGGAGGATGGATACCCCTCTGGGAAAAGGCGCAGCTGAATTTGAGAAGGCCCCCAATACAGATGACCAGGCCTGGCCACCATCTGTAGACTGGACGTAGTAGTGACCTGAACCGGGGTTGAGGTTGTTCCGGGAGACAAAGACAATTTGATTCAGTGAATCAATCGCTGCCAAAGGATCAATTGCGGTATTCGTCGTATGAATCAGGGATACATTGTTCATCACCACCTGAAATGGAACCGAATTTATCCTGAGGCCATCGTTCTGCGCGATCGACATGGAAAAGGTGCTCAACAAGAGGACAAGCAAGGTCAGTTTATTTCTGAAGTGTGATTTCGTTTTCATCTTATATCAAGGTTGCTATTGTGGGACGAAACAAAGGTGAAGAATGAGAGGGGGATAAAAAACTACAATAATGGTTGTTTATCGAGTAGGTGGAGGTAGGTGGTTGCAGATGGAGGACGGCTCACTGGGCTTGGTGATAAATGTTTGCGGGGTTGTGTCTGGTAGTTTTGAGTTTTATTGTGGGTGATTGTGGTTATCTTGATGCATAAATAAATCTATTTATCGAGAGGGTGATTATGGCGAGTAAATTGTTTTCGGTGATCTCTACCTTCTCTCCCAGGGAGTGGAAGGCTTTCGAGACTTTCCTGGAGGGGAGGAATTTCAAGCGAAAGGCGGAGGTTCTGGACTTGTTCTGGTTTCTAAAGGACCGTTGTCTGGCTGCGGTGGTGGTGGAACCTTCCAAAGAAGAGATCGCAAGTACACTTTTTCTGGGGGACAAGATTCAGGAGGTGCGCTACTTGGAGTCCGATTTGGTGAAGTGGATCGAATCCTGGTGGGTCCACAAAGAGTTGCAACAGGACACGGTGCTAAAGCAAACCATCTTGTTGCGGGCACTGCAAAAGCGGTCCCTTCAGAAGCCCTTTCGGCAAATTTTGGACTCTGCTTTTGATGCCTTGGAGAAAACGCCCTACCGGGACATGGATTATTTACTGAAGCGCTATCAACTGAACAACCTGGCATTTGAATTTGCGACCCTGCAGGAAAACCGGGGGATTGATCCGGGATTGCCGGCGATGTTGGCGGATTTGGAGGTATTGTACAGGACGGGAAGCCTGAAATATGGGAGTATTTTGGTCAATCTGGGGAATGTGGTTTCTGCACAGGTGGATCCGGAAATGATTGAGAGGTTGAGGCATATAGGGGATTGGCGGGGCTTGTGTGAATCGGGCGAAGTGGGTGACTTGCGGGAATTTCAGAAAGAGGGTGGAAGGAGGGAAAGTAATGAAGGAAATGATGCGGTGGGCATAGAAATATACCATGCAGTGTTGTTGACCTTGATCGATCCCGGTGAGGAGGGGCATTATCAGAAGTTACTGGACCTTTTGGAGTCTTCCTCCCGGTTCTTTGGTGAAGATGAGATCGGTCAATTGTACGCTTTTGCCCTTAACTATTGCATCAAAAAGCTGAACGAGGGCAAGGGGGAATATTTGCAACAACTCTTTGTTTTGTACCAGCGGCTATTGGACAAAGAGGTCATTTTCAGTGGGCCCTTTATCCTGCAACAGCATTTTAAAAATATTGTGACCACGGCTTTGCGGCTGGGAGAATTTGCCTGGACCGAACGGTTTTTGCGGGGTTACACCCCCAGGGTTTCGCCGGAAGCGCGTGAAAATGCCTCGACCTATAATTTTGCCGCCCTCTATTTCGCAACGGGTGCTTATTCCAAGGCGATGCGGCTTTTGCAGGAGGTAGAGTTTACGGATGTCTATTACCATGTCGATTCGAAGGCCCTTTTGCTGAAGACTTATTATGAACTGGAAGAGTGGGAGCCATTGCTTTCATTGGTGGATGCTTTTGGCAATTATCTGCGCCGGAACCGGATGATCTCAGAGTACCAGCGGAAGGTGTATTGGAATTTTCTGAAGTTTGCCAAGAAGCTGGTGCGGAAGCATTTGGGGAGTCGAAAGCCGGTTGAGGAAATCGTTCGGGAGATGGAAGAGGTACAGGAGATTGCTGATTTGCGGTGGTTGCGTTTGAAGGCGGGGGAACTGATTTAAAGAAAAATGGTGCGGAATGTTTATGGGAGGGGGGCGGAGAGGAGTACTTTATGGCTGTCAGGTTTGAAAGTGTCGCACCTGAAACCCGCGTTAATGAACGCGCAATGTTTGTTAGTATTACTATCATGCTTGAGGGTATTACTCTGCAAATTTGCGGGTGCGGACCCTCAGATTTGCGGGTGGATTGGCTCGAGGGTTGCGGGTCAGGAGGCGCGGTAGTTCGGGTGCCTGGGTGCAGGATTGCGCCTTGGCAGTTGAAGGGGAGAGGAGTGAGACTGTTAGATTTGATAGCGCTGCCCTGGCAGCTTGCGGTCAGGGTGGCGCGGATTTTTATGCTCTTACTTTCAACTTTAATGGTCGTCCTATTAAGAGGAGCGGCTTTATTGGCGCGAGGTTTCGAAGAAGTTTGGTCAGGCTTCATGGTTAATCAGTGAACTCTTTCGACCTCCAAGGTGAACTTTTTTACTCTTTCTTGGCTTTTTGTTTGGCCCTTCGGACTGCTGGGGCTCTTGGCTTTGGACTCTTGTGCTCTTAGATCTATTGGGAATCCTGCATGAGCAGTTTTGCCATTTTGGGTTTCCTGTTCTGGGCTCAATGACAACCGAAGCACCTGTTTTTACGTTTGAGAATAACATGACCCTGATCAAAAGCTTATCCTATTTGGCCGCTTCACTTTTCCTGGGGACCAGCCTCTGGGCCTGTGACGCGGATACCACTGAGCCGTCTGACTCCTCCGCACCGGCCAATCCCGGAGAATACGTCGAAAAGAATCCGATTCTGCCCACGACCTACGTCGACACAACCGGTAAGACCTACGCCTGGCACAAGGCTTACAACCAGGTCCAGGCCATCAGGAGCCGCATCCGGCCTCCGGCTGGTTATGTCCGCACCGAGGTCGCGGATGATAGCTTCGCCGATTGGCTCCGCCACATCCCCCTCAAACCCGGCAAGCCGGATGTCCTGCTCTACAACGGTCAGCCCAAGGGCTACCAGGGGGCGCACCACCGGGTCATCGACATGGATGTCGGTACCCGTGACCTGCAGCAATGCGCAGATGCAGTGATGCGGCTCCGGGCGGAATACCTGTTTTCCCAAAAGGAATGGGACAAGATCAGCTTCAACTTCACCTCCGGTGATGCCTGCGCCTGGGACAAATGGCGGCAAGGTTACCGCCCCAAATTCTCCGGCAACAAGGTCAGCTTTTCCAAGACCGCAAAAGCGGACGACTCCTACAAGAATTTCAAGTCCTACCTGATCATGGTCTACTCTTATGCCGGGACCGCTTCCCTGGCCAAGGAATTGAAGCCCGCGGAGGTCAAGGACCTCCAGATCGGAGATGTGTTCATTCAGGGAGGATTCCCCGGCCATGCGATCCTGGTCATGGACATGGCCACCCATGCGGAAACGGGAGAGAAGGTCTTTCTGCTGGCGCAGAGCTATATGCCTGCGCAGGAGATGCATATCCTGGTCAATCCCATGGATGAGGGGCAGAGCCCCTGGTATTCCAGCCAGTTTGCTGGCAGCCTTGAGACCCCGGAATGGACCTTTGGTAAAGGGGATTTGAAGCGGTTCTGATTGGGAGAGAGGGTGGTGTGGGGCTTGGTATTGAGGTTTTAAAACCATGCAGCCAGGTCCAATTCTAATTGGGATTTCCTTTGTAATTCAGTTAAATGAGGGGATTTGGTCTTGGGTTCGAGTCCTGGCGAGTGTACAAAGCCCAAGGTTTCAAAAAGTCTTGGGCTTTTGTCGTTTAATATTCTCCCATGGAGCCATGCATTCGGGTTTTGTCATTTTTCACTTCTCAATACTGTTTTTTAATTTTAATTCTGAGATTCCCTTTTCTTGATTGAATGATAATCTGAATTGCGGCATTTCAGCTACCAAACCAGATTTGATGCCCAGTTCTGACACACCCATTAACTTCTCCGGTATCGACATTAAATCGTAGACTTCGGTCTTAATAGTCCTATGTACATCTCCAAAGTCAAATGCAATAAGTCCTTGTTGAGAATATTTCAGCCAATCGTCATACCAACCTTTTCCTTGTATTATCAAACGAGCTTTGAATCTCAAAGGCAAGCTTGAGATTTCAGTCCACAATTCATGATATCTGGACCAGGATGTCTTGACCATTTCAGGAATGTATCCAATGTTAGAAGTTGAGAACACCCCTAAGTGACCATTTTGATCTACGCCAAACCAATCGAACTCGGAACCACCACCTCCTGGAATAATCATCTCGTTCCATACATCTTCGCTAATCCTCATATACTCAATTCAATTTTGTACAACGATATCAAATTTTAATTTATCTGATTATATACCTCGATTCTAAATCAATATTAATTTTTTCCTACACTTGGCCAGATTTGACTGGCTCACCACAACCCCAAATCCTCCTCCAACCTGTCCGAACTTCTCCCCCTCCGGTGTACAAAGCCCAAGGTTTCAAAAAGCCTTGGGCTTTTGTCATTTAATTTTCTCCCTCATAGAAGCTAATTACATGTTCTTATCTGGATGTTGACGCATGTCAAAAACTCTTAGAACATACCGAACTTCTCCTTCAACCCTAAATGTGATTTTGTAATGTCCTCGGAAAATCTTGAAGTACTTTCTTTCCAAATGGGAAAATTGTTGATCAGCTACTTTGGCAATAAAGTCTTTGCTCAAGATTTCACTTGTTGAATTGTAAACATCTTGGGCTATTTCCCAGGCTTTAGGCTCTCCTAAAGCATCGATATTGAACAAGTATGCTTTACGAAAATCCTTTTCTGCTCTATCGGTCCAAATAATTTCGAACATCATCCTCGCCAGTCATTCATCCGCTTTCCCAACTCTTCATGGGAGATAACATTTCCATTTGAGATATCATCCTCAGCGGCAAGGATCATTTGATCCATTTCATTCTGCAAGGAATGATCTCTGTATTTCAATAGCCTTTTGAACAGATCGATAAGAAGGGGATCCTGAACTTTGTCCAATTCCGTCTTTATCCAATTAATCTCAGCTTGAATATTCATCTGCATATACGAATATAATCAAATTGTGATTGGTCCAATTTAAGGTTTGACATCATGACAAATCAAATGGATATGAAGCATCTTACCACAACCCCAAATCCTCCTCCAAAGTGTCCGAACTTTGGTCACGCGGGTGTACACCTAAGCTGGACAAAGTTCAAATTGTCGAACTTTTGTTCCGCTTTTGCTTTTTGAGGTGGTTCGGTCTGTGTCCCGTCGCGGCTTCATTGAATGGTTTGATTAACGGTTGGCTATGCGTAGTGCAGGCGTTGAGCCTGTATTATCGTCGTAGCCTTTGTTGTGTACAGTTTCAATATCACTCTATTCTTGACATGATGTATTCAAAAACTGTTTTCTTTCCCTCCAAATTGTCTTCAATTTTTTGATGTATAGTTTGGTGGGGTTGAAGCTCCTCATTATATGGAATGGATTTATTCGGACGCTCCATGTAATAATAGGACAGCATCAGAATTTTTTTAGTCTTCGGTAATTTGAACATTAAAGCACCAGTTTGATTACTTGGTAAGTTTCCTGGAGGAGCTCCTACCACTTTCCCCAGCTGATTATCTACTAAAGTAGTAGCCAAAATCTGAGCCGCACTATTGGTTACTGGACTGGTGATTACATACAATTCTCCGCTGAATTTAGGCACTGTAGGATCCAGATAAAATTTACTGTCCGGCTGGGTGATATCGCTGAAATAGGAGGAATCAGCCATAAGTTCGGTCA
>CAYGRE010000139.1:0-14134 GCA_964352215.1 uncultured Bacteroidia bacterium
TTTTTCAAAATATAACCCACCGTTGGTTGCAGCATAGTTGACTCCATCCATGGTTAGAAGACAGTTGATTGTATCATTGAGTTCATTTATGGGAGGAATAACAACTGATGGCAGAACATCAGGATCATACTTTAATTGAATATTATCAATTGACAGGTATAAGATTTTGAATGGCTTATTATAATATAAGCGTACTTCCCCTTGGTTATTTTTCCTGATCTTCTTATCGTTTAAGTCCAAGGAAAACAAAGTTTCCGATGCCACCCAATTATGGTTATAATCCAGATAAGTAAAATGCAGGGAAGCTAAATAGGATTCTATCTTTTTGCTTTGAACGCCTTGGGCGTTTCCCGATCCTTTTCCAACCTGAAGCTCCGTATGTTGTCCACTCTTCCTCTGGGTCACCCAAAATACATACCACCTTCCCAAAGCGAATACGGTATGGGCAATCCCGTACTTACCATTTGAGTACTCCACCGGATGGATCGGTAGTGTGATTTTTTGCCACTGGCCCCAGTCGAAGGGGGTATACTGTGCCTCTGCAGCTGAACATGTAAATTTGGTGAGGCGGTAATAGTAATGATGGGTATGGGAACCGGTACGGCCGATCATACATAACTCTTTGAATTTTACCTTTCCCTCTCCGTCAACACCATCGTAATCCCTTGCTGCACAACTGATCACCTGAAGACGGCTGATCTCATCCAAGCCGTTCATATAGGCTTTGAATACCCTTTCTACGGCATCGGGATCGGTCAATACCGCCTGGTTAAGGTCGCTTTCCGCCTTGGCGAACAATGCGGTCTTATCCGCCCTCAATTCGGGCTGAATATAATCCTCAGGATAGAGGAATACTTCCCGGTTTGCCTCCCACTCCCGGTAACTTTTCATCCATTTCCAGAGGGTGGGGAGATTGGACCCTTCGGACAGGTCGGTATGATGCTCCAGTTGGTTTAGGACCCGATAGATATAGAGCTGAACGGCGGAGATGGCCTCCCGAATGACAGTCGTCTGTACCACTCCGCTTACACTGACATCTATGAGGAAGTATTCGTATAGCCCCCTGGGATTGTCGCTGTAAGGTATGAGATTAACATTAAGCTGGGCAAGGGCCTGGTTTACCAGGGCATTCCTGAGCGATCCATTAAGTATATTCTCAATTTTGTTGAGGGCCTTCCAGGGGCTATTGAACCGGGAACGCAAACCTGTCCAGAGTGAATTGGCAATATCAGGCTCTGTAAAGGCCACGGTTCCCTGAGATAATACCATCAGGGATATCAGGTCACTGATATTGATCCCCAGGAGTTTCTTCAAACCAAAGTATCGGTACAGAAGCCAAACAGTACCAATGTTGGGAGCATCGTCTGGAAGTTGGGAAAGCACCTCACGAATCTGCTCCTCTCTCCACCCACTGAGTTTGGCTAAAGCTTTTGGATGGATGGTGCTAGCGGGGGATTGAATGATATTTAGCAAATGGTTATTGCTGTCACCGAAATTCGTTACCAAGAGCCGGAATTGCCATAATTTCTTGATAGCGTCAATCGGAAAGGGGAAAGAGATGACTGGCTTATGATCGTTAAAAAAATAAGCTGCCTCCGCCGGGGAAAGTGAAAGTGAAGTAATGAGGTGTGCAGTCCGTTGAAGGTTTTGCAGGATCAAGGTAATATTGTTAGCGTCTGCGTAAGCTGTGCCCGGATTATTTATGAAATCGATGGATGGGCCAACTTTTAAATGGATCAAACTGGAAAGCAGGTTCGCTCCAGTGATATTGCTGCTTGCATTATTTGAGTAGAAGAAGCTCTGTAAATGGAGATCGCCCCAATGCTTCAGCACTTCCCCCATTTTAGAAGAAATATGATAAAGGGCGGCAAGATGTTCAATAAAGGTTTTTTGCTGGACAGCGTAGAAATGCTCCAGGGTAGATTGTATATTGATAATGAAGGCCTGAGCCATGCCAGGGAGATCGGATTGTGGTTTGGTACTTATTGAAGGAAATAGAATCTGACTGATGATGGCCTGGAAATTCAGCGATTTATTTGATTTGGGATGTTTCTTTTCAAATAGTTCCCAACGGGCAAGCAATACTTCTTTGAATGCCTTCTCTACAATGGATTGGAGAGAATTCGTTAGGATGGTCTTCTTCGTGACGATCCCGTTTTTGTCAATGGATTCAGGGATCAAGCCCTTGAATACATTTTGGCTTACTTCTTCAGCCATGGAACCCAGGTGCACGAGTATATTGTTCAAAAAAAACAGGGCTTCTTTTTTGATCTCTGGATTCTGTTTTTGAGGTGACTCTTTTGATTTTGTAAGTTGTGATAGAAAGGATTGGGAATTAATCAGACCTGAGAAGAGTTGCCTTAACTGCGAACCAATTCTATGGCTAAACTCCTTGTTTTGCAGATGGGATCTTATTAGGGAGCTATCCAGGCCATTAATAAAATTGGTAATGGAATCTCTGCCCAATACAGCATTTTGGATCGTAGGGTCGGCACTTCTCCCTGTAAGGATCAATTGCAATTGATAAAGGGAAAATGGGGAGGCTTTAAGCCAGTGGTAGAAGTCGCTTACTCTTTCCAAAGATGAAATACCCTCTGGTAGTTTCGCGGAACTGGTTTTCGCATTTAACAATTCCCAAGCAATCAAGGCTTGAGCGATCGAAAATCCAGTCAATTGTTTTAAAAGGCTCAAACGATAAAGGATGGCCAGGTTTTGCTCGGTTAGTGCAAGCTTATTATCCCCTATTTTGAGGTAATCAAGAACAATGTTTCCAATTGCAAGGAGATCGTCCTGACTAAGCTGCAAGGCTGCTGCTAGTGTGGTTTGGATCTGTTGGTCCGGGGATTGTTCTCCCGATTGGGAGATGGTCCAATAAAGACCGAATATCTTTTTTTCATCCGGTTCCGATGGTAGCCAATTGGTTTCCAGTTCCCAATTATTTTGTTCTGTTTTTTTATAAAGTCCATCTGAAGTTCCGACGTAAAACGAATCATTAGTTTCTGAAAAGCACCGGACTCTGACTCTATTGGGTATTCCATTTGTTTCTGCTACCAATTGGGCCGTTGCATTCACTCCGAACAGGCCATTGAGAGTTCCGGCATAGGCTGACCTGCCATCCCCTCCTAGACACTGGATATTTAGAATTTCATCAGAATCTTCTTCAGATCTCATCTCGATCCAATCTAAATTGCTGTTATAGAACAGTCCTTTGGAGGTTCCAGTGTAAAGGGTGTTATCATTCACAGGAGTTAAGCAGTGAATACTCGCGCCTGCTGGTATTCCATTATTTACTTCCACTAATTCATTCTTGCCATTCACCTTGAATAGGCCACTAGAAGTTCCGACATAGGTTGAATTGTCACAAATGCTTATGCACTGAATATTTAAAACTTGCTCCGAATTTTTCGGCGATTTTACCTCGATCCATGCCTTCTTGTTATCGTTAAAACAGAATAGGCCATTAGAAGTAGCAGCGTAAAGCATTTCAGTGCCAATTGGAACCAGGCATTGAATACTAGTGTTCGGCTTGAATCCTTCGATCACTAGCTCCCATTTACTATTAGTTAAAATATATAGTCCATTAAACGTTCCTGCATAAAAGGAGGTACCCCATTCTACCAAGCATTGAATGTAAGCATCTGCTGGAATACCACTTTTAACCAACTGCCAACTGCCAGGGTTCAATTTTTTATACAGCCCCTGAGAAGTTCCCGCGTAGGCCATTACACCAAATTCGCCCCAACATGGAACTGTAACTCCTTTGGGGAAATCGGTTATTTCAAGCCAACTAGTATTGTTTCTATAATATGCGCCTTCCGATGTACTAACATATTGAATTCCTTTGATGATCTGTAGGGAAAGTATGCTGGCATTTACACCATACCATGCAGGGGGGGCAGGATTATTTTTGTTGTTGAAGATCCGGCTGAAAAAGTCAGGGCCGTTCTTTTTCCCAAATGTCTTAATAGAACCCAGTGCTGCACAGGCTTGGTTGACCGACAGCTTGTTTTCTTTGATCTGAGTTTGGATCCAAGCAAGATATTTGAGAACCGAATCGTTAATAACAGGCTGTCCTTTTAGGGTTCCGGATGTGTTGACGATTCTGCCAATGGTTCTCAAGGCCCAATCCAACTCGGTGAAGGTCCAGCCGATCGCTTGTGCCAATCGGACAAACCGCATGATTCGGTCTAAATTTGAGGAAGACAGGTTGATGAGGTTTTCCCCTTCGATCGCAACCGGTGGGGTTTTGCTTCCCTGGTTGATGTAGAAGTGGTTCTGCTCATTGTTGTTGGATACATTGATCTCTTCCTCACTAAGGTCTTCATATACCAAGTCCCTGAGTTGATCCCAATTGAGACCGGTGTGGGCCAGAAAAGTCGATACTTTGCAGAGGGCCTTATTGAGTTCCGCCGCTGTTGTGGTTGATGGAAAGCCGTAATAGGGGCTTAAGGAGGTGACAGCGGTAATTTTGGTTGAATATTGAGACCATTGTTCCTGGGAAAGACCCAAGGTTTCGAGGTCGATAGATCTACACTCTTCTGAAGAGATTTGTGATTTTGGGGTCAGATTTTTCCAGATTTCCTGAAGACTGGTTTTGTTTTGGGCGAGGTATTGGCGAATCTGGGTAAGGCTATGGTCATAAGGGAGTCTAAATGGGTAGATGGCTGTCGATAGATTGTTTGCGTTGGCCCCAAGCCATGAATTCAGGACCTGGTTAACGATTTCCAGTTTGGATATCTCATGATCGGTATTGACCTTATCGAACTTGATATCCCAGAGGTCGGGCCTACGGGTTTGAAGGCTATAACCGCTTGGCTTTACTGTGATATTGGCCTGGACTAATTGGAGGAGTTCCACCAGGTAGGCGGCTGGAGAAAGAACGGAGCGATGAGGGGGAACCGTATAATAGGAATCGCTCCCGAATAGGTTTTGGTAGGTAGGAGAAGACCTATCTGAAGACATATCTGATGTATTTAGAGGGTATTAGGGAAGATATCGAAAAAACAGGATTATTAGAAACATTACCTTTACCGTACCTCAAAAATACGGATCGGCTGCCCTCTCATTTTCCAGCCTTCTTTTAATCATGCTCGCGAATCTTACCAAACTTAAACGTTCCGATATCAGTCACCCCCTCCCTCAAAACATCCTGATCAACAGGAATATCGCAAACTTGAAGACCTGCCTTGTATTTTTGTGCCAAGTCATACATGCCATTATGCAAGGCCTCTTCGGTGCCATTGTAGCTTATTGATTCTGACAACCATCTGAATTCACAGAGTCCTTTGTCCTTGAGCGTATTGACAACAGCGCCGCAACCATAGGCTCCAATTTTGTACTTTTTCCCGCTTCCACTTGATGCTTCAAGTCCTTTTCGCACACCGCGAAAGTAAGGGATGATGTTACTCTGGATCTTGGCGTCAGTAACATTGAGGTCGACAGCGAAATAAATAGCTGAATCGAAGGGTTGGTTGATCGTTCCCGTTGCATAGTTGTATGCAATACGTCCATCTTTTTTACCATTGTCCTCGGTAAAAGAATCAAGACTGCTTCCGTCTTCAAAAACAACACCGATCTGCATACCGGCATCCGATATGGCATGAGCCTCAGACGGTGTAATTATCTTCCAACTATCCGATGGGGAGGCATAATAGCGAAAAATGATTTGTATTCCGCTAGATGCCATGCAAACAACCTGGCTCGTGGTATTTGATGATGTATCTACAATTTTCATATGCTTGTTTTTTGTGTTGTGAATTAGATCATATTGTATCGAACACGAGAAGAAGCAAAAGAGCGACCTCCATTCTTCTTTAAGCAACCATTTAATGAATCCCAAATTGGACTTTAGGCATTGTGAAGGGTTTCCAGCATTGCCTATAACGTCTCGGTGAATTTAACGGCCTGACCAAAAGGTGCAGAGTGAAAGATGCTGCATTTTCATTCAACCGATATCTTAATCATAACAAAAATAAGCTAGTCGTTCATATTTTAACATGTACAAAAAACGTCAATTGTCACTTTTGTTCATGACCGGGTTTATTTGTGAAGCCTTGATTGTGACCCTTGGGTGTATCGTTCTGATATACTTTGACGTCAAAAATCACTATTTCAATTCTAAAACAATCTGAAATAATTCAGACCCAGAGTGGGACTCGAAACCAAGGCCCTATATTTAATTTCCATTAAAGGGCCAAAAAGAAGTAGCCCGATCTACATCACGCAAAATGGAGACCACTCAATTGCAATATCATATTACCTCTACATACGAGTTTCCCCATCCGAAAACACCTCATCAAAAGTAATAGAGGTCCATCCCTGAGCCCCATATGGACTTTTCTTGATCTCCGCAATCCGCTCATTCCCTTCCCGATAAACATTGATTCAAGCAGGGGTATCAAATAGAATTTTACTGCCTCCTCGAATAGTCCCTGTGCTGGTCTTTTGAAAGATAAGAATGAAGACAGTGTTAGGAAAGTCAGTACCCAGCTTGTTGAATTCATCTGGCTACACATCCAACACACTCCAGCTATCAACAAACACCATGTCCCAATCATTCACGGCTTGCCGGATGCCTTTCTGCCCTCCCTCCCCGACGATCTCGAAAGGGTCATCGTTCTCGATTCCGGCCTGGTCAATTTATTAAGTTGAAACGAATACTACTTCTGTGCGATGAGATTTACATGTACATTTTTCCTTGTTTGTCAATGGGGGTAGCAAGCCAGAGGGATTTCGAACTAAAAACCCCCAAATAAAAGCAAATCAGCCACCCAGGGGTTCGAAAAGAACACCGTTCCCCCCGCATTCTCTCAGAGAGAAAGAATCCGCTTGAAAGGGCGGATTTTTTGTTTACGAGGTTTTCGATTTGCTTGTAAAACAAAAACAGGATAGGACACCACGTCACGGAGTTTCAGGAGGAATCTTAGATGGGGTGATTTAGTTTGATCGCCAAATCCACCACCCCTGATTCAAGAATATAGTCCACTCGTAATGTATTGATGTGCTTATCCTTATTAGCCGCCATAAAGGCGGGCAAGGCTGGATTGGCGGTTGCTGCCAGTTGCTTGAGGCCATATTGGTCCAAGTATTCCACTATTTTATCAAGGTTCAGACCTTCTTCCTTGATTGCCTCCCATATCTTCTTGGAGATGTAGCGTTCGTTTGGTGTCAGTAGCCATTGCAATTGGAAGAGTGATTTTTTCGGATCAATGTCATGCTCATCTACCAGTTTCTGTTCATGTACAATCATGCTGGGGAGATTAGTCACGTTAGCATAACCACCTAGGATATGATTGGGAAACCAGGCATGGTCATTGACCTCCCCCTTCAAAAATGAGTGCTCGTATGCAAAGATTATTTTTGACCCATCTTTTACAAATTTGCCAATTTCGGTGGTTTGGAGGCTTAACAAGGGATCTTCGGGCCTGCGCACTATCAATTCCGGTGTCAATTGATCCACGACGAAATTTGCGAGTGACACATAAGGATTGCCATTACTCTTTGGAAAGGTATCAAATGAAAAATGCGAGGCGACAGCAACCACTAGTTCGTGATGGCTATCAGTGAGGAACCGCTTGATGTCCAAAAGAACTTCCTTCAGGGTTCCGCACACAATTGGACCGTGATGGATCCGAAACTCACCGTTAACCCAGCAGATACGTAAATCCAGGACACGGACCCCTCCATTGAGTTGTTGAAGAATATTTTGTGGCTGAGTCGTGGTAAATCCCGCAACAATGGGGCCTATGCACTTCCCCATCCCAAGTTTATCCAAACCACCGATAATATCACCCCAAATTCCTGCCTCGGGTAATAATCCACCAGATACATCGTAAGATCCACTGTCGTGTGACTCCGGTAGAACGAGTTCAAAAAGGGACTTCTTGAGTACTCCTGGAGTGTCTGACATCCAATTTTTATAATCCATAATATTGGGGCGGGAAAAGGTTATTAATCCGTCCTGCCTACACACGATTTTTCTGACGAAACGCGTGAAAGGTCAGAACGGATTAAGTTCGGAAACTTCGATACGGAAAACCGGACTTCAATTTGCTGAACCTGCGAAAATGATATAGTTAATCGCTGTCCATGGTTGCATATTGCTGTGAGGCTGAGATCCACCTGTGTGGGGTAGGTCACCCATATGCGACAGATCATTGCCTCCGCCATCATAGCCCTCAACATGTCGGTTTGGAATTGATCCCCACATTGTGAAATCATTGTTAACGTTTTCATAATTGTGAGTGTGGGCGGGCATTTGATCAATCGTCAGCGTTACTTGTTCTTCCCCCCCGGTCTGATGCAATTCATAAGTTGTTTTTGTTTTCTTAGCCGTTCCCGTTCCAATCAGTGTTTTTCCTGCAAAGTCTGGAGTTTTGTTACCCCCCAGCAATTCGATTAATTCTTCATACTGGAGCGGGATAGGGCTCCCATCACAAACCAACCATCCATCTGGAAGAAAACCTTTAGGGCCTGCATTAGCGACGACTGTGCCAATCGGCAGGGAATTTGTACTTTTAGTGCTCATAATATTCAAGTTTTATTAGAATAAAGAAATCCTGTCAAAGGAAGTCTTTGCCTCAATAAAATTCATGTACAAAAACCTTCAATTGTCATTGTTTTGGGGTTGATCCTTCGATGCATTTACCACCAATGACCAAAGATCTTTCATCTCGGATGACCTATAATACTTTTGGTTCTTGCTTTTGCAAAAGGATTGCCTTTCCTTTTTGAAAGAAACGCAATTTGTCTTCAGCAACCATAATAGCAGCAATCGCAGAGGAGAATCGAGCAGTTAGCCGATTATCTAAATTTTCGAGAAATTCTCCTAGCCCATGTTGGGAAATTGGAGCTTCGGAAGCACCAAGGGGATACCAAGCCTTTGGGTTTAAGAAGAACTCATCAAGAATTCGTTGGATTGAAATGTCTTTGATTTCAAAACTAGTATTTCCCCAAGTGGCAGTAAACCCATCTTGAATTTCTTCGTACTTGATGGATGAGCCCAATCCGCTCAATGGTTGCGTTTCTTTCATTAATGTCAAGAATGATTTTTGATTACGACGACTCACAATTGTATTCAATAATGCCCATAAATACCAGAAATTTTCAGCATTGTTACAGGCAACTCAAGATCGGAAAGTCTGAGGGATTTCGAACTAAAAACCCCCAAATAAAAGCAAATCAGCCACCCAGGGGTTCGAATTGAAGACCGTTCCCTCCGCAAGGCAAATCAAAGCCCGCAAAACACAAGTTTTGCGGGCTATTTGCATTCAGCCCCGTCGGAAACCGAAGGTTGCCGTAAGGGACTGAATGCAAATAGCACAGCTCCGCAGGAGCTGGCTTTGATTTGCCTTGCCCCGGATACCATAAAGGGGATGGCCAGTGGCCAATCCCTCCTTCATCCCCTTGAGGGGATTTACCTGATTCAACATCGGTAAATCCCTTCTTTTTATGCTCTGCTTTCTTGGATAGCTGCGCGTATTAGTCGATTACGCGATTTGGTGCGGGGGTTTGAAATTGGTGGTTTTGGCCGGAAAGGAGTTGGAGATTTATAGGTTACACTCCTCTTGTAGGTAGGCAAGCGATGATGGTGGCAGAAATTTCACCGAGCTCTTATTTAAATGGAACATTTTTTAAAGATTAATTGCCCCTGACGTCAGTGTGGCAATATTTTGTTTACCATTGACATCAATCTCGCAAAGAGAGCAAGGGAACAAACCATCAAACATAATTTTTTACAAAATGGATTGAGCAGAACCGAGTTTTTACATTAGAACCAAACCACAATAGTCACAACATACAATTAAGGGAAACGACCAAAAGAACCATGGAACTTACTATTCAAGATTGGAAGGGAGCACTTCTGCAAATGCTAACTGATTACGATAATACAAGAAAAGTGCTTGAGATCATCGAAAATACGGTTATTTCGGAGGATCATTCTCAAATTGTAAGGTTGAAAAAAGGTGATTATGGTAAACTGGAAAAAGACATTCAAAAGGAAATACTATCCAAAGAAGAAGAGGAGAGAAAACTTCGAGTCATACATGAGCATCTTGATAGTCTGGTAAACATTATTTATAACGATTTTGCGAATGGGAAGGAGGACAATGCGGCTGTTTTCCTAGTAGAGGGATGGTATGATAAATACGATGTTTTCTATGATTATTTTGAAAGTAAGGCCGGGGAAAGAAGTTCAGACTCTACTGGACTGATCAAGGAAAACTTTGATGCCTTGATCCAAACCAAAAAAATAAGGGATGTAAAAAGTGGCCCCTGGATCGAATACGAAAGATTATTGTTAGAGTGTCAAGATTCAATTGCAAGTGAAGACTTTGAGCTTGCCGAAAAATACTGCATCCAAGCCAAAGAAATAAATTTTGATTCGCCTCAGATATATGAGTACCTCGCATTGATTTTTTTCAAGAAATACACTGCTGAGAAAATCATTGCAGACAACCTACTTTCCCGGAAACTTACCCAGTACATTCGTCGGTTTTATCACTTCAAGGAGTATTACGAAACCAAAAGAGGTGAAAACGGGGAAGACCTATTAGGGTATAAAGCACAGGCCACAGCCAATATCAGGATCATTCTGGAAGACCTGACAAGGCAACTTAAAAAATCCTATTTCAGACTCAAGTTTGAAAAAGACGACCGGGAGACCTTTTGGAATTATCTGGAAATATACCGTGAGTTGATCAAGATTGAAGATTGCCCACTGGAATTCTTTGAACGCACCATCGTCTACGAGATCCACGGATTGGGCAAGGTTGCCTGGTTCCATACCAACGGGAGAACGCTACAAAACAGGTACCCGGAATTTGATATGATTGCAATGCGAAGCGATTACATGGATTATCTCAAGGATGACCCAAGGATCAAAGACTACCAAAAGATGGAGTTAGGGGTAATTGATCAGATCAAAAACAATTACACCATCATTTCCAGAACTAAAAATGACTGGGACCTTCTTCGTTTCGAAATCATCAAGAACCTTCACAATTCAAAAGTAGCGTATCTCCTTTATAATGAAGCTTCTGTCTTGGTACACTTTTTTGATGAACTCGCTGGTAATGGAATTGTAGGACTGACTTGGTTTCAGGTCGTTAGGGATAAATCATTGATCAATACCTATCACCTGAACAAATACCGGAAAGCAAGTGAATTTGAAAACATTGTATTAGATCCTGTCAAAGACCTTGAATTTGCGGCTCAAGCGCTTGGACTTACCCATGAATTGCCCAATGTCAGATCTAAAATTGCAGAGAAGCTCATCCGAGAAATGGAACATGATGTTTCTCGAAAGCTCTATACGGGTTACAATTGGGAGAGAACCGATGCCCATCAAGGGTATGCAGGTTTCCAAAAAAGTATGTTCAAAAAGGTTTACTTATTATCCAACTTACTTGAAGATCCAACCCCGGTAGTCACCAAATATATGGAGAGCGTTTTCCAGGTAGGCACTCTCAAAGAAAACTTCACAATCGACACTTACTCTGGGACCATAACAATTACGGGCCTTGCTCAGAGTTGGGAGAAAGAAGATTTCGTCTTCTTGGTGAGAATTGCCAAAGAAGGAAACTTCTCACCTGAAGAAGGGATTCGGGAATACTTTCAGGCTGGCTTTGAAAAAATTAAGCAGAGGTTTAGCGAGTATGATTTTGATTATCCGGATGGAACCTATCTAAAGGAGAGAAGGGAAATGATCACGATGATGAAGGATTTGGAACTGTACTTTGAAATCTCACCTCACCAAGACTACTTCACCTTTGTGATCAATGAAGTTCGGCATGCAAACACACTATCCTGGGAACTTTTCGAGATCGTTGGAGATGGGCAATCTGATGAAATGGAAAGGGTCATAGCCGATGCAAAAAAACTATTGAAGACATTTATCACCCTTCAATCCAATTTTTACCATCTCTGATCTAACAACCCCGAACATGGCTTCCCTATCAAATGAATATCTGGTCATCTTATTGGCCCATATCGGAGGAGAGAATAATGAAGACTCCCCAATCCTGAAGGCAATCGCAGCTATTCCGGGTGAGCTATCCCATTACCTCCGGAGAAATGGTGCAAAAGACCTTGTCATCAATATAAGGTATCCCGGTAATGAAGGAATGGCAAGAACCAAATGGGAATTGAGGGCGGGGATGGAGTTAAAGCCTTGGACCTTGCCGGACTTAAGCGTTTCAAATCAAATGCCTTCAACCAAAAAAGAGATAAAGAAAGTTGGGGAGTTCTTTGAAAACAAGAGTATGGTAGCTCGTAAGGCTGTCCTGGTTGGTTGTTCAGATCAGCTAGCCGTATTCCAGAAACAGGTGGATGCCTATGCTCCAAGGCAAAGGTATCTCGATCAGGTATTCTTTTGGCAAATTCAATACAGTGAGCCTGTTGGGGTGATCCGACAGTTTCCGAAAAAAATGGATGAATTTTCAGATTACCCTCAGATCAAGACCGTTTGGGAAAAATCCCCTCCCATTGCGCAATCTTTCGATAATATTTTCAAACCCATAGCCGTACACAAATCAAATGCATACAGCCTGAATCCTGAGGCTAAGGACTTGGGTAAGGTCCTGACGGCGGTTATTCTGGAAGACTCTGGGAACGATGTCTCTGACCTGATCAGGGGGATTCAGGAGAGTAAGGGGATGCCTCCAGTTTCACCGGATCCACCAGATCCACCAGATCCACCAGATCCACCAGATCCACCAGATCCACCAGATCCACCAGATTCACCGGATATACCAGATCCACCAGAAGAACCCCCAAAAGGACTCCTGCAGTGGTTCAACGGTCAGTCATCACTTGTTAAAATCAGTCTGGTGGCTGGTCCGGCCATCTTCCTTGTATTCCTAATCTGGGGAATCTCTTCGGCTCTGGGCGGAGGTGGTTATTCGACTCCAACCACAACATACTCCAAACCAGGATCGTATGAGAATAAGGGGAATGGTTCCACCTCAATAGCAGATAACCAACCTTTGTCTTTCAGTAGGTTGCAATCCGATCTAACCAAGATCGCAAATACCAATGCCTCCAATGAAACAAGGGTCCAGGTTTCAGGTGATTTTCTCTCCTACAACAGCTCCGATTCTTGGGTCCAGCTATTGACCTCCATCAATACCATAGAGGATGAGGAGGATACCCAGGACTTTATTCAAGACCTTTCTCAAAAACCTTTTCCAGTGTCGATAGAATTGGTGGATTATGAGACAAATGGCGTGGGAAAGGTCAATTTCATGAAAATCAAAATGAAACTTCAATGAGAATACCAATCCTTCTGGCCACCCTCATTATTTTGGTCTCTGGCCCAATCACCACCTCTGCTCAAAGTATTTTCAAGGATCGCTCAGTTTCGGTATCTGTGAAAAAGGGATTGCAGGAACAATTGATCTCTAAGCTCGAGACTTTAAAGTTGGTGATTGAAAATATTGGCAATGAAAAGCTCTCCAAGGCAAACAGAGACCGGTTTATCAATGAAGGGGACAAATTGTTCATTCCGGGGGCTATCATTGAGACATCTTCTTGCAACCGATCTTACAACGTTCGCCGAACCATCCGTGAATACCTGCTTCATTTGGACCAATTACCCTATGACCACGTCGATGTAGAATTCCAGGTAGACATTGCCTATATCAACTGGGACAATATGGAGCAGGTAAAGGGGGAAGACGATCTTTGGCGGGGGACAGTGGACATAACCCAAAAATTTGTGGGGAATTATGAGTCCATTGAGAAAACCAAGCTTAATTACCAGGACATTACTTCCAAAACCATTACCGTGCAGATCAAACGTTTTTTGGGGCGCAGAGGCGACGAGATATGGTCAGTTTACTTAGGAGATATCAGGGTGGACAATACCACGAACTGCAAATGAAAAAGTTGATCAATGCCCTGGCAGCAATGATGATTTGCACCATCTGCAGTGGTCAACTGCCTGATAAACTAGATGAAGAAGCTGAGATTGTCAATCTGCAAACCAGGCAGATTCGCCAATTCTTTGACAGGTTTAACTACAAGGAGTTGATCCCGGTTCCAAATACAACTCCGACTCAGTATTCAACCTCCCGGGACCTCAATATTGCGGGTCTTTTCGACTGGGATTTCATCCAGGGAAATCGAACAATTG
>CAYGRE010000140.1:0-14005 GCA_964352215.1 uncultured Bacteroidia bacterium
TGAGTATTTTTTTATCATTCAATTTTTATTTGACGTATCCAACTTTGTTAGATGTATTCATTTTTACTAATGACCACTAACGTAGGGATAAACGCAATTGCGTTTATATTCCTTATATCTTTTCCTCAAGTTATGCAATCCAACGGATTTTTGATGCCCTGCAAGATGGGTTGCTATGGTGCTTACCTCTCAAGTATACCAGAATAAACCTTCAGGGATGACAAAAGAAGCCGCTCCTACCAATCAGGCCCATCACTGCGCCTTTTCCGCCCCTTCTTCGGTGACTGCTTCTCCAACTGCTGAATGAATTGCTTTTCCTTCTCGCTCATCGCTTCCAACAATTGCGCGGCCTGCTCCTGGGTCATTTCTTGTTCCTGAGGCTCTCCCTGGGTGTCCTTTTGATTGGGGCTTTGGCCTTTCTTCTCGGTATTATCAGGCTTGGGTTGCTTTTTCTCATCCGACTCCCCCTCCTGGTCATCTTTCTTCTGCTGGTCGTCCTGATCGGATTTGTCCTGGTCGTCCTTTTCGTCGTTCTGATCCTGGTTTTCGTCTTTGTTCTCGTTTTCCTGCTCGTTCTTTTGCTTCTCCATCTCCATCATCCGCTTCTTCAGGAGTTCATAGTCGAAGCGGGCCGTCTCATTTTCAGGATCGAGTTTCAGGGCTTCTTTGAAGGCTTTGAGTGCCTCTTCAAATTTTTGTTTGGGGTCTTCCTGGGGTTGGGCCTGGCCCATATTGGGCATATTGGCGCCGTTGATGGCCATCGGGCTGCTACCTTGCTCTTGCTGCTCCTCGCCGAGTTTGACCCGCGCCATTCCGATATTGGTCCAGGCCCAGGAACCGACCTGACGCTCCAATAACAAGCCCTTCTCCCGGGGGCTGAGATTGGTACATTTGCTGTAAGCCGCTTGGGCCAAATGGATTGAATCACGTAAATAGTAAGCCTGACCACGGTTGAAGTGGATGGCCCGCTGTTCACCTTCGTAATCGGAAAGGGTGAGGGTGGAATCGTAAAGGACAATGGCCTCGGTATATTCCTCAGCTTCCATCTTTTCAGCTGCCTGCTCGGGGACAGATGCTCCACCGAACCACCCTCCAATAAACAGTATGCTAAGTATGGTATTGCGCATTGGTCTTTATTCTACGTTCAATTTAGTCAAAAATTACCTTATCGCGTCCTGCTTGTTTTCAAGGGCATCCAGACCATCGAGGCAAAAAAGGTCACCAGGGAGATCAGGAGAAACAATTGATAACGGTTGACATTGGAAAGCATGGTTTCCCTTCCAACTACGGATGCCGATTGCATTTCGATTTGGTCCAGCACCGGGTCCAGGTTGTCAATCTGATCGTCAATGCGGTGGTATTTGGTACCAAAGTCGTCGGCAAGGGATTGCAGGGAGGTATCGTCCAGTTTGGAAATGGCCAGGCTGCCGTCCTCCGATTTTTTATAGCCGACGATCTGCCCTCTTCTGTACTCGGGAACTTTGCCTCCCATATAGGTGCCAACTCCCACCGGAAAAACGGTGATTTCATTTTGCTTCAGCCTTTCGGTCACCGAGGCGTATTCATCTCCAAAATGTTCACCATCGGAGATCAGTATGATGGATCGGGTAATTTTTTGCTCGGATTTATCGGTGTTGACAAAGCGGTCCAGTGCTTTTGAAAGGGCGTTCCTAAAGTCAGTGCCGGTACTTGAAAATTGCTCGGTGCCCAGCAAGTCAAGGAAGAGGTTGATGGCCTTGTAGTCGTTGGTGAGTGGACATTGTACGTAGGCGTCGGTCGTGAAGACGATGAGCCCGACCCGGTCGCCCTTCATTTGATTGACCATTCCCCGAATCTCTTTCTTGACCTTCTGTATCCGGCTGGGTTTGATGTCGTCGCAGTTCATGGAGGCGGAGACATCTATGAGAAAATAGACCTCCCGGCCCAATTGGTCAATCTGTTGTTCCAGCCGTCCCCACCAGGGCCCCAGCATGGAGAGGGTGAGGAAGACAATCGCAACCCCGCGGAAGATCAGCTTGATCTCCGGAAAGAAGAAGGTGTATTCATGGGGGCGGAACCAGATGCGCACCGCAGAATTGCTACGCACATAGAGGATCACGAGGACGACGCCGAGCGGAATCCAGAGAATGAAGGCAGGCCAGTATTCTGGCGTGACCATAAAGCTTTCAAAAAAGGCTTCCATTGACCGGCAAATCTAGGAAAAAACCTTCAATCAGCGAAGCAGCGTAATGGTTCCCTGGTATTTACTGACTTTCCCCGTACCCAGCAGGGCATTGAGTTTGTACACATATACGCCCTCGGGGACGGGTTGGCCTCCAATGGTGCCATCCCAGAAGGAATTCGGGTTGCCATTGTTGCTGAAGATTAGTTTTCCCCAGCGGTCATAGATATCAATATTGTAGCCCTGCACGCCATAGGTAACGATCTCAAATTGATCGTTGAGGTCATTGCCGTCGGGGGTGAAAGCGGAGGGGATGAATACATTGTGAATATCGACAACCGGGTAGGGGCCAAGGAGGAAGGTATCCCGGCATCCCTGGTCCGTGATGGCGATCAGGGTGACTTCGTAGGTCCCTTCTTCCTGGTAGGAATAGTGGGGGGATACTTCATCAGATGTGGAGCCATCTCCAAAGTACCAGAGGTATTGCTGGGCGTTGATGCTGATATTGAAAAAGTTGACCTGGGATTGGGGCAGGTTGATTTCCACTGCGGTATCGGGCTGGGTGAAGAACTCCGCGGTTGGATTGGGGTGCACGGTCAGCACCACCGGACTCCTTGGCCCTTCGCAGCCTTGATTGGATGTTTGTTGCACCCAAAAAGTATCTCCAAGGGTGAGGTTATTCAAAGGGAAATTATTACCTGAGTTGACGATGTTGCCGCCATTGGGGGCGTCAAACCATTCTACATTGCCTCCTGATGAGACAAGGACAATGTCTGCTCCTTCACAGATACTTCTGTCCTGGGCAATGGTGGCACTGGGTTGCGGGAATACGGTGGCCGTTCCGGGCAAAGTGGTCTGGCAGAGGCCATTGTCCAAAATGATATTGAAACCAAAGGTTCCTGAGGTGGAATAGGTATGGGTGATGGCATTGCCGGTTCCGCTGAGTCCGTCTCCGCCTGACCAGGTTGCGGTGGCTCCGGCACTGGGGATGACTTCGAGGTCCGTGACGAAGGTCTCACATACAGTGGTGGTATTGATGATCCCGCTGGGCCGGGGTACAATGGTCACGGTCAGGGGTGGTTGAGAACTGATCGGGCATCCTGCCACGGTGGTACCGGTTACGGAGATGGCGTCGGCATTTTGAAGGGAGTTGCTGGTGAAGGTATTGCTGGCTGAGCTGGAAGAAATGACGCCATTGACCAGAAATTCGAAGTTGGCAAAGCTGGTGGGGGCTGCGGTAAATACAATCGGGTCTCCTTCACAGGCATCGGTGGCGGATTGGGTCAGGGTAATGGTGGGAGGGACATCTACTATTAAGTTAAGGCTGTCCCAAAAGAGACAACCATTGCCATCGTCCATTTCTACGATATAAAGTCCGGGAGTGCCGGTGGTAAGCGAGGAGGCAGTTGCTCCTCCGGGAGTCCAGGTGTAAGTAGCGGCGCCCCAGGGGGCGGCATTGATGGTCAGGGTTGCGCCATCACAGATCAGGGTGTCGTTGCCCATATTCCCACTCAGGGGAATAAATTCGGTCACGACAATGGTGTCGGAGGAGGGACATCCGTTGACGTCGGTCACGTCTACATAGTAGGAGCCGGCCCCAGTTGTGATACTTGGGGTGGCGGCGGCGGTGGACCAGAGGTAGGTGCTGAAGCCGCCGGGGCCGGCGGTCAGGGTGGTGCTGCTGTCGCTGCAAATGGTGTAATCAGGCCCCAGGTCCACCGGAATGGTATTGTTGACCGTCACCAGAATGGTATCGGCTGCTGAGCAGGAATTGGCATCTGTCACGGTGACGGAATAGGTGCCAGAGGTGGTGACGGTGGTCGTCTGGGTCGCGGCTGCATTGGACCAGAGGTAAGCGGATTGACCAGGGCCTGCATCCAGGGTCGTCTGGTCGCAAACGGTCTGGTCGGGGCCCAGGTTTACCACTGGAAGGGGATTGACGATGACGGTAAAGGAGTCGGGTTCACTGACGCATCCGTTGAAGGTGGCAGTGAGGATGAACAGACTGTCCGATGTAGGTGCAACATTGATCGAGGTGGAGGTGGCACCGGTGCTCCACTGGTAACTGCCGCCTCCACTTCCGGTAAGGGTACTGGTATTGCCCAGGCAAATCGGGGAGGTGCCTGCGATGGAGGGCGTTGGCGTGGGAGTGATGGTCACCGTGATGGTATCCGAGTCGTAGCAACTGTCGGCAGTCATGACCGTGACCCAGTAGGTCCCGGTCGTATTGACGACAATGCTTTGAGAAGTCGCAGTCGTGTTCCAGTCATAATCTGCAAAACCGGGACCGGCATTCAGAATCAGGGAATCACAGACGGTGGTATCGGCCCCCAGGTTGACGACCGGCAGGGGATGGACGGTTACTTCGACGGAGTCGGGCAGGCTGGGGCAGCCGTTGCTGGTGCCGGTTACCTGATAGAAGGTGTTGACCAATGGGCTGACGGAGACATTGGCGGTGGTGGGGCCGTGGCCCCACAGGTAACTGTTTGCTCCCGATGCAGTCAAGGTGGTACTGCTCCCGATGCAGATGGACGTGTCACCTGCAATCCCGACCACAGGAGCCTGATTCACCACCACCGTGGTATTGCTGCTTGCTCCTTGACATGCCCCTAAGGTTGCATATACAGAATAGACCCCGGCATCCGCACTTGACGCATTGCCGATGGACGGATTTTGCAGGTTCGAACTGAACAGGTTGGGACCTGACCAGGTATAGGCCGATCCTGGGTCTGAGGAAGCGGTGAGGGAAATGGCACTGTCCGCACATACGGGAGAATTGCTTCCAATGGTCGGAGCGGCCGGGGTAGGATTGACTACCACGTTGCTGGTGTCCGGATCACTGTTACAATTGCCATCATTCACAGTCAGGATATAATCCCCGGCGTTGGCAAGCTGGGCGGGGTTGATAACTGGATTCTGCTGGGTAGACGAATATGCTCCTGGCCCGGTCCAATTGTAAGTGAGTCCTCCACCAGAAGCTGCACCACTCAGGTTCAGTGCATTGCCATCACATACCGGGCTGTTGCTGCTGGCATTGGGCGTGGCGGGTACAGGTAATATAGTAATCGGCAGGGTCAGCGAATCCTGGCAGCCAAAGGTATCTGTCAGTACCAGTTCGACATTGTAAACGCCAGGTGCCCCATACAAATGGCTGGGATTGGTTTGGGTAGAGGTGTTCCCGTCCCCGAAATCCCAATCCCAACTTGCGATCACAGAATAGGTGCTCTGGGCACTGCTGCAAGTATCCGCGGAGTAGGAGAATTGGGCGGAATCGTTGAGACAGACATTGTTGGAGGCCATCACAAAGGCCGGCAGCAATGTATAGGAGAAGTTGGAATAGACCACCGGGTTCTGGCTGTAATTGTAAAAGCCAAAGCGTCCGGGCTCAAAGCAGTCGGCATAATCAAAAAACGTATCGTTGTTGATGACGATCACCACCCGGTCAGATAAATAGGTCAATTCAAAATTGTAGGTCGCACCCACGGCCCATCCCGTTCCCCCACCAGTGGTGGAAGCGACCGTATTGAATCCGTTTCCAGCTTGATGCCCCCAAAAGTTGCCGTCGTGCACGGATAAATTAAAGTTTCCCTGAACATTGGAGAGGTATCTTCCTTGCTGGATCGTAAACCCATTGACTGCCTGGGTGCCACGTTTCCAGTCAAACAGCCAGGTATCGACCGGCATTGGATTGGTCGTCTGCCCCACCGGATTGCGGTATCCAAAGACAAATCCAATGAAGTCGTCATCTCCCCCGGTAGTGGAGATGGTACCTGTCATGCGAACATTGATAAACGACTGCGGGCTGACAAAGAAAGTCGGATAACCATTGATGGTTTGGGTGACCGAGGTACCGGCAGCATTGACATTCCAGTTCCCGTTGGCAGCCGGGCCTTGCTGGGTCCAGGTATTCAGGTCAATCAGGGATGAGCACTGACTATGCAAGTTTCCTGGGAGGGAAAATCCCATGCACCATAGAAGAATGGCAGATAGTTGACTGATTCTTTTCATAACATCCAAATGGCTTGGCGGGGCAATCCCTTTATTAGCGGGGTAAGCCCCTGAATTTTACGAGTGAGCGTTTCTCCAAGAACGAATAAACAATTAATTCCGAAAGAGTAAGTTACAAATTTTACCCGTTTCAGAGGAATAGCGCAGGCAAAGTTTCCAAAATGTTGTCGAGTGGGATTATTTTCCGTCCAGAATCTTGGGGTCGAGGGCATCGCGAAGTCCTTCACCGAGCAGGTTCAGGGCCGTGACAGTCAGGAATATAGCAAATCCAGGGAAGAGCGAAAGCCACCAGGCTGATATATTGCTCCGGGCATCTCTGAGTATTTTGCCCCAGGTGATCACATCTTCAGGAACCCCGATTCCCAGAAAACTCAGTGCGGCCTCAATCGAAATGGCTCCTGCAATTCCAAATGCAATTACGACCAGAACAGGCGCAAGTGAATTGGGGATGGCATGACGTATAATGATCCGAAACTCTTTGAACCCAAGTGACCGGGCTGCTTCAATGAACATCTGGTTCCGGGTACGCAGAATCTCACCGCGCATATACCGGGCCACACTTGGCCAACTGAAGATGCCCAGCAGCACCATCAACAGGAAAATGCTCCTTTCCTCGGTAATGGCCCCAATGGTAATGATCAATACCAGCACCGGAATGGAACTCCAAATTTCAATGATCCTGGACAGCATGATATCGAGCCACAGGTACCGTTTGACCCCCAGCCACTTGATTCTCTCCAGCGGTTTGGACATGAAGATGCACAGGGCCGTGACTCCCACAAGAATGACTATGCTCAAGAGATAATGGCCGATGGCGGTAAGCCCACCGTTCTCGAGGGCTGCTTTCAAAGCGTAGGACCTGGCAGTGAAGCCATAGAAGTAGCCCAGTATCAGGCCTATGATCAGGAATACAATCCCGATGCGGGACAATTGCAGCCGATTGTCTCCGTAGAATCCAGCCATCGATCCCAATAGAATTCCAATAAAAGCGGCTATTCCCACCGCGACCAATCCAATGGTGAGCGATATCCGGGACCCGTGGATCAAGGCACTCAGCACATCTCTGCCATCCCGGTCCGTACCGAGAAAGTGCCAGTCCTTCCAGTTATCAATCTTTTGTTTGCCAAATGGACTGAGTGCCCTCGGATTTTCCTGGTCCATGTCATGGGGAAGGTAGCGTACAGGAGCCCAAAAAGAATATTCCAGTTTTCCTTCGCGCTCCATGTCAAGCCAGTCCGCATGTATCAGTTCTGAATCCCAGGTGTACAGTCCGATGGTTTCGAGGTAGTCATTGAACAACGGGAAATAAGCCTCGTCCTGGTAGCGGGTGTAGAAAGGCTTGTTATAGGCGATGAAGTCAGCGAAAATAGCAATGAGAGACAGGACCATAACGATGCGCAGGGCAAACATGGCCAGCCTGTTTTTTCTGAGCCGTACCATGGCATTTTGCCAGAAACTGAGGCTCTTGCCTGGCTCTTTCTTCCTGCGGCGAAAGAATCCCTTTCGGGTACTATGGGATTCTGTTGCTTTCATCGTTTGGAATAGCTTATTCTGGGATCTACTATCACATACAAGATGTCCGCAAGCAAAATTCCGAGCATGGTCAGAATTGCACTCAGGGTAAATAGGGCCATGATGGTAGGGTGGTCCACCTGGAGGGAAGCGATGAAGGTCAGCCTGCCCATACCGGGTATCGAAAAGATGGTTTCAGTGATGATGGCACCAGAGACCAGTCGGGGTAACAATGACGCGAAATGGGTAACAATGGGGAGGATGGAATTTCTAAAGGCGTGTTTCCAAATCACCACTTTTTCGGGAAGTCCCTTGGCGCGGGCGGTTCTGATGTAGTCCATGCTGATGTTCTCAATCATCCCGGACCTCATTTGCCTGCTCAGGAAAGCAATCCCACCATAAGAGTATACCAAAATGGGCAAAGTCAGGTGCCAGGCGTAATCTTTGAATTGTGCAAAGAGGGACCAGTTTTCAGCTCCATCTGAGGCGACCCCGCTGGTAGGGAAAAGGTAGATGTATTCAGGGTTGCAGACCAGGGTGATCAGCAGCATGGCCATCACAAAGGAAGGCACGGAATAGAGGAGAAAAAGCAGAATCGTAATGGTTTTGTCCTGGGTGGAATTCCGATGGCGAACAGAATAGACCCCAATGGGAATTGCAACCAGATATGCCAAAACAAAGGAGATCAGCCCCATAAAGAAGGTCCAGGGCATTGCCTGCTTGATCTTGGTGGTGACCTTCATATTGTCATGGTAAGAATTACCCAGGTCAAGCACCAACATGCGGGATATCCAATGATGGAATTGATTCTTCCAACCGTAGAAGTTCAGGCTGGGGACATACAATTTCCAGGTGGTGGCATTCGCTTCGATTTTTTCAAATTTCTCTCTTATCCTTTTGGCTCCTGCCCCAATTTCCCCGAGGAAATCAGGATGGTGCATGGCCATGGTATCGACCAGGTCCAGCCGGTACATGATCTCGGACTTGGTAGGACTTCGTTTCAATTCACTCAGGGCCAGTTTTACATCATCGACATCGGCTTTGATCTCCGAAGGGGGGACCAACTCGAATCCCTTGGCTTCCACCCTGGAGACTTCTTGGTAGAATTCGCTGATTTCGGGCCAATTGCCATAGGTGCCGATCAATTCGTGGAGTGATTCTCTTTCGTTGAGGCGGAGGATCCGGTGGAGTGTGTCGGGATAGGCAATGGAAGTAAGGGAGAAGTAGAATATAGGAAGGTCCTGGCCTAATTTATGGCTCAACCGCCTGTATTCCCGGTTGGCATCCGCCTTCGTCATCACCACCCCCGGTCGGGCCATGGCCCAGGACATTTCCCGGTCCACCGGATCGCCGGGGGTGCTGATCGAGATGAAGAAGGTAATCACCATGATCGCGAACAAGGTCGGGATGAGGATCAGGAACCTTTTGAGGATATATTCTCCCATTGGGGCTTACAATCGGGTCAATCAGCCTTCGCTATTTCCGCCGAATTTCTGCTTTTCTTTTGGTACCCAGAGTTCATTCACCTTGTATCCGGGCCGTACCTGAGTGGGTTTTCCACTCTCGATCCGCTTATTGATGATGATCTTCTCTTTAGGATTCATGATGAAAACTGCTGGTGACTCATCCATGATGATTTCCTGGAATTCATAGTAGAGCGGGCGGCGCTCATCGCTGTCAACCGTGACCCGAATCTTGTCGATCAAGGAATCTGTATGCGCATTTCCAAAGCCGGTATAGTTAGAGCCACCTGAGATCCACGCCTCTGTATGCCAGATCTGCTTGAGGTCGGAAGGGAGTGGGCTTGCTGAAAACCCTGTTCCAAATATGTCAAATTGGTGATCTTTGAGGCGGGTCGTGACCACTTTGAAATCAAGTGGGACCGGGGTGATCTTGAGGCCTACTTGTTCAGCTTCCTTGGCCAGAATATTGGCCATTCTTCTACCGGTAGTGCTGGTCGTCGAAAGGATGAAGTCAATTTCAAAATCAACTTTTTTCCCTCTGATGACTTTGTCCCGGATGCCATTGCCATCGGTATCAATCCAGCCGGCTTCGTCCAGCAATGCCTTCGCTTTTTCAGGATCATAGGCAATTGGCTCCAGGTCGGGATTGAACTCGTTGACCTGATGGGGAAGGATAGGACCGGTTGCCCGTGTGCCCAGTCCACTGTAAACATTTTCGATGATATTGTCCACCGGGGTGATGTGGTTGATCGCCTGCCGAACCCGCTTGTCGGCCAGGAAGGGTGTTCTGTCAGATGGAGGGCGGCAGTTCATGCCCAGGTAGATCAGAGCATATCCACTGGGCGTTTCCATGTTGAAATTGTCCCTGATGGGCCCACCTTCTTCTTTGATGCGAAGGAACTCTTCGCCATTGACATCCCGCATCACGTCAATTTCTCCGGATGCGGCTGCCTGAAGCGCGGTAGCCCGGTCCAGAATAGTCTTGTAAATCAACTTGTCGGCATAAGCCCGAAACCCATAGCCAAGCTCGGGAAGTGCATCGCCCCACCAATCGTCTTTTCGCTCCAGGGTAATATTGTCTCCAGCCGTCCAATTCACAATCTTATATGGACCGGAACCATAAATGAATTCCGGGTCACGCATGAACTTCTCATCGTGAAATTTTTCAGAGAAGGCAATGATATCCGGGTCTTGAGCCAGTTCTTCTGTTGGGGAATAGAAATCCCCCACCGAGAATTTTCCAAGGTGATCGTCCGGATCGAAGAATTTCCTTGAGATGACCTCGATGCCAGAGATCGCAGCTTCAGCCAGAAAGAAGGGCTGGTCTGTGATCACAGTGAACTTCTTCGGGTTGTCCGGATCAACTACGACATCCTTTAAAAACTGGTAGTAGACCTTGATGTGGGGGGCCTGGGTCAGGGGATTCTTAATGGCCTTGAAAGTGAATGCATAATCATGGCCATCGACAGGATCTCCATTGTCCCAATGGGCTTCCTCTCTGATTTCATATTTGAACTCCAGTCCATCTTCTGAAACCTCGGCCAGAGATTTCGCAAGAATTGGTACCATCTGAAGTGTTTCCGGATGGATATCACAGAGGTATTGATAGATGCTTTCCTTTACATAGCTTGCAGTGGCATGGGTAGATGCCAACGGATGAAGTGCGTCGGGGTCAGAAGGCTGGAAAATACGAATCCAGTCTCCGCGAACGGGTTGCACATCAGTGTCTGGAGTTGGACCATTGGGATCAGTAGTTTCTGCAGGTTCGCAGCTACTGAAAGCCAATACAAATGTCAAGAGGAGGGAAAAAATACCAATACGATTCATCATCATCCTTCAGTTCTTAGAAATGGTTGAATAAGGACTAAAGCTAAGTGAAAGGCCTTGGAAAAGCAAGTATGGAACAAGGCGCAAATTTGCCCTAATTGCTTCCAGAAGAGGATTTTTGTGTGAAAATCTGGTGCTTGGGCTTAAACTTTTAACAGGTGAGCTAAACCGCTTAATCAGGTGATTTTGAGAGGTGGAAATTCCAGATTTGGTAGCAGGGACGCTGGCCATACCATTGCTCATTTGTCAACCGATTGTTGTACGCAATTCGGGTTGAATTTGCGAAGAGGAGAGTATAGGGCTGATCTTCGTAGAGAATTTTCTGTATTTCCCGGTGGAGTTGGTAGCGTTTTTCCTGGTCCCACTCGTGTACAATTGCTTCCATGACCGAATCCGCCCTGGGATTGGAGTAACTGGTCCAATTGTAGCCGGAATTGAAGATTTGACTGGAATGAAAGAGGGAAAAGAGATCCTGTTCATCGGAATCGTAGACCCATCCGCCAACCCAGGCATCCAGGGTATGCTGCTTGAGGCGATCCAACATCACCTTCCAGTCGAGGTCTTTCACTTCCACCTGAATCCCGACTTTATCCATCTTGTCTTTAATCTGTCTCGCGATCCGTTCCCGCATTTCATTTCCTCGGCGGTAATAAAGGGAAAAGCTGAAGTCAACCTTCTCATCGTTGATGACCTTATCCAGGACTCCATCTCCATCCGTGTCCATCCAGCCTGCTTCTTCCAGCATCGAAGTTGCCTTTTCGGGATTGTAACCGTAGCCTTTCAATTCCTGGTTGTATTCGGGCCGATCTTTGTAGACCATGGAATTGATGGGTTCGGCAGTTCCAAGCATGATATTCTCGATGATCTCCGGAACATTGATCAGGTGGGCCATGGCCTGTCGTACCTTGACATCGGCAAAAAAGCTACGCTGTGGATCACCACTCACTTTGGCATTCCAGCCGACATATTCATAGAAAGGAAATGGGATCGCCTTTCGGTTGAAATTCCGGTCAAAGTCTTCCCCAACCATCTGGTCCTGGTATTGCTCCGGGGTAAAATCATCTCCAAAATCGATTTCACCGGACTTCAGGGACTGGAAGGCGGTCTGGATATCGGGAATGGTTTTGAAAATAACGGTGTCCATGCCGACATTGATGTCTTTGTTCCAGTAATTCCGGTTCCGCACCAGGCGTATATATTGCCCGGTTTCCCAGCCATCAAAATTGAATTTCCCTGACCCCACCACAAATCCTTTTTCCCGCTGGAACTTCTCGTCGTCAAAGAAATCAGCAAATGCCATTAACCGTTCTTCCAGCTCTTTGTCGAGGGAATCCGGATATTTCTCTGCCATCCTTGCCTCTTTGGAAGTGTAGAGGTCGGTAAAGTTTTGTGGATCGTAAATATGTTGGGGGAGGACGAAGAAATTAATTGCCATGCGGTTGAGGTCAAAAGGACCGGCCCCGGACAGCGAAAAAGTAACCGTATATGCATCTTCTGTGACACAGTCTACCAGGTTTTGCAATTCTACCCTGCGAGGTGCTGAATCAACAAATGGGTTCATCAGCGCCTTGAAGGAGAACTCGACATCCTTGGCGGTCATGACCCTTCCATCGGTGAATTTGACATCTCTTTTGAGGCGAAAAGTCATCTTACTTCGGTCGGGGGAAATTTCCGGCATGGCCTCGGCGACTTGGGGAACCAATTGCAGGGATTCGAAATCGAGGGCGATGAGGTGGTCAAAAACGAGAGAATGTAAGTAGGCAGCATCGGCACCAATGGAATTCATGGGATTCATTCCCTGTGGATCACTGGTAATGTGGAGGATCATGGTTTTAGACCTACCCGAAACGAGATTGTCAGAAGAACCTGATTTACAGGCACCTAGAAAAAGGGAGGCAACCAAGCCGAGCAGGGTTAAAAAAAATAAATTCTTCACTGAGAGCATTTCGAGGCAAAATTCTTTCCAAAGAAGCAATTTATGTAAAAAAAGAGTGATTAACCATTGGAGAAAATTAAAGATGCGCTATATTTGCAATCCTGTTCGGTGGGGTGGGTGAGTGGCTGAAACCACCTGTTTGCTAAACAGGCATACCTGGAAACGGGTATCGCGGGTTCGAATCCCGCCCCCACCGCGAGTTTCAGCCGTAAATGCACATCAAGGTGCAGACGTTCATTGAAGCGGTGAAAGAAAAAACGGGGTGTAGCGTAGTCCGGTTAGCGCGCCTGCTTTGGGAGCAGGAGGCCGCAGGTTCGAATCCTGCCACCCCGACCAAACAAAATGTTGCCACCAGGATCAAATCCACGGTTGCAACATTTTAGTTTAGGGCCAATAGCTCAACCGGATAGAGCACCTGCCTTCTAAGCAGGGGGTTGGGAGTTCGAGTCTTCCTTGGCCTGCAAGCGTAAGTCGCTATAAATTAAATGGTTGCAAGAGGTTCTTGTGGCCATTTTTGGTTTAGGGGAAAATGAGTTGCAAGTATTCTGCAAGGAAATTTTGGCTTGAACTGCTCTGTTTTTCCAAGAAACGGTAAACAAAAATACCCCCGGTTTTGTCGAGGGTAGAAAGGAGAATTGGTGGAAAAGATGTTTAAAAGTTTCGCTGATGGTACTGATCCAAGAATAGTTCCAGGTCCTTTTTTGAGAAAAAAAACTTATCACCGACTCTGGAGAACTTAAGCCCGTGCTGTTCCCGATAATTCTGAAGTGTGCGTTGTGAAATGAAGAGCTTCTCACAAACTTGTTTATTGGTGAGCCAATCTTGTCTTACTGATTCAAGAACCATTGCAGATAGTTGACTTTCTACTCGATCCAAGGATCTGAGTAGTCGAATTATTTCAGGGGAGTTTTGGTTCAATATTTCCATAAGAGGTTATTTATTTGTATACCAATGGAGGCTTAGATTCCTATGAAGACCAAAAAGCAATTATTAAAGGGTGGAGGTACTCGTGAGGGGAAAAGTGGTATATTGCGTTTATAATATTGTTATAGCCAATTTTAACACAACACATTCAAATAAACAAAAATGAAAAAAGTA
>CAYGRE010000141.1:0-13923 GCA_964352215.1 uncultured Bacteroidia bacterium
CAATGGAACTGGCCATTTTGGAAATATTGGCGACGCCATCAAGAATGATTGCCGTATCCATGAAATCCAGGGAAGTCCGCTCTCCCTTTAGCAAGCCTTCATTCTTCATGCCTTCATAATGGCTCAACCGGGATTCAAGCATTTTCTTTTTACCCTTGAGACTAGCCAGGCTTTCCCTGCCTTCATCCAGTTGCCATTTGCGGATCTCTTCGGATGAATTGTTCAATGCCAGTTCCTGGGAATTCCTCAACAAAGCCAGTTTCTCTCCATCCCGCTTTTCCTGAGCGGACAACATCTGCCCTCCCAGTGACTTCAGGTCCTGGGCCACCTCAATGGCCTTCCTGACCAGGAATTCAAATCTGTAATGAGGCAATGGAGCATAGAGATCGTTCAGAACCGAACCAATATCTATCCCGGAAGCGGCGGCACGGACCAATAGAGCCGGGTCGATCGGAGGCTGGAACAAAGGCAATTGACGCACGATGCCTTCAATGTTCATGCAGTTGCGGAGTTTGAAAAGACGATCCTCAACCAGGTCCCAATAATCATCCAGCTTGGGGTTGTTGGGGACACAGAAGTACAGGGTGCGCGGTACAATATCCCCCCCTTCACCTGCATCTGCAAATGCCGTTTCGATAGATCCGTAATAGTTTTCAATCTCAACCAGGGCATTGGAGAAATCATCCAAAGTCCCAAGATCATTGTAGGATCTGTCCTCGCTCTGCTCCACTTCCACTTCCTCAGGACGTTTCCCAAGGATGCGGGCTGCCAGCACGTAAAGCTGAGTTGCTTCGTTATTGGACTCGATCGTATCCATGCGGTACTGGTTGTCACCCCATTCGATCAGGTTGTCGAGGTATTTCATCACTACCGCCTTCATATAGGCGACCGGACGCATTACCGCAATTACATGTGGATCGAATGGATTGTCCCGCCAGGACTCTATCTGGTCGACCACCTCTTCCTTGAGGTCCAGCAACTCTGCATTGTCCCCATCATAAGAAAGGGCATACAGCATGTTCTGAATGCTAAAGGAGCTGATACTTTCATCCTCATAGAGATCAAAGAAGGGCTTGAACTGCCAGTATTTCTGAGGTGAATCGTAATTAGACCGGTCGGTCGGGTTGAAAATATAGTGGTACCAAGCCTGCGCTTCTTCGTACTTCCTGTTACGAGAAAGGTGATCGGCAACCAACATCGGTGCATGGAAAAAGATCTCCCAATTGTAAATGGAAAAGGCACCCTTATGCGAGAAGTCAACCTCCTCTTTCGGATAAGGCAGTCCAACCAGGTCGGTGGGGTAGTATTTGGATTCGAAATACTCTACATCGTCCAACCATTGACCATCTCGTTCCAAGACCCCTTCTATCTCATCGCGGTTGAGGTTCTTGAAGAATTTGGGAATATAAGGATGGTAGAAATTGAAGAATTTGTATTTGGTGATGATGTTGAGAACGGTCTCCATCTGTTGATAATCGAGGTGGTCCTCCTGCATATCAGTAAAGTCATTTTCCTCTACCATTCGAGCCAAGTTCAGAGGCTCTCCCTGCAATTCCCCAGAGGAACGCGTGCCCTTCCCCTTACGCCCACCAATGCGCGCATTCCCAGATGTTTGCCCTGCCAGTCCTGCTATATCTTCCCAGTACTTATCGGTAGGAGTGGCTTCCATGAATATCCCCACTCCTGGCTCATCATCTTCCACCAAACTGTCCATATTGTCTTCCCATCCTCCTTGCTCAAACGGGCTCCGCTTATAGTCAATATTTACCGTTTTATAGGGCGTTACGAAAAAGGAACGCACCTCATCCTCGAAGAAGAACGGGGTTTGAGAAACAAACTGATCATATTGGTGGGGAATCGGGACCTGGAACCCAGAAACTGTCGTAGAAAGAACCTCTACCGTCTCCTTGTTATCGACATAATTTCCATCACCGTCAGTCTCTCCGATCAGAAGATCGAGTCCTAAGCGGCTCGTCCTCTGGAAATTGTTGTAATTCAAGGATTGGGTATCCGGCAGATACACAGAACCACTGTAATAATCGTCGTCAATAGTTACCTTTTTGTTGGCTAACCTGAAGATAAATGTCCCTTGGTGGTACCGGGAATCAACCGTCGCCCAAGCCACTCGTTGTCGTACCCGGAAATAGATCGTTTCGGAACTCTCTTCCGAATGGATCACAACATCTTCTTTGGGATTCTCTCTTGCCTGCATCTGCACCACTGCCCAAGCTGTCAGTGTGATATTGGTATTAACCGATTCCTCTGACTGCTTTTTAGGTGTCCATTTTCCATGTTTGTATTCCGACCAGGCAAGGTGGATGTCGTAATAGGTAAATTGCTCATCATGTTCACCGATCGTTCCGGAAAGGGTGGCAAGTTCTTCCACACCTCCCTCCGACAAGATATCTACGACATTGCCAGTTTTTTCTTTGAAGACAGGCCAGAACAGGAAGAGTTGCCGATTGATCACTTTGGGGATCAGGTGGGCACCCTCAACATCTGTATCAACTTTTTCCCAAGGAGTCCAGGTCTTCTGTTTTTCCCAACGACGGTAATAATAGATATAGGGTAGCCCGACCGTGCGCCCAAACACATGCATAATATCTATGGTAGTATCATCCACCAGTTCCTCGGTAATCCCTTCTCCGGCCTCATACTGGTAGTACTGCCCCACGATCTGGATATTCGACACCGATTCCACCTTTTCCAGATAGTTGCGGAATTCGCGTTCGATGGACTCATCATTCACATCGTTCTGCAATAAGCCGGCTTCCAGTTCTTCAAAAAACTCCGACTTCTCGGTGCGCAGTTCAGGTTCGATCCAGTTTTCCGGGTACAGGAAGACCTTGCGATTAGCCTCCCAAACACGGTAGTTCTTCATCCAGGCATATTGGTCTTCATCTATGTCAACCAATTTCTCCTCCAGATTCATCATGCAACGCTGAATGAATAACTGCACCGAACTCAGGGCCAATTTGATCCTTGAGGTCATGGTACAGGCACTCATTTCAGAATCGACGAGGAAATACTCATAGATATCCAGTGTATCCTCAAAGTCCTCATCGGTATAGTAATGCAAGAGATAACTCACCAATGCATCTCTCTGTGCTTCCCGTACCTGGTCCCGAAGCTCCTTGGCGATCTCCAACCAGCGATGAGTTGGGTATTTGGACTTCACCCCGGCTATCACATCCTTGGCTTCACTTTCTTCCAAATCGAGGTCGGTCAGGTTCCAGATCTTGGAAACGGTCATGCCAAGTTTGCCCTCCAGGGCCAACACCTGAATGAACTGGAAGTAGACTGCTTCATCCGTAAAGTCACTCAGCGCAAGACCATATCTGTCGCTGGAGGCAAGGAAATAAAGGGAATCTATGTCCCATCCTCCCAAGTTGGCCAACCCGTTCAGCAAGATCAGGTATTCCAGATCAGTCGTGGTCCATTCTGAAGATCCTGCGATATAATCCTCGACCTCGGTCCAGCCTTCTGTATCAATAAGGGTTGGGTCGTCGGCCGCATCAATGAGGTCAAATACGGTTACATCTCCAGGAGGAAGTGCGTTCAGAACTTCCCAAAGTATCAGGGTCGCGGAAAAGTGGTCGAGAGCAGTTGTAGATAGCGGGTCCAGGTTGTTCAGGTCTACCCACCCCTTGTCGGCGGCACGGGAGAAAATCCAGGCTACCTCTTCATTGCTAAATTTGAATTTGGAGATCAGGTGAGCACAACGGTGCAGGTAATAGTAGGTACCCAATGCCTGTTCAAAGGCCTCATCAGTGGTAACCTCCCCACCTACATTCCAGAAGGTTTCTGGTAAGAAAGCTTCAATGGAAGGGGTGCCGGATACTTCTGGAATATCTACCAACTCGTTGATGAGTAAATTGGAGGTATCCTGATCAATGCCAAGGAAGTTAGAAATCCCTTGAACAACCGTGACCTCACTTTCAAGCTCCCTCAGGTAGACCAGTAACGCGGTCAGAACCTCCTCAAACCTTTCCTCTGTATTGGAAGGACTTGGGGTATAGGCAGGGATGGAATAATCTCCCAAGAAGAAAAACAATCGTTCCTCTTCATCAGTGGTAGGAAGATCTTCTCCTTCGAGTATGGTAAACGCTTCTTCGACATCTTCTTCTTCCAACACCTTGATCAGGAATTCCCCCAGTATGCTTTCAGCTGGCTCTGAACCTCGGTCATAGGAATCTGCTATTTTTTCCAGATCCTCTTGCAGGGATTCAAGGTTTTTGGTGGCTTGTTCATCTGTCGGTGCCAATTGATCGGTACTCTCATAGGTCCCGAACATGACATAAGCTATCTCACGGGGGCTCCAATTCCTTACTTGCAATTGTTCCGTCGTCTCGACGAAACTGAGCAATGAAGCAGGAGAAGTTTGGTCAAATGGATCGTCTTCTGAGAGTTCGAGGAAAATAAGGAAGTCCTGAATTTCCATTCCCAGCGCTTTTGAAAGAGAGGAAATTCGATACAAATGACTGAGGTTTACAAAGCTCAGGTTCATTCCATTGGTGGCATCTTCCTGAACAAGGTAGTCTAGCAACCGATTCGCATCGTTCCCACTCAGTTCCAGAGAGGCAGAGAGCGATGAGACATAATCTTCCAGCAGATAGGTTCCGGTGCCTTCTACGGCCAGTGCATCCCCAGCTGCATTCAGAGCAAGGTCTTCCTCCACCGGATTGAGAACTGCCTTGTTGAGGAAGATCGATTCATAAAGAGACCGTGCTTCCTCATCGTTCTCATCTTTGCCAGTCGAAATCGGTGCCCACCAAGCCAGGATCTCCGAAACGGAGAGGTGTTGTTTTTCAGAGAAGTGCCGAATCACTGCAACCTTTTGTAGGAAAAGGGTATCAATAGAGGATCCCAGCAAACCCTCAAAGACAAAGCCCAATTCGAGGATCCCAAAATCACTCAATTGCTTCAAACGCAGGAATTGCTGAATGCGGTGGAAATCATTCTTGATAACGGCCCCGGTAAGGAAGTTGCTTGCAGAATCATCCCAATAGGCCAGTTTTGCATTTTCCAGATCACAAGGGACTTCGGCATTTTCAAAAGACACCTTGATCTCGTTTTGCAGGGGGTCCCTTTTACCTGGGTTGACAAAATCGACCTGTAACAGCAACTGAATCTCTGCATAATTCAACCCCGCTCTCTTTTCAAAGGTCAGCACCTCGCTCAGTGATTCATTGTAGGTCCCGGTTGACATTCCCCAATAATCCCGCCTGTTGAGGGTGACCCCGTTGACCGTAGTGGAATCAAGGAGAATTTCCCGGTCAATGGTTGTCAAATGCAAAGGAGAACCAAACAATTCGGCCAACCCAGGTTCATTCACCGTGCCACGGAAGCGAAACGTATTGATGAGTTGAAGCCGCGTGACATTGCTATGGCCGAGGTAGATTTCTGCCTCCTTGTTCCAAAGGTTAAACGGCAAGCTGAAAGGGAAAACGGCATCCTGAAGGGCGGAATAGGCCGAACCGTTGACATGTTCTGGGTTGGCAGCAAGTTCTTCCGTGGCCCAAGTGGTTTGTCGCGCTACCCCTAATGGAGCCACGGCCTCCTCGAGGATCTCATTGACCAGGTCAATATATGGCAGGACGGTATTGGTATTCTTACAGTTCAACAGGTATTCCCGAACCTCAGAACGGCGCAGACTCAACACTTCCAGTCCTGTTTCTGAGGTATAAACGATGTCCTCATGGGTGGAAGCAGCCTCGTCGATCACAAAGGAATCATCCAGGAAATGGAGCAAGTCGGCCAGATATCCGGCGGCACTGTATACCGACCGGCAATGTTTGCAGCTACAATATCCCTGGGTTCCGAACAGCTCGGAAAGGTTGGGAAGGGCCGAAGTATTGCTCCTATTGGCATGCAGGGCTTGGTTGTCCCCACCTGAGATCGCAAAGGGCAGGGTTTCAGCTTGGGAGGTCAGATAAGTGACGGCCAGGTTACCGGTAGCGGCAGTGATGTGTTCCGCATTGGCGATCACGACCTCAACTCCCTGCTCCCCCAAAACGGTGATAAAGTTCTTATGGAAAGTGTTGCGGCCATAGCGAATGATCTCGAGGGCAGACCCGATCCCCTGGTCTTCCAGAGCGACCACAGCATTGAAAGAATCAGTCTTTGGTCCTACCTGAACCAGTCTTTGCCATTTTTTCAGATCGGCAGTCAGGGTCTCCTTTTGGGTCGCAGTACCGTTGAACTGAGCTACCTCGTCGTCGATATTTGCAGTGACAAAATCAAAATCAAGTTTTCCGGATAGGAAGCTGGTCATCAACCAACCTGAGCGTATCGGATCCCGGGTCAACTCTCCGATGATGTTCTGAGAAGGAAAGCTTCTCTCCAAAGATCGGTATACAGATTCGGCGAACAATTCTACTTGAGCTTGTCCTGTACCCGGTACGGCATCGGGCTGGCTGCTCATCCCCTGAAACATCGAGATAAACTGGGTTTTGCCGTAGCGGGCAAATGCCCGGACATCTGATATACCCTGGGTGCCTGCGTCTCCCATGAGGATCTCCAACGCTGGCTTGTGGTTAAAGGTCAAGACTGCCAGTTTGATCCCGAGTTTGAGATTGTCTGCCAGGCCGGGAACAGGGTGATTTTGTAATGCGGTCCAGAATGCCTCTTTGTCCTTACCCAAGCTAAGGTATTGGGTCAGGAGTATCTGGTGTTCAGCGGCGGGTAACCCGATGATCGTAAAAAGGTGGGGAATAGAGGTGACATCTCCGGTGGTCGGAGCTGACAGCGCCTTGCTTACCGCATAGGCATTGAGGTTGATGATGAATGCGTCTATCCCAGCAGCAAAACTTTCCGGGATCAAGTTTTCTTCAACACTGTCTTCCAGAGCCTTCTTCAGAACGGCTGCCCTGGTGCGAACCAATTCCCGGATCTTGCGCCCTACGTCTTTGTAAAACAAGGCAAAGAAATATTCTGACGGGCCTCCCGTGATTCCTTTTGCAGCAAATGCAGCAATGAAGGCCTTGATATCGTATTCGTCGATCTCCGTTTTGCCAACAATGTATTCTCGCTGTGCTGGAGATAGGATACCGGTCAGAAGTTGTTCCGGTACACATTTGGTCACCCGACGGAAAATGAAGGTATAATTAGAAGGGCCCTTATATTCCCCATCTCCGGTCACTACGTCGATCTCATATTCAAAGTCAATATTGAAATGGTCCTCTGAACGTGCGATCTCCTGCTGATTGTCCATCACAAGTACCCTGATGTCGGGCGGGCACTCCTCTTGGTGTACAAAAGTGACAGTGTAATTCCCATCAACATCCAACAAGGATTGCCCAATCTCGAAAGACTGATCAATGGTTATGCGAATCACTTTTACCTCAGTCCCCTCAGGATCGCCTTCTGGATTACTTACAATTCCCGTAACCGTGTATTGTCCTTGCCCATTCCCTTCTGGCCCGGTGGGCAGGTTAATCCCTCCTTCTCTTCCAGCCTCGGGATCGGGATCCCCTACGAGAATCAACTCTGGATTATCGGAACTTGTCTCTGGGTCTGTATCCGTTTCGGTAACCACCTTTGGATTATCAAGAGGATCACGCCCAATTACCACATTGGGATTGGGGGTATCCCTGACAGGGATCTTTTCGCCCAGTTTCAGCACGATCTCCTGGGGATTGGTGATATCACCTGGCTTGGTTTCCAGCAGCTTGATATCCCCTTCATAAACCCTCAGGAACAGTTTCTTCAGATCGGACTTGGGCTTGGTGAGCTTCACGTCCATCCGGAATCGACCTTTCTTGCCCGACTTGGTCTCTTTCAGCTTTAAAGGACCACTGTTGCGAAAACGGTAGGCGACTACGCGCAATCCGGTCTGATCCGTTTGGGCTGATTTAGTTAGTATGGTACCACTAATGATCATGTCTTCTGTTGGTTAAATTCTTAAGGAGTAATTATGGTGACTCCATTGGCGCCGAGCATAGGGTTACATAAGGTACATGGAGCCAATGGATAGGAATAAACGGAATAGAGTCCCCAGCCATTCATATCCGCCGCTCCCATAAGATTGGTTTCGGCATGGATATACAGCTTGGGATTTCCGGTTCGGGTGGTTAGGCCAGCAACATCATCATAATACCTGATCCCAGGTACCCGGTAGCCTTGCAGGGCAAACCCCCCAAGATCTTCCGCGACGGCGACCTGCCCATTGGTGAGGTTCCCGGTATTCTTGGCTACAATAATGATCCACCCATCAGCATCTGCTCCAACCCCTGCTGCCACCACAGATTGGGAAGGGATCATTCCCGGATTGACAGCATGAACTTCCTGGGCGATCATGACCGCTCGTTGCTCAAGCATAGGCAATTCATCCAGAAACTGAGTTTCAGTAAGGAGCGGGAATCCATCGCCACCGTAGAAGGCTCTGGGTGCAGCCCCGGTTGCGCCGCTGGGTGAGGGAAACACCTGAACGGGAACATCATCCATCAAGGCAGGAAGTAAGCGTGCCGCGTCGTCGACGTCATCGGCAAGGGCAAAGGTTCCATCTTGTTGGGCAACGAGGGTCAGGATTGTTCCTGCATCATCACCTGTGCCAATCAATTTGGTTGAAGCCGTCACTGCACCGGGTCCTAATTTGGTTACGAGCAGTCCTCCTCCACTGAGGAGGATACCGACTCCTGCATCCCCGAGGTCTCCTGCGAGAACGGCGTTTTCGCCCTCTAACAAGGTGCTTGTTTCCAATCCCAAGGTAATTCCTTGACTGGTCAGGGTTCTTACCCGTTCCCCGGAAATGCCTTGGCGTATCCCTGCCTGGGCAGTGTCCGCTCCATGGAGGATCATCAGGGCACCTATGAATTGACCGCCAGGCGTAAACATCAAAAAGACCCCTCCCGTCACTTCTAATCCTCCTCCGACGGTCTGAATCGCACCCATGGTGCGCCGGGAAGTCTCATCATCTCTCATCTTAATTCCGGAAAAATCCCCCGTTTCATCGTAGGTGGGTTCAAATAGCAACCAGCAGATGAGGCACAAATTTCCATTAGGGTCGACGAAGGTGAGGGGATTCCCTTTTCCGTAGGCATACAAGTTCAACCCGTCCACATCTCCAGCTGAGTCAGGATTCAGCCACCTCCCCAACCAAGGACAATAATACCGTGCCCCGAAATAGTACAAACCGGTGGTATCGTCTCTTTCCTTGCCCGAGAACCGGAACTCTTTGCGACTTACCTCTACTGCAGAATCTCCTGTAGTAAAAGAAGTCCCCCCATAAGGGAAATATTCCTCGTAGGACAGCAGATCCCCGGAAGCATTGGTTTCAAGAGAAGAAGAACCCAGGTGATTGCCATGCTGGTACCTCAGATAATGGGTCGAGGTTGTGACAGAGGTGTCATCGGTCAGGGTGTAATAATGATCAATGCATATGCGCTGATCATCATCCTTGATATGTAAGCTGTACCTGACCTCTTTCAGGGTTTCGGAAATTCCAGTATATTTTTTACGAATCTCTATCCCATTCAGATAGTACTTGGAGATTCGGGTCAACAAATTCCCCAAGCTATCATAGGTCTCGGTTACCTTCCTGGCCCTACTCCCACCACCATCGTAGACATAGTATTCTATATCATCTTCACTGCTGCGGCTCACCATCGTAGCCGAACCAATATTGTTTCGGTAGTTCCAGGTGATCCCGGCAAGGTGCTCCAGTTCGGTGATATTACCGGCAGCATCAAAATAGCTCTCTATGGAGGGTGGACTGGCCATTTCATCACTGATGGCCCGGTTAGAGGTTGTCGAAACATCTATGTCCCGGGTAAAAGAGCTGTCCCCGATGTGTTGAATCTGGGTCAGGTTATTGGAGTCGTCATAGGTGAACTTGCGGGTATAATTCCGCAATTGGTTGAGGTCGTTGATCCCGGCCAATAGCTTACTCCTGAAGTGCTCCGGGGTATCCTGGTAATCTGTCTTCCCTAGCCCCAGATGCTCCCGTCCGGTGGTCTCGGTCAGCCGGTAGAGCGAATCATAGGTATAGGTGGAAATGGCATCAACAGACTGGTTATTGGTAAAGATCTGTTCCTGTGACTTGTCCTCAACCTGGATCACATTGCCGGCCGGGTCGAATAGGTAACCGATGTCCTGAAGATGGGTAAAACTTCCACTCAATTCGGTACGGGTCGTCTTCAGGGCTGTCAATCGGAAACTGTCTGTGTCGTATGTATAACTGGTCTTGAGGTCGTTGCCATAGGTGATACTAAGTCGTTGTCCTCGAGGGTTGTAATCCACGGAGGAAACGATGGTGGTATTGGAGGTATCATCCTTGAGTTGGACCTCCAAGGAGATCAGTCTTCCATCCGGACGATGGATCGGATAGGTAATGCTATCATCTGCTCTGGTCATGGAGGTTGCCAATCCCATTGCATTGTAGGTGACTGAACTCGTATAGGTATCGCTCTCCAGACTGACCGATGCAGGGGTCGTCCAATCTGGTTCGGCTTTGAAATCGGAACAAAAGGTTCGGGCCGAGGAGATCAAATTCCGGCTCAAATCATAACCTTCATTTACCACCTTCCCCGCTTGGTCATACAAGATATAGAGAGCTCCTCTCAGGTTGTTATCTTTAGGATTGCTGGCTGTTTCCCCATATTCATAGGACTCCATGATTTGATTCAGACCACCACCGTCTAAATGCACGGTAGAGATCCTTCCCAAGTCATCATACTCAGATGTTATCGTATAGCCCCGGTCGTTCCACGCTTTGACCACATTGCCGAGGGAATTGGTAAGTGAAATTCCAGTTCCAGCATCAATCGTAACCGTCTTGATCAGATTTCCCGCCTGGTCGTAGGTATATATAAAGTTCTTTACCTGATCAGATGGAGACCGGGTCAGGTTGGCATCGTACTGCCGAGGATCGGTTTGGGAGATTTTATCGCCAAATACATTGAACTCGGTAGCGGTAATCAAAGCTGAGCCAGTGGGATCAGGGTAGCTTTCTTCCCGGAATACATTCCCCACAATATCGAGGTGTTTGATCAGAGGGGTATCGTCATGGTCCAGCCCAGCAGACAGCCGTTTGTCGATATCTGACCCACTCCCCAATTCTGAAAGATTATCGTTGTAAAAATCACTGTCCGACAAGGTATCATTCTCATCATAAGCTTTGATCGTCCAAGGGGAAAATTCATTCTTACTGTACAACCCATCAGGGTGTACCAACTTCAATTCCCGGCCGATCGCATCGTAATGCTGGACCCGGGTAACCCCATATCCCGACACAGTTTCTTCTTCCTGGTAATCCGGATCTTCAGTATAGAAGGGTTCATATTGTTTGACAGGCTTGTCCCGGTTGTTGTAAACCGTCCTCCCTGATACTGCCCAACGCTCTGTTACCGGGTCTCCCTCACTGACAGGGCCATCGTCTACCTTTATTTTAGACTGGAGTTCCCGGCCAAAACCATCGGAGTATCCTACTTGGATCTGGACTTCCGTGGTAGCACCTCCACTCAATTCGGAATAATGAGTTTCTGCCCTGAGAGCAACAAATCCGGGTGGTTGGGGTGGGTCTGCATTCCAACTCTCAAGGTCATAATAAAAATAGCTGCCGGCACCCTGTAGGTAGGTGAGTGGATTGTCGATCACATCCTGTTTGTTGGCCGGCGCAGTTATCGTATAATTGGTGGGATCATCGTCCCCGATCGCAGTGCCCCCATCGTAAGTACCCTCGACAAAGGTGGCGATCACCTGGCCCAAAGCGTCTTTGATCGTGGTGGTGATATTGTCATTGATATCGGTCAGGGACGCAGGACTCAGGGTCAAATAATCAATGTCAGTCGTAAACTCATTGCCCAGGGCATCGGTCCGAGTCTTCGCAAAAAGAGAATAAGTATCCCAATCAGTATCGATACTCACCCCATTGGGGTCGGTTGACGTGATCGGCCGGAAAAAGCCTGCACTTCCACCAAATCCAACCAGCGGCCCGTCGTTCCACCAATAACCAGAAATATCCTTTTCATATCCAGCATCTTCCAGCATGGTGGTATTGACCTTGGAATCGAAGGCATCGGAGACAAAGTCGTCGTGGAAGAGCATGACCTTGGTCTGAGCTGGCAACAGGGGAAGGTTGATGCTCCCAAGCCCCAGGAGGGTTCCGGTAGAATCATCAAAATAGGTCTGCCGCCAATTGAGTAACCTGGCTTCTACTCCAATGCCAAAATCTTCATGTGGTTTGAGATAGGCACCTGCATCAAAAAGCCCATCCAATTCTGTGATCAACTCGCTACGGGTAAAGTAGGATCCATCGGCCGGAGTAAGATTCCCAACCTGGAAGCGCATGGCTTCGTAGGGCAATCCCAGGACGTATCCAGCAGAGGTTTCATTTACCAATTTGATTACATCACAAGTGATCCGGGTCTCGTCCTGGGCCTCAAAACCAGTGCCGGCCGAAACCCTGCGGGGATGGGTCACCAATACGGATTTGATCGGATTTCCCCATTCGTCGTGTTCTATAAATATTTTTTGTGAGGTACGCGGATCATCTCCCGAACGGTCATAGGCATAGGCCATGTTCTCGACCATGTACTGATTGTAGGATCCGGGGTGATGATCCACGGCGGGTTGCAACTGCGTGACCAGGTAGGTGTATTCTGCCACACTGTAAGGAATCTCTGCCTCAGGGGAGCCATCATCTGCGTAGATCTCCTCCCTGATGGTCCTTCCTTTCAAGGCCCGGTGGGCTTCCCGATAGGCCTCTGTGTCCCAATCCTCATTGTCTTCAAACAGGTAATGCTGCATTTCATTGGCATCACTGTCTCCTTGGTAAAATTCTTCCCGGAAGCCATCGGACAGCCCCTTTTTATCCGGCCATGCTCCGGTATAGAACCATTGCCGGGTCACAATCGGTGGCATATCCAGTGAGTCAGCCCCTTCCCATTCTTCAAACACATCCGAATCCGACTGTTCGACAAATCCGAATCCTCTGAATTCTTTCTCCTGGTGGTCGTAATATCCGTGGCGGTAATGGTATTCTGCGATAGAAGAGGACTGCGAGATCTCGTCATAGACCTGCATTTTTTTAACGACATGTACTGGAAAGTGCAGCTTAGTCAACCAAGGGTTACCGTTGGCGAGGTCATTGAGGTAAAATTCTGTCGAAGGAGCATAGGTATAGGAAACGGATCGCCCCAAGTTGTTGTTGACCCCGCTCATGAGGAAGGGCTTTCCTTCGGGAAACAGATCGAGATAGCAAAGCTTGCGTCCTCCATGAACTGCGGATGGGGATTGCCAAACCAGGCAGGAGGTTCCCTTTCCCAACAGGTCCATTACTTCCACCTGCGTATGTGGGTCGGCGTTGGGTTCCAGGGAAAGGAAAGATTGCTCCGTCCACTGGTTTCCAGCACCATTGTACCAATAATATACACCCTCTGCACCAATATAAAGGAGGTCGGCAGTTCCGGTTCCATCCAGATCGACCAGTTTTATCCGACTTGGGGTATACTCTGAGAATACGCTCAAATCTGGCGGGGAATGCATCGTAATTCCCTCTCCGAACTTCCCATACCCAAGATTGGGCCAGTAGACCACGCGGTTGGTGTCGATCTGAACCAGATCCGCCATTCCGTCGCCTGACATATCAGCCTGATAAAGGCTGGAAAGTCCATGCCGCTGGACCAAGGTGGTGCCCTCTTCGGACAATGGTTCATTCAAGACTGCTTTGGCTGGCAGCCAACCTTCCAAGCCTTCCATCTGATACCACCAAATCACATCATTGCCCCGAACGACGATGTCTGGGAGCCCATTACCGGTCAGGTCCATTCGGCTTACAGATTTTCCTTGGGGCCGGTGGGCCACAGCTCCCTCAAAAGGAACAAAAAATGATGGTTCGCCCCCTTCTAATGCGTAGTATCCATTCAGGTTTTTGCCTTCTAAAACCAGTTCCTTGATGCCATCATTGTTGATATCGGTCAGGAT
>CAYGRE010000142.1:0-13485 GCA_964352215.1 uncultured Bacteroidia bacterium
CCCCCCAATCCCCCACGAACCAGCGCCCCAATTGTTAAACTTTCAGCCATCATACTGAAACAAAACATTGCTATTCACCCAAACAATACCTACCTTAATGTTAAATCAGTTCTTACAATGAAGCAGGATAGCAATTATTAATCGCTTTCCTTTCTGCACCGAGTAAATCATTTTTCAAATATCACCGATCCCTTCTAATACTTCACAGAAGGGTCGATATCCTTGTATTTTAACATTATCACTCTATCATTATTTAACCCATGAAAAGATTCAGTTACCCCGTTTTGCTTGCTCTCATCCTGGCAGCGTTTTCATTTCCCACCCGATCTGCCGTAAAAGCTCAATGTACAGTCCTGTTTGACATTGTTCCATGTTCTGGCTTTGTCGTTGGACAAGAAGAGAACTCTTTTGGTCAATTTACAGGTTCTGAAGAATGGAGTGCCCTCGGTAGAGCTCCCTTCCCAACTCCAAGCGGAGATTTCCCTTATGGGGTACGTCTTCAGCGCAATACGACCACCTCGCTCTACCAGATTGAGCGGCGCTCAGGCGGAACCCAGGTTGATGTTACTTTGGCTTTTGGCGCCACCATTCCCTCTTCAGGAGTAGTCCCGCCCACCAACCGGATGGATTTCAATTATATTCTCCAGAACCAGTCGGTCTCCCCGCCCAGCGTTCGCGCCTTTGACATTATGACCTTGCTCCCAGCCAGTTCAAAAATCGTTTCTACCACTGGTCTGGGTATAGCTTGCATCTCTGGCCCGGCTTTTTCTCCCTGCTTCGGTCGGGTCGGAATAGAAAGACAAAATCCTACCTATACCCTGGACGTCAATGGAATTGCCCGTGCCACCGCATTCATCACATCATCTGATGCTCGGCTCAAAGAGAACATTGCTACCATTGAAAACCCGATGGATGTGATTCAAAACCTCCGCGGCACTACCTACGATCTCAAGACAGAGACTGAATTTGAAATTGACGGTGATGGTGGAATGCACTCTGGATTCATTGCTCAGGAAATCGAAAAAGACCTCCCTCATGTCGTTTTTACGGATGAGCAAGGCCTTAAGGCAGTCAACTACATCGAGGTAATTCCCTACCTGGTAGAAGGTATGAAGGAACTTTCAGACCGCAATGAAGAACTGGAACGTCAGGTTGAAGCATTGAACGCTCAATTGAATGGTACAACTTCACCAAGTGACAAAGGTGCTGGTAGCAGCTTTGATGAGACTATGCGTGGTGCCGAGTTGTTCCAGAATGTTCCGAATCCTTTTGATGCCGAAACCAGGATCAGCTACTACCTGCCCACGACTACCCGCAGTGCTCAAATGCTGGTATTTGACATGAATGGACGGCAAATGCGTAGCATCGATATTTCACAAATGGGTGAAGGCTCAGTTGCTATCAATGGAAGCGATCTCGAAGCTGGCATGTATTTCTACAGCCTCCTCGCCGATGGCCAGGAAGTCGAGACCAAGCGTATGATCCTAACGAAATAGATTGATTGGATGGGGTTCTCCGATCGGATAAGATCAGGAGAGTCTGGTTTATAGGCCTGACCACCTATAACACCTAAAAAAAACCAGCTTGACCGAAAGGACAGGCTGGTTTTTTATTGGGGAGTGCTCCTTGTTTGGGGGTGCTCCTTATTTGGGGGCAGTGCATCATTAGAAGCACTGCTTCGTCACAACCGAACCGCTTAGTTATAAGCAGGCAGCAAGCTGTAATTCTTAGAATAATAAAGGTGCTGCTCAGTGAAGTCGGCAGGGTATTCGATCTTCACATCCACGATCTTATCCCCTTCCATGACCGGGGTCAGGACTGGATTGATGAATCCGGAATAAGGAGCGATGTTGAGCTTCTCTACCCGTTCGAGGACTTCTTTGTGAATATCCTGATCGACTTTGACACCATAGTTTTCGACCAGTGCTTTCCCACCTTCGTAATCACCTTCAGACTTGATACGCTGGATCTCGCGGAGCAGCTCTCCAAAGATATCACGCAATTTGTCATAGTCGTTGATCACGAAATAGGTCTTGCCATCTTTGCTGACCTTTTCAATTACGTTGTCTTCCAAGCCTCTTTCGTAGGCCCAGGAAGCATTGATCTGGCGGTTCCGCATGTGGGCTTCTTCCAGTTCTTCACCCAATTCAAGGCGGCGGAGTTGCAGCATCAGACCATTGCGGATGTAGCTGTTGAATTCGGCTTTGCCAACATCGGTGGTAGGCATGACTCCGATCTCAACCAGTTTGGGATGGGTGATGTAATAGAGGGCGACGAGGTCGGCGCGGGCTTCTTCCAGGGTGGAAGCATAAGCTTTCAGCGTTTCTTTTGGTGTACCGATACCGGGATTGATCTTACCGGAAGCGTGGCCAATCACCTCGTGCATATCGGTGTGCAGGTTTCCGGCGAGGGCGCCGTAGTCCTTGGCAAGCTTGATCTCTTCTTCGCTGAAGGCGAACTCTTCGAGGACACCGCTGGACTTGGAAGCGTCGTCATAAGCATTGACGATGTTGGCCAGGTTGACGGATTTGGAGCCGTGCTCAGCGCGGATCCAGTTGGCATTGGGCAGGTTGATCCCGATCGGAGTGGAAGGAGACGCGTCGCCGGACTCAATCACCACATTGATCACACGGGCAGAGATGCCTTTGACATCTTCCTTCTTGTGCTCATCCATGATGGAGCTGTTGTCTTCGAACCATTGGGCTTCGCCAGAGATGGCGACGATCCGCTTGGAGGCTTCGGGGTCCGTCAATTGAACAACCGATTCGAATGCACCACGGTAGCCCATGGCATCACCGTAGACTTCGATAAACCCGTTGATGACGTCGATATCGCTTTCGGTATCTTCTACCCAGGCAATATTGTACTCGTCAAACTTCCGCAAATCGCCGGAACGGTAGTATTCAACCAGATTGGTGAGCGCAGTTCCCTGCTTTTCACTTTCCGCAACACTGGCAGCTTTCTCCAACCAATTGGCTACCTGCTCCAGGGCGGCACCATACATGCCCCCCACTTTCCAAACCTTCTCCACGATCTCGCCATTCTCATTCTTGATGAGCTTGGAGTTCAGACCATAGGAAATCGGCTTGGGATCATCTTTGTCAATTTTATCTTCATAGTAAGCTTCGACCTCGGCCTGGGTCAATCCTTCGTAGTAATTGTTGGCAGAACTTGCGATGAGATCTCCCGACAGATTTACGCGCTTGGGATCAACACTCGGATCGAAAAAAACAGGCTTCAGTTTGGCTACCAAATCATCAACCGTCTCGCCGTCCTGAAGCGGGAAACCAGCCTGATCAGAGTTCTTTACCAATTCTTCAAAATAGCTCTCACTGAATTCAGGAGCCATCTTCTTGGTGGAATAATGGTGGTGGATACCGTTGGCAAACCAGACACGCTTCAGGAAGGTGTGGAATGCTTCCCATTCGTCACCGGATTTCTCACCTGAATAGGTGGTGAAGATATTTTCCAGGGTACGCTTAATGGTCAGGTTGTGCTTGTAATTTTGATCGTAAATGATCTCCCGACCGTTCAAAGCTGCCTCATAGAGGTAGTAAAGCAGGGTCTTTTGCTCCAGGGGAAGGGTTTCGAAACCGGGAACCTTGTACCGCAGGATGCGCAGGTCGGCAAATTGCTCGGTAACGGTTTGCCATTCTCCATCTTCTCCATTGACTTCGGTGCCGTCGGTTTCTCCGGTATCGGAGCCATCCGGCTTATTGGCGGGTTCACACCCCCAAAAGAAAAACATCGTTGCTGCCATCAGGAGCAGACTGTGAAAGTATTTTTTAAATGCCATAGTTCTTATTGCTGGAAATTGATAGTGCCAGTGAAAAACAGATGCAAAGGTAAGAATTTTCCGCGGCCTCTGCTTGTGACCTCACTGAGAATTGATATTTTAGCCGGGCTTAGCAATTATGCTCCCCTTGAACCGGGCTTTTCCCACCCAAACATCTACCGAACCATTATGAAAAAGATTTATCTCGCTGCGATTTTTACCTTGTCTGCTTTCGTCTTCTTTTCCTGTGACAATGAGGCCAATTCAGGAGGCGGAGGCTCAAACAGTACGGAGGAAGGTTCCGGAAATTTGACGGAGAACAATGCCAATTCCGAGGAGGGAAAGGGCGATACGGGGGAAATCAATAACAGCATGGGAGAGGATGAAACCGGTGGGAATGGAACAGCCAGTGGGAATGGAACAGCTAATGTGAATGGAGTATCAGGCGTTGCTGGCACCGCCACCCAGGGAGAAGAGTCTCCCAATGCGGTCAGCTACGAGGATGACTTCAAAAGCATCAAAGCGGCTATTCTAAAAAAGGATGCAACAAAACTGGCGAAATATGCAGCTCTTGAAGACTGGCAAACCGTTGACGAATTGATCAGCCTGTTTGACGAAACCTTCAGGGAAATGCTGGAGAATACGCGTTATGCCGACCTGGCCGATACCAAGCTGAACGGAAAAACATTGAAAGACCTGACCCTGATGGCTAAATACGGTGAAGAAGGTGAGGATGAAATGGAGTCCGCGCTGATGGTGTACATGGAAACCCGTCCCGAAGGGTTGCGGATCGTTCAGTACCTGATGGCAGGGTAACCAGTACCAGATGGCAGGGTAACCAGTACCAGAAAGCCGGGTAAGCATTACCGAATCAAACGAATATCCTTATAACGAAGAGAGGCTGGCCCGTAATGGACCAGCCTCTTTCGTGTATAGTTAAAGTTCGAACTGCGTGATTACATCATGCCGCCCATGCCGCCCATACCGCCCATGCCGCCGCCGGGAGCGCCCATTGGAGACTCTGGCTCTGGCTCGTCGGTGATCACACACTCAGTCGTCAACAGCAGACCAGCGATGGAAGCTGCATTCTCAAGTGCGGAACGGGTTACCTTCTTGGGATCGATGATACCAGTTTCGAAGAAGTTCTGATACTCCTCGATGCGGGCGTTGAATCCGAAGTCGTCTTTGCCTTCGCGAACTTTGGCGAGGATCACTCCTGCTTCAAGACCAGCGTTGGCAACGATGAGGCGAAGCGGTTCTTCCAGGGCACGGCGAACGATTGCCACCCCTACACCTACATCACCTTTGAGGAAATCGTCATGGATGCCACCACGACCTTTTTCAAGGCTGGAAATGGTGCGGATCAGCGCAACACCACCACCGGGTACGATTCCTTCTTCAACAGCAGCGCGGGTTGCATGCAGTGCATCTTCCACACGAGCTTTCTTTTCCTTCATTTCGACTTCGGTAGGAGCACCGATGTAGAGGACTGCAACCCCACCAGCCAACTTGGCCAGGCGTTCCTGAAGCTTCTCTTTGTCGTAGTCTGAAGTGGTATTTTCGATCTGCGCCTTGATCTGACCGATGCGGGCAGTGATATCATCCTGGCTACCGGCACCGTCAACGATGATGGTATTGTCTTTGTCGATGGAGATCTTCTCGGCACGACCCAGCATATCGATGGTGGCGTTTTCGAGCTTGTAACCACGCTCTTCTGAGATGACAGTACCACCGGTGAGGATAGCGATGTCTTCCAGCATGGCCTTGCGACGGTCACCAAAACCAGGAGCCTTAACAGCCGCGATTTTGAGAGCGCCACGGATCTTATTGACAACCAGAGTGGCGAGTGCTTCACCGTCAACATCTTCAGCGATGATCAACAGGGGAGCGCCAGTCTGAACAACTTTTTCCAGGATGGGAAGGAGGTCCTTCATAGTGCTGACCTTCTTGTCAAAGATCAGGATGTATGGCTTCTCCATGTCAACAGACATGTTGTCAGTATTGGTGACAAAGTAGGGAGACAAGTAGCCACGGTCAAACTGCATACCTTCGACAGTTTCGAGGTAAGTATCCAGACCACGAGCTTCTTCCACGGTGATGACACCTTCTTTACCAACTTTTTCCATTGCTTCAGCGATCAGTTCGCCGATGGTGGAATCGTTGTTGGCAGAGATGGTTCCTACTTGAGCGATCTCTTTGGAGTCAGAAACAGGACGTGCCATTTTCGCCAGCTCAGCTGAAACGACTTTGACTGCTTCTTCGATGCCTTTCTTCAGTTCCATTGGGTTGGAACCGGCGGTTACGTTCTTGAATCCTTCGCGAACGATGGCCTGGGCCAGAACAGTTGCAGTGGTGGTACCGTCACCTGCAATATCATTGGTTTTGGAAGCAACTTCTTTGACCAATTGAGCGCCCATGTTCTCAATCGGATCGGACAGTTCAATCTCTTTGGCTACAGTTACACCGTCTTTGGTGATGGTAGGGGCACCGAACTTCTTGTCGATGACCACGTTGCGACCTTTGGGGCCCAAAGTAACCTTAACAGCGTTGGCAAGTGCATCAACACCTGCTTTGAGTTTAGAACGTGCTTCAGAATCGAAATTAATGGTCTTTGCCATAGTATCTTTTTCTTTTTAGAATGTCGGGATAAAAAAGGGAAATAAATTAAACTACAGCGAGGAGGTCAGATTCCCGCATGATCAGGTAGTCCTGGCCTTCAACGTTGATCTCAGTTCCTGCATACTTTCCGTAAAGTACGTTCTCACCAACTTTTACAGTGGTGGGCTCGTCTTTCTTACCAGGACCAACCGCGACTACGATACCACGCTGGGGTTTTTCCTTTGCGGTATCAGGGATGTAGAGACCGGAAGCAGTTTTTTCTTCGGCTTCAGCAGGCTCAATCACCACGCGATCGGCCAAAGGGCGAATGTTAAGTGACATAAATAAATCCTCCTTGGGTTATAAGTTTTATTCTTTGATACATGTATTCTGTTCTTACGAACACTTGCTAGCTTATCTAAAAGCGTGCCAGAACACTTTTTATGCAATTTTGTCAGGTGAAGTGGCATTCTGACAGCACACACAACAACTGTCTCATCACCAAATGGTTCAATTTGTCTTGTAACCTTTTGACTTATTCTGGTTCTGAGAAAGACAAATTGGATTTTGACCAGATGATTGCGAATTTTCCACCCATGGATACACTGGAGCTGACAAGAATTGAAAAGGGAAAGCGGTTGCTGTTGATCAGCCTGGTTCTACTTGCCCTGTTGCGGCTGATGTTGGCTATCATGCTCGAAATTATCGTCGAGGAAACCGTGGCTTTCGACCAATTCAACGAGGTGTACTGGTGGATGATCCCCGTCCTCGCGCTGATGGGCGCAGCGGTTTTCAGAGGGGGTAAGGCGGTTCGCTATATTTTATGTGGCCTGCTTGTAGTCGCCCTGGTCCTGGAAGTCTATTTGTTCGCACTTGCCGGCTTTCCCGATACCGTATTTATGATTGTCAGCATCCTGGCCTGGGTGAGCACTTTATTCCTCCTCTATGTCGTGATGCTCAACAATGAGACGGAAGAATTTTTCCTTTACCAGCGGTCCCGGAATTTTGGGGAATATGCGGTGGTGAGAAATGAAGAGGTCCAAAATGCTGCAGCTGGTGATAATCAAGCAAAGCGGAAACCTAAGCAGAAGAAGACGGTTGCCGCAATGCCCCTGGATGAAGAGGAAGAAACCGAAGCAGAAGATTATTTGGAACAAGACCGGAACAGCGCCTCCCCCAAACCAGGCAAAAAGAAGAAAAAGGGCGAGAAAAAGGACTGGGATGACGAGTTGGACTTGTTTGAATAAGCCACTGGATAATTTCATTGCCGATCGCAACCATGTCTCGGTATCCAGAAATATCTGCCTTGAAATCAAGCCCGATTTTACGTAATATAGTCTCTCATTCTATTTTGTCAGTTACCTTTAATCACCTTTGTCCTAAATGGAGAACCTGAAAACTCCGACCCAGCTCTTGCCGCTTGAAAAAGTATTGACCTATCAGAACGACAACCTCATTTACAAGTTCATGGAGAATTGGGCTTTGGAGGAGGATAAGACCCGCGAGTTGTTCGAAGAAACCAAAAAGTGGCTTTGGATTTCAGCCTTGAGCATTCGGAGCAGAACCGAAGGTGGAGAAGCGCCCGTTCTGATGGTGAGTCAATCCATGATCCTCATGGATGAAATGTGGCACACCTTTATCCTGTTTACCCGCGACTACCAGACATTCTGCAAAAACTATCTTGGATTCTACCTGAACCACTCCCCCACTACCAAGACTGAAAAGGACAAGAATCTCGCGGACTACCAGGCTGATCCATCGGCCTTCAAAGCCAAACAGGAAGCACAACTCGAAGCCCAGTACAATTATATCTACGACCATCTGGGAGAAGAAACCCTGGTCAAATGGTATTCCGACTGGACCGATACCTATACCCCGGAATATTTGGACAGCATTCACAAGAACTATTGGAGTGCTAAGACCTGATAACCCTCAACACTGTAATTAATTCCATTTATCTAATACCTATATCACTATGAACAACAATCAGAAGAAGGACTTGCTCATCAAAAACCTTGTTAAGAAAAATGCTGTGCCAGATCAGAAGGGGATTCCTTGTGTGACTCTCTGTCTGAGTGTATGTATTTCCTGTATCTCCCTCTGCTTCTCAAGCTGATCGGAACAGGTTTGCTAAAAAATGAATGGCTGTCTCCTTCGTTTGGGGACAGCCATTTGTGTTTTTGGCGGGTATTTCTGGTGAACTATTTTCTCTATGGGGTTCATTTTCAGTGAACCATTGGTGCTCTCGGATCTTAAATCCGGTGAACCGATTAGGGTCGGGGGCCGCGGAGTTGCGGCTTATGAGCCGCACTGGTTCGGGGCATGTGGCTCAGGGTATGCGGCGGTGAAGGCGCGAGGTTGCGGGTAGACATGCGAATGAATGAGGGTGCAGAGGGAACAGGGTTGAGGGTGCAGATGCCCGGCTGCGCACCGTGGGAGGTGCGGGTTTGCGGGTCCGGACCCGCAAACCTTGAGGGTGTAGACCCGAATTTTTGCGGGTCTTGACCCGCAGATTTGAGGGTCCGGACCCGCAAACCTTGAGGGTCAGGACCCGAACTTTTGCGGGTGTCGACCCGCAAACCTCGAGGGTCAGGACCCTCACTTTCGCGGGTGTCGACCCGCAAACCTTGAGGGTCAGGACCCGAACCTTTGTGGGTGCTGACCCTAAACCATGCGCCGTAAAAACTCCAAATTTGTAAGGATTCCTGTGATGGTTTGTGCGGGAATTCGCGAAATATTACGCCCCCGGAATAGTGAGTTTTGCAGTGATCAGAGAATCAGTAAAGGCCCATTTTTACCGGAAGTCCCGCCTATTTCTCAACCGCCTTCGGCTCGAGATTGAACAAATCATTCAACACCTCTGCGAGGGATTCTTCCTCCCCACGCTTACAAGCGGCTTTCAGTTGCAGCACCGGAAGCTTGATGATCTTGTTCACCATCCCTTTGGTCACTGCATCCATCAATCTGGCTTCCTCAGCGGTGCACTTCTTGAGATAGCGCGCCATTTCCTCGTGCCGGATTTCTTCCAAGGCATCTTTGAAGCGTTGGATCACGGGCGTGATGCCCAGCTCTTTGCGCCATACCTTGAAACCTATCATCTCTGTTTCGATAATGGCTTCCACGGCAGGAATCGCAGCCTTGCGACGTGAAATCGTCCGATCCGTTTCGGTTTTGATCTCGTCGATGTCGTAAACAACAAATCCGGAAATCCTCTCGACGTCCGAAGCAACACTGCGCGGTACACAGAGGTCGACCAGAAATTTTTGGGCGAAGCGGGTATGGTTGGGAAAATGCTCTCTGCGAATGATCGGCGCATCTCCACTGACCGCACTCACAATCACGGTAAACTCTCCCAATACATCATAGAGACGGTCATAGGGAATGAATTCAGCATCCAGCTCCGCGGCCAATTCCTGAGCTTTCAGGTCGGTACGGTTGATCAATGCAAGCCGGGAAGGAACTTTACCGAGGTTACGTGCAACATCCCGGCCCATTTCACCAAGGCCAATTATGAGTACGCTGGCTTCCTGGTGTGACTGGGTGAGGTCCTTGACCAATTCACCACATGCATAACTGATGCTGGCAGCGCCATCCCGGTAAGCAGTCTCTTGCTGGACCCGCTTGTTGGCGTGAAAAATAGTGTGGAGGAGTCGGTGCAGGAAAGGACCTGCCATTTCCATCTCCGCAGCAGCACCGTAAGAAGTCTTGATCTGGTTCGAAATCTGAAGGTCACCGATCACCTGGGACTCAAGACCCATCGCTACCCTGAACAGGTGACGTACCACGGTTTCCTCGTCGTAGATGAATTGAAAGTAAGGGATGAATTCTTCAGCATCAGCAATCCCTTTTTCAAGGCACAGGAGCTTGAGAATCTCCAGTGAAAGGTCTTCGTCTGAACTGTAATAGATCTCCGTGCGGTTACAAGTGGAAAGGACAAACGCCTCTTCCAGGTCGAAAACCTGCTTGATCCGGGAGAGCAAATTGCGGGTGGCACCATTGCTGAGATGCATTTGCTCCCGAATTCCAACACTTGCTTTTTTATGCGAAAGGCTGATCGCCTTCATTGATTCCTGCATCTTCCTGACACGATTAACTACTTAAGAAATCGCGACCGTCCAAAGGTAGACTACTTTGACGAACGCACAAAATCTGAGTCTGACAGAATGGTCGAACTTAGATGAAAAAGCCTCTTGAGGCTAATATAATGATTTAAGTCAGAATGGGTTCAAATATTCCTCAGATCAGTTGTTTTTCTCAGCAAATGCTCAACCGACACCTTGCTTTTTCCTGATCTCATTTCCCGGCCCATCACCATCTCTTAAAATCCCGTATCTTTCCGCTGATGTTCTCTCTCTCCATACGGTCGAACAGCCGCCTGCTGATCTTTGGGGTCATTGCCCTCCTGATTACAGCAGGCTCTCTCGTGTACTCCAATTTCCTGGCCCGGCAACTGCTTGACCAGGAAGTCAAGCGGATTGACCAATTCGCAAAGGCGATCGAATTTGCTTCGGACATTGACCTCGATGCCGACAATGCGGAGTTGGAATGGGTCACTCAAAATGTAATTACCCAGAACGAGTTGATCCCTATTATTCAAGTGCTCGACGGGGAAATCATCAGCACCATGAATCTGGGAATCGACGAAGACCTCCCGGAAAGGGAACGCAAACAACAAGAGCAAACCTACCTCGAAGACCTGAAAAATGGCCACGGCCAGGAGCCCATCTTCATCGAATTCTTTGGACAGGAAATGGCGATTTACTTTGACGAATCCCATTTGCTGAAAAAGCTGCGGTTCTATCCGATTCTGATGCTGATCGTCATCATGGTGTTCATCTCCATCGTCTTCGGCAGCTTTTTCATCGCTCAGAAAAACGAGCAGAACAAAGTCTGGGTGGGGATGGCCAAGGAAACGGCCCACCAGTTGGGAACACCGGTTTCCAGCCTGATGGCCTGGGTGGAATTGCTGGAATTAAAAACTGAGGGCGATCCTGAAGACCTTGAGCTGATCGAGGAATTGAGAAAAGATGTGGACCGCTTGTCGAATATTGCGGAGCGGTTTTCGAAAATAGGTTCCGTGCCCGAGCTGAGTGAGGTGAGGCTGAATGAGGTACTGGACCGGGCCAGCGAATACCTGAGGAAGCGGATGCCGAAGAAGGTCCAACTGGAAGTGGTCAATGAGGTCCCGATCGAGGCAACCATTGAGGTAAACGAAGCCCTGTTTTCCTGGGTGATTGAAAACCTGCTCAAGAATGCACTGGATGCGATTTCCGGACCAGGCAAGATTGGCATTCACGCTTCAGAAAAGGGAAGACTGATTCAGATTGACCTGAGTGACTCCGGCAAGGGGATCCCCAAGCACCAGTGGAAGACTGTCTTCAAACCCGGATTTACCACCAAGAAAAGAGGCTGGGGACTGGGATTGAGCCTGACCCGCCGCGTAGTCGAGAATTACCACAAAGGGAAAATCTGGGTCCTGTATTCTGAGGTGGGGAAAGGGACAACCTTTCGGATTACATTGCCGAAGTAAATGCTGATCAAACAAAGGAAGTTATAAATGTCGATCACTATTTGATCAAACAATCGCCAAAGTGGTGGCTCCAAACCCACATCCCCAAATCCACGTCCACAAACCCACATCCCCCTGGGATTCTTATTTGTAAGTAAACTTCTCTTTAGAAACGCTGGTATTTTTCCCATCCTCACAGATGGTTGCGCGAATTTCCTGCATCAGTCCATTTGCCTGGTAACTGTACTCCTCCAACCTGAACCGCGCTCCACAACCCTCCATTGCTTTTTCCTTCGTATCCACCTCCTCTGAAGTCGAGACCAGATGCCACTCCAGACGCCCGGCTTCATCATAGCCGTACTTCTCCACCAGTACGACCTGCCTGGGAAAGGGTGGTAAATCTGACCAGAGCCGGGAAGTCAATCGACCTTCCTTGTCGTAAGTCATCCGACCCAGTTTGAACTCCGGAGGCTGCATCATCCGCAAGCCATCCCCGGCAGCTGTCCATTTCACGGAATCGCCAGCATACCAACTGTAAGCCTCTCCTTCCCCGATCGCCTTGACCGTCGCCGTCTTTCCTGATTTAGGAGTCGCGACATAATTGATCTGATAGGTGCCATGGAATTCCTTCACCAAAATGAGGTTGTCCTCCCGGTCATAATCGTATTCACGCCGCACCGGCTTCTCCACCCCTCTGCCACTCGAGTACTCTTCCAGAGAAATCCGGTCTCCCCAATCATAGGCGAAACTGACCGTATTCTCGTTCAACCCACTGCCCCTTACCTGCCGCAACCTCCCTGCATCGTCATATACATAATTTTGGTGCTCAATGAACATATCGTTGAAGGGCGCATAAGAAACCTTCAACAATCGGCCCTCCTCATCCAGTATGATCCGCTTCAGGGTCCGATGCCCATCTTCATAGCTGGATACCCGCAGCAGTTCCTGATAGCCAAGTGCATGCATCTGCGCATATTGCACCGCCTCCAGAGGACTTGGAAAGTCAGAGGGCCGGTCCCAATTGAAATTGAAAGGGTACTTCTGGGCCTGAACGAAACTGGAAGTCAGGCCCACAATCATAACCAAAGCGATGAAGCAATGGCGCATCCGTATATTGGCAATCTTGTAGATAATAGGTAATACGTTTACAAAGCCAGCGTAGTACAATCCAACGAATTCTGCCTGGCACTGCAATTTGAATTTGCCATCCCAAAACATAGTTCTAAAACTACGTATATTTGCACAATGTCTCGCATCATTTCCATTGATTACGGATTGCGACGGACCGGGCTGGCCTGGACCGACCCGCTTCAGATCATAGCCTCCGGGTTGGATACCGTAGCGACTTCGCAATTGATGAATGAATTGAAGGCAATGGTGGCAAAAGAACCCGTAGAAGGGTTTTTGTTAGGGTGGCCCACCCGGTTGGATGGGAGTGATACGAACAGTACAGAGGCGGTACGCAAGTTCAAAGCGCGTTTGGAAAAAACCTTTCCGAAGCTCTATGTCCAACTTTGGGACGAGCAGTTCACTTCAAAAATGGCGGTTCAGGCCATGGTGGCCGCTGGAGTATCCAGGAAGAAACGCCGGGAGAAGGGAAGCA
>CAYGRE010000143.1:0-13483 GCA_964352215.1 uncultured Bacteroidia bacterium
GTACCAGTTCCGCCCAAGCCGCCTGGATTGAAGAAACCGCCCCCGTAAGAGCCGCCACCGCCACCGCCACTGGCAGTTCCATTGGCTCCACCGGCGCCCGCACATCCATTGTCACCACTCAAGGCGGCGTTACATGAACTTGTAACACTGTTACAACCGCTTTCCTGGCCTGCACCTCCACCACATGTCGTGGAGAGACCTCCGAAATTGGCACCGCCAATTCCTCCTGCTCCCCCATCACGGTCTTCCTGACCACCACGGGCTCCACCGCCTCCACCACCGCCAGCGCGGTAGTTGGTTGCAGTACCACCAGCGGCACCTGGACCACCTGTACTACAACAGCCACCAGCGGCAGCAGCTCCAGCACCTCCAGGTCCTGCTCCTGCTCCCCCACCAGCTCCTCCGGCTCCACCCGCACGGGCATCATTTTGCTGATCAGAATCGCCATTTTGACCATTCACACCATTGTTCCCATTTGCACCATTCGTCCCATTGCTACCGGAATCACCTTGCCCCGCATTTCCCGGAAGAATCTGACAGCGGGTGAAATTGTAATTCGTACAATTGGTCATGTGGACCCCATAAGTACTGATGCCACGGGTGCCGGGACCATTTGCTGGTGCATTTGCAGTTGTTATGGTCAAGTCCTGAAAACGGAAATCAGTCTGACCATTGATATAGAATGCCGTGATCCGTGGAGCGGTACCAGTCGCACCTTCCACATTGGCTGAAGTCCTGTTGATAGTTGTTGCCCCCGCTTGAGAGGTCTTACGCCATCCGTTTGAACGGTCGAAGCCCCCCTCAATGGTGAGGAAACTGGTTACGTTGGTAATGGCACTGCTGATGGTATAAGTTCCAATATCCATCTTGATGACAGTATTGTTACAGGAAGCCATACCAATGGCCGTAACAAAATCCGCGGGGTCAGATGAAGAGCCCACCCCGACTGCGCCGGGAGAGGTATAGATGACATTACATGCTGTCCCAGATGGGGTGGCAATATTGACCACAGCCGTATCTGTATTTTGGCACCCATTGCCATCGGTTACCGTCACGATGTAGCTGGTGGTTACCGCTGGAGAAACACTTTCTGTACTTCCACTACCACCAGAACTCCAGGCATAACCTGTTGCGGTGGGAGCATTTGCCACCAACAGGACGCTGGCACCAGGACAGCTAAATGCATTTTGTGGATTGACCGAAACATTGGGTTCTGCTGCGACAATCACATTTACAACATCCGTCAGGTTGCAGCCGTCCGCAAAAGATGCGGTGACTGTATATGCGGTAGTTACCGAAGGAGTTGCTACTGGATTGGCGCAATTGGTACAACTGAGTCCTGTAGAGGGCGTCCAGGTATAAGATAGCGCGGGTGAACCGGTTGCATTCAGGTTCGCACTCTCACCTTCGCAGACCGTTTGGTCCGATCCGGCACTGACATTGTTAGAAGTTCCGGTAACGATGATCTCATAAGAATAGGTATTGACCCCTTGAAGAGGACAGGCATTGTCGGTCACAGTAACCGTGAAGAAATTGCTTCCGATATCGGCCAAGCCCGGAGTCCAGCAAAAAGTAGCTGAAGGGGCAGTTGTGCCTTGTCCGGTAAATGAAATCTGACCCCCGGGAATACCATTGTTCCAGGTCATGGTAATGTTGTCGGAATTGACATCAGACCCGAAAATATCGAAACAGAGGGTGGAACCAATACAGATATCGGTTTGGTAGACACCAGTTCCATTTATACCAGTGGCAATCGGGGCTTGGTTAGAACAGTTGATTACCCGGAATTGCATATCCCGGATAACTTCTCCGATCTGCACACCATTCCTGAACTCCTGTACCCGTACACACATGACCCCTACCTGGGTGGCATTGGGAGTAAAGGTGATGGTACCCGTAGCAGGGTTAATGGTAACTCCGGATGAAGTGGCGAGTGGGTTTACCCCGGAGAACCCACCTGCATATCCGACACCTGCTCCAGCAGACTGACGGCAATTGGCAAGTGAAAATACCAGGCTGTCATTGTTAGGATCACTCACCCCGTGAGAATAGGAAACAGGTTGATTGATACAAACAATCGGAGTAGGATCGTTTACGAATACAGGAGAACTGTTACAAAGAGCTGTGGTATTGTCCAGGTTCGCATAAACGTAGAAACTTTGATTCCCTGGATTGGAAAGGGTGGAAATGGCATTGTTTCTGCAACAGGTTGACCAACCCAGCACCCAATCGTTTCCACATCCAGCGGGAAGATTGAGGGTGCCTGTATAGGTCCATTGCTCAATACCGAAAGAGCCACCGCCACCGCCACAATTGCTGCTGGCAGATGCGCAAATCGGGGTTACATCCGTGGCAGACCCGGATTGGGTGAGGGTAATCGACGCACTCACTCCACAAGTCGCGGAGGAATAAGTCATCGCATAGGTACTGGCCGGCGATATTCCACCACAATCCCTGAAGAACTGTAGCTGGACTTGGTACTGTCCATTTCCAATACACTGGAAAGTGAGGTCGGCTCCCATTGCGTGAGTAGCCTTCAGATTCACATTAGCAGCAAGGAGGAAGGCGAGGGCCAACCAGAGGTGACGAAGGTCTTTGAGGGTAAACATGTGATTCATAGAAAGTATTTTCTTACATAGCAGTGATTCAACGCCTCTTTACAGCCTTAAACAGGCAATAAAGTAATCGAGAGTAGGCCATTTGTATCAAAGATTGATCAGCGCAGCGAGTGGTTCATTATCTAAAAACTAACCCATCGAAATCTAACCCCACTAATCTTAGCTTAATTAAAATAATCCTAGCCATTTTATCAAACGGAAAGATCAACAGAAATCAACAAAGAGCGGCATTTAATCCATTATATCTACTTAATTGTACAATTCTATAAAGTCAAAGAATGGCACTATCGGACTAAATGCAGGTTCCCTTTTTCGGTAACTGGCTCATTCTGAGCATTCAACCCCTTTAGTACATAAAAATAGACTCCTTCTGGGGCAGCCTTCCCTCTGAAATTCCCATCCCAATAGGCACCTTCTAAATTAGTTGTATAAACAAGGCGCCCCCAACGGTCAAATATCCAAAAGTCAAATGTTAACAGTTCATCAAAGCGGGTGAGCGCAAGATCATTGATCCCGTCTCCATTGGGGCTAAATACATTCGGGATGAATACCCCTGGGTCCTCTGCCAATATGGTGAGGGATATGGTATCGGCACAGCCAAAGATATCCTGGGTAATCATGGTGACGAAATACTCCCCTCCCACGGGATATTGGTGGTTGGGATTTTGCAGGTTGGACAAGGGACTTCCATCGCCGAAATCCCATTGCCAGGTGGCTCCACTGATGCTCTGGTCAATAAAATTGACTTCGTTTCCGGGAAGGTTGTCGTAAATGAATCCGGCAACGGGTCCGGGAGCGGCTGTCACTTGAAAATCTACGGTATCTTCCCCGCAACCTGTCTGGATGGCCAGGCTATAGGTGCCTGAGGTGGTCACATTGAGAAATGAATCGGTGGCTCCCTGAATGACTTGTCCATCCAGCAACCACTGGTAGGTATTCCCTCCTTCTCCGAGCAAAACCAGTGATTCTCCGGGACAAAATGGATTGGCACCCAATGGGTCAATGCTTGCATTGGGAGACAGTCCGGGAGTTACTGTGAATCCAGCCGAAGAATAGATACAGCCATTGGGATCGGTCGCTTCGAAGCTGTAGATCCCTGGTGTTTCGGTGGAAATAGTAAAACCTGTCTCGCCAGTGAGCAAGGAGTCGTTCCTGTACCATTGTACGGTATTTGCATTGCCGACAATCTGGGCTTGTAGATCAATGGACTGGCCGGGGCAGGCAAAAGCGGGATTGGGACCATTGATCGTTAAGGTGCTGGGTGGAAACCAGGCATAACTAAAAGCCACCGAGGTGTCTACACAGCCCAGGGGACTGGTGACGACGACAGAATAATTGCCTGGAATGCTGGTATACAGGAAGCTGGTGGTATCGGGGATGGGGGTACCGTTGAACAGCCAGTTGAAGGTGCCATTTCCGGTGGACAGGAAAAGGGCAGAATCTCCCTGGCAGGATACGGGGATACCCGCTGGTTGCAAGTCGGCATTGGGACTTGGATCTACCTGGATACTTTGCACAAGGGAAGTATCTGTACACCCAAATTGGGTCGTAAATATGAGTTGATAATTGCCTCCATCACCAACTGTAATTACAGTGCTGTCCTGGGGCAAGGGTGCTCCGTTGAGCAGCCATTGCAATTGGTCCCCTCCAGTTCCGGAAGCGGTAAGATTGACTGAGTCACCTTCACAAAATTGAAGTGGCCCTTGGGTTGTGATCGCTGGGCTTGGATCCGGCACTGCAATCAATTGGACCGAATCGGAGACATTGGTGCATCCTCCTGCTGAGGTAATCAGGGCATGGTAGTACCCTGGTTGTAAGCCGCTGAGGCCTGCCAGGGTGTCGTTGGGCAACAGGCTTCCATTGTAATACCACTGATAAGTACCACCACCAAAGGCGAACAATTCGACAGAATCTCCGGGGCAGAGGGTAGAATCCCCCAGCACCGCAGCAAATGCGGGTGGCGGTGGCTCAAAGGTGATTGAGGTAGGTGCCGATACGGCGTCGCAGCCTACCGGGTAGGTGATGGTTACAGAATAATCTCCGGTGGTAAATGCGGTATAAAAAGAGTCCGTGGCATTGAGGATGGGGCTTCCGTTGAATGCCCACTGGTAGGTGGCACCCGAGCCGCCAGAAGTTGTGAGTTGTATGCTGTCTCCCAAACAGGTATCGACAGCACCGACCGGTGAGACTGCCGCAGGGAGGGGCGGAATAACATCCACCTGGAGGGTGTCGGAGACTCCAATGCAGGTTCCTGAACTGATGAGCATCCGATAACAAGTCGTATTGAGCAATCCTGACGGAGGATCGTAATTCAGGACTGTGCCACCAGCGACATTGGACCAGGGGCCTGAACAATTGGGTTGTTCCTGCCACTGGTAGGAAATGCCACCGAAACCGCCTTGGGCAGGGAGGCTGTTCATATTGCCAGGGTCTCCCCCGTAGCAAACCGTCTGGTTCGAGGGACTTGCCGTCCCCAAAACGAAGGAATTGTCAGGACCAACGTGAATGGTACCGGGGGTTCCAAAACCTCCGGAGCCATTGCCGGCTGATGCATCTGAAGAAAGGGAAAGTACGTTCCCAGGGGCACAATCGTTGTAAAACACCTTTATCCGGCCTCCCCCCCCTGCTCCTCCCAATCCACCGGAAGTCGCATTCGTACAGCTGACATTGGAATTGCCAAATAAGCAGCTGTAACTGTTGGAATAGGCGGCTCCGCCCTGACCTGACTGTCCACCATTTCCGCCTCTGACATTGATATTTCCCGTTACTGAGGTCACACCTGCTCCCTGAAGGAATACGCCTCCTCCGGCACCACCACCACCGCCTGAACCACCTCCGCCGGCACCGGTATGGGTATATTCATCTGCCCCGTTACATCCATCGGAACAACACTGAGGGGATGATCCGGCGTCACCACCATCTCCTCCCTTACCTCCATTCGAACCATTGGCACTGATCAATCCTGAAAAGGAGAGGTTGCCACCGGCAACCAGGCGGACCATTCCTCCACCGGCTCCACCTGCTCCACCGTTTTGACCAGCAAAACGGCCTCTTCCCCCACCTCCGGCTCCACCGCCAGCGGATCCGGGATCAATATCCGGACCAGTTGCAGTTCCGTAAGCACTGCCCAGGATGCCACCATTGCCTCCAAAACCAAATCCAATGGGATTGTTGGTACAATTGGTGGTGGATGCAGAATTGATAACGGGAGTAGTTCCGACACCGCCTGGTTGCCCTGCGGTACCACCACCACCGTAGGAACCACCGGCTCCACCACCGGCACCGCCGGCACCGCCTACCCTTCCACCTTCATCTCCGAAAGTGAGACATTGGTTTTTTCGCCCACTGCCATCAAGGCCTGGCGATCCTCCACTCCCGCCGCCTCCCGGATTCCCATTTCCGCCACCACTGCCACCAAATGTGAATACATCTCCACACTGCCCGGTTGGGGATGGGCAGGAAGTGATAAACTGTACATTGTTGGCAAGCCCGGCAAGCCCACTCGTACCTCCAGAAAATCCTGCACTATCAGCCCGAATCGTCCCTGCAACCTGAATATTACCGTTGGCAAATACCTCCAGCCGCCCACAGCCACTACTGGAAAATGGACGTACAAAGACGGTCACCCCGGCAGGAATGATAAAGTCTCCGGTAATATTGTAGGTCCCGGAGAGGGTATCTCCATTGGAGGGAGTGAGATTACCGGTGACATTGGTGGTGGGACATTGACCGTACAGCCCTGAACAGGAAATAGAAGTCAAACCAATGCCCAGTAGGATAAGACATGCGAAGCGAATATGCAGCATTCCGAATTTTACGAAAACTAGCTTGGGTTTCCAATGACGGTTTGTTTGAAATTTACAACCTGTGTAAAAATCAAGGGGGCCCAATGCGTGCGCACCGACCCCCTTGTAACTACCTAAATAAAATCAACCTTACTACCAAACTATGAAAATACTCTTTATCTAATGTTTCTTCGTCTCCGTGCTTAAACAGGAGCGGATTCATTATTCGCTCGCTAAAGCCGGAACTGCTTTTCAGATTATATGCCCCTTCAAGCAGGAACTGAATCTCAGATTATGCCCTCTCTCAATCAGGAACTGAATCTTAGAATATGCCCTCTCTCAAGCAGGAACTGCATCTCTGATCATACGCTCCAGATGCTGGAGGGGCATAAAGCCCATTTGGCGCCAGACAACTTCCCCTTCGTTGAACAAAATCAGGGTTGGAAAAGCTTCAATAGCCCAATTCTGCATGAAGGGGATATTCTTGGGACCATTGATTTTAATAATCCTCAAATCCTCGCCCATGTTGTTCTTCAGTTCTTTCAGGACGGGTTTCAACATGATGCAGGGTCCACAAGTATCCGAGTAGACATCTACCAGAATCGGAACTTTTGACTCTTTGACCAGAGTCTCGAAGGATTTCTTGCTGTTTTCGCTCATTTTGTTGGTCTTTTCTTTATATCAACGTTTGTCAATATGTTCACTTTCAATAACGAGATTTCCACCTATAAGGTTTCAACTCTATCAATGATACATATCCTTTCATTCTATTTATGTAACAATAGTGACAAACTGCCAATTGTTGCAATTTCCTTGTAAATTCGCTTTGATGATGGCTTTAGTTGTATAAAGGCTACCCCGTACCCTGTTTTAAACAATAGATCGATGGACCTGATTTTCGACGACCTGCAAAAACTATATGGAGACCGTTTTTTTCTGGTTCCGGGCGATGCTGTCTTCTCTTCATCTGAAGCCAATTCTGAACCTTTGCCTGAAGCCCAAACTGTAACTCCGGTTGAAGCTCAAGTTGAAACAGCACCTGAAGCTCAAGTTGAAACAACACCTGAAGCTCAAGTTGCCACTCCGGTCGAAAGAAAGGATTCCCATGAGTCTCCACCATCTTCAGAAGAGGTCCTCACTCCTACCGGAAAGTTGACCTGGCGCCCCAAACCACAATCCCAGGTATTGTTCATCCTCCACGCGAGCGAATTGGGAAATAGAGAACTTACCGATTTGCTGAAGAAAATTGTGGCGAGCATCGAGATACCTTTTGATGCTGCTGGTTTCGGAGTGATTACGGGAGAGATCAACGCCGCCGATTTCCGTGACATGCCCAATCCATACGGGGTTGTTTTTGACAACGGGTTAATATTTGGGGATACAAATCCAACCAAGGTCCCGGGAGGCCAAAATATCGAGGAAGGAACCTTGTATTTCACACATCGATTGGCCGAATTGAAGGATGACCGGGAATTGAAGAAGGCGCTCTGGGAACAATTACAGGAAATTCAACAGAAACTGGTCTAGTAGATATCTATGGAAAAGAAGCGTATTTTCTTTGGCACCGGGAATGGGAAAAAACTTGAAGAGATTGGCGCCATTTTGAAGGATCATTTTGAGGTCAGTAGTTTCAGAGATCTCCCTGAAAAGATTGAGGTAGTGGAAGATGCGCCTGATCTCCAAGGTAATGCGATCAAGAAGGCCAAAGAGTTCTTCGAAAAAGTCCGCGTACCTTGTTTTGCCGATGATACCGGATTGGAAGTGACCGCCCTGAATGGGCGTCCGGGTGTAAGATCTGCCAGGTATGCAGGAGAAGATGGTGATTCTGAAGCGAATATGGCATTGCTTCTGGAAGAGTTAGCCAGCAAGGAAGATCGTACGGCCCAATTCCGCACTGTGATTGCCTATTTCGATGGCCATGACCTTCGCACTTTTGAGGGAGTCCTAAAGGGTCGGATTGGCCTTGAAAAACGGGGCAATGGGGGTTTTGGATATGATCCACTTTTCATCCCGGAGAACGACAACCGAACCCTGGCAGAAATGGAGGCCAGTGAAAAGAATGCAATTTCACACCGTGGTCAGGCTGTTCGAAAATTTGCTGATTTCCTGTTATGAGTAAAGCTGTCTTCCTGTTATGAGTAAACGTAAACCATATTTCCTGGGGATATCCGGAGGATCAGCTTCGGGCAAAACCTATTTGTTAAAGCATATTCTGGCCAGGTATCCAGATGAAAAGATCACCCTTATCTCCAGTGACAATTATTACAGGAGTCGAGCGGAATTACCCAGGGACGATGAAGGAGAAATAAACTATGACCACCCTGAGGCACTGGATTTAGACCGACTGGCAATTGACCTGCAGCGAATCTCAGAGGGGGAAGAAGTGCGAATCCTGGAATACACCTACAACAATCCAGATCAGGAACCGAAGTATTTGGTTTACCGCCCCTCTCCCATTATCCTGGTCGAAGGCCTCTTTGTCTTTCACCATCCTAAGATTTCCGAGTTACTCGACCTTCGGGTTTTCGTTGATGCCGATGAGCATATTCGCCTGTCGAGACGTATTCGCAGAGATGAGAAGGAACGTGGCTATGGACTGGATGAGGTCCTTAATTATTACAATAAATATGTAGCTCCTATGTACCGCAAGTATATTGAGCCCTACAAATACGAATGTGATCTGGTTCTTCCCAACAACCAACAAATGGACCGCGCCGTTGGTGTACTGGAAAACCATTTGGATTCCATCCTGAAAGGAAAATAGAAACCAGCCGAAGGGAAAATAACCACCCGCTGAGAAGAAAATAACTCCCGAAGTTCTCTGGGTTCAATACACCTAAAAAAAAATAAAGCCGCCCCACAATTAAGTGAAGCGGCTTTTATTTTATTAGGCTTAGCTTACTCTTCTTCTGAAGATTTGCTTTCCTCAGCTTCTGCTTCCGGAGCTTCTGCTTCAGCTTTTGGAGCTTCAGCTTCTGCCTTTGGGGCTTTTGCTTTTGCTTTTGGAGCTTTAGCTTCTTCTTTCGGAGCTTCTGCATCTTCCGGAGCTGCGTCTTTTTCAAGACCCATATCCTTCAGTTTTTCCTCAGCTGCAACTCTTTCTTGTTCTTCAAGTTGCTTCTTAAGGACAGCAAGTGCTGAGATATCGCCTAGCATCGTACCTTCTGTCTTCGGTGGCTTTTGTGCCGCCGGAGCAGATGCTGCGCTGCTTTTCTTCTTCTTCTTGGTACCTGAACCTGCACTGGCAGTGGCAGTGGTACGGCGGTTTTCCTCGATGGACTGCATTTCCTCATCCCAGGTCATACGGTGGGAAAGGACAAGCTTTTTGGCATCTTTGTTAAACTCGATGACATTGAACTTGTAAGCAGAACCGATTTTCAGCTTGTTTTCGCCGGCAGCGGTTTCGAGGTGCTTCTTGGGAACAAAGCCTTCAACACCATACTGAAGTTCTACGATCGCACCTTTGTCTCCTATGCTGATGAGGGTTCCCTCATGCTCAGAGCCGATCACGAAGATCGATTCAAATGTGATCCATACATCTTCGGTGAGTTGCTTGTGACCCAAGCTCAGACGACGGTTTTCCACATCGATATCCAGAACGATGACTTCCAGTTCCTCATCACGCTTGGTGAATTCTGAGGGGTGGCTGTACTTCTTCGTCCATGAGAGATCGGAAATGTGAACGAGACCATCTACACCTTCACGCAGTTCGACAAACAGACCATAGTTGGTCATGTTTCGTACGATACCTGTGTGACGACTTCCAACTGCGAAGTCCTCCTGCGCATTGCGCCATGGATCTTCTTTGGACTGCTTGAGGCCAAGAGACATCTTCCGCTCTTCACGGTCGATTGAAAGCACAGTGGCTTCAACTTCGTCTCCGATCTTAAACAGCTCGGTTGGATTCTTAAGGTGCTGTGACCAGGACATTTCGCTCATGTGGACCAAGCCTTCTACACCAGGCATGATCTCAACGAAAATACCGTAGTCGGCAACGGTCACTACGCGGCCTTTGACTTTGGAGCCTTGAACGATCTCCTCAGGCAGAGAGTCCCATGGATGGGGCTCCAGTTGTTTCATGCCCAAGCTGATACGCTTCTTCTCTTCGTCGAAGTCCAATACCACGATATTGACTTTCTGGTCCAGGTCGAGTACCTCTTCCGGATGGTTGATGCGGCCCCAGCTGATATCGGTGATGTGAAGCAGACCATCTACTCCACCAAGATCGATGAACACACCGAAGTGCGTCATGTTCTTGACCGTACCTTCCAGTACCTGACCAACTTCCAGATTCTTGAGGATCTCCTGGCGCTGCTTTTCGAGGTCTTTCTCGATAAGTATCTTGTGCGAGATAACCACGTTCTCGAAGGGGTGGTTGATCTTCACAACTTTGAAGTCCATGGACTTGCCAACGTAGGCGTCGAAATCCCGAACAGGCTTGACGTCGATCTGTGACCCTGGCAAAAAGGCTTCGATGCCATCGATGTCGACCACGAAGCCACCTTTGGTGCGTCGCTTGATCAAACCTTCGAGGATTACATCTTCCTCCTCTGCGTTGAGAATCTTCGCCCAGGTGCGGATGTGCTTGGCACGCTTACGGGACAAGATCAGCTGACCGTTCTTGTCTTCAATGCTTTCCAGATACACATCTACTTCAACTCCTGTGGCAAGAGAACCTTCCAGATCACGGAACTCGGTGCGCTGTACGATCCCCTCTGACTTGAAGCCAATGTTCAGGATGACTTCTTTGTCGTTAAAGGAAACAACAGTGCCTGCTACAATTTCACCCTCTTTGACTTCTTGCAAAGTGCCTTCGTACATTTTTTCAAGACGACTCCGTTCTGCTGCTGAGTAACCGGTTTCGGCTTCCTCCCAATCAAAATCGTCCTCGTCTCCAGCAGAACCATTGCTGGAAGATTCAGCGGCAGGCGCTTCTTTCTTCTCTGCAACCGGTGCTTCTGTAACAGGAGCCTCCGCTGCCACTTCTGCGGCAGGGGCTTCTTCTTTTACTTCAGCGGCGGGGGTTTCTGCCTGCTCTTCAGCGGCGGGTGCTTCCTCGTGAGGAAGATGACTATCGGATGCAGGAGCATCTGATTCAGTCGGGGTTTCGTTAGCAGTTTCATTTACTGCCGGCGCCTCAGGGGTTTCTTCCCCGGTGGCCTCCACGTTAACTTCGTTTTCGTTTTCGTTCATGTATGAATTTAAAACTCCTTTCTTCCCAAATTAATTGGGAACGCAAAGGTAGGTAATTATCAAGCATCTAAGCAAATAGACACCCCTTTATCCGTGCAGGATTACCAATAAAACGACGTTAAATCTAATTATTCCCCCAAAAAAACTGTTCCTGTCCCTGTCTACCACCAGGAGTTGGTCTTTTTGCGTTTGGTTTTACTCCGGCTGCGCGAGCGACCTCCTAAGCCAAAAACTCCGAGTATTCCTCGCGTCAACTCTCTTGCTACGGTCCTGCCCACGGATGAATTGGCTATCTCTTCCAAAACGGAGGGCGGTTCTTTTTGCCTGCCTCTGCTTCGGCTACCGGTAGACTTACTTCTGGCTTTCTCCTCTTTCTCCCTTTGCTCCCGCAATTCTTCCTGCCGGGCTTCTTCCTCAAACTCAGCGATCTTCTCACTTAACATTTCGTAAGCACTTTCCCGGTCTATTTCCTGGTTGTATTTCCCTACCAACCTTGATTTAGCCACGATCTCCTCCCCTTCTGCCTCGGTGAGGATATCCATCCGTGAGCGGGGGGCCCGCATCATGGTGGCAGCCAGGGGTGTCGGAATTCCTTTTTCGTTCAATACGGTCACCAGGGCTTCTCCGATTCCAAGTTGCGTCAGTAACTCTTCTATATCATAGTATTCGCTGATGGGGAAGTTCTGGGCAGCGAGTTTGATTTCTTTACGGTCCTTGGCGGTAAATGCGCGCAGGGCGTGCTGGATCTTCAGGCCCAATTGGGACAGGACATCCTCGGGGACATCGTCGGGATTCTGGGTACAGAAGAATATACCCACCCCTTTGGACCGGATCAATTTGACCATGGTCTCGATCTGATTCAGCAATGCTTTGGATGCACTTTCGAAGATCAGGTGGGCCTCATCAATGAAAATAACGAGTTTGGGGGCCTCCAGATCACCCTCTTCCGGAAAGGAGGAATAAATTTCCGCCAACAAAGAGAGCATAAAGGTAGAGAACAACTTGGGTCGGTCCTGGAGGTCGGTCAACTTAAGAATATTGATGGTTCCGTAACCACTGTCATCCAGCCGCATGAGGTCATCCACCTCAAAGGACTTTTCTCCGAAGAATGTTTCCGCTCCCTGCTGTTCCAACTCGACGACTTTGCGCATAATGGCGCCGGTCGAAGCTCCGGAAATCCGTCCATATTCTTTTTCGATGGCATCCTTGCCTTCATTGGTCAGGTACAGCAAAGCTTTCTTCAGGTCTTTCAAATCCAATAAGGGAAGCCCCTGATCGTCACAAAACTTGAAAACGACGGATAAAACGCCTTCCTGGGTATCGTTCAGATCGAGTATCTTGGAGATCAATACCGGACCAAATTCTGACACGGTGGCGCGGAGGCGCACTCCCTTTTCTTCTGAGATGCTCATCAACTCCACCGGAAAGCCCAATGATTCCCAGGGTAAGCCGATCGCAGCATGGCGTTCATCAATCTTTCGGTGTCCATTGCTGGCTGCCGCCAGCCCACTGAGGTCGCCCTTGATGTCCATCAAGAGGACAGGAACACTCATCAGGGACAGGTTTTCTGCCATCACCTGCAAGGATTTGGTCTTCCCGGTTCCGGTTGCCCCGGCGATCAGTCCATGCCGGTTGAGGGTCTTCAATGGAACTTTGATATAACTACTGTTCTGAACCTCTCCTTCATACATAGAAGCGCCCAGAATAATATGTTCTCCCTCAAATGTATACCCGGCCTCAATCTCAGCCAGAAAGTCGTCCTTTTTACTCATGGTCGAAAATTACGATTTTTGTCTCAATCTAGTTTCATCTCTTTCAACAGGTCCAAAACCACCTGTACGTCTTCGGGGACGTCTACCCCTTTGGTTTCAATGCCGGTTTCCGCGG
>CAYGRE010000144.1:0-13168 GCA_964352215.1 uncultured Bacteroidia bacterium
CTCTCGAAGATCAATGTAGTCACATTGGCTACGGTCATTTGGTAAGAATCCTATCATGGTGCTGTTATTGCAAAATTTTCATTGACGATCATTTCTCCTATGGTCTCCCAACCAGTTGGATTATCTGAGGTGATGAGGAGGCTGTCATGGTCTAAGACCAGGAGATGATCGGGTATCTGCTGGTCCTGAATAGGGGTGCGACTTCCCCTTGCATACAGTTCGTATGAGTAGACCGTCTGGACATAAGGTAAATTTTGGACAGCGTTGAAGAATACTGATTCAGTAAGCCAATTCCCAAGAACAGGTACCGCTTTCGTTGAATACATCCATGGGTTGATCAGTCTCCGAAGAGCATTGCGAAGTCTCAGGTCATTTTCTTCTTGCCGAGCCCCATTATTGTAGCGTAAACAAATCACAACATCAATGGGTTGAAACACCGGATTCATCAATTTGAGTTCCAGATTGAGATCTAGTGGATGGAAATAGAATGGGGCACCCAGGCTACGCATCGTACGGGCCATTTGCATAAGTTGCTGGGGTGACAATGAAGGGAAAGGGTAAATTCCATCTTCCTGAAAACGGCGCAGATCTTCCTGAGTTGTCGCCCGCATAACGACCATTTTCACTTCATTGGAACAAGCTTCCCGATGGAAACACTTTGCGAAGATCAGGAACCGATACCGATTCAGTGCCAATCTTTCCCAGGAATAGGGAGTAATTCCCCGGCGATGCGTACGTAGAAAAGATGATATCCTGTTCCAATAAGCCTCACGTGACTCTTTGGGAATCCCGCCTCCGGTTGGCAATGGCAAATGGAGTGAAACCTCAAGGTTTTCATCGTCAAAATGAATCGCAGATTCTGCTGGCAAATCCTCTACAGAGAAATTCCCGGAAATCCCATTGAGGTCACGCTCAATCGGAAACCCATTTGGAAATATTCCCTCGATGATGATCTCAGTCAAAGGAGAGTTTGGATGTGGACCTCTCAAAAAGGAGTCGTAGCTCAACCTGAGCCAGTAGAAACCCGAGGGCATTTCTGGATTATGCAGGGAAAGGTCTCCGGGAGCCATGAAATAAAGTAGGCCGGTCATGGTTAATCCACAGGTTCCATCGTGAAGCAGGTACCTGTCATCAAGGGATTTCCAACCTGTTGTGGATAGATATTGCCAGTCGTATTGTGGTGCCGAATGAATAGGATAAATGGTATAGGCAGAGAAAAGGATGCTTGCTGGTTGTTCCAATACAATATTCTCCAACCCAAGGCAAAGAGCATGATTCGCTCCTTCGGAAGTCTTGGTATTGCTAATTGCGAGTGGTTTGAAACCCAAGGGGGTCCGCTCAAAAATTCTTATTCCTTCATGGTTTCCATCTTTCCACTGGACTTTTCCTGAACGATAATTGATCCCGAGAACATTAATCTGCGGGGTATAAGGCAAATTGACAGGAGTTGGCCGCTTAAGCTTTTTAGGTTTCCGTCGATTCTCGAAGGCCGCAAGCATCACCGAATAGTTGGTCATTAGTATCGGATAATCGGAGTGGCCAAATGCCTGCTGCTGTAATTCAAACCGGAAACTGATTGGCTGGCGCAATGGGTCACCTTCTTCAGGATTCCAGGGAGGCGGTTTCTGGTAAGAAGGTGGTGGAGCAAACTTTACCACTTGATCGAAAATGCATCCCTCCATAATCTTTTGTTCTTCAATTGTTCCATCTGCTGAGCGTCGGACCTGGAATACATTCCAGTCTGCCTTCTTCTCTTCCCATCTGCGATAGCCTTGATAATATTGGTTTAGGTTCCGTGGCTTTCCTATCCATACGGGGGTAACATTAATTTCTTCCAGGGAACGGTCAGCAAACTCAGGGTGGGAAAATGCAAACCAGCCCCCTGACGGAGCCTGGGAACCGAAAGGTTCAAAGCTGTCCAATGGATCAAGGATTTGCCCCATATTTCTCAATACTTTCGGCTGCAATCCTTCCACGGTTACTTGTATCGTTGCCTCTACAAGTTGATTTGTTCCCTCATTCCTATTCAGATTGACTTTGAGACAGGGAAGATTACGGGCAAATATCTCCAGATCAATTGCATCCGGCCAGGACTGAGTCGCGGGAAAATCAGACGGAAGCACCAATTCCCAATAACCATTGCCGAAGAAATTTACCTCCACGATTTCCTGCCACCCATCTTCCGTGGTTATCTCAAAAGAGAGGATTGTGAGCTCACTGGGGTTGGAAAAATCCAGGTTCAAATGTATAGAGCGCTTTCCCTGACTCAAGTGCAATAGCGATGACTGCAAAATGATCTGAGGGCCAAAGCAGAGACAATCCTCATCCCTGGATGAGCGCATCAAATTAAAATTTTCCTCCAGGGGAACCGGGATGCTGCGGACGCATACATCTGTGCCGTCGCCTATTGGAGCAATGTGATAGACTTTATCGATCGTACAGGTGTAGCCAAGAAGCCGGGCATTCGTTTTATATTTTCTATCTTCAATCTCATTGGATGAGGAAGCGGTCAGTTCAGTATTTCGAAGAATGTCGATCCGCATCGGTTCATCACTTTCGATACAAGCATACCCAACGTCTGGAACCGGAGGCAGAGGGGTCTGTTGAAAAATCCTCTCCGCAATAAATTGATTGACTCGTTCAGGAATGCGTTTGCTCTCTGCTTCGAATTCTGCCAACTTTCTCAGGAAGTACCAGAGGATTATTCGCTGAGGTAGCTGTAACTCTTTTACTTCTTCAGGAAGAAGTCGCCCCTCTTGAATTATTTTTCGGGGAGCTCTGATATAGGCTGCAAGAAACTGAAGGCCATCCTCATCATGAGGGATAAAACCTGGAATAATTTGCTTTAAATGGGGATCTTCTTTCCCTAGTTCATGCGACAGGTCTCTGATAACGCGCAGCCAATCCACAATTCCACGGGGCTCAACCCGGAAATGGTTTCGCTTGTAGGATAGGAGACTTTGTCCTTTTCGATGCGGCGTGGCTGTAAGGCTGGGCTTCAACATGGCTCAACTTTCTTTTTCCATGGTATAAAATGGGAGGGTGATGTTATAGCGGGAATTCGCGGTTTGAAGCTGATAAGCAATATCAATGTCCAATTGAAAAGGAGCGTGCAGGTGTGGGCTTACCTCAACGGAAAGTATTCGGATACGGGCCTCGCAACGAATGATGGCTACCTCCACTGCATGCCGAATTCCTTCCATGAGTTGGGGGCTGATGGGCCGAAAGAGAAACGGAATGAGGTCGCATCCGTAAAGAGGGTGTGCGATCCGTTGTCCAGGCAAGGTTTTCAGAAGAATCCGAAGGCTCTCTTCGATATCTTCAATATAGGATATCTCCTCTAAATTGGCGCCGGGTCCATCAAAACGAACCGGAAAGGGCCATCCTGTTTTTGATAATGATTCAAATTCCATTAGCCAAATTTTACAGATCCTGAAGCGTCCAGTTTTCCAATTGGCAAATCAGTAGGATCATTGCAGGTAAGAGCAAGATCTCCCGAACGAGCCGCCGGACGTCCATTGATATTTACCGTCATACTTCCAAGAAATACCGAGCACTCGTTGGAGGGTTCTGAGGCAAATCGCAATCCCAGGGCAACGTGTTTTGGGGAGTTCGGACCCGTACTCCCCCGCATCGCCGCAGGTTTACCCATGATGTTGACATTCTTACTGAGCTTTTCTTTCAGTTCAGCTTTGAATGAATGGGGCAGGGGAACCGTTACCGGGCCCGTTGGTGTGGGGATGTCGACCATGTGGATGTCGAGCGATGATACTTTATCTCCTTTTTTTGCCGCTTCTTTTCCCATTTTAATTCAAATTGATGGTTTGACCTTTTACATTGACCTTAGCCGATGATTTGATTTCGAAGTTGCTCTTGCTCTCTAAGTGAATCTTCTTTTTGCTTTCCGCCTGTATTCCACCTTTCTCGTTGATGGTTATTTTTCCTTCTCCGGTTTCCAGTTTGATCTCCTTGTTTTTTCCATCGATAATCCACAATGCTTTAGGGTCAAAATGAAAGCCAAAGGGGGAATCTTCAGCATGCTTAAAGGGTTCTTTCAGGTTACTGGCTTCGAGGTGCAGCCCTTGTAAAATCACACCGTGGGACCAGGAGTTGTAGAGAAACTCCAGAAACAGATGCTCCCCTTTTTCAGGTAAAAAAAAAGCCTGGTTTTTCTTTCCTGCTCGGATTTGTCCTAAATATGCCCAATACTTTTTCAATTTGAGGGCTGGTATCTCTACCGGAATACGCCCCAATCCCTTGGGATCCTTCTCCCATTTCAGTGCTTCTGCAATGACCTGAGGGGGGGGATTTTCGGTCAAGGAACGGGCCAGGGGACCCGTCTCAAGTCCCAATCCAAGTTCAGTCACCCAGGTTCCGCTCCGAATCAGATGGGTCACCCTGATAATCGGCCACGGCTGGTCAAAAGGCACCGGGCTTTTATTCAGCTTTAGCGATTGCCCAGGCTGAGGATTTGAATTTCCAACCATTTTGGCATAACCAGTCCTTCTACCCAAATATTGCCGGTTGATCTCCTCCCGCAATTTACCCCTCGCCTCATTTTTGGAAGAAAACTGGAAGCCTGTATAGGAAAAAGCACCACCTTTGATAGCCTTACCATGTGAATTCTTTTCTTTGAGGGTTTCCAGGGAATTTTTCTTTTGATTCCACCAAGAAATGTCGAGACTGTCATTCTGGAATTGGTTGTTTTCCCCCAATTGAAAATCCAGGAGATTGTCCAGCGTATAATTAAAGGGCTTTCCCTTCATTTTTTCAGGATCCCATAGTTGAAGTTGCTTGTCAAGGAAATTGGTCCAGGTTCCGGAAGCAGTTGCACGATTTTGCAAAAAGTGCCAGTCGGAAAGTTGATACTGAACAAATTGTTCCTGCTTACCGCCTGAAAGGTCCTGGGGAAATTCTTTTAATGACAGCCCGTATGGGTCAAGGATTTTTTTGATTAAGTCAGTTTCTGTGGCGTCACTGACCGAACGTGTCTGAACGCTTGACAGCATTCGGAATGCTGGATGCCGAAAAATAAGGTGGTAACCAGGATGGCCTTCGGTATTTGTCAGGGAAATACTGACCAAAATCCCTGAAAATATTTTCTCATATTCTTTCTCTGACCGCTGCACCTTGATGGTATATTCTTTCCCAATCTCAAATATCTTTTCTTTCAAAATGGGGTAATTACCCTCCGCAAAACTTCCCTCTACCAAAGACGCTTCCGCATAGGGAATTTTCCCAATTTCAGATTCTACCTTTAAGCTCAGCAGCTGTGAACCAAAGTCTTTGTACTTTGCCCCCTCAATCTGAACATTGATGATGCCCTGTTTCAGTTCCATGATTCATCGATAGGGGGGATGAGCAGTATTGTTCCTGGTTTGCAGTCATAAAGGTTTTTCAACTGGTTTGCCCGGGCAATGTGTTGGACGAATCTGGTACTTTTATAATACAGATAAGAAATCATAGGGAGTGATTCCTGCAAGCCGACTCGATGATGGTGGAACAAGTCTGGTGATTCCTTACTCGCCTGTTTTTGGCTTAACTTGACAGGAATGTCTTCCAGTAGAAGCAATTTCACATCGACCTGCATGACGGCTTTTTTTTGGTTCACCACTTTGTAGTCTAGTTTTAAATCCTCGGCTCTACCCCAGAAGGTGGGCATGTCGGTCCAGATCACCTCCAAAAATGGTGGTTGATGAGAACTGCCATGGTATGCCACGGTACACTTCCTGAGCAGATTGATCTGCTTGACAACTGGAACGGGTTCCTCTCCTTCCTGCAAATTGGCTCCGCTTCCATCCAGGAGGAGCTGGACCAAAAGAGATTCTTTGCCCCCACTGTTGAACGAAGTCAAGGGTTGAATCCCGTTGATCGGAAACAACTGGCTGAAACGATTTCGCTTCTCGAATTGTAAGTCTACCGGATCAATCATTGACTCAAACGATGCGATCTTTTTGCTTCGACTGGAATCGGAGTAGGCATGGATGGTAAAGCGGTCATTCATTTGACAACTCTTATGTGCTTATAATTGAATGTCATTTTTTCGATCATGATCCCTTTTCCGGATGCGGTCATTCCCTCCAGTTCCCAATCCGTGGCCAGTGCATGTCCAACTACCCAACTCCGGACATATTCCCCACTTGAGCTTAGGAGATGAATGCCAAAATTCAGTGGACTGATCTGCCTTGCATTCAAGGCTTTTTCGATGAAGTTGTCTATCGAACCTGGTTTTTCGAACAACGCCCGCTTAATGACCAGTTCTCCATAAGACCAATCTGAAGGAATCAGGACCGGGCCCGAAGTCGAGACGATCTTTTGGTAATTGATCTGCATACTCAATCCTTTGACTTCAGTGGCCCGAATCGATGGAATATCACTTCGTCCTACGACATCGATGTAAAACCGATGATCAAGGATGATTCCGGAATCAGGCGTCTTTGACATCGAGTAGATCCCCTTTCAATTCGAGGGTCTGAAAGGAAACATCGTTGGACTTTGCATCCAGGCCAGGTCCCTCGAATTTGGTACCGAAAGCATTGGTAACCGTCCAGATCATAACTGGCTTTTTGTCCTCGTCAAGCATGGTGATGATCACATCCTTTTTCTCGAAGTCAGGCTTATGGACACTGTTGAACCATTTGTAAAGATCAAGCCCATTCTTGAACAATCCTCGTTTAAGTGTCAGGCTCGGTGCATTGCGCTGACCGACCAATTGCGTAGTCTTCACCCCGGAGGCAGTTGCTTCCTTGTACTCGGTGGTTTGATACTCCATGCTCAATCCAGAGATTTCACTGAAGAACACTTCCTTGTCTCCAATTTTTGCCATGAACCTGAAGGACATCAGGGCATAATTGGTATCTATATCTTTTTGCTTATCAGCCATGATAATTGTGATTAATTGCTAGTGAAAAAATGAAATAGGGTTTATTGACCAACCATTTGCGAGAAGGTCAGCTCAATGAATTCTGCCGGACGAACGGGAGCGACCTTGATGCTCACTTTCATCAGACCATTGTTGATCTCATCGTCGGTCATGGTCACGCCTTTGCCAATGAGCACCTGATAACTGGAGTCCGGAGTGGATCCGGCAAATGCACCGGCCTGCCAGAGACCGAACAGGTACAATTCGATCATGGTCTTGACCTCAACCCAGGTATTGGTGACATTTGGTTTGAAAACGTAGGGTTCCATGGCTTTGCTAATGTCATTTTCCATAGAGATAAACAATCGGACCACATTCACATAGCGCCAGTCATTGCTGTTACCGGCATTGGTACGGGCACCCCATACGAGGGTACCGCGCCCGGTAAAACTCCGGATGGCATTGATGGATTTGCCTGCGTTCGCATCGACGTTAACGTCTTTTTGTTGCCTGTCTGTAAGGTTAACCACGGGGCCAAGCACGCCAAGAGGCGCCACATTGGCGGGTGGCGTCCATACGCCCGAATCGTTGTCCACCCGAGCGTAAATACCGGCCACAAACGGTGAGGAAGGCATCGGGATGTAGTTGGTGGCGAGGTAGGCTTTGATCTTTGCCTTGGTGGCTCCATCAAGAGAAGGGATCTTATCTAGTGTGCAACTAAGGAAATTTACATCAGTAAGTTTAGGAAGCTTCTGGAAATTGTCTAGCGAAAAGGCTTTCTTACCTTGAAAATTTCTCCATTTATTTTCCGCTTCTTCCTTTTTGATTTCCTTATTTGCCTGAACATAAACCATCAAAGTATCACCTTGGATCTCAAATTTAAATTCCGCTCCAGGGTTGATATTGACTTTGGGGTCTTGTCCTGCCCCATTGTAACTCGCAGTAAAAAAAGTGTCGGATATTTCCTGGCCATTTTGGTCTTTGAAATTGTATTTCGCCTCTCCTTTGTAGGTGGCATCTCCATTCGACGACTGAGAAGGGTAATGAAGTTTTTCTTCATCGTAGGCGTATGGGGTTAAGGAATTTAAGAACGGGAAATAGGCAGCGGCGTATTTCAAATGTTCACCCGTTACTTTATCTCGGTACCCGGTAATATCGGTTTTGTCATAGATTTCTGAATGCTTATCCGCCATGTGCACATCGAGGATACATAATTGAAGCTTGCTGTCGGCACAGTATTTGATTAAATCACTGGCAGCACTGTAGTAGTTGTCCTTTTCGTAGCGAAGATAATCCACTGGCAGAATAAGGGTTGCTTCTTCCGCCAATTCTATAGCTTCTTTTAAGACCCCTATGCCAGGAGGAGACTTTTCATCGAAATCATCGTATTTGCCCAAAGAAATCACATAAGCAGTTCCTCCACCGTTTTTAAAATAGTTGAGCAGTGATGGAAAGAGATAGCCAGGAGTATAGGCTTTATCCTTTTTCTTAATATCAGAAGTATAGTACACTTTTCCAGCCTCCCCCTTATTCTCCGTGACATAGATCTCACCAGTAATATCCGCCCCCCCGAAATGCTGCTGATATTCCAAAATCGATTCAATTTGAATCGGAGGACAAATCTTATCTTTTGACTCCATCAAAGTCAAGTCTTTCCCTTTGCGATCAATGGCTTTTTCTGTAAAGCCAATGAAAATAGGTACCGCGGTGGCGTTTGCTACGATTGAGGAGCCAAATGCATCCTCTTCCCGGATGTAAACGCCTGGTGTTTTATAATTCGACATTTGCTTTATATGTTTTTAAATTGTTGAACATCTATTTAGAAGGCTGTAAAAAATGACGGTTAAGAGCCGCTTCAGTGACTGACGGAAAATGCTCGCTTTGCCGATGACCATCCCTGTACAAGACATCCCAGTAAAGAGCAGCAAAAACTTTTCGGCGGGTGCCGCGTGCGACCTTGAAGGGAAGCAAAGACCGGAGCCGGGAGATCATAGAAAGCGGGTTATAGTGGAGATTGATTTGCCTCACCTGTTCCCGGTGATTCTCTATCAATGATCGAAATTCTCCGATGGATTCGTGTAATGTCTGAGGCGGATTTTCCTGATCCCATTCCAATATTTGATTTGCCAAGGTGGTCAATTCTGCAATCACTTGCCCAAGGCAGTCTTCGAGTAACCACCAGTTTCGGTCTTCCGCATCAGGTGTGGTAAAAGGGATAGGTTCGGGAACTTCCCCTGACGTTGCTGGTGGCAATTGGTAGATTTTCCCGCCGATTGTCTCCGCCGACTTGAGATACTGTCCCACCTGTGCGATGGTCATATCGAGCTGCTCCTCCTTTTGGGTACGCTCTAAGTAGGTGTCAATCACCTCATTTAACTGGTTGACGTATCCTTCCCGCTCAGCTTGTTTCCATTTTTTCTTGAACGCTTCTAATTGCCGGGAAAGCCACGAGTTGCTCAGGCGAAGGAATTGTGATTGGAGCTGTTCTTCTAATTCTATGCGAATATTCTCCAAAAACGGATTGATTGTGGACTCCGGGGCGACTCCTGGAGGAAGGGAACCATCGGGACCAAGGGATTTACTGAATACATGTAGCAATTGGGGAAGTCGTACCGCTGAGGGATTTTGATCCTGCGCATCAGGCTCGGAAAGAGTTCCGGTTTTTCGCTGCCCCTTTTGTACCGCCGGAAGAACGACAGATTTTCCCGGAACCATGGCAAATTTCAGGGTCCAGGAAAGAAATGGAATTCCCGGTGTTTTAAAATGGCTCCAAAGGTCAATTTCATTGTGCTTTTCCAACTGAGAGCGTAGGACACTAACTCGAAGCTTTTTATCGCCTTGAGGAATTTCCAGGTAGTTCTCCGTGTAGAAATGCTGAATAGTAAGGTCATACAACCGGATAGCATCAAGGTAATTGGAGAAGCGGTAGGCCAGCAATACCTCTAAATCGACTGGCAAAGGCGGAGGGGTGAGTAATCCTTTGTTGTCTGGATTATTTTGATTGTATTTCCATTGATCTCCATTGAGCAATTGCCGTTCCTCCCTGCTATTGTAAAGAATAATATTGACGCTGTTCTCGTGGAGGGGATCCTTTCCAGCACGGGTATTGACGTAGCGGACCTGCTTGTTAATGCCAGAGGCTACTTCCATTTCGAGGCACCTTTTGAACTTTTCCATGACTTGGGTGATCACAAGGCCTCCTTTCCAGGCTCCGGGGAGCGCTTATTGATGTGGTATTTACAGTGCATGGCCACAGCATTTGGTTCTGGGTAAGGTTGATGCGGCCATTTCTGTATTATGGGGGGAAGAGAGGCTCTCTCGGTAGTACATTTTTGCTTACGGAAAGCAGTTGGACTCACGCCGTAGACCTCACGGAACCGATGGGCAAAGTGGGAAGGAGTACTGAATCCCATCGCATATCCAATCGCGCCGATGTTTTCCCTGGAGTTCTTGAGCAAATATGCGGTCCCCTTAATCCGGTAATTGAAGATCACCTCACTAGGAGAAACTCCCAGTATGTTTTTGGTCTGGTAGAATAAGGCAGTCCGGCTCATGCCAATCAAAAAAGCCAGCTTTTGCACATTGAAGTCCGCGTCCAATAAATGGCGAATGATTGTTCCCTGTAATTTTTCGCTCCAGGAGATGGCCTGTTCCTGTGGATAGGTACTATCGGCATGATTCCGCCTTTCCATCCATCCCTGTCGCTTTAAAATCCGGGCAACCAACCATAATAACACCTCTACATAGTCATCAGCCTGTTCATCCAGAATCTCCACCCGCAGGAGGTACAACTCCGTCAACCATTCCAAGGGAATTTTAACCCGGGAGTCCCGGCAAATGATGACGGGAGGATGGTGATCAGCCGAACGGAGGTGCCGCAACAAAAACGTGATGTTTTCAGTCCGTGAGCAATCAACGATCAAAAGATCAGGCAGTAGCGATGATATGGTGTTTGTATCATTGAAATTCACCCATTCACTTAGCCGGTATCGAATTCTCAACATATCTATTGCTCGCAGATGATCCCGGCCAGGAGTTGGGCCCCGGAGAATCAGAATATGCGATTGCAGATGTTGAGTTTTTTTCACAGAAATATGCGATATATCCGATCAGGAGAAGTCTAAGAGACAATCTTTAAGAATATCCTAAAGCTAGGTCTGGACCTTTTAGGTTTTCCTGGGGTATTACATAGTTTTCTATTTCCAGGAAATACCCTGGGTGATTTCGATAAAGACTAGTTAACCAACCGCTGTCTTGGCGAATTAGCTTTAGACTGAACTCCATATCAAAACCCTATCACCTCAAAGCCAGAACATGTTTTATAAAGAATTTTCTAGCTTTGCAGTCCTAAACAGAAGCGTATATGATTTCAGTTGATTCAGTTGCGGTAGAATTCAGTGGGCAGACCTTATTCAGTGATGTGACCTTTGCCATCAATCCCCAGGATAAGATCGCATTGATGGGGAAGAATGGGGCCGGAAAGTCCACCCTGATGAAGATCATCGCCGGGGAACAGCAGCCGACCAGTGGCCATGTCAGAGCCCCCAAGGACGCCGTGATTGCCTATTTGCCTCAGCACCTCCTGACCGAAGATTCTTGTACCGTTTTCGAGGAAGCGTCCAAGGCATTTCACCAGGTGTTGAGCATGCAGGAGGAATTGAACCGCCTCAACAAGGAGCTGGAAACGCGAACCGACTATGATTCAGACGAATACATGAAGATCATAGAACGGGTGACGGATCTGGGAGAGAAATTCTATGCCATTGAGGAGATCAATTACGATGCTGAAGTGGAAAAGGCATTGCTGGGGCTGGGCTTCAAGCGGGAAGATTTTACCCGAAATACCAGCGAATTCAGTGGTGGCTGGCGGATGCGGATTGAGTTGGCCAAGATATTGTTGCAAAAGCCTGACCTGATCCTGCTGGATGAGCCTACCAACCACGCGGATATCGAATCGGTGGTCTGGCTGGAGGACTTCCTCATCAACAAGGCCAATGCGGTGATCGTTATTTCGCACGACAAGACCTTTATCGACAATATCACCAACCGCACCATTGAAGTCACGATGGGCAAGATCTACGACTACAAGGCCAATTATACCCATTACCTACAGTTGCGGAAAGAAAGGCGGGCCCATCAGATCAAAGCCTACAAGGAACAACAGAAGTTCATTGCGGACAATATGGCCTTCATTGAACGGTTCAAAGGGACTTATTCAAAGACGAATCAGGTGAATTCCCGGGAGCGGATGCTGGAGAAGTTGCAGATCATCGAGATTGATGAGATTGACACTTCGGCGCTCAAACTCCGTTTTCCGCCTTCGATCCGTTCCGGTGATTATCCGGTGACGGTACGGGATCTGTCAAAGAGTTATGGGGACCATGTTGTCTTCAAGGATGCGAATATGTCCATCGAAAGAGGGCAGAAGGTTTCCTTTGTAGGCCGGAATGGGGAAGGTAAATCAACTATGATCAAGGCGATCATGGGGGAGATCGATTATAAAGGAACCTGTGAACTCGGCCACAATTCCAAGGTGGGATATTTCGCCCAAAACCAAGCCTCTTTGCTTGATCCTGAATTGACCATATTTCAAACGGTGGATGAAGTTGCCAAAGGAGATGTGCGCAAAGGGATCAAGAATATCCTGGGCCGGTTCATGTTCAGTGGAGATGATATTGACAAGAAGGTAGGGGTCTTGTCCGGAGGGGAGAAGACCCGTTTGGCCATGGTCAAACTCCTGTTGGAGCCAGTTAATCTGTTGATTCTGGATGAACCTACCAATCATCTGGATATCAAGTCAAAAGATGTGCTCAAAGAGGCCCTTTTAGACTTCGATGGAACTTTAATTCTGGTCTCTCACGACCGGGATTTTCTGCAAGGGTTGTCCGAGAAAGTATTCGAATTCAAAGATAAGCGGGTGATCGAACATTTTGAAACCATCGACGAATTCCTGGAACGGAAGCGGATGGATCATATTCGCGAGATCGAGTTGGAAGGAAAGGTGTAGCTTCCTGGGCAAGGTCGCTCCATCCCCCTTTGGTATAGGCTGGTTTATGGCCCAATAGGAAAAGGTGACCAGTGGGGTTGTTCTTGACCTATTGACCTATTGGGCTCTGTGGCTCAATTTTGATTAGGGTTTGACCGAACGCAGGTATGCGGTCACCGGATAGCGGGGGAATCCTATAACCGAATGGATTCATTCGGTTAGCCGTAAAGATATACCCGGTCCACCGAATGTACCCATTCGGTCGCAGGCGGTCCTTTGCGGCCTGGCCCGAATGGATATGCCCGGCGGACCGAATAGAT
>CAYGRE010000145.1:0-12988 GCA_964352215.1 uncultured Bacteroidia bacterium
TAGCGAGATCCTGAACTTCAGTAGTTGAAAAACTACGGTCAATACGCGTGGTGTTAATACTCATAATACTGTGTTTTTGGGTTTAAAAATTTGAAAGCAGAGAAAGAACGATTGTTTTTGAGTGTCGGGATCACCGAGTGACGGAATCACCGAGTGTTGGGATCACCGAGTGACGGGATCACCGAGTGTCGGGATCACCGAGTGTCGGGATCACTTGATGACGGGATCACTCAATGGCAGAGACCCTTAGAGAAACTGCATCACCGCCCGGAAAAATGCCGCGATGGGTTTCACAGCCATCAATTGCTGGTTCACATAGATGAACACATGCTTCTCCGTGATCACAATCTGGGTTTTCCGTTCGAAATCCCATTCTGCGATGATGATCACATGACCTCCTAAAGTTTGATTTTCCATTTTGTACAATTGTTTCAGAGTGAATAAGCGTGTAAAAAGGATCAGGATCGGACCAGATCAGGTCACAGTTTCCGCACGTGGGGTCACTTCCTGGTACATCTTCTGCGCTAGGGCAGAGGCCAGGTGAAGGTTGAGCGTGCGAAACGGGTTTCTGAAACGGGTCCGGGGCCGGGGAATGCAAAGCACAATGCCAGGCGCCAAACAACAGGACGGTTGCGGTGATCACCAGAGTCCGGTTGCCGGAAGGCTTTGACTTCCCTGCTGGAAGAGATACGTCGGGTTTATTGGTATTTGAATACTTTTTCATTGCAGTCATTTTTTCGTGTTTCGATTATGACTGCAATATGTAGGGAGGCTAGAAACTCAATCGGGCAAACTATGGCGTTTTGTGGCGTTTTGTGGCAAAATAGGGCAAAATGTGGCGTTTTGGGGCGGAGGTGGTATTAGAATTGAATGGGATCAAAGAGAAATCTATCCTTGTTCAGAGAAGTTTGCTTATATTTATTCTGAATACGATCCCAAAGTATTCAGTATTGCCTGAGGGCAAACATTATAAACTGAATATCCATGGGAACTATACAATTTCAGCAGTTTGCCTCTTTATTGAAAAAGAAGGGGAGGGCTAGAGACCAGAACAAGACTGAGGCAGCTCAACTCGCCTTTGCAGCCTTGCTTCAGGAATTCGACAATGCGATGGACTTGGTAGAGGACCACCATCTATTCTTGTTAGATGAATTTTGGCCAGAGGATTTACAGGAGCAAGTCGAACGCTTTCCTGAGAGTGAACAACAATACCTCAAAGATTTATTTCATTTCTATTTGGTCAATGGTGGCATTGAGGCTGCAATCAAGGAGTTGTGGGATGAACGAGACCAACTAAAGATATCCTCTATTGAATTCTTCACGAATGCATGCGAAATATGGGAAATTGCCAGGATGAATCGTCCCCACAGGGATTTTATCATTGCTTCTGACCTTCCTCCTAGACAACGGCTTTTATTTTACGAATATGATCCTCAAACTGCACAAGCGATACATAATATCTGCAAAAGTCTCCCTAACCACAATCCCGGAAGCCCAATTAGAAAATTGGGTTGGCGGGACCTTCTTGGCCTAGATAGGCTGATCCAACTGGAAAAGGACAAGTTGCTTTTGGATGAAATGATCGATGCCTTTTTGCACGGAGGATTTGTGATGGAGGAGAATGAAGAATATAAAATATCCTTAGTTCCTGAAACTGATAAAGCAATCAATCGTGAGAAAAAGAGATATCTAAAAAACCAGTACAGGGCGCGTCATTACGATTACTTGTCGCAGGACAGGGTCTCGGAGGAGCCACTTTTTAAGGCAATAGATAAGAAGTATAAGACCAATGAAGGTATTGTCACATTTTACGTCTCCAAAGGTCTGCAAGTTGTCAAGCAAGCACCCAATACCACTTCGATAGAAGTCGATGAATCCCTTTTTCGGGATGGCAATCATGATAAATTATTTGAGTTGGGAATGAAGGCTAATTTTTATTACTACCTAAGGCTAAGCCTTCGGCAAAACTATTGGTTAACCGACGAATTGGATACTAGTAAAATGGAGATTCAATTGCCTTGCGGGACATCGGTTCCATTTAGCAAGATATCTCTTATCCTGTCCGCATTTTCTGCCAAAGCACTCAATATCGAGTACTTGAGATATACAATAACTGACAAGGCCTCCATGATTAATCTTGTTTTGAGGAAACATCTTGAAAAAAATCCTTCTGAGCAGTTAACCATTGATCTTTTGGTCTCTTTGCAAAGAGATATGGTTGGCTTCGAAGCTAAGGACCTACCTGAAAATTCCCGCTTCAGGAACTTTCAGTATTGCTGTCACCCAAAGGAAGCCATGATAAGGTGGTTAGGGCCTATTCTTGAACTCCCACGCACCCAAGTGGAATCCATGCTAGAATTGCTCTGTAACCAGGAATATGGGTTGTCTCCACTTTTGTACCATCATGGGGATTATTATTGGTATCCAGATGACTTCCAGTATCATTTGATACCAAAATACTTCTATAACTATTATTGGAAAAACCAGCAATACAGTCACAAAGGTAACGGGCAGGGAAAAAACAAAAATGCTGCCAGGAATGCTAGTTCAAGGTCTGCTCATATAGCTCTGCACCTTTCGCGGTTATTTTCCAATCAAAAATACCTTAGTGCCAAAGCCGAGGTTAATTATCAACAGATTGGTGATTCTTTCAAGAAGAGGGATGTTGATGTTTTGGTATTTGACCAGAAAAACAATTGTTTTCTTGCCATAGAAATCAAGCTTTCCAATACCCTTAACGAGAGTTATTTCAAGAAAACCCGGTGGGCCGAAGCAAGAATAAATCGAAAAGCGAAAGAGCAAATTGGCCATACCCGAGACTTTTTCCATTCGGAGGGAGCCCCAAACTGGTTGGTGGAAGTCTTCGACCTCGATCACAAGCCTATTGGCTTTAAGCTGAAACACCTCTTGGTCACTGATAACTTCTACTTTGACCATCAGGTGTTCAAGATCGGAGATTTGCCTGAGGACCGGGTTCAGATTGTTAGCTTGTTTGAGCTCCAGATGATACTTAGAGGGGATGATTTGCTAAAGCCTGGATCAGAGAGTTGGGTACGGAATGAATTATTGAGAATTCGGGATTTTTCAACGGTTTCGATCCCGGAAGAGTACCTTACTTATTTGGATAGAAGGCAGCAAATTGAGAAGGTTCCAAAGCAAGGCGAAAAGGAGTTCGAGGAAATGGTGACTTTCGTAAAAAAGAACCAAATTCATTTTGGGGATATTGAAGAAGGAATTACCCTTCCTCAATTGGTGAAGAATATCAGAAAGGATACCCTCTGGAAGTTTCTCGAAGATGAATTAAAGGAACTAAACATTAAAAAAAGCATCAGGATGATCAGTGCCCCTTCCATGGAAATGGCTTTTTAAGGGTAGCCAAAGCCATCTCCCCATTCAATTGGACCAAAATCAGTATCTTTCTTTGTGTTCCAGTGCGTCTACATAAATGTTAGCTTTCAGCCTAAATATCAAGCAAGCGACTGGACAAAAATAAAAAAATATGAACGTAAAAGAATACCTTGACAAGTTAAATCAGCAATCACAAAAGATCTTCCAAAATACGGTTGAGGATTTAGATTCATTTGGGCAAGTGCACCATTCTGCATCCTGCATTTTTGATTTTTCAGAAATCGTTCCTGAAAATGAAATCCAAGAAATGCTTATAACAGTTTGTGCACAAATAGACTATTCCATGCTAAATTTAGCATTAGGTATGTACAGACAGTCCTTCACTGCCCTAAGACTTGCAATGGAGTTTGGTTTGGGAGCAATATTTTTTTCAGTCAGTAAGATCGATCATAAAGAGTGGCAAAACGGAATAGCTGACATAAAATGGGCAAGAATAATCGATGCTGACAATGGGATATTATCGCAGAGGTTCGTAAGTGCATTTTTCCCGGAACTTAAAGCGGAACTTAAATCATACAGGGAAAAAACAGTGAAAACCTATAGACAATTATCGGAGTATGTTCACGGGAACCAAGGAACATGGGATAAAGCTGGTTTAACAATAAAATCAGACCCCAGTCTAATCAAACAGTATTTTGTACACGCCTTGGAAGTTGGTGAGATAATTCAATTTGCACTATCTTGTAGATATTTAAAATCATTCACTACTGATCAACTTGATGAGGTTGATTTCCTCAAGGAAGAGTTGAAGCATATTGATCATATTAGAACTCTATTTACCCACTAAAATGTCAGAATTTTTCCTGCGAACCGAAAGCATTAAATTGGATGAAATTCAATCTTATGCTGTAATTAATCATAATGATCAAACAATAATTAATGCATTAAAATCACCGGACCCTTGCCTTCTTGAAGGATCAAGAGGAACGGGAAAATCTTTTTTAATGCGAATGGCAGAATTGGAACTAGAAAGTCATGCTTCCTCCAATCTTTCAATTTACGTTAGCTTTAATATTAGCTCGTTAATAAACACTTCTGACCCTTTGCAATTTTACCATTGGATGCTTGCAAAAACCCTCAGGGCAATGTTAAATAAATTGAGAAAAAGAGGCTTATCGGTATCAGAATTTACTTCATCGTTATTGAGCAATGATTCTACGAAAAGAATTGATGAACTAAGTAAAGGGTTAAAAGAAATAATCAAAAACTATGAGAAATCATACAAGGGCCAAAGTAGGGTTGAAATTGAAAATTTGCCAGATATTGAAGAAGTAAAAGAAGCAATTGAAAATATTTGCCGAGAAAACAATTTAGAAAGGGTCTTCTTTTTCTTTGATGAAGCTGCTCACGTATTTCGACCTGAGCAGCAGCGTCAGTTTTTTAGCTTGTTTAAGGACCTAAGGTCCGCCTATGTTACCTGCAATGCCGCAATTTATCCTGGAGTAACCTATTTTGGTGATTCTTTTGAGCCTACTCATGATTCCACATATAAAAAACTTGACAGAAACATTAGAGACACTGGCTATGTGGAATACTTTAAAAATATCGTTTTCAACCAAGCAACCGATAAATTGCAAAAGGAAATAGATCATAACTATGGACTATTCATAACCCTGGCCCTTTGCTGTGGAGGAAACCCCAGAATTTTGTTAAAAACCATTCAGGATTTAGAAAAATTTAATACATCATCTGTAAATCAAATTATTAAGGGTTTTTATCGTGGTCAAATTTGGACCGAGCATACGGATTTAGGCAATAAATACAAAGGTCACAAGGTGCTAATTGACTGGGGTAGAGATTTTCTTGAGAACTATGCTATTCCTGCAATTCAAGCATATAATGAAACCCGAAAACATAACAATGTTAAAGAAACAAGTATTTACTTTTGGATACATAAAGATTCCCCAGAAACTGTTAAGGAGGCATTAAGGTTACTGAACTATACTGGTATTATTAGAAAAGAAAGGTCGAATATTAGAGCTACCAGATCTCAGTTAGGGCACAGATATGAGGTGAAATATGGTTGTCTAGTATCACTAGAAGGTAACCCTGCGAATGAATCCAAAGATTTTTATGATTCCCTTTCACTAAAGAAATTTGCTGAATTTGGAAAAAATCATCAAAGCTATCATTCCATTAATGAATTGACTAAAATGATCGAGGATGAAGCAACCTTCAAAATTTCTCTCCAAAACATGCTAAAGAAACCAATAGATGTACTAAACTTATTATCTGAATGGAAAAAGGGAAAACTAAAAGATGCTGGTATTTCAACCCTGGAACAACTTCATGAGAATTCTGAGGAAGACTTAATTGAAAAGATTTACGGTGTTGGTCCCGCTCGAGCAAGAGTAATGAAGAACGCAGCAAATGCCGAATTACTAGAATACCTTTCTGGTTGAGAGTCTGCCAAAATCAAGTTTGCGGCCCCCCCTCTGGCCGCAGTTAGCGCTAATAGAGTCTATTATTAATGGAGCATGTTTATTGTAAGCAAATCATAACTGGAAAACTACGAATCGATATTGTTTTCTAGACACCTAATGTAATGACCTTTCGCCACATTGAGTCGTATCGGGAGCATCACGTTATTATTATTCCTAAAATTCGCATCAAGGTGAGAGATTGCCTAATGAGAGTGACAACTCTTTAGATCCAAAGAAATTTTGGATTTCTGTCTTGTATTATTTGCGTAGGGTTATGGTCATTAATTATTGTTTATAGGTCGAAGCAGACCGGAAAATCTCGACTGAGTTGAAAATGATCCCTTTAGCTCTGAGTTCCATGGGGTATTCAGGCTATTCTAGATAGAAGCTGCCTTGCCCCAAATTGGGACTAAACCATTTTCCGCTCCCCACCACCTCCCACCACTTCCCGAAATCCTTATCTTTAGGTCTCATCAAAAGTGTTAGCAATGCGAAAAATTTTATTTATCGCCCTCGTGGCGCTGTGCTTTACCTTTCCAGGAAAGGTGGATGCCAATCCAACTCCCCTCACTCCCCAGTTAATTGAAAATGCCCAAGGCGAGATCGATCCGGCGCTGGTCGAAACGATCCTTCGGTATATCCAGGTTGAGTATGATTATGATTACAGTTGCCTCTGTAGCCTGTATCAAAATGGGAATATCCTGATTGAAAAAAGCCCTCAAGGGTATGCGGTGACCATTGATGATGGTGGGATAGCTACCACTCTTGTTATGGAAGATTTGTAATTATTGAAATGAATTGTTAGCCTGCCCCGAGATTTCGGAAAAGAGAGGTGAATTTTAGAAGCTCTCTCTCTTGGATTATTTCCGTGGGAGTTTGGTCTCCTTTTTTGTATTCCAGCCAGACTGAAAACCTCATTTCTATAAGGTTTGGGTTGGCCGATATTTCTGCGTGTTTCAATTTTTGAATACCATTCTGGAGTATTTCCCTATTATCTGCATAGGGATCTAAAAAGAATTTTTTGATGACTGAAATAATTTTGGAAGCATATTGGAAATTGGTCTTCTTGGAAGCCCTATAAGAGGATCTGAGTATTCTTTCAGCCTCTTCAAAAAAGCCTAATTCAAATTTTGTTATGGCATAAAGGGTGAATATCTCCCATTGTAAAGGATGACGTAGGATTCCCTTGATATTATAAAGGGTAGTAAGTTCACTCTTGGCTAAAGACCATTCACAGTTTAGGAAGTAAGCTATTGCGATAGCATAACGCAAAGAGATTTCCCTTTCAGTGGACATAATTGGTTTATCCGAGCTATTAAGGATGTCCTGTCCAATTTTTGCATAGTCTAAATTCCCCAATTTTTTAGCTACGAAAAGAGTATTGGACATTTTTTGCATTTTGAATTCATCCCTTTCAATTGGTATGCCAGGGCTTAGAGTCGCGAGATACAAAGGGTACTTCATCATAGTTGACCGATCCCCCAAATCACCTGCAACCCTTATCAAATTCGAAACATCCTTCACGTGCTCAATAAAACTGACTGAAGGCCCAGGAGGGTACTTCTGAATAATCTGCTCCATAATCAGTACGGCCAGATTCAGTCTTTTCTCCAAAAACGCACAAGCAAACCGCACCTTCTCCACCTTATACCGATTCTCCACCGTGGTCGCCTCAATCCCCCGCAACTTACCCCGAATCTCTCCCGTCACCGTAAAAATATCCTCCGGCAACCCTGCCGCATACCCCCGCAACTGATCCAGGATCCCATCCAACACCCTTCCCTCCCGCACAATCAAATCCAATTCCTCGGAGGACAGACTCTCCTCAGGCCACCCCAACCGCGCTGAATAACGCCGGTTCATCCGGACCCTCAGGTCATGCAGATACAGCAGCGATAAATAATCCTCCCGTTTCTGAAACTCCCCAACCATCTCCACCAGCATCTTCTCCGCCAAACCGGTTTGCCGCATCTGTACCGCCTTCTCCACAAAAGCAAAGGCCGTAATATGGTTCTTCTCAAAGTAAACCAGGCTCCGCACAATCGTCATCGCCAATTTTACCCGGTTGGTATAGTACTCACTGGCATGCTTGAACAATCCCTCGCGCACCTTTTGGCGGGTCGCATCATCCCAGACCTTGCATTTGCGGATCCGGTTAAACAGGATATACTCCTTTGACTCCTTGTTTTTGAAGGACGTGGAAAGGTTGTATTGCTGGCCTCGATCCAGCGAGTGAATAAAATGGTATAAAGATTCTTCTTCCATGAAGGCTATATGTTAATACACTCCGACGAGATATACCGCTTTGTAGATCAGGAGTTTACGTTCGGTTTTCTCTCGAATTGTGAATTCAAACTAACTAAAAATTGGTTTTTACACCACCGGAGACCATTACATATTGCAATAAATATAAAAAGAATCGCCGAATCATCCGCATGCGATCACGTTCTTTGCTAACACTGATGAATTAGACCATTACGATCAGTTGCGGAGTATTTGGCGGTTTTTTGACCTGAGCTGTTGATGACAGCTTTGGATTGTTGGAGCATAATTAGACATAAGATTAAGCACTGAACCGATACACTCCGGTCCCCCTTCAGCAATGGGGGGACCTGGGAGTGTACGTAACTGAAGACCTGTTGATTGATTGGCTGGGGGGGACTCGTTGTGTCCAATTTTGATGAGACCTGACGCATATAGCAACGGTCTCCCCTGGTTTTTTTCGGGTTCAAAGGGCGGTGCGAATGACAAAGTAAAGGACTATAACAGATTTTGCAGGTAGAAACAATTTAACGTATTGGTTATGAAAACTATTTTTAACCTGGGAGATCCCTAAGGGGGTTGACCGCAAACGTAAAGCAAATGACAAGTAACTTTCTCGACGAAAAACTCCGGCTTGTACCACTGGAAGACATGATTTCTCACCCATTGCTTTTGACCCTGGGTTGGACTGATACCCGAACCGTCAAGTTAATGGTCAGAGCCGGGAGACTTCAAGCAGAGATGGATTCAAAAGGATATGTTTATCTCTGCGAGCTCAGTATTATCAAAGCATTTTTCGTGGCCAAGTTGGCGAGAGTTGTTGACCTTGGAATTATTGAGATCATGGAAAACCAAAATGTGCTTTGTCTGGACTTAGACTCCATTGTGGTCCGTCACTTGGTTAAGGGGACCCTGGATACGCCGGACTTCAAATTTAAGGACAAGTAAAATTTTGTGAACAGTCACTCCAAGAAAATACTATGAAGAAGGATTTAGGCGAAATGTTGACCCAGTTGGGAATACTTTTCAGTGATAATAAATTCGGGGCGGCAAGGGCCTTTATGGCGGGTGATCGGATCGTCCCCCTGCCCGAGGATTTTCCTCCCGACTTTCTAAAGGACGTGCCCGGTGAGGAAAGCGCAGAAAAATTGGTGGAGGAAGGGAAATGGCCATCCATGGATGAGGCACGCAGACTGGTCAATTTTGTCAGGATGTGGTGCTATGCTGAATGGAAAGGAATCCTGAAGATGGCAGATGACGTGCCAAAGAAATGATCAATATGTTATCGAAGCGAGAGGATATTGAAAGAAACCTGCGGGGTTGATACCTGAGACATCGTCTACGGGACAATCCTGAGAAAATACATTTGTACTGGATAAACAGGGCGGCTTCGGTCGCCCTTTTTGTATGCTGGAAGCTAAGCCTTGCACGCGACCAGGGAGGAAACTTCCACCTCCGACGAGACTTTCCACCCCCGACGAGACTTTCCACCTCCGACGAGACTTTCCACTTCCGACGAGACTTTCCACTTTTTTCGTCAGGGGCAGGGGGGGGAGAATACTCTCTTTTTTTCCTATAATCCGGTCCCCGTTATTGCAGCTGTAATAACAAATAATATTTAACACATGAAAGAGCCTATGAACATTGGGGGCATTGTCCCTCAGCAGGATAGCTATGCGCTGTCCAAACCAAATGCAACCAGTGCCTATCTGTTGGAATGCAAGCTCAGGAGGATTCTGGAACGGGAAACTTCTCCCGCCAAATACTTCTATTTCCATGAGCAAACCGGAATCTCATTCGAGAGGATTGAAGAAGCAATCGAAGATCGGGTCTACCACTTGTCTTCGGAGCAGTTAGTGGAAGGGATCAGCCTTTACGAAGAGAAAGGACTGATTCCCCTGATTCATTTTCTGAATAAGTCAGGTAAGTACATGGTCCCGGATTCAGATCTAACTGAAGCTGATCTTGAAGCCCTCTTTGAAGCCGATCCTGATGCAGACCTCGATGCCCATTCTGAAGATGAAGAAGACGATTGGGGAGAAGGAGATGAACCCGACATGGAAACCCTGACCAATTTATTTCCACCTAACCTGCCACTTTATGTTTGAAGGAGATATTTACCTCTCGGTGCAGGACCTGATGAAGCTGATGGGAAGTTACAGTGAAAAGTATGGCCGTCACAAGCACCTGGAACTTCGCAAAGAACTGGGCAAAAAACGCAAGACGCTGACCATAGGAGACTACTGTAAATTGACCGGGGATGACTACACCGAAATCTTTACTTTCCTCAGGGGCAAAGCACCTGAATGGCTCCCTGAAGGCAATGAAGACTGATTTCGCTTAAATGGCCGTGAAAATGTTCGACTCCGAAGTGTTAGCGCTGACACTTTGGAGCCCCGAACGTTTAGACTCAAACCTCCAACTTTGATAGTATTGCTGCGAACAGGTTGCTACCTGAAAGGCGCAACGGTTCGCCTGCTGACCCGCAACCTTGCGGCCGATTACCCGCGAGGGTTGAGCCGATCAACCCGCAAAGTTGCAGGGTAATACCCTCAAACTTGTTAGTCTTACTATCAAACATTATACCTTTACTAGTCGCTGATTGCGGGTAGCAAGCCGCAATCCTGCGGCCCAGGACCCGCAACCCCTGCGGGTAGCAAGCCGCAACTCCGCGGCCCCAGAGGCGAACCCTTGCAGAGTAAGACTATCAAAATTGAAAGTACCTCTGGTGAAACTATGCGGAGTCGTTTGCGCAAGGCTGCAGCCTTTGACCCTCAAACTTTCGCCACCTGACCCTAATCGATTAAGCCCTATTTGCTTGAAAAAAGAAAAAAGGAGCGACCATAAGCCTGCTCCTTTTTTTTCCATCCAACGTGAATGTTCATTGTCATGGAAATAGTGTAGCAATTCTTTTCACGTTCCGGGGCGTGCCTTGCTACGGGGCCACCCGGATACTTTGGATTTTGTGAATATTAAAAGAACGATTGATGTTTGAACAAGCTATACAAATCCCACCATCCCCTAAAACAAACTTTTCTTGTGTTTATCGTTTTAGGACCGTAATTTTCTAACTTGGAATAGCTGATTTTTAGCCAAGTAGATTTCTATTGTTATCGTTTTAGCATGAATGCTGAAAACCTTTATTATTTAATTCATTCATTAACCCCTGCTCAAAAGGCCAACTTCTCCAACTACCTATCAGCTGGAAAAGGAAGATCCTCCAAGTTCAAATTGCTCTATGACCGCATGGTAAGTGCCAGGTCTTACAATGAGGAAAAGATCAGAGGAAAGGAGTTTGCTTCTTCCGCCAAATATTACCAAAACCGTGAGCTGCTATTGAACAAGATCATCCAGAGCATGGTTTTTTTCAGTGAGCAAAGTCTTTCTACCCGGTCTTATGTGTACCAGGCCATGGAAATAGGTGCAGTGGACCATGCAAGAAGGCGGCTGGTATCGGAAATTGGCCTGGCTGAGAAGGAGGAGGATACGGATCTCTTGAGTTATCTGTATGCCTTGAAGGCGCGGGTCGAACAGGCCTATCGAATTGAATTGGGAGATGATTTACCTCAATCCGTTTTTTCCCTGGGTGAAGAGGCGATGGCATTGGCAAAGTTGCGTGCTTTGTTTCGGCGAACCGATCAGGTTTTGAAAGAGGGGAAGGGTAAAGGCGGAGACATTGCTCCGGCCAGCCTCGAAGCAGAGCTGGAAGAAATCCATTGTGACAACCAGGAAGGCTATTATTTAAGGTTGAAAATCAGATCGGGAATTCATCTGTTACGTGGTGATTACCCTGCTGCTTATCGCTGTCAATTGGACGCCGTACAAGTGCTGGAAAAGAATCCATTTCCCCTTGCCCAACAGATGTTGCCGAGAGAGTATTACCTCCTGACAAATTTTGCCATGAGGTTTGACCAAATCGAAACCGCAGAAAGGGCAGTCAAGAAGTTTGCCTTGCTCAATATAAATTCAAGCCTGGTAATCGGTAGCAAGCACCAGGAAATGTGGACCAAAGCCGCGATTCGGGTCGCATTTTCCCGTGCCAACCCCGAATTGATGAGGCAAGCCTTGCCTTCTTTTGAAAACCTTGCCAGGACTTCTAAACCAGAAATTTACCTGCTCAACCTCCTATTGGCTGCCACCACCTTTTTCATTCACAGCGATTATACCAGGAGCTTAGAACTGGTGGAGCGCATGCGCAAGTTTCCCAAAATCCAGTGGCCGGAGATCTACTGGGCCATGGAAACACTGAGGTTGATGATCCATTCAGAAATGGGTACCCTGGAGTTGTGTGAGACAGCTTACCGCGCCGCAATGCACCAGGCACGGCAAACAGGGGCACAGTATCCGGGTTTGGTTTCCAGAACGGCGATGAAAATGATTGACTCGGAGGATCGCGCAGGTAAAGAAATCCTCCTCAAACAATTCACATCTGAAATGGAGACCTTGCAAAAAGACAAAAAAGAAGAGCCGACCATTGACCTGATGGATTTCTCCTTTTGGTTCAGGTCCACAGCCGGATCCATTTCAAAAATTGATGCGTTTCTTTTCCGGGACAATTCCAACCAAGCCTCAGAATCAATTCTGGGAAGCTAATGAGCTACTGACAAATGAATTAGGTTGGCTCCTGATATTCCGTGAAAATAAACTCCTAGAATTCGTCGATGATAGCGATGATGGTTCCTCCACTTTTGGTTTCTACCACCGCATAGCCATTCACATTCTTTTCGATCAGCAATTCCCCGGTCTGGTATTGGTTGATCAGTTTCGTCAATTCCAGATCGTATTTGAGGGCAGCCTTCTTTAAAATGACCTCTACCAATTGGGGGTCTGTTTCAGCTTGCGCTCCATTGAGTTCAGCTTGCGCTCCATTGAGTGCCACTTGTTCCAAATTGACC
>CAYGRE010000146.1:0-12781 GCA_964352215.1 uncultured Bacteroidia bacterium
AAGACATGGACGGGAACAATCGCTGATCGGATGGCGTTCCTTCCTGGTCATAATACTGCTGGATCACATCCTCAAATTGAGTGTAAATCAGGCTTCGGAACCGTGCATCCAGCGCAGCGATCAAGTCGAAGATGTTTATTCTTTTGTTTTGGTCTTCGTGGGACCGGGTACAAACCGGAGCAAGGAAAAGCATATCATCCCCTCCCATATAGATGGGCGCCCCTCCATGATTGACTACAATTTCAGTTGCCTCCTTTGCGAATGCCAACAAGGCTTCTGAAAATCCAACGATTTGCTCTGGATCTCTCCCTACCGCGGCAATGATCTTCCCTATATTGTCTCCATCTGCGTGGACAATCGCAGTGTATTTGTGGTAATCCTGCAAAAGGGTTTTCCCGTTTTGATCCTTGATCCTGCTCCTGAACTTACCGATGATTGCTTCTTCATCGGGTTCAAGAGAAGCAGCTTCATGCTGAAAACTACCGACACCGATCTCCTCTTTGATGATCTCTTGATAGGTAGCCTGATCCAGGTGTTCCAATTCACGGCTGCCAACTTCGATCAGGGAATCAAACCCGCGTTTTCGCTTTTCACCACCCTCCCGGTGAAATCCCTCCCGAAAAAGAAAACTCCAGTTAGCAAGGAAAAAGAAGCGTTCGAGTGGGCTACGGTTGTCACTGTCCACGGGGAATATTACCTGACCTGGATCGTTGCCTGGAATCACTTCTTGACGGACAGGTAGGAGACGTGGTTGCAGGTCCATCAAATCCGCATGGCTCGACAGCCGGAATACGATATTTTCATCGCTTGCGATTTCGTCTTCTGCCATGTAGAGTTTGATGTACTGACGTAGACAGTTGATACAATCCTGCAAACCAAATGGATTCGGGGAAATGGGTTCTTTACCTGCACGATTGGCAAACTTGCCATCCAGCCTTTTCAGATCGGCATCGATCTTGCCAGCAACCGACTCCACCACTGTTTCACAAACCTTCCAGACGGCATCCAGCGCCGTGGCTTCAGAACCTTCACATACTTTGAGGTAGACCCGGTCGGGATACAATCCGGCACCATGTCGGGTGGTTTGTCCAAGCATGCTGGTGGCGGGAAGGACGACCTCCACCTTGTTAGAGTGTTGTACATTCAATGCATGTACAATTTCCCGCATGAGATATGAGAAAAAGTAGCTTGCTGCCCAGAGTTCGCGGGTCTTCTGCGCAGCCATCAGGGTGTCTATGATGGGGCCGGTGGTGAGGGTAAGGTATTTGGTATGCATGGGTTTTATTTTAGGTTTGGGCCGTAATTTGCCTGTTGCTCCACAAAGTCGACCAAATCAAAATTTGCTGGAACTGTCAAAGGAAAGGTATTGCCTGATTTTGGGCCATCTACAATGAATTCAAATTCGCGGGCAATAGTGGCTCCGGATTGGTCATCGACATATGTATGCAGTAGTGGATCCACCTGCCCTGTAACCAGGTAAATCCATTGCTTTGTAATGACAAACCGAATGGGTGATTTAAATCGTTTGATAGCCAAGTGCTTTTTCAAATTGTTATTGTGCAAAGAGTCTTTGACCCGGATCACTACCTTGTCTCTAGTCCATGTTCCAAATTCAAACTGTTCAGCTAACCCAAGAAGAACCCGGATATATTGGTACATAGGATCGTAATCTGAATTACAATCATCGATGCGATTAAATGACGCTCGCTCCTTGTCATACTTCAATGAAGAAAAAAGGGCTGGGTGATTTAGCTTAAGGAACTGCTTGATCTTCCGCTTTTCCCATCGAATTCCATCATTGCTACATAGGTATGTCCAGAGTTTTGATTTCCGATAGATCCTGAAAGAAGAGCCTCGTTTGATTTCGCCGTAGTCACTGGAAATAATCTGGAGTTTGTCCCTGAAACCGGCTGAGGACTTCTTTCTAAATATGCCTGAAACACGGGGATCCTGTTTCAGTAGATTCAATATCTGATTTTCGGTTAAGCGTTCGGGGAGAAAACAGCCGAACCCCTTAGTTTGTCTGGTCCCGAAACTTGTGTTCACAAAGAAAGGGGGTAATTCTTGTTGGATGGCGTTAAGTAATTGAGGAATCAGGCAGGTAATATGTATGGTGATCTTTCTTTTGGATTTCAAGCCCAGCCTGATGTTGGAAAGCTCGCTGGGGTCCTTGTTGAGGAATTGATTATCTGCAAAGTATTGTGTTCCATTCAGGTATTCAGCATTCAGAACCGATCTGCTTGCCGATACAATCCCTGGATCGTTTCTTCTTGAATTTGGCATGCTGCTGATGACAAACCTTTCGCTCTCTCCTTCACTGACAATATGGACCTTGTAGCTAAGTGCCGCATGCTCAGCTTTCCCTCGTCCGATAAGAAGCCCCTTCCATTCAGGCTTCTCTGAATTAGCAACCTTCATGAATTCTCCCCGTACCAGGTGGTCTTCATATCTGCCTTTCCCAACTGAAAGAAGCATCTTTCGCATGATCCAGGCATCCAGCTTTGGCTTCAATTCGGTAGCCCTTAACGTGGCTCCCGCCTGATCGTGCTGGAAGTGGATGATTGGGGAATGCTGTTCAAGCTTGTATTCGATTTGGAACATGATTATTACCTTTTGGGATGTTTTAGTAAGAGGAATCTATCGGTTTAGCACTTTGATGATCCGATCTATCCAGTCCTCGATGGGACCTTCTACTTTGTCTTCAGCTAATCCGAAATACCCGTTATCTCCGCCCCCCTGGTACGCAATGTCTTTCTCGATCAGATCGCCAAACTCCTCTGCCAATTGCTTGATTCCAGGCCCATAATATGTGAGTTTCCTGTCATTGTAACAGAGAAGGCGATTTGCCTTTCCATACATCCGGTCGGAAATTGGAGTGAAACTAGGGGATAGTGAATAGATAATCGTCACACCTTCCTTGATCTTACAATGCTCATCTATACTTTTCTGGCCAAGCTTTTCATCCCTGAGAGTAACACCCTGAGCTTTGCGATCAGCGAGCCGGACCGCATCGATCACTTCCACAACTACTCCGAGTTTTTCCATTCCCGGGATGTAACCAGTGTCGTTTACGGCAACCAATTCCTGCCAGGGGTTTAGTCTAACGTCAAACAGATCGGCAACCTGTCTGATCGCGGCTGGCCTATATGCGAGATCGTTATGATGGTCAATACGGATGTACCCATCTGGTGGGGTGATATCCTCCGTCAACTCTATTCCGGCAAAAGTCTTTCCAGCGTATTGCGGATCGTTCAAATCCATTTGGTAAGCACTAAGTTTAGCACCGGGTTCAACAGCCCAGGACAAACCCCGGTCGATAAATTCTTGGTCATTGGCCTCAAGTAATTTGGCAATTTCCTGCATTTCGAGGTCGTGGCCTCCAAGGAGGAAGATGTAGGATTGAGTTTTCATGAAGTTTGTTTGATTAATGTACTGTGTCGAGTAAGCCCTTTAGTACCCCTCTGATTGCCTTGGAGTCTTTGCTTATGAATCCATTCAGCAAATCCTTCAGGTTCATTATGGACTCATCATACCCAAATCTGTAAAGTCGCTGATTGACAATTGCTGCAACTCCCAAACGACTTTTGTCATTAGATACCAGGCTCAGAATGTACTTCCCATCTGGTGCAAAAGATGGATCGAGTCCCTTGATTTCTATATCAGGCTTAAGGCTTAATATTCTTATTACGTCTTCAATTCCTTTGCAGGATTCTTTTCTTATCAGGCAGTATTGGAATTGCCAGATAAGATATCTGTTTAATCTCCTTTGCTGAATTTCCTCTGGATTGTCAAACAAATCAAAGGCCCACATAGTCTCCAACATCAGATCAATGGCTGACAGAATAAAGGTCTTGCTTGGTTCAAAGTCTCCCTTCTCAGGAGAATGGAAGAAAGCATATTCGTACAGCAGGGCATATACATCTGCTTGGTAATCCAAAGTTTCAACCACTTTAGGGAACTGCCCTATTTTCCTTGCCGTACTGCCAGTTACTCCATGGGTTTCCAAATGGAGGGCTTCGTGAAAAAGGAAAAGCCGGATTGCTCGAAGGACTTTCGGTTCATCTTCTATGCGTTGTTGAAGAGCAGATAGCAACTCATCAGAAAAAAACCATTTTCCAGACGCATAGAACCCATCTTGATCATCTGGGTTCAAAGTTTCAGAAATAACGTCCTCTAGTAGGTTCGTATTTTTAATAGGTGCCAGACCGCTCCAAGTAGGAGATGAATAAAACGGTAGTCCGATCTCGGCAATTGAAAATGGTAACCAACTATCAGGATAACCGATTGCTTTTTCGATTTTTGGTTTAATCTCATCTTCAAATTGGTATATAATCGAGGTTCTCAGATTTTGAATCTTTGCCAAATCATCGTCCTCGATTCGAAAAGATTCCTGACCTTCGGTAAGTAGAGTTAAAGCTTTGCGGTATTTAGTAGTTGCATTCTTCTTAAAGTGATAAATAACCGCCGGAGCATCCTTGTTGGGACTAATGTGCTGCCCGAGCAGAAACGCTAAACCAGTAGGTACTGCGGCAAAAATATGAATTTTCCTTAAGTCAGGTATTTTGGCGCACAAGGCATGGACTGCTTTGTAGAATTGTTTGGCTAAGTTTTCTACCTCTAGTCGACTCGATAATGATTCTGGCCCCGGATTAGCCAAATTAATATCGATTTCTTTGACAGCATTCGAAATCACTACCTGCGTATCCGCCGGAGAAACAGAAATATAGCTACCAATTCGGATTACAGCATCCTGAGATCCATTGATTGTCTCATTTGGTAAGCCCATGAGATCAAACTCAATTTCTTTAGTATCATCGTCTTCCTTTGCCCATTTCCAGGTATCCTCATTCTGGCGATACTGATATACCAAAACTTTCCTTTGATCCCCGATCAGGTTTCCAAGATGCATAGCAAATGGAATATGAGTTAATCCAAAATACAAGATTTGATAGTTTGGATAGTTAGCTATGGCTTCTTGAAACTCTGACCGAAACCACTTCGTTTGTATTCTTGAATAGCTTTGCCAATGTATACTGCGCTCACTACCAAGTGGTATAACTTCTCCTATATGTAAAATCTCACGATCCAGCATAAGCATATCCACTGGTATTGAATCCAGCACTTCCTGGTTTGTTACCTGGCGTAATCCTGAATGGATTATTATGATCAAGCCATTTTTCTTTTCCATAACTATTCTTGAAATAAAGGTGATGGGGATGTTGATTCAATCGCGGTCAATATATGCGCAGCCGATACAGCTACATTCTCTTCCAAGGCTTTTAGCACAGCAGTCCGAGCGACCTTACGGAAGATATCCGAATAAGAAAAAATCGGGTCCTTAGCCCTACAGGCCTTAACAAGACTGCCTACTTCATTTCTAGATAATTTCAGGCCGCCAGTCGCTTGCTCGAAGATGGCTCGGAGGGACTGCTCATTAGGCCGCACAAAATGGAGATGGGTTCCAGCTCGGCGCAGAACCGCTGGATCTATGGCCCCCGGACGGTTTGTAATTAAGAGTACAGCCATGGGGATATTTTCACCTTCCAGCACATCAATTTCTTTGATGAGTGCATTTACCCCAGCCCGATCCTCATGGTGAGCTTGTGCTTGCTCACGACTTGTGGCAAGGTCATCTGCTTCATCAATTATGAGCATTCCAAATTCTCCTGGTTTCAGCTCATGCCTCGCGGTTGAAAAGGCGGCTGTGATTCGGGCTGAAACCTCACCTACCAATCCCGTACCGCGAACATCTGAAGGAGTATCGAAAGCAACAATGGTTTCACCCCCCATCTCCTTGCTGAGTGGAGTTCCAATTGTCTGGGCAAGTTCTGTTTTTCCACATCCAACGTCCCCAGAAAGTAACACCAAGGGTGATTGACGTAATGAATTACCGAAGAATGGAAGCCCCTTGGGATGGTGTTTTTTCTGCCATCGATGAATTCGGTCTGGCTGTAGAATGAGCTGGAGCGATGCGAGAAGCTCCTTCTTCTGTGAATCGATCCCAAACAATTGATCGTAGCGATATTTTAGATTTTTGTGAGGGTGCCTGGTACTGCGAAGGGAAATTGTTGTGCTCATAATCCAATCGTTTTGATGTTTACTCCGTATCCGTCCTTGGAATAGCCACCTGAATCCTGAGGTGAACCTTCGATAAAAGAGCCATTTTTTGTCCATCCATTTTTGCTCAAATAGGTTGACACTTCCTCGTTACTTTTATCCCGTCGAATTACGATGCTTACTTTTGCGTCTTCGGGGATTGCATGAAAATTATGGGCAGCTGAATCAGAATTAATCTGTATTCCCCCATCAGAAACCACCTCATAAATGATTGCAGCTTGGCCCCCGCTCCAGTGAAATTGAAGCTCGCACTTCTCAAGAGCTTTTTTGTTTGCTACAAAAGCCACATCTTCCCACCATGAATTAAGTGTTGATTTTGAAATTGTGGTGAACCCACGGAGTCCAGCGTTTATGAAATCGTCCTTTACTTTGCCAAACACATCCCTTGCTCTTGCCTCGGTGTAGGTGTTTTGCTGTGATCTTGTATTGGTGTTGTTCATTGTGGTTAGGAGTTGTTTTTAAAGGCGGTTCCAAATAAGGGTACCAAGCAGTCCATACTACCGGTGTGATCTTGATCTGCATCTTTGCGGATTGCCTGGATCATCTTACTTCGAGCAGATTCAAACCAACTTGCCAGTTCGTTGATCTTGTCGTTTTGCCATTTGCTTACCACGTTGTTGGTTGGGTCAACCGGGTCGGCAACCAGCCATTTAGCATCACCTTTTTCTGGTTGTGTACGACTATAGTCGGAGAAAAAAACAGATTCTCGGTTTCGGACGACATGAGCGAGGTAGCTAAACCAGCTCGCTAGAGTTTCGGGATAGGTTTTTTGCACCGAGCATCTCGCAAATGCCTCGGCACAAAGCAAGTCCAAAAGAAAGCTGGGTACTTTCTCATCGTCCTCTTCGTTTCCGAAAATCCCTGAACCAGACTGCTGTTCGTACCGCCACCACTTCACCAATCGAATACATCGGTTGTATTTCACTACCCCCTGAAGGTTGTTGCTTTCCTTGTTCCTTTTTTGAACGAATTCGACATGCTTGACCACTGAAGACTGCCGTTCCTTTCCATCAGTTCGGATCAGTTTTTGGACATTCGCTTTTGGGGTCTTGATCAGTGGAACAAGGTCATAGCTGAGCTTTGTACCTGAGAAGGATATGGTTGCTGAGCTTTTTGTATTGCCCACCTCTGAATTCGGATAGCTTTCAGACAACCATCGCTTGAAGTTATGGATCTGACACCCTAGGTCCTTATCATTCTGATCTTTTGCACCTAGAATAAAAGCGATGTCCACATCCTGGCCTTCGACCTCGGAGCCACCACGCATAAATCGCTTAAGACCAGTGCGTTTGGCAAAAGAACCTGAATAGGGCATACTGCTTACTGTCAGTCCATAAGCCTGCACTTTGGGTTGAATCTTGTCCCGGATTTCATCCGCTTGCTTACGGACGTTGTCTTCTTTGTCCCTATCAGGGGATATCCAGGTGACAAAGTTCTTGAAACGGCTGTGAATCGTACTGTGAGTAGAAACGTCCATACTGATTAATGAATAATCTTATTTGAGAAAAGGGTTATTTGAAGAGAACAGAGGAAACTGATCATGATAGTTGATTGGTATTGCAGATAATCTTCCCCTGCATGGTATTTAATTCGAGTTGGATAACGGTGCATCCAGCCTCGCAGGCTTCTTCGTAAAGTGTATAGAATGGCATCCCCTTGGTAATCGGACTTCCTACCATTGAGAAAATCAAATTGGATTTGTTGATCACTTGTAGCCGGGCCGTCTGCCATCCCACAAAGGGAGCTGGAAGGGGTGCCACATAGCGAACCGCTACCGCTTGCTTCAATAGCTTCGTGAATTGATTCCGCAAGTGAGGAGGTATCTCTTCCATTTGGAACCCGGCGGGCAGAATCACCCTGAAGGGAATGGAAGCGGCATAAAACACGTTGCCGAAAAGCATCCCAGCACCTGGTTCCAAACTGGTGTACCCCAGTTCCACGTCCAGTCGGGCAAGCCACTGACGGATGGTAGTGCGGAGCCAGGCCCATTGTTGCTCGGAAGGCTCCCGCGACCATTCTCCAATTCCTCCTATGACCATTGCAATGCATTCAGATTTTGTTTTTGCGGACGAGTAAGTGCAAATCTTTTCCAGACTCGGTCAGTCGACAACCACCGCTGTTCTGGGCTTCCCAGGTCAGAATCCGGGAGTGTGTTCCTTCCACAAATCCGTGCCGATGCAACCGTTTCAGAATGCGTAACATCTCGACTGATTCCTTATCGCTGTTCGGGCTAGGTAAAAAGCTTGGATCAAGAGGAAGAATATCCTCTGAATGGGGAAAGTACTCGGCCACTTGCCTCAGATCCTTTTTTGCAAGTTTCGGATAGCAATAACGGAGCGCTGTCAAGCCGGAAACATGTGCCTTGTAGACTGGCTTTTGCTCCCAGAGAGAGAGGAAACTGTCTGCGTATGCATACAAGCTCGAACTCGTCACGTGTCCCACCATGTCAATCGCCGCTCCCTCAAGCCCCCGGCAAAGCAAACGGGTAAACTTTCCATGCCCTCTGCGTTCTGCCGCGGTGCTGGAATGAGAAGATGCTGCCAGAATAGTAACCCCCTTTTTCAGCTGAGAAGTTTGAGCATCAAAATTGGGTAAATCCCCTGCTCCCCCGGCGTAACAACAATCCAAAATCAGGAAGACCTCTTCTGCCGGACTTTGCTGGATCAATTCCATGATCCAGGATAACTCGACCAGACTGGAAGGATTCGGATAGTCCGCTGCAACCAGCGCCAATCCCGAATCTGTTTTTTTCCCATGTCCTGAAAAGTATAACAAGGCGATGTCAACTTCCTCAGACAACAGGTTCTCAATCATCGGTCTCAGAAAATCTCCCGTTACCTTAGGGTTCCCATTGCTAAACAAAAGACACTCAAAGTTGGGGTCCATCTTTTCATGCTTGCGGAGAAGTCTGTGCATTTCATTTGCATCGTTTTCTGCGCCCGACAATGGACTGACTTCGTAGGCATTGATGCCGACAATAAGTGCCTTGCGGCGTTCGCCGTGACTCATAACTGTTTATGTTTTATTTATTGTATCAGCTAATTTGGAGTGTTTTGCCGCACTTACAAAGCGCGAATAGCAATTTCACTATAAATCAGTATGATGGCAGTAAAAGCAAATACCTATATTTAGGGATACCTCTGAATATGTTTCAGAAAGGGATCAATCGGAACGCCGTGACCAAGGTATGATTCCTCGTTCGCTGGCAAAAAGAGCAAGCTGGGTATCCTTCCGAAGACTGGTCTTCCCCATAATATTTTTCTTGTGTGTGTCTACCGTGTGCTTGCTGATATTGAGCGTATCTGCAATTATCTTGGCTGACATCCCATCCATCAGGCAGGCCAATACGTCGGTCTCCCTGTCCGAAATTTTCACATCTGCCAGGGGGTCTGGTGTCGGCGCAGGTCTGGCGAGGAAGTCATACATGGTTTCATTGATCTCATCAGGAAAGAACTTTCCTCCTTCATACACCGCCCGGATTGCGTTTACCAAATCCTTTCCTCCCCGGTTCTTAAGAACGTAGCCCTTTGCTCCTGCTTTCACCACTTCATGTATCTTTTCCCCCTCCCGGGAATAGGAAAGAATGATCGTCCTTATTTCGGGATACTGCTTTGCAACGTACTTTAAGGTGTCTGTACCATCCATTCTGGGCATACTTAAATCCAGTACCAGTATATCGACACTCATTTCTTTCAGGCTCTCCAATACTTCCTCCCCATCCAGAGCAGTCCCTGTTACCTCTATATCTGTTTCATCTTCCAATACCCTGATCAAGCCGTCTATGACAATCTGGTGATCATCAGCCAGCAAAATCCTTATTTTACTCCCTGTTTTATTCATTACCGTAACTTTTGGTTTGCAATCAGTGGAAGCACAACTGTAACAATCACCCCATCATCAGGGATCGCCTGGATGTCAAACTTGCCTTTCAATGCATCGGCACGTTCCTGTACGTTGCGCAATCCAATTCCATTTACTTTACTGAGGGTCTGAGGGTCAAATCCCCTCCCATCGTCCTTGACAACGACTTTCACCAGTTCCCTATCAAAAAATAGCTGGACCAAACACTCCTTCGCTTCTGCATGGCGCAAAACATTTTCCATCAATGTGCGAACCATAGCATAAACCTGGGCTTCCAATTCGGCCGGCAATCTCTCAGGAAGGCCAAAAGCCTCGAATTGCACCCTGATGGCACACGTAACATCAACCTGTTGGCAAAATCGTTCCAAGGCCAATTGCAAACCAAAATGAGCCAGATCACCAGCCATCATATTTCGTGATATTTCTCTCACCTCCTCGCAAGCCTCATCAAGGTGAATTACTGTTTCTTCATATTGTTGTTTGGTCTTTTCAGGAATCGATACCAAATGCTTAAGAATGGACTGAAATGAGATTTGCACCAGTGAAAGTTTACTTCCCAAGCGATCATGTAGGTTCCTGGCGATTCGTTTTCTTTCCTTTTCCTGGGTCAGCATACTCAACCGAATGGCATCAAGTTCAGCTTCCTGTAATTTGATTGTAATCTCTTCCTTCGCTTTTGCCACCTGAGCTTCGGCCACCAGGGATCGGATTCGATACTGTTTCCACCGGATGTAAAAATAGAATCCCAGAAAAGAGATCACCAAAACAATGCTGCCAGCTATTATCAAAATCATTTGGGTTTGATTTTCTGCAACAACTTGCGCCAGTTTAGCCTCATTGGCTTTCCCATTCTCAACAGCTTTCTCTCTTTGGGCTTTTTCTTCCAGATACTTATCGTTGAGTTCCTGAACACTCACCATCATCAGGGCAATGCTGTCACTTAGTTTTTGCTGTTTGGTACTCCAGAAATAGGCTTCCTCGAAATCCCCCAATGCTGCGAAACACTTGTTCTTGACCTCATAGATTTCAATGCGCATTTCGGGGCTTAACCGATAACCATCTGGTAACTCATCAAGGGTTTTGAGAGCTTCTCTTTTTCTACCCTGCTCAAGTAGTAACTTGGAAAGATTGACAATCGTCTTCGCTGCTTTCAGGTGATTGCCGTGACTTTGGCAATATTCTAAATCCATGCGGTAGTATCGTTCTGCGTCTTCATACCGTTTCAAAAATGCATTTACCAGAGCAAGGTTATTGTAGATATCATTCAGTAAGGTGAAATAGCCTAACCGTTCAGAGATCATTCTTGCTTCTTCCAGATAAACCAGGGCGCTGTCTGCCTGCCCTCTTTGATACCATACCACTCCTTGATTCATAAGTATCTGGGCGATGCTTAGCTGTAGCCCCTTTGCCCGATAGATACGTTCAGATTTTTTGTATGATTCCAGAGCCGGAATAGCCCGTCCGGTCGATTGAAAATAATTTCCTATGCTTTGCAGGCTTTTCGCTTGGGCAATCGAATCTCCTCTGGTCTGGTTGATCTCCAACGACTTTTGATAGGCTTTGAGGGATTCTTCGTGATTACCCATTGCAAGAAATACCTGTCCCATACCATCCCATGAACCTGCCTCAATTCCATCCCAACCTTTCCCTTTTACATATCCCAACCCTCTCTGAAAGGCACTTAATGCCTCGGGCAATTCCCCCATTCTGAGTTTCAGATAACCCAGCAAATTTTCGGCACTGCCAAGATCTTTCTGATTTCCACTGGCTTTTCTTACCTCTATGCTGCGCAAAAGGTAGAACTCCGCAGAATCATATTCAGCTTTGACTTTATGAGCATGGGAGACTTCGGCAAGTGCATAAGCCAGTACCTGCTTTTGTCCGGTCCTATAGGCCACCCTTAGAGCTTTTTCCCCAAAATACTGCATCGAATCAATGTCAATGTCTTTGTATGCCCAGGCCAGTTCTTCAAGCGTTGTGGCCAGCATTGAATCCGGAAGTGAGGCTTTGAGATCGTCGCGAAGGTCAGCAATGCTTTTTCCTTCCACTCTTTTCAACCCACATACTGTGATTTCCAGCAGCAACAGAATTGCCAATTGGAAAAGAACCTTAACACCTGGTCTATTTTGAAGCATTCTAGCGAACGGATTTATGGTAATCAAAATACGAAACCATTTTGATAAAAGAAGAAAGGTGGCATCCCGAACCGGGAAACCACCACAATAGGAAGCTCATTTTCCAAGGAGTCTCCCCTGGCTAAAGTCGGAAAATCAAAGGATAGGCTTGGCGGTCTGCTCCGCATCAGCCACTTTGACCTGGCCGGAACCACGTACTACTCCATTTGCTGAAACCGTTATGGTTAAAACCGTTTCACCACTGAAATCCAAAGAACCCAAATCTACGCTATGGAATAATGGATTACTGTAGGGCTCCGAATCAAGACTTTCCCCAATCAGAAGAGTCAGGCTCAATTCGTTATTTGCATTCAAGACGGATAGAAATTCTTCATTTCCCTGGCTATGGTATCTGACCTGACCTTCGTCATAATCACTGGTGACCTCGACCCAATAGGGAACTGAAGCATCGGTGAAATCTACACACAATTTAATGGTGGGGTTAACTTCCATGCTGGTTCTTATATGATTGTCCGATAATATCCTGACTTGCACGTCAAGCAGGTTTTCAAAGGTCACAATTTGATCAGCAGCCATCAATCCTGAAACTTCGCGGTTTTTTGATCCCTATATTTTCTGCTGCAAACGGTCGGTGCCGCCGCTGCTGATGCTCATTGCCCTGCGACCAA
>CAYGRE010000147.1:0-12737 GCA_964352215.1 uncultured Bacteroidia bacterium
CCTCCCGAGAGAGAGCCCAGACCTCCCAAGAGAGAGTCCAAACCTCCCGAGAGACAGCTCTGACCTCCCAAGAGAGAGCCCAGAGCTCCCGACAGAGAGCTCAGACCTCCCAAGAGAGAGCTCAGACCTCCCGACAGAGAGCCCAGACCTTGTTTCGTCTTACTTTTTAGTATCTTCACACGCTGTCCTGCCAACCCGGTTTCAGGTTTTCCCCTACAACCGCAAAATCTTCCAGGTACAGCGCAGCCCTACCCAAGGCATGAAAAAAGCGAAACCATATCTCGTGAGTATTGGGGCCATTGCGGCTACCACCCTGCTCCTGTATTTCCTGGGAGAATTTGTCATTCCCTTCCTGCTTGGCTTATTGCTTGCCTATTTCGCCAATGCCCATGTCCGCAAACTTCAGAAGTTCCTCCCCAACCGCAACCTGGCTGTGACTACTTATCTGGTGCTGGCCATTGCCCTTCTCCTCGGAACCCTGGTTTTCTTTGGCGCCCAGATCGTGAAAGATGTCCAACGCCTGAATGGTGCTTTCGTCACCTTTACCCAATCTCACCAGGAGGAGATCGATGAAGTCAGCGGCGAAATCCGGTCCTATATCGAAATGGTCTACAACAGCGACGAGGTCCAGGAAACGCTGAATTCATTTAGCCTGGACAGCCTGACCAACCTCGACAGCCTCGGCAATATGGACAACCTGGACAGCAGCAGCACGGAAATGATCACGAATGCGCTCTCCAACCTCACTTCCTTTATGGGGCAGGGAGAAGAAACTGGTCCCAAGGAAGAAAATGGCAAAAGTATCAATTGGCTGGTGGTCTTCTTTTCCGCGATTGGCTATTTCTTTGCGATCCTCTACACCTTCCCCTACTTCGAGCGAAAATTCGAGAAATACTTTGGAAAGGTGCAGGAGATCAGGGGGGGATTGGGAGAATTTATCCTGGACTTCAAGCGGATATTCCTCGACTATTTCAGGCGGCGGTCCATTATCGTTCTGATCTTCTCCGGCATCTTTGTCACGACTTTTCTGATTTTAAATATCCCCGGAGCCATCATACTGGGCATTCTCGCGGGGCTTCTCTGTTATATTGCCCACTTCCATTACCTCTCGCTGCTTCCCCTCGCGCTCTGTTCCTGGGTGGTCTCGGTTGAACAAGGCCAGAGCTTTTTTCTCTACTACGGGATCATCGTTGGGGTATGCATATTGGTATCGGTCCTGGAAGAATTGGTATTGTATCCGAGGTTCATGGAAGAAATCTCTGGGATCAATCCCGCCTTCTTTGTGCTCTTCACCGCGATCTGGATCCACTTATTGGGAGGCCTGGCAGGTACATTTCTCACCCTGCCCCTGACTACGGTAGTACTGATCTATGCGGATCGGTTGTTGCTGTTTTGGAAGGAGCAACGGGAGAGTGTGCTTTCAGGTGGTTTGGAGGATTCGGATGGATAGGATGGATTGGATGGTTTGGATGGATTCGGATGGATTCGGATGGATAGGATGCCTCGGATGGATCGGATGCCTCGGACCAAATCTAACCATTCGGACTACATCTGATGATTCCTATGATTCAAGGTGACAAATGTCACTTTTCGCCCATGGATAGCAAGGTATATTGCTGAATAGGGCCAAATGCTTTGACCCAATTTGTAGCCAATAATCTCTGAATTATGAAAAAGAACATGGGACTCGTTGACCGCGGCATTCGCATCGCAATTGCAGTAGCGGTTGCCGTATTGTTCGCCACGAATGTCATTGATGGAACCCTGGCAATTGTTCTCTCGGTTCTCGCGGGCATCTTCCTCCTGACCAGTCTGGTCAGTTTTTGCCCCCTCTATACCATTTTGGGGATAAGAACCTGCCCGGCCAATACACCGAAACAGGGTGCCTGAAAAAGATGTACAAGGATTAGTTAATGGAGAGTTGGACCGGGACTATGATCAGGACCGGGACTATGATCAGGACCGGAACCAGAGAGTTGGACCGGGACTATGATCAGGACCGGAACCAATAAATCTTTAGAGGCTGTCTCCCACTTCCGTCAGCAGCGACCTGAACATCGCACGCAACAGAATCTCCCCCATGACAAAACCGGGAATGCTATCCAATTGGACCGAATCCGGAATCTGGATCAGGGTGGTAACGGCCCCATTGAAGTCGGTGGCCATGTCGATCTCTGAAGGCAATGGATCGTTGACCACCCCCATGGTCAGCGGTACTGGAAATGGATGGGCTCCCGAAAATATCCCCATGATAAATTCCTCTCCCCCGGCTTCCATCTGTTCCAGGCGGTCCAGGGGTGCAAGCGTGGTATCTTCATCAGAGAGGTACAACCAGCGGGCATTGGCCAGCGCATATTGCCGGGAGGAATCCATACTCATATCCACCAACAAGCGGGTTTCGGTAGCTTCTTTGAAGGTGCGGGGCCTGAATCGGTAGCGGACATCACGTTCACCCTTGGGATTCGTTTTGACCCCATAGTTGAGGGTGTCCAACAGGCTGTCGGGGTGCATCCCGGAGGGGTAAAAATGGAGGTACTGGTTGGTGACGGTATCCTTGACCCCGATGGTGTAGAGGCCTTCGGGAACTTCCCCAAAGGTGGAACTCTTAGCGGGAACAGAAACTTTGGTGATCCATCCCTTGTGGTCAAAGACCCTGGCTTCCAACGGAATCGAATAGGGATTGACAAATTCTACCAATACCGTCCGGGGTGGGAGGAGGCTGTCTCCGGAAAGAGGGTCGCCCTGAGAACCAGAATCCTCCGAACCCGTGCAGGAACTCAAGCAGATACAGCCGATTAAGCAGGTGAATCCCCCCCAGAAAATAAGCCGAAACAGTTTTCTCATCAGCCAATAATTATTCCGACGGCCGGGCTGTTGCCTAACCGAAAAATACCCAAGGTGGGGAAATTGTATAAAAAGCTCTTACAGGATGGAACGGTTGGACTTATTCGTTTCCTGCTTGCTTTCGACATCGCCTTCGCGGATTTCGTCCTGTGATTCCATCACGACGAGCTGACGGCCATTCTCCAACCATATACGGCTTTCTCCTTCGTCAGGGCCATCATAGTCTTCTATAAACATGATACGCCCTGTATTTACAGTGATTTCATAGGAATCAGGCGGATTGGTGGAATTCCTGGAGGCGCGGGTTAAGCGGATGAGACTCATAGTTTTCTAAGGTTTAACGTGAATCGACAACGTTGTCTTGACCAGACACTCTGATCGGATTGAGAATTTACGGCTGTTTGAGTTTTTTTCCAATAGCTTTCGGTGGGAAATCTTTTCATCTAAATTTATCCCTGTGAAAATCCTCGGGATATCTGCCTTCTACCACGACGCTGCCGCTGCCATTTTGGTAGACGGTAAAATCCTCGCTGCAGCCCAGGAAGAGCGATTTTCCCGTAAGAAACACGATCCGGGCTTCCCTTCTCAGGCGGTTCAGTATTGCCTCGACCATGCCGGCACCACCATCGATGACCTGGATGCAGTTGTTTTTTATGACAAGCCGCTCCTGAAATTCGAACGGCTGCTGGAAACTTACTATGGTTTTTCGCCCAGGGGCTGGCGGTCCTTCATCACTGCGATGCCGGTTTGGATGAGTGAAAAGCTTTTTCTGAAGCGGCTGATCCGGCGGGAACTCAAGCAGGTGATGCCTTACCGCAAACGTTACCTCAAGCTGTTGTTTCCTGAACACCACCTCAGCCATGCCGCCAGTGCATTTTATCCTTCCCCATTTGCTGAGGCGGCCATTCTGACCATCGACGGGGTGGGAGAATGGTCCACGGCATCCATTTGTCACGGCCAGGGAAAGGACATCTCGGTGCTGCGGGAAATGCATTTTCCCCATTCTCTGGGCCTGCTCTATTCGGCATTTACCTACTTTCTTGGCTTTCGGGTCAATTCCGGGGAATACAAACTGATGGGGCTGGCGCCTTATGGCAATCCGGAAAGTGAACGGGTAGGCCGGTTTGTCGATCTGATCAAGACGGAATTGATTTCTCTCAAGAAAGATGGCTCGGTCTGGCTCAACCCCAGGCAATTTTCTTATGCGTCCAGCCTGCGCATGGTCAATGACCGCAAATGGGAAGCTCTCTTTGGTTTTCCGAGGCGAAAAGGGGAAGCGGAATTGGAGCAGGTCCATTGTGATCTGGCCATGGCGATCCAGTTGGTGACGGAGGAAGCGGTGATCCTGATGGCGAAGGAAGCGAAGCGGTTGACCGGGGCAAAATACCTCTGCCTGTCCGGTGGGGTGGCCCTGAACTGTGTCGCCAACGGGAAGTTGGAACGGGAGGGCGTGTTTGAACAGGTGTTTATCCAGCCGGCAGCCGGGGATGCGGGGGGCGCGCTGGGCGCGGCTTTGGCCGCGGAGCATATCTTCTTTGGAGGGGAACGGGTGATGGCGGGGGATATGCACGGAGCTGGGCATCGAGATGGGTCTGAAGCTGGGCATCGAGATGGGTCTGAAGCTGGGCCGAAGGATGCCATGCAAGGTTCTTACCTGGGTCCGGATTTCACGTCCTCTGAAGTGGAGCAGTTGATCCGGCGCTATGGGGCGGTGGCGCAACGATACGACGACTTTGAAGAGCTCGCGGGCGAGGTGGCGGCGGTGATCGAAGGCGGTGCCGCGGTCGGATGGATGCAGGGCCGAATGGAGTTCGGGCCGCGGGCTCTTGGCAACCGCAGCATCCTCGGCGATCCCCGCAACCCGGAAATGCAGAAGAAGCTCAACCTCAAAATCAAATACCGGGAGTCATTTCGCCCCTTTGCCCCGTCGGTATTGGCTGAATATGCAGCGGAAAACTTTAACATGGTGGGCGATTCTCCTTATATGTTGCTGGTTCATCCGGTAGCTGCACCTCTGCGCAACCAGCCACCAGTAGGCTACCACGACCTCCCTCTCCGGGAAAAGCTCTATTTCGAACGGTCCAGCCTGCCGGCCATTACCCATATAGATTATTCAGCGCGTATCCAGACCGTACACCGGGAAACCAACCCCCGCTACTGGGGTCTGATCGATGCCTTCCGCCAGCGAACAGGTTGTCCGGTGCTGGTCAATACGAGTTTCAATGTACGGGGAGAACCCATTGTATGCACCCCCGAAGATGCTTACCGCTGCTTCATGCGAACTGAAATGGATTGCCTGGTGATGGGTGACTTTGTCTTTGAAAAGAAAGCCCAACCAGACTGGAAAGAGGAAAAGAAATGGCAGGAAGAATTTGTGTTAGATTAACGAATTGCCGCGAACATTGGAAGCAAGCATTGGTGACAAGCTTTGGGGACAAGCATTGGTACTAAACAAAAAAGTAACCTAAATATTGATTGCCACACCTGTAACTCAGATATTGGGCTCATGAAAGATATCCTGAGATTCATCTGGGAACGCAAGAACTTTATTCTGGTACCGATCCTCCTGGTACTGGTCGTTTTGGCTGTCCTTCTGGTGCTGGGTTCCGCAACACCCGTTGCCCCCTTTGTCTATAGCTTTTTCTGAGCATGTCAGCACCGCAAAACAAAGATCATTTTCAAACCGTCCTGGTCATTACCCTGGGTTTTATCGGGCTGAGTTATGTCTTTGGAACCGAGGTGCTCCTGTATATTGGGATTGGGATCGGAGCGGTTGGGGCATTGACTTCCTTTACGGCAAAATACATCTCACTGGCCTGGTACAAATTGGGGGAGGTATTGGGCTTGATCAATGGTACCATCTTGTTGACAGTTCTCTTTTTCATTTTTCTGGTCCCTATGGGTATGATCTACCGCTGGACAAAGAAGAATGCGCTCAATATGAAAGACCGGGAGGCTACGCTTTTCAAAGTACGGGATCACCAGTTTACGGCAAAGGACTTACAAGACCCTTGGTAATTCCCCCTCTTTTTATTCCTTGATAACCAGCACCTCCAGCAGAATTTATAAGTTTGGCGTCTCTTTATTTTGGCAAGGGGTGGGAGAAAAAATAACTTGGCCCTACAATCATCAGCTAAGCCAGCAAATCAAGAACCAGTCGCCAGTCAGAATCTTCCTATCTAAATCAATCAAAACCCAGGGATCCACCTATGGCTTTATCTGCACGCAATCTATTTGCCTTGTTCTTGTTCTGCCTGCTCTCCAGTTCACTCTGGGCTCAGACCGGTCCTGCTTTCTTCGAATATCCAGTGGATTCGGCCTGCAATGCAGACCCCAACCCAGTATTTGTATCCAACCAGACCACGCCGGGTGGATCCTTTAGCTCCATTCCCGCTGGCCTGGCCTTGGACCCGATCTCCGGAGCCATCTCTGCCAACACCAGTGCGGCCGGCATCTATCAGGTCACCCATACCGTTAACTCACCGACCCCTTTCACCTACAATCTCCTCTTTACCATTGTCGGCAGACCGGTTTCCCAGTTGAACTATCCGATCAACACCGTATGTAAGGGATTAACTAGCCTTTTACCAGTTGATACAATTGGGCTGCCTTTTGTGGGCACCTATGCCGCCACTCCCAATGGCCTCGTCATCGACCCCAACAATGGCACGATCAATGTCGATGCCTCCCAACCGGGTAATTACACTGTTAGCCATATCGTCGGTGTCAATCCATGTGCCGACACCGCCCTTCGTCAAATAAGCATCATCGATCCGGCACCATTCTCGCTCGATTATGGACAGGACAGCGTCTGTCCCAATGGAGTCATTTGTCCCATTACGCCTACCGGCCCCACCCCAGGTCTCTTTCAGCCGAGAGTAGGACTGGCTTACAGCAACTCCCAAGGCTGCGTTGACCTTGTATCCACCCTCCCTGGCAGCTACACGGTTTGCTTTGTCGAAACCGCCCAATGTCGGAGGATATTCTGTGATACGGTCGTTGTTTTGCCCCCGGATGACCCATTCTTCAGCTACCCCACTGTCATCCTTTGTGAAAATGCTGATTCTATCGTTCCGACTACCGCTGGAACCCCGGGATTCTTTTCCTACACGTCCAGCCAGCCCTCTTCCGTCCTGCAACTCAACAGTTCTACGGGTGCAGTCACTCCCTCCGGTTCTTCTCCGGGCACCTATACGGTCACCCTTAATTCACAGGGTTCATGCCCGGATACCATTAGCAATTCCCTCATCATTCTTCCAGTCCCTACCCTCCCCGCTCCCATCATCAATTATGGGGACACCCTGCTGGAGCTCAACACCTCATTCTTCACGACCTGGTACTGTGACAGTACGGTAGTGGCTACCAATACGAACTCAATTCCGGTCACTATGGCAGGGCAATACTACGCGATTGCGATGGACGCACAGGGTTGTACGGTGACTTCTGACACGGTCAATATCGGGGCGACCAGCCTACAGGATGGAGACTTCCTGAAGCACCTGGTCCGGGTATCTCCCAATCCTTCCAACGGAATTTACCACATTCAGACGGAGCGATTGTCACGGGGAAAACTGCAACTCGAGGTTTTTGATCTGCACGGAAGGAAGGTTTACGCAGAAGACATCAATCCAGGCCATGATGGAGAGATTGACCTCTCCAACCAATCTGCCGGGATTTACCTGCTCCGCCTGACCTATCAGAACCAGTCCACTACCCTCAAACTCATCAAAACTGCAAACCCATGAAAATCCTACAAAATACACTCCTCGCCCTTTGCTTTATCTGCCTGACCAACCTGGTCCAGGCCCAATGCAACAACAGCTGTGCCTATTTCTCCTATCCTTTCGACACCATCTGTCAGATAGGCTCACCACTTTATACTGATTCAATCGCTACTCCGGGTGGCACCTTTACCATCAACTCCAGCGGCCTGACCATCGACCCGGTCTCAGGAACAGTCTATACCTCGTTCATGACACAGCCTGGTGTCTACTTGGTCACCTATACTCCACCTGCTCCTTGTAGTCTTACTTGCAGCCAGGCAATCACCGTTCTAGGCTCTAATCTGGCATTCTTTGGTTATCAATCCCTGGAACTTTGTATTTCTTCAGGAGCCACCATCACCCCAATTTTAATTGATACTTTTTTCTCATCCGCGGACACCTTTATTGTTTCCCCCCCCGGCCTGGGATTGAATCCTTCCACGGGGGATATTGATCTGGGAAATTCCCAACCCGGTACCTATTCCATCACGAGAACTGTATTCGGACCCTGTGGTATTTCTCCATTCACGAGGGAGGTTTCTGTATCGGTCGCAGACACCAATGCTTCCTTTGCATACCCGCAAGAGGTTTATTGTCCTACTGAAGGCACCGCGACACCCGTTCTTGCCTCAGACTCATTCGGATTCTTTCCTTCAATTCCCGGCCTCGTCTACGCGAATTCCGACGGATCAATTGACCTGAATGCTTCCCAACCCGGAACCTATCAGATTAGTTATGAAATAGGCGGTGTTTGTCCCTTGTCTCTGATCGACACTATTGAGATTCTCTCTTTGACGGACCCATCTTTCGCCTACAGTTCCTTGACTTTCTGCTCCAGTGATCCCAATCCGATTCCATCCGCTTTGAATCCCGGCGGGACCTACTCCCTGGTCACCAATCTGGGAGACACCCTGCCCGCTGCCATTGACCCTGCTACCGGAGAGGTCTATCTGGATTCTTTGCTGGATGCCGAATCTCCTTATTCGGTTTGTTATACCCCGGCTGCCACCTGTACCGAATCCGTCTGCTCACCCCTTGTATTTGAAGAGATCATAGCCCCGGAGATTGTTGTATCCGGTAATGACCTCGAGGTCACCAATGTCTTTGGCAACCTCACCTGGTACCTGAATGGGCAGGTCATCGCCCAGAATTTGTCTTCCATCACCCCTACGGTGAATGGGACCTATGTGGCAGAACTCACCCAGCTCTACTGCTCCGCCTCAGACACCCTCAGCTTTGTAGTCGGAAGCAGCGAACCGGTTTTGAATGACCAACAAGTCCGCCTCTTTCCCAATCCCGGTTCCGGAACCGTCAACCTGCTGGTCGACCTGAAGCCTGGGGATACCTATTCATTGGAATTGACCAATCCTTTGGGGCAGTTGCTCCATCGGGAAGTTGGCCTTGCTGCCGGTCAACGGGAATTCGATTTTTCGGAGTTGCCCCAGGGTATTTACTTATTTCGGATTCTTTCCGAATCCGGGGTGAAATCGATCCGGTATTTTAAACGGTGATTGCTGGGAGGCAGTGGTGAAATCAGTAAATTAGGCGCAACAAAACTCTAAGTACACCAATGATGCGGTTCCTAAAAGGTATCCTCATACTCTTCCTGCCCATGCTGCTGGCCCTGGTGGCGGAGGCCCAGACCGGGCCTGCTTATTTTGAGTATCCTGTCTATGAAGGCTGTGCGGCCCCGTTTTATCCGCAGCTCGATGTTATCAATCAGGCGACAGCGGGAGGCACTTTTTCTGCTTCTCCGGCGACCGGTCTTACTTTGAATCCGCAGACGGGTACCATCGCTCCCAGTACAAGTACCCCGGGGTCTTATGTGGTTACGTATTCCCTCAACAGTACGCCTCCGGATTCTTACTCGGTGACAGTAACCATCCATGATTTCGTGGAAGCGAACCTTTCGTACCCGGTTTCCTATGCTTGTAAAGAAACCCATACCCTTTTGGCGGTGGATTCGGGGAGTTTCACCCCGGTAAGTTTCTACTATTCCTCTCCGGCTGGCCTCGCGCTCAACAATAGCACGGGCGAGATCAATGTCACCAATTCGTCGGCAGGGGTCTATTCCATCGGCCACATTACCCAGAGTCCTTTCGTTTGCTCAGATACTGCCTTTTTCCAAATGGAGATCAGTGACCTGGGTGGGTACCAACTGGACTATGGCCAGGATACGTTTTGTCCGGTTGGCTTTATCAGCCCGCTGGTCCAGCCTCCGGTTCAGGGTGCCTATGCCGGATTGCCCGGACTGGCTTTTTCCAACGCCACCCAGGGGGTTATTGACCTTGCCGCTTCGGTCACTGACCGGATCTATCTGCTGGTGTACAACGAAACCGGAGGGTGCCAACGCAACTTTACGGATACGATCTACTTGTCCGATTTTGATGACGCGGCCTTCTCTTATGGGGCTGCGGTTGTATGTGGGAACGACGATTCGCTGGTCCCCTTGATCGGTGCGGATACGGGTGTCTTTACCTGGAGTGCCCAGTTTGCAAACAGCCTCCTTGATATTGGGCCAACCACCGGGACCATCAACCCTCCGCTATCCAGCCCGGATTTCTATGATGTCACCCATACCACCGCCGGACGCTGCCCCAGCAGTCATACCGAGACAATTTTGATCCAGCCTGCTCCCTTTCCATTTACCCTGATCAACTATGGCGATTCACTGCTGGAAGTTCCGGTGGGTGGCTATGTCGAATGGTTTTGTGACGGCGTCCTGGTCAGTTCCGATACCAGCTTTCTTCCCATCAGCCAATTTGGCATCTACTGGGCGGAGGTGACCAATTCGAGTGGATGTACCCGGAGGAGCAATATTGTCAATACTGATCCAACCGGCACTCCCGAACCGGATCTCCTCTCCCAATTGGTCCGGGTGTACCCCAATCCATCGACGGGTGTCTTTCAAATTCGGACGGACTTGGCAGCGGGAGGGGAAATAACCGTGGAGGTATATGATCTACAGGGACGGAAATTGGGGTTGGAAGAATTCCCGGCTTCGGCGGGTGGTGAGATCGATTTGACGGGCAAAGCAGCGGGGAACTATATGCTTCGGGTCTCCTACCGTCAGGCTGTCTCGACTTATCACCTGATCAAAATCGCCGGGGAATGATGTTCATTGCCCGGCGATTGTCTTCGGTTGGTTTCGGTTGGGCTTCGGTTGGCTTCGGTTGGCTTCGGTTGGCTTCCGGCCACCGCTAGCGCACCAGTAGTTTCTCGGTCCAGATCCTTTCCCCATCTTTCTCCAGAGAAAGAATATACATCCCACCGGGCAATCCCTTCCGGGGAACCATGAATTGTTGCCAGTCCCGGATGACTCCTTGTCCTACTTCACGGCCACTCAGGTCGAGGACCCTTAAAGTGTACGCCTCCAACTCCAGACCATTGGGCAATTTGATATATGCCACCTCTTGCATCGGATTGGGGTACAATTCAATGTGCTCCGGATTGGGGTTGGTCACTCCGGTGAGGACAGTATGGGAAGCGATATAGTTCCGGTTGCCATTATTGAGTTGGGTAAATGCGCCTCCAATGACGATGGAATTGTTCAGGACAGCCATGTCATAGACCGGAGCATTCGAATAAATATAGGGGACCAAGATCTGGGAAGAGGGATAAACGCGGGCCATTGAATTGCCAAAAGTCCCCACGATGGGTGAAACGAAAAAGTCGCCCATCACATACATTTCATCACCGACAAAGCTTATTTCATCAATGTAGTTCCCAAAGTTACTGGCATTGTAGTAACCTGGGCTAAGGGTGTCCCAGTATACGGTATTGTATTTGAAGATAAATGGCGAGCCAGAAGGGCTGTTGTCAAGGTACCCGGCAGCATAGAGGGTGTCGTTGTGTACTTCAAGGGTTTTCAGGTCATTGACAATCCCGGTTCCGACCTGGGCGAAGGTTTGGGTTTGGTTATCCCATCTCGCTACAAAATTTGCCTGGGTCACCCCTGAGGTCAGGAATTCTCCTGCGGCAACCAGGCTTCCCTGGAACTCCACCAGGTCCCAAACCAGTCCGTCAAGACCGCCACCTACGCCAGTCCAATAGCCATTCTCCCGAACGATGATGTTTTGGATCAGTGCGCCTCCGTTGTGGAACAGATCTCCGCCCGCATACAATTGAGTCCCTATGGCTTCCAGTGCGTAAATATCTCCAATATATGCCTGCTCATAGGTCCAGGTAGTACCATCCCAGATGGCGATATTCGATCCTCCATTGTTGGAGAATGATCCTCCGGCAAAGAGCTTGTTGTCATACCATTCGATATCACGGATCAGGCCTTGGGGAGTCCCGGTACCCATTGGGGTAATACTTTGCCCGTCGTAAAATGCGATTCCTTCACAATTGACTCCTTCTAAAGTGGTAAAGTCTCCCGCAATTACGAGTCCATTCAGATCGGGGTGTTCCTGTACGAAACTGACGGTGTTGTTGGCGCCCCCCCCAAACCCAACCAGGTCGTTCCAAACGCTTCCGGGGGCATAGCCCGGCTGTATCCAGGCCAGTTCGGCCTTGGTGAATCCGTAAGCATCAGCCCAGGTGCCGATCTCGGAATAGGGCATGTCCAGGACATAGGCATTGTTCATTTCCGCCTGAATTTGCTCGGCAAAATCCCGGTGGCCGCTTTCGATGAGGAGTTGGCCGACGGCGCAGGCGGTTCCTTCATGGTCGATGAAGTAGGGAACGCGGTAGGAGTGCCGCGAATTGATGGGGAACTGTGCCTGAAAAGCGTAGCGTTCCAGGCGGTTGAGCATGTCCATCCGGTTGGCGGTCTGCACGGAGGAAAGTCCTTCCATCTGCCGGGACCGCAGGGTCTGGGTCACCAGCAACAGGTGCATTTGAATGCGGTCAATATCAGATTTGAATTCTATGGGCACCTGAAAATCTTTGGCATCAAAGCCTTGGTTTTCCCATTGGACATTGACCTCTGTCAGGTGGTCCCAAAGAGGGGCAGTCGTCTGGTGGTGCAAAGAAAAAGCGAATAAGGGGGCAAGAAAGGCAAGGAATGTCAGTAGAAGTCTGCGGGGCATAGCGTCTATATAATCGTCTTTGAATCAATAAGTTAACAAAAACCTATTCGAAATCCACCGTAATCCGACCAGTGTACAGTTTCTTTGCGGAAACGGC
>CAYGRE010000148.1:0-9697 GCA_964352215.1 uncultured Bacteroidia bacterium
GACCTTGAGCGTACGGTAGAGCAGAATGCTTCCCGGAATGGAAAACTGAAGTGGAACAACGAAACTGAGAATGAATATCTGCGTTATACGCCTAACCCTGATTTTGTCGGTGTGGATACGGTAGAGTTGGTAGTGATTTGCCCGGATGAAAATCCTGAGAATTGTATTTCAGCTCAGATTGCGGTAGAGGTATTTGAAGATGGGGTAGTGGTAGTTGACCCTGACCCCGTTGACCCTGACCCCGTTGATCCTGATCCAGTTGATCCTGATCCGGTGGTCGTAGATCCGCCTGTTGATCCTGTAGCCAGTTTTTTGCTCTTTGGGAAGGTGGAGGAAGATGGGACTGAAAAACCGATCGACCACGAACTTACTTTGTACGAAGAGGAAGGGAACAAATTGGTCGGCAAGTTCAAGCCTGATGAAAATGGCAATTATGAGATCCGATTGCCGGGAGGGAAAGAATATAGAATAGATGTCAATTCTGCTTTTCACTACCCACTTTCGGTAGGCGTTCCCGGCAACCAGGAACAGGTGGAGCGGAATCTGCTTCTTTTCCCAATTCCAGTGGAGACGGGACAGACCTTTACCCTGAAGAATATCCAATTTGATCTGGACAAAGCAACCTTACGTCCTGAGTCTACGGAGGAGTTGAAGCGCCTGCATTACTTCCTCCGGGACAATCCGAATATAGAGATCATGGTAATAGGACATACGGACAGTCAAAATTCAGATGAGTACAACCAAAAGTTGTCTGAAGACCGGGTGGCTTCGGTGATCCGCTACCTGAAGTACCGAGGGGTGATGGGGTATCGCCTGCAGGGGGAAGGATTTGGAGAGAGCCAGCCTATCGATACCAATGAAACTGCTGAAGGCCGGCAAAACAACCGCCGGGTGGAGTTCAGAATTACGAAGAAATAGGGGTAAAAAAATTGTCCCCCAATCCTGTCTGATGCAGGTACGGGGGACAATGAATATAAAAAGTAACAATAATGGGTCTTTGGAGAAAAAGTTCTCGGTATCAATAACTTCTGGAAAAATGTGTTTTCAAAATTTGAAGCCCTTCCTGGCGTTTCATTGATGCTTCCTGAAGATTTGAGAAACGGAGGCTCATTCGGGTTTCAGATTGACTGACCTGAATGGGTCCTGCCTGGTTGACCATGAATGAAAGCTCATCTTGGTCGATTCCGTGCTCAAAGCTCCAAGTGCGGAGCGCTTCCGAATTAATCAACTCGGAATCCGTCCCAAATATGGTTTGGGCGGTGGCGAATCCTGCTGTGCGTTCAACGAGGAATTCGATCAATGAAAACTTAGGGCGATCGTGCTTGGTCTGCGATTGAAAGAGGTCTCCGGTTTCCGGGACAGTAGTAGTAGTAGTAACAATCAACTCAGATGAAAAAGTGGAATTCGTATTTTCGGTATTGAATTCAAAAGGGTTCCATTCAACGTTTGGCAAGCTCAGGTCTCGGGTACGACCAAATCCTCCCCGGCGTGGGGTGGCACTGGTGAAGCGAGCAAGCTGGCTGAAGTCGTGGAACATAAATAAATAATTATCACAGACCGAACGATCACTCTTGCCATTAAGGGGCTTCAAGGACCTTTGCTATTGTAGATACCAGGTTGCGTTAGAAGGTTGCTTTTGGGAATCTTTTTTTTGAAAAAAACAGGAGAACCCTTTTGAGGTCCTCCTGATGTGTATTTTTTCCTTTTACAGGGACTCCATTTGTATTTCAAATAGTCCTGTTGGTTATCGGAAGATCAGAAATGGTAGTTCACTCCACTGCTCAAGCTGAGGGAAACAGGCTTCCCATTTGTGAATGCATATTTATTGGTCAGGATTCCGTAACGCAATCCTGGCTCAAGGTTCAGGCTGACTTTGTTGAATAAGCTGTACCGGATTCCCGTCCGCAGAACAAAGTTTCCCTGGCTTGGCTGGAGGGTATGTTTCTCAGCTGATACCACCCGGGCTGCAACCTGACCAGCTCCATTGGAAATGGTATTGTTGTAGTTCCATAGAAGGTTTGCAGACACCCCGGAGGAGACATAATAATCCAATTGGTCACGTTTGACAATGGAGTATTGCAGGAGCAAGGGAATCTCAAGTTGGTTGAGGCTGAAATCCGAATTGATGATCAGGCTCTTTCCAAAGGAGGAAACATCGGAAGTGGTGGTAGACTTTCGGTTTGAGTAGAACAAGCCTGATTGTACGCCGACCCTATCACTGACTTTATAATTCAGGTTGAGTCCGGTTGAGAAAGCAGTGACCAGGCTGCTGGGGCTCTTGGCGGCCTCAGCCGGGTCCTGCAATTCAACGGTACGACTTGAAGTATTGAGCTGGTCCTGAACCGGGCTGGCAGTGGAGAAGGAGTAATCAGGGGAAAATGCTCCTCCAAATGCCCAGCGACTCCGCGGCCCTGATTCTTCGACCTTAGGGTTGAAGTCAAAAGCCGAGGCAACCACTGCTTCTGAACGACTGTTGGTGCGGAAAATCTCATCGAGATCGTCCTGAGAAACCAGGCTTGCCAGGGGCTGGACGGTTTCTATCAATATCCGTTCCTGAAGAGGATAATTCTGTGAAGCCTGTTTATTTGGTGGAAATGGATTCTGCTGGTCGTTCATAGTAAGTGGGACAGAAGCCAGTCCATTTTCAAGCAATTCATTGCCGGACAGTCCAGTGTTAACCAGTCCATTTTGCAAATCTTTGGTTTCAACTCCGTCTATTGATTTATTTCCATTGCTTACTTGGGTGATCAACTGGCTTTCCTTGATCGTCGCATTTTTCTTGTCAGAAGGGTTACTGTCTTGATCCAAAACCTCCCGGTTGGAGTTTCCTGGGTTGATTCGGGAGAGTAGATTGTTTTCAAAAGACCTGCTGCCATATTGATCGATGAAGAAGGTGCTGAGGTCCAGGCCAGCCCGGGGGGCATTGCTCAAGGCGGGAAGAGTCGTGCCACGCTGATTGGATCCATCCACCATGGTTCCTTGCCGATTGAACTCACGGCCAATGTTACCCCGTGCACTGGTTCCCCGTGCATTGTTACCCCGTGCACTGGTTCCCCGTGCATTGTTACCCCGTGCATTGGTTCCGCGTGCATTGTTACCCCGTGCATTGGTTCCGCGTTGGGCAAAAGTGTTGTCCAGTTCAGGCGCCGCATTTTGATAGGGGAGGGAAATCACTTCACCGATGGTAAAGCGGTCCGCCTCAGCATTGCGGAATGAGTTGGATACAAAGAACCAGGTACTCAATCCGAGGAGGAGTAAGAGGGAGGCTGCAGCAGTCATCCAGGCCACGGCGGCCTTTTTGCGCAGGCGATCCGTTTCCATCTCGGCCGCAATCCCCTTCCAGAGATCGTTGCCCACCGGCATCTCCGCGCCTTCCAGACCTTCTGCGAACAGCCGGTCAATGATATGTTTTTCGTCTTTAGCCATTGCTAATGTCGTTTCGGTTCATGTTTTGATCGATTTCGATCATCGTCTGCAGGGCTTTGCGTGCCCTGGAAAGTTGCGATTTGGAGGTGCCCACCGAGATTTCCAGTTTTTGGGAAATTTCATCGTGGGAATATCCTTCTATCGCGTACAGGTTGAAAACCATGCGGTAACCATCAGGGAGTCGCTGGACCATTTCCATAAGGTGAGAATGGTCATATTGCTGATCCAATACAGATTCGCCGAGTTGGTAATCCACCTCATCCAAGCCTACAACTACATGGATACGTGAATTCCTCTGATAATGGCGAATGGCCACATTGGAGAAGACCTTTCTGACCCAGCCTTCAAACGATCCTGTTCCCTGATAAGTGCCTATTTTTCTAAATACCCGAACAAAGCCTTCCTGTAAAATATCCTCTGCTTCCTCCCGGTTTCGGGCATAACGCATGCATACCACCATCATCTTGCCCGCGAGCTTTTCATATAAAGCACGTTGGGCACGAGGTTTTCCAGCTTTAAGTGCCTTTACGAGGCGCTTTTCATCTGTGAAGTTGGATCGCATGCTTACCTACTAAGATACAGGGTTTTCCGGAAAGGTTGCATGGGATAAAAAGTAGGGAGTAGATTGGCTGATCAACTGATCAACTGGTCAACTGAACCTTGAAGACAGTGATCGGCTGTGGTTTACACCGGGGACGCCCATCCTCGGTATTGCTTGCCAACAGGTTGACATAGCTGCCCTCTGCTTCACCATTTCCCATCGGAAGCCCGGCGGCAGAGATACGCTCTCCATCCATCAGGAAATTTACGCAGGCATCGAAAATGGTCACGTCTGGGTCCTCAAATTCTTCCGGGTTGGGGTCTTTTCCGTCGGGGGCTTCCCAGGCAACCGTATGGTAAGTGAAGTAGGGACGGCCCTCATAGAGAAGACCAGCCTCAGACTCTTTGGTATCTTGCTTGCCTATGGCAATGACCGGGTTGATTTCGAAGCGGTTGTCCATATAATGTGCTTCGTCACTGGCATCTATATCGGGACTGTTTTGAAATTTTCCAATCCTGAGCTCACAACCCAGGGCATTGGTCAGGGTTGAAACAATCAATGCACAGTCGAGGCAGTTGGCATTTTCACCCATTCCATACCCTCCAGCCAGTCGCTCCAGCACTTTATTGAAATGGAAATAGGTGATGTGGCTGTCCGGGTTAGCTTCCAATTCAACCCCTTGCAGGAGTTTTTCCCCCTTCCCCTTGGCATCCACATAATTTGGGTTGGGATTGTAAACGAATCGCCCGGAATTGTAAAGTCGATTGGTGATTAAAGTTGCTGCTTCCTTCTTTGTTTTTGCCCCATTCGCCCATTTGCAGGCAAGCTCCAGAGCTTTGGCGGAGAGTGGCAGGTCCAGTGGGAGACCAGCCCTGGTGTCTGGAATCGAGCCATCTGTCCAGGGATGTTGAGGTTGGTCGAGTGTAATGTAAACCCGGTGCTTTGTCATCTCAAAAGGCTCGATCAATGGCCGGGGGAGCTTGATATTGCTGGATCGAATGAAATGCCAATCCTCCTTCCAAACACTTTTTCCCTGTTCCTCAGTCGCCTCATCGTCCAAAACGCGAAACTCCCATTTCCAGTTGATGTCGTAAATCCCAATCCCCAGGTCAGGGAAGTTCACTCCCTCCAGTTTAAGGGGGACAAAGGTGTACTTTCCCCGGAATACAGAATAGTTTGAATCGTTGAAGTAGATGGTGGTGGGAGAGACACTGCCCAAGGCATCCTTTCCCTCATACTTTTCATGGATTTCAAACTGGATTAAATCCTTGGGATCTACTTTTACGCTCCTGGCCCGGACCTGAATGCGGCCTTTTCCACCGCTGCTCCAAAACCTGGCCTTGATCCTTAGGTTTCCCTTTTGGATGGTTTCCTGGGTGCTGCGGATGGAATAAGCCACATGTGAACGGTGCTCCGGGACCCAGCCCGTGATGTCCGGCTGAATGGGAATGCCACTGTTCGTAAGGTCAGAACCTTCCCATTGGAATTGAATTCCAAGGATTCGGACGGTAGGAAGGTCACGATCTCTTAATGATAGAGGTGCCATCGGTGGGATCAGGACTCACCGAGATAGGCTGCCTCGCCATCTACATTGCCGAAGTAGACATCGCTTGTTCCACCCCAGCCTGCATTTTCGCCATTGGAGGTAGAGATGGCGACGGTGCCTGAAAGACCGGTATTGCCTGAGTCCGTGATCTGGATGTATCCCCCATCTTCAAGCACATTGCCCTGGCCTCGGGTGGTGAGACCAGTGGCTTTCAACTGCCCATTGATGAATTCCAATTCTACGATTTGCCCTTCCACGAGGGTGGCGCCAGTATCATTGACGACAGGGGCTTCCTGGTTGGCTGAGTAGTTTTCATCTCCATCATTGCTGCTGACATACACGCGGGCGTCGCCTTGGGCTCCTGCACCGGTGATAATAGTTCCGTGTCCTTTGCTTCCCATAATGTTAATGTAATAATGTAATAGTTGGTGGTTTCAATCTAAAGGGTATCTAAATTACTTTCCTCAGTTCTTTTTTTCAAATTTCTCCTATGCTAACTTCATGCTCTGTGCAGTCAGAAACCAGAAATACTTTCTTTTCAGGTTCAATACATTTGATGCGGTTGTGAATCAAATCTTGCATGTTCTCTTCATCTTTTTGGTTTTCCTTTTGGCAATTCCCCAGGTTGCCACTTGCCAGATTACGAAGCCTCTCATCCGCAATATCCCCCCCAATGAGTCTGATAATCCGGATTATGTAGTAAGCCCCCAAAATTGGGGAATCATTCAGCATGACGACGGAAGGGTCTTTTTAGGTAATACCTCAGGCGTCTTGATTTGGGATGGTGATACGTGGGAAATGGTCACTGGGACTGAAAATTACAGGTTTTTCAAGTTTGCGGAGACAGAGGAAGGACGCATTTTTACAGGTGGGATTGGGGAAATCGGTTATTTGGGAGCTGACTCAACGGGTAGGTGCCGGTTTGTTTCCATCAAGGACCAGTTGCCAGAAGAAGTCAGGGACTTCGAACGGATATTCAGGGTGGAAAGTGATGGCGAAAGTGTCTTCTTCCTGGGAGGGAACTATCTTTTTAAATATCAGGGAGGGGAATTCCAGGTATTTGAAGACCAGGAGAGATTCAGCAGACTTTTTATTATAGGGGAAGAGGTATATGTCACTACAAAGACCAGCCTTTACCACCTAAAGTCGGGGAAACTTGATTTGTTAGGCGATTGGTCCGGACAATTGGATGATCTTCAGATCCGAGGCCTTTTCAATTCGGCTAATCCTGAGAGCCCGAATGAAATGATGGTGGTTTCTAAGAAAAGAGGACTTTTCAAATGGGATTGGGAGCATCTGACCGCAATGAAATCTGATCTCGATACTGTCGACGTCTTTAATATCGCATTTCTGGATCAAGGGAAAATAGGGGTTGGAACCAATGGCGATGGTTTTTTTGTCCTGGATACCCAAGGGGAAGTCGAGGGAATTATAAATGAAGCAAGTGGTATCCAGAACACTCAGGTACCCTTCCCTTATCAAGGTAAATATGGTGGGGTATGGCTCTGCCTGTACGTAGGATTGAGTCGGGTTGACTATCAAAGCCCAATCGAAATGTTTGGGGAAGAAGACAACTTGACCTCTTTGGTGATGAGTCTCTATTCCTATGGCGGCCAGCTCTATATAGGAACGACGGACGGTCTGTATACAAAGCCTTCAGCTAAGGAGACCAAAATTGTAAAGTGGGCAGTTGAGTCAGGTGAAGTATTGGGCTTTCTGGAGTTAGGGCAGGACTTATGGATGATCGCCGCGCGCGGTATCTTTCAAGTAAATGCTGAGAACCGCGTAGGAAAGTATTTTGAACTGAATGGTGCGGAGGGTTTTTGCAGGTCTTCCATTGATTCGGAGAAACTCTTTGTCAGCATGGTCGACCAAACGCTGCGGTCCATTGTTTTTAACAATGGAAAATGGAGTTGGGGCAACGATTCTATTTATCTCCCTTTTTATGGCAACACAGTTGTGCAGGGAACTGATGGAAAGGTTTGGGTGGCAAACGAGAGCCTGTCATTTGCTACTTTTGATTCATCCGGGGCAAAGATTCTGGAAGTCGACTCTTCCTACGGTCTGCCTGCTGATATGGGAAGCATTGAAGTGCAAGTCATCCAGGGAGAAGTCTTGATCAGTGGCCAAAAAGGGATTTTCAGATGGGATGATCGTTCACAAAGATTGGTTCCATTTGAAAAGTTTGGACCAGATTTTACCCTTGGAAACCATTCCGCTTACAACCTCACGGAGACTTCGAAGGGGGATGTATGGATCACTTCAGATTTTGAAACTGGTTTGCTCCGAAAAACCGATGGAGACCAATTCGTATTGGATACCGTATTCCTGAGATCGGTGCCAATATCAGATTATTTTGAAATATATGAAGACCCGGAGGGAATCTTTTGGCTGGGTGGAACCGAAGGTTTAATCAGATATGACCCATCGATTGCAAAAGATTACCATCAGGATTATCATACCCTCATCAGGCAGGTAACCGTGAACAATGATTCTGTGATATTTTATGGGACATTTGCTGATGAAAGCGGATTGATAGTATCTGATCAGCCGGAGAGTTATCAACCCACCCTTGAGCATGTAGATAATCACTTGACATTTCGTTATTCGGCCCCATTCTATGAAGCCCACGAGAAACTTCGCTACAGCCATCAGCTGATAGGGCAAGAAGATAAATGGACCTCCTGGACGGCCAAGACTGAGACAGAATATACCAACCTCCATGAGGGTAGGTACACTTTCCGGGTTCGTGCCCGCAATGCTTACGGGACCATCAGCAAGGTTGCTGAGTACAGGTTTGAGATTCTGCCCCCCTGGTACCGCACCATCTGGGCCTATCTGTTTTATGGATTGGTGGTAGTACTTGGGGTTGTCTTGATCGTACGGTTGAATACGCGGCGCTTGTTGGCTGCCAAAAGGCGGTTGGAGGGAATTGTGGATGAACGGACCCGGGAGATCCAGCGGCAATTGAAGCAGTTGGCCAAGCAAAAGGAGATCATCAGTGAGGAAAAGGAGAAGTCTGAGAGTCTGCTGTTGAACATCCTGCCCAAGGCCACTTCGGAGGAATTGAAAGAGAAGGGAACGGCCAGCCCGATGTATTTCGAGCAGGTATCGGTGTTGTTCACCGATTTCAAAGGCTTTACCATGATCTCCGAGCGGCTCTCTCCTAAGCAGTTGGTGGATGAGATCCACGAGTGCTTCAGTGAATTTGACCGGATCACCCGGCGGCATGGGATTGAGAAGATCAAGACGATCGGGGATGCATATATGGCAGCCGGGGGATTGCCTGAGCCCAATACTACGAATCCGGTGGATGTGGTCCGGGCGGCACTGGAGATCCGGGACTATATGAAGCGGTATTTCGCGGAACGGGCGGCAGTTGGGGAGCAAGGCTTTGAAATCCGATTGGGGGTGCATACCGGTCCAGTAGTTGCCGGGATTGTGGGACTTCACAAGTTTCAGTACGATATTTGGGGTGATGCGGTGAATACGGCAGCGCGGATGGAGTCCAGCGGGGAGGTCGCCAAGGTAAATATCAGCCAGGCGACCTATGAGTTGGTCAAGGACGAGTTTGAATGTACCTACCGTGGCAAGGTGAAGGCGAAGAACAAAGGGGAGATTGCGATGTACTTTGTGGAGTGGAAGGATTCGGAGTGAAATCTATTCCTAAATTTTACTAAGCCAGCGCATTCGCGCCACTGAACCGGGGCAGAAGCTGCACTGAACTGAGTCAGGCTCTCCACTGAACCAGTGCATTCGCGCCACCGAACCGGCGCAGAAGCTGCACTGAACTGAGTCAGGCTCTCCACTGAGCCAGCGCATACGCGCCACTGAGCCAGAGCAGAAGCACACTGAACTGAGTCAGGCTCGTCACTGAGCCAGCGCATACGCGCCACTGAACCAGCGCAGAGGCTGCACTGAACTGAGCCAGGCTCTCCACTGAGCCAGCGCAGAGGCTGCACTGAACTGAGCCAGGCTCGTCACTAAACTCGTTCAGTGGGCTTCGGACCTCGATTTAGTGGCCTGCTAAGCCAGTTCAGTGAGCTTCGGACCCCAGTTTAGTGGCCTGCTAAGCCAGTTCAGTGAGCTTCGGACCCCAGTTTAGTGGCCCACTAAACTCGTTCAGTGGGCTTCGGACCCCAGTTTAGTGGCCCACTAAACTCGTTCAGTGAGCTTCGGACCCC
>CAYGRE010000148.1:9797-12550 GCA_964352215.1 uncultured Bacteroidia bacterium
GCTTCGGACCCCAGTTTAGTGGCCCACTAAACTCGTTCAGTGAGCTTCGGACCCCAGTTTAGTGGCCCACTAAACTCGCTCAGTGACCTTCGGACCCCGGTTTAGTGGCCTACTAAGCCAGCTCAGTGAGAATTTGAAATAGTATAATTAGACTTGAAGAACGACCTGTTTAGCGAAAGAAATAATTTTAAAAGAAATAACAGGTGATGCAAAAGTTTGTTCCGAACGGCCGGATTGTATTCCGAATGGCCGGATTTTATTCCGAACGGCTGTATTTTTCTTGTCCCAATACCCATTATCAGAAAATCCGGAATTATTGGCCTGCTCAATGAAGCAAATTTGTTTAAATCAACGACTCCGGAAAATCGCAATGTACTGCCCCGTAGCCATTTGTCGTGCCTTCGCCTTGGCTTTCTCGGCGGTTTCGCCCTCAAACAAGGAGTCAATGGTCTTTACCCACAATTCTAACCAACGGTGGAAGTGCAATTGAGAAATCTGATGGTCATTGGTTTGGTCGACGGCAATATGGGCCTTGGTAGGGGAGCCGAAAAAGCGCTTCTCAGAGATAAGACTGGCCTCCCAGAAATCGGTAAGTTTTTCAAGGTGGGGCTCCCATTCATCTGCCTGGATGGCACGGTTAAAAATGGGGCCCAGTAGGTCATCTTTCCGCACCAACCCGTAAAAGCTGCGAACCAGTTTTGCGATATGTACCCGACTTTGGAGGTCTACCTTCATGGGATTGATTACAGTTCAGGGCTTATGCCTGGCTGCAAAAGTAACTGATGTAAAGGGATTATAGCTGAGAAGGTTGACCAAACTCTGGGCAGTCCGGATCAGAGGAAGGGTGGATCAGTAACCATGAAGGTCGAATAAATCCCGTGGCAGGTGAATTAACAGGAGAGGTCGAATAAATCCCGTGGCAGGTGAATTAACAGGAGAGGTCGAATAAATCCTGTGGCAGGTGAATTAACAAGTAAGGCAATCGGGTTTATAGATGCGTAATCCGAATCACTTCATGATGCACCCCGTCGGAAACCCTCAAGATATAGACCCCGGAAGCCAATTGCCCCAGATCGGAGAGCAGTACCGGGGAACTTCCCCGACTTACTTGCACATTCAGAGTACGGATCGGACGTCCCAGGTAATCCATCAATTCTAAAACAAAGGGTTGGTCTTCCAAATCGGAATGTATTTCCACGGTGAGTTGATCCTGAACTGGATTGGGCCAGGCTTTGACGGTAAAATCAGTCATGGTTTCAAAGCTGAGGCGGCGCACTTCAGAGTATTGTACCTGTCCGTCCTTATCGGTGGCTTTCAGGCGGTACCAGGAGTCGGGGGCGATCGGGGAGTGGTCGAGGTAGTTGCCAGTCTCAGCGGGAAGGTCACTCACAAGCGGCTCAAAAAGCTGCCCATCCGGACTTCTTTCCAGTGTAAGGCTTTCAAAACGGGAAGCATCCAGAAGCGTCCAATTGAGCATGGCTTGCCGTTCACCAAAAGCAGCGGCGGAAAAGTCGAGCCCTTCCACGTCAAGCGGGGTGGCGACTTCTACAAAAGCATCGTCTACATAGTAATAAGCCCCGGCTGTGACCAAAGCACAACTTCCACCCTGGCTCCCATGGTCAACAATATTGTTCTGATTGTCGGGACTGAAGCAGCCAATGGTCAAGTATTGTTCACCTCCGGAAGCCGTATAAGTTCCCCCGACCAAGGTCCAGTTGTTCCGGTCGGAAACAACGGCGCTTTCTTCAATGCTCGGATTGAGGTTGATGGTACCATTGTTGCAGCATCCGCCCGTCTGGCTGAGCATCCCATTGGAGAGGTGAAGGCCAAAGTGATTGGTTGAATAACGGGAATGGTCCGCCAGTCGGATATAGACCCCGACATTATAGGTGATATTGGTCACCAATGGGGTGCTGAGTTGGATCACCAGGTATTCCCGGAGGTTACTGACAGTATATTTTGTGATAATTCCTGCATATCCACTTCCAGTTCGCGCATTTGCACTTCCGGCAAAATTTCCCGGAACCCCCATCGCGGTACAGGATCCCCCACCTGAGAAGCAGGAATTGAATAGATCAGGAGTGGTGATGGAGGACAACGGTTTTTGCCAGGGGCTGGCCAGGTGATACTGGCTATTGGAAGTCGGGCAATTGCTGATGCTCTCAAAACTGTGGTTGGAAACCAGGTTTTGAGCTTCAGAGTGGATGCCGAAAAATAACAGAAGGCAAATGGTAATACTGATCCTGGAATTCATATATGCAAACCTGTCCGTTAGAAAAAACCAGACCGAAGAAGTGCTGTTGCTTCAATGGCGCGGAGAATAAAAACTGGTTGCAGTGGGTTAGAGGATTCTGATCTTTTAAGCCTACACCAATATACTGATCAAACGATCGAATTGGAAGTCGAATATGGCCGATTCCTTGACAAAATGACCTGATTTCAAACAACCTATCTACTGGTAGGGAGACTTGAACAAATGAATGACTCACAGTGGGTGGTACTACGGAAGGCAAAATGAATGAGCTTCGATGCCCATTTATGAGTTGTTATGCCAACGGTTAGATCAGTGGCCAATGGCAATTTTTAAGGGCTCTGGAAGCTGTCGGTAAAACTCTTTTCCTTAGATTGTAGAATTATGGGAAATATATTTTTGCGCATGTAAAAAAATATCTAGATTTGCCTTCCCTAAAAAGCCTCAGTAGCTCAGTTGGCCAGAGCAGCTGATTTGTAATCAGCGGGTCGGGGGTTCGAAT
>CAYGRE010000149.1:0-12486 GCA_964352215.1 uncultured Bacteroidia bacterium
GTAGCTCAGTTGGCCAGAGCAGCTGATTTGTAATCAGCGGGTCGGGGGTTCGAATCCCTCCTGAGGCTCTACTTTTTCCTCCTATTGTGTTTCCATTACTTTTTCTACCCGCCGCTCCAGAAGCTCCTTTTCACAAAAGCCATGCACCACCATATAGAAGGTGTCGCCACGGTGAATGAAGGCAGATGGAAAACCGCGAACATCCAACTGGCGGGCAATCTCAAAATCACCGTAGGCATCTTTGATGAGTTCCTCGTTGCTCATGGCCAGGTTAAACTCCTCTTTGGAAATTCCATACCGGGCTGCAATCTCTCCATAGTGTCCGATCTCTTCCGGTCCGATCCCGTCAGAATAGATCATGCTCTGCAGATCATGGGCAAATGGAACTTGCTCAGAGGGTTTGAAGCTTCTGAAAACAGACATCGCAATGGCGGGCTGCAATGAGGAAAACTGAGCCGTCCCTTCTTCGAGCAAACCATTCAGAAATGCATCTCCAAATTTTACCCCGGCCCTTTCTTCCACCTGCTTATGGGCTCCTTTGATATAGGACGCGACCTCGCCAATAGGTCCGGACCGATCACCCATTACCATCCCGCCGGAGACGACTTTGAAGTCGTACGCATCACGGTGCGTTTCAAAAAACGCCTTCATAACCGGTGAAAAACCATAGCACCAGCCACAGAGGGCATCGTAGACATAGAAAAACGTAGGGCGGGTCGTGTTGCTCATTGTACCAAGTAAAGGATGGTGAATCAGGATATATGCTATTAGGATTGCTCCATGTATTAAAAAGCCAGATCAGTGGCCTATTGTTTCGGTTTATTATTTAGCTTTTCGGATCAACCTTTCCATTACCTTTTCACTTTTCAATTCTCTCAAAGCGTCATTGGCGATCCAGCGGGCCGAAGGCGAATCCTGTTCCAGAATTCTTTCCGCACAGGCAATCGCCAGTGGATGCAAATAGAGACTCCGTTTCCCCAAAGTCCGTAATGCCCAGTTGACCGCTTTCTTGACGAAGTTTCGTCCGTCCCAGGCTTCCTCTTCCATACGCAGGAAGAATGGAACCAAGCGCTCATCCGGCATTTTCTTGTTGTGGGTGCTCATAGAAACGACCAGGACAAAACCCGCACGCTTGATGAATTCGGGTTCCGCTCGTGACCAGGTCATCGCCTTCTCCCAAGTCCAGGGTTTCTTTCCAAATGGTGTACAGAACTGATCCACCAAATCCCAGGAGTACAGGTCTTTGACCATACTGTCCATAAGTTCCTCGGTCAGCTTCCTGGGTTCCATCAGGAAAATGGCTAACAGTTTTGCCTCATGGAAAGGCTGCTGCCAGAGTTCCTGGGAAAGCAATTGGTTGAAGCCAATCTCTTTGGCGAACCCGCGGAGAACCGGAGTTCTGATCCCAAGGGCTTGACCACCCCGGATCCCAAAGTGATCCATCTTCTCCGTATAGCCAGGCTCGGCGAGCAAGTGCAGTTTGTGAATGATCTCTGGCGTAGTCATAGAAATCTGTTGGAAAAACCAAGGTAACAATTCTTTAACATCAGGTTACAGTAAAGAAATATTTGCCTCCCTTATGTTAAAATACAATTCATGGTACAAAGGAGTTGAGATCAAATATGTGTATTACTTTTGCGGCGAATTACAATCTGATGATTGAAATCTTATAAAAAAACGAATGAAAAAACTCTTTACCCTATTCACCTTTGTCATGGCCTTCGCCATGATGGCCGGAGGAAACGCCTTGTTTGCCCAAGGTTCCATCTCTGGCCGCGTCATTGACAATGAAACTGGCGAACCGCTGGAAGGTGCCACCGTAGTGGTGGATGGTACTTCCAAAGGTGCCCTGACCCGTTTTGATGGAACCTTTATGGTCTACGTCAATTCTGGTTCCTATGATCTGATTGTCCGGTACGTTGGCTACAGTGAAATAAGCACCTCTGTATCTGTATCTGATGACAAGACCACTGAAGTTGGCGACATCGCAATTGAAAATGCCTCTATCGGAGTTGACGGAGTAGAAATCCTGGCCTCTCTTGCCCAGGACCGCAAGACACCAGTTGCGGCATCCACCATCACTGGCAAGCAGATCGAAGAGGAATTGAGCAACAAAGAATTTCCTGAAATTCTGCGTTCTACCCCTTCGGTCTATGTCACCCGTTCCGGTGGTGGCTTTGGCGATTCACGTATCAACGTACGTGGATTTGACCAGCGCAACACCGCTGTATTGATCAACGGTATCCCCGTCAACGACATGGAAAACGGCTGGGTATACTGGTCCAACTGGGCCGGTCTCTCTGACGTAACCCGTACCATTCAGGTACAGCGCGGTCTTGGAGCCTCCAAGTTGGCGATCAACTCGGTTGGTGGTACCATCAACATCATCACCAAAACCACTGATATGGAGTCCGGTGGGGTTGTCAACTTCGGCGTCGGAAACGACGGCTACCTCAAGTTTGGCGCGACTGCTTCTACCGGCCGCCTTGACAATGGACTCGCCATCACCGTCAGCGGTAGCCGTACCCAGGGCCGTGGGTACGTAGATGCCACCAATATTGATGCATGGGCCTACTTCGCTTCGATTGCCAAGGATTTCGGCGAAAAGCACCAATTGGTATTTACCGCGATCGGTGCACCTCAGCAGCACGGACAGCGCTCATTCCGCGAGAATGTCACCAAGTACGTTGCCTACTCTGATACCACCCAGTCATACGAAGACCTCGTAAAGTCTTCAACCACTTCTGACTTTGACGAGCGCCTCGACGGAGACGGGTTCAAGTACTCTCCCGAAGGCAATGTGCGCTACAACTCTGATTGGGGGCTCGATCAGAACGGTGAGATCTTCAACGTACGCCGCAACTTCTACCACAAGCCTCAAATGGCCCTGAACCACTACTGGACCATCAACGAAGATGTCAGTATCAAGTCTTCTGCCTACTATTCCATTGGCCGTGGTGGTGGATCCGGTGACCGTGGCAGCATCGGTGGCCGTGGGACCTGGGGATACCGGGATGACAATGGCCTGATCCGTATCGCCGACATCATCGCCTGGAACAGCGGTACTGACAGCATCAGCGGTTTCCCGGCTGACGGCAATACCCAGACTGCCAATGGCTATATTGCTACCGAAAGAAATGGCCTCATCCGCCGCGCATCAATGAATGAGCACAACTGGTTGGGCCTGCTCTCTACTGCCAACGTCAAATTGAATGAAAAGATGGATTTGACCGCAGGAGTGGATGTCCGTCACTACAAAGGGATCCACTACCGCCGCGTAGATGACCTGATGGGAACCGATGGGTTCCTCGATCCACGGGACGTCAACCAGCAGGAGATCTCCATTGATGCGGATGGTGATGGAACCATTCAAAGCTATGAGACAGGTCACCTGGTCACCGAAGAAGGAAAAGAGCAGCGCCACAAGCTGAATTACGACAACGATGGGATCGTAGGTTGGCAGGGGGTATTCGCCCAGTTGGAAGTCACTCCGGTTGAAGACTTTAACTTCTTCGTCGCAGCTTCTGGCTCCAACACCTCCTACAAGCGTGTGGACCGTTTCATTTACGAAACCGGAACTGTGACGGAGAACGACACCACCTTGGGCGAAACTTCTCTGGGCTACAGCTTCCTCGGTTTCAATACCAAGGCAGGTGCCAACTACAATATCAACGACAACCACAATGTCTACCTGAACGGTGGTTACTACAGCCGCGCACCTATCTTTGACGCCGTGTTCCCGAACTTCACCAATGAAGCCAACACCAACGTCATCAACGAAAAAGTTGCTGCCCTTGAATTGGGTTATGGCGTACGTTACAAGTACTTCGACGCCAATGTCAACCTGTATTGGACCAACTGGATCGACCGGACCCTGGTTCGTTCATTTGCATCCAATGCCGGTGACGACTTCACCGCCAACGTTCAGGGCCTGAATGCCGTTCACCAGGGAATCGAACTCGAAGTTGGTTCACGTCCTGTCAATGGCCTCAGCCTCCGCGGGATGGTTTCCATCGGTGACTGGCAATGGCAGAACAATGTGGAAGCCATCATCATCGACGAAGACAACGTTCCGGTTGATACCCTCAGCATCTTTGCAGAAGGTCTGAAAGTGGGTGATGCTGCCCAGACCACTGCCTCTTTCAGCGCAGAGTACAAGTTTGGCTTTGGCCTGGCCATCCGTGGTCAGTACAATTATGCCACCAATCTCTTCGCGAGCTTTGATCCTACCGCACGTACCAATGAAGCCGACCAGGGTGTTCAGGCTTATGAGCTTCCCGGTTACGGTCTGCTTGATTTCGGTCTGAGCTACGACATCGACTTCGACAAAGTTGGTTTCACGGTCCGTGCCAATATGAACAACGTCCTTGACGAACTGTATGTCCAGGAAGCATTTGACAACCCATCTGCAACCGGGATGCAAGACCTCTCAGGCTTCTTCGGCTTTGGCCGCACCTGGTCTGCCGGTCTGAGTGTTCGCTTCAAGTAAGCAGGCTGTCGAGGGGGGCTTCCTGGCTGCCTTTCGATGAATGCTGCTTAATAGTCACAATAAATAGGGCTGCTCCTCCGGGGGTGGTCCTTTTTAATAGGGGGAGGGAAATTTCGTATATTTGTTTGATATGGATACCCAAGAGTCATCAGGTACCAATAAGTTATTCGATCTGTTGGCACCCTTTTTTCTGGTATTGAAGAGAGGAGGTAGGTTGATCGTCGATGAACTTGATACCAAGCTACACCCACTTTTAACGAAAGCCCTGATCAAACTATTTCACAATCCAGATAGCAATCTTCGAAATGCCCAATTGATCTTTGCAACCCACGATACCAACCTTCTATCTGATGGTTCTTTTCGCCGGGATCAAATCTATTTTACAGAGAAGAACCGGGTTGGAGCAACCGACCTTTATTCGCTGGTAGATTACAAGCAGGAAGAAGAGGGCAAGGTTGACCATGAAGCAGAATACATTCAGGGGCGATATGGTGGGATTCCCTATTTGGGTAATATTTCAGACTTATTTAAAAAATGGCAGGAAGGAAAGTCGACAATGCCATCCTGAAGCGAAGGCGCAGGAAAGAGCAGAAACGACAAATAGGATTTCGCTCCAAGAAGAAGTTTTTCCTATTGGTTTGCGAAGGGGCAAAGACCGAGGTCAACTATTTTGAAAGACTGAAGGAAGATCTTCCCAATGGTGTCTTGGATAACAATGTGATTGAAGTTCGTGGGGAGGGAATGGGGACTAAGCGATTGGTGGAAGAAACTGAACAAATAAGAATCCGCCGGGAAAGAGACACTGGAAGGAAGTTTGATCAGACCTGGGCTTTTTTTGACAAGGATGATTTCCCGGATGAACAATTCAATACCGCTATTCGGAAAGGAATCAGTAGCAATCCTCCCATAAAATGTGCTTGGAGCAATCAGGCATTTGAATTGTGGTATTTATTGCATTTCAATTATATCGGGCATCAGATGTCCAGAGATGATTACCGGCAGCATCTTGAAAGTGTAGTAAAATCAGCAAGTGGGGTAGACTTTTCCTACCAGAAGAATGATCCCAATATTTATTTTCTGTTAAAGGAATACGGCAACCCGGCCCAAGCCATTCTCTGGGCAGAAAAAATTGAGGCTCAATACGGAGAACGAAAAGATTATGCGAAACACAATCCCTGCACCAAAGTACATCATTTGGTTTCTTCTTTGATAGCTCTCAGGGATTGATGGTAGCGTAGAACCATAAAGGGAATTGGATTCGGTTTTGAAAATATTGGTGAAGCCCCCCTCGCCAATCCGTCATAAATCCCCGCCATTCTGTCATCCTTTCTCCCTTGGCACGGTTTTTAAAGCCTTATTGTATAGACCTCTAAAATATTAGCGATTTATGGCTGAAGTAAAAGATAAAACCGATCAAATCGAACAGGGAAACATTTCCGTTCATACCGAGAACATTTTCCCCATCATCAAGAAATCCCTTTACAGTGACCACGAAATCTTCCTCCGGGAATTGGTTTCCAATGCTGTGGATGCCACCAAGAAAATCCATCACCTGGCTTCTATTGGTAAGTACAAGGATGAAATTGGTGACAGCAAAATCGTGGTCGAAGTAGACAAGGAAGCGAAAACCATCACCATCAAAGACAGTGGGATTGGCCTGGATGCGGACGAAGTCCGGAAATACATCAACCAGGTAGCGTTCTCTGGTGCGGAAGAATTCGTCAAGAAATTCAAGAACGTCAAGAGCCGGGATGAGATCATTGGTCAATTTGGCCTTGGATTCTATTCTGCGTTTATGGTGGCCGATAAGGTCGAGATCATTTCCAAATCATACAAGAAAAACCAGGGCGGTGTGCGCTGGACCTGTGATGGTTCCACCAGCTATACCCTTGAAAAATACAAGCGCACCGAGCGTGGCACCACCATTGTCCTGCACGTAGCTGAGGATTCAGAAGAATTCCTCGAAAGCGCACGGCTCAAGGGTATCCTCGACAAGTACTGCAAATTCCTTCCCTATGAGATCGAATTTGAAGATACCATTGTCAACAAGACCCACCCACTCTGGAAGAAGCCCCAGGCGGAGATCACCGACGAAGAATACCTCGCATTTTTCAAGGACCTCTATCCCTACAGCGACGAGCCCCTTTTCTGGATTCACCTGAACGTCGATTATCCATTTGACCTGACCGGAATCCTCTTCTTCCCCAAACTGCGCAAGGAGATGGAGATGCGCAAAGACCGCATCCAACTCTACAGCCGTCAGGTGTTCATCACCGACAACCTGGAGGACATCGTACCCGAATACCTGGGGCTGCTCCAAGGGGTGATCGATTCGCCGAATATTCCCCTGAACGTGTCCCGTTCCTTCCTCCAGACCGATGCCAATGTCCGCAAGATCAGCAACTACATCTCTAAGAAGGTGGCTGAAAAGCTGAAGGAATTGTTCAAGGAGGACCGTGAGAAATTCAGCGAGAAATGGGCTGACATCGAGGTTTTTGTCAAATACGGGATGATTTCCGATGACAAATTCTACGACCGGGTGGAGGATGCCTGTTTGCTCCGCAATGTAAAGGACGAATACTTCACCATTCAGGAATACAAGGACAAGATTCGGGAAAGTCAGACCGACAAGGATGGCAACCTGGTGATCCTGTACGCTTCCGACAAGGACAACCAGAATTCATTTATCCGTTCTGCTGAGAAGCGGGGCTACGACGTGCTGGTGATGAACAGCCTGATCGATGCACATTTCCTCACTACCCTGGAACGCAAATGGGAAAAGACCAGTTGGAAGCGTGTAGACTCTGAAAGTGTAGACAAGCTGATTCCGAAAGATGAAGCTTCTGTCAGCACCTTGAACGAAGACCAGGAGAAAGAGATCGTTGAGATCTACAAGGAATTTGCGGCTGAGAACGATGTGGTCCGTGCGGAAGCATTGGGTCAGGAAGAACTTCCTGTCGTGATCATCCGCCCTGAATTCTTCCGCCGGATGCGGGAGCAGGCGATGCTGGGCGGCATGTCCAATGACTTCGGGGATCAGATCAATGTCCTGGTCAATACCAGCCATCCCCTGGCAGAAGGGCTGCTGGGCAAAGAAGGCGATGCCCGCAAAGAGATGGCCGGACAACTGCTGTCCCTGGCCAAGTTGAGCCAGGGAATGCTGACCGGAGAGGCCCTGACCAACTTCGTGGAGCAGAGCGTTGACATGATCGCCAAGAACTAGACCGAAACGTCATACGTTATATTAAAAAGGCTGCCTCCGGGCGGCCTTTTTAATGGGCTGTCAGGTTTGCACAGTACTTTATGACGGCGAATATCTTCGGTGATCCTGAGGAAGGACTGCCACCTTGTCAGGAGCTCTCAATTGCAATTCCCATAGCTTTAATTTCATCGTGCCGATTTAATGGCAGTGTATATCCATCTGAAAATTACCCGATTGAAACGATTACACCAATTGGATTCGGGTCTTTCGGCCGGGGGTAAAAGGTTGCAATTGTATTAAAATACCAGCCTTGGAATCATTTATTGGGCCATTGTTTATTTCCCTCGACCGGTCACACCAAGCAATGGGTGCTGTTATGACTTAAAAATCAGTAGTTTATTGTCATTTGTACAGGAAGTCCGGGATTATTAAGGTACATTACGTATGCGTGTGGAATTCAACTCCTCTTTTTTTAAGGAAGGTTCCCGAATCAAATGGATAATTAATCAACTAAGCTAAGATGAAAACAAAAGTACTATTACTATTTATTGGGCTCTATTTGGGATTAAGTCCCGGTGGAATGATGGCCCAGACAGGCGCCGCCCTGGATTTTGACGGAGTCAACGACTTCGTCAATGTCCCCAGCTCGGCCAGCCTGGAATCTTATGGGACCACCAACCAGATTACCATTGAGTACTGGGTCAAACCCAATGGTGTGCTCAACAATGGATTTGATCCCCTGCTTACCAAAAGGTATACCTCCAATACAGCGGGTATTCTTATCAACCAGGCCACGGCGGCTGGGGTACACACCCATTGGCTGCGGTTTACCACCGGCTGGCAGCGCATCGATGTGCCTTATACGGTCGGGGCGTGGAACCATGTGGCAGTCACCTATCAGTCCGGATCAGGAATGACGGTGTATGTCAATGGTGCACAAGCCGGGACCAATCCGATCAATGGAGTGCTGGCCGTAAACAACGCTCCTTTGCAAATCGGAGGAGAGACTGCCTTCAATGCCTTCAAATACAGCGGGCAAATTGATGAAGTCAGAATGTGGAATCGCTCCCTTTCTGCAAGCGAGATCAACGCCAGCTATGCATGTCAGCTTTCCGGCAACGAAGCCGGTCTGATTGCATATTACCAATTCAATGAAGGTGTTGCCGGAGGTGGAAATGCGGGCGTAACCAGCCTGCCAGATATTTCTGGAAACGGAAATACCGGAACCTTGCAGAACTTTGCCCTGAATGGAGCGACTTCCAATTGGGTAGCACCTGGTGGCGTCCCGAACGGAGTAGCCTGCTCAGATCCAGGCAGCGCACTCGATTTCGATGGCAATGACAATATCGTCAACATTCCCAGCACCGCGACCCTGGAATCCTATGCAACCACCAATGCCATCACGGTAGAATATTGGGTCAACCCAGACCCCACCCTGAACTATTCGCCTACCCCGACCCAAACACAGGTATTCGAACCGCTGGTTTCAAAAAGGTTCACTTCTAACAACGCGGGTATTTTAATTGATAAACTGACCGCTGCCGGGGTTCATACCCACTGGTTGCGTTTTACCACCGGATGGGAACGAATCGATGTACCCTACCCAACAAATACCTGGAGCCATGTTGCCTTGACCTATGAAAGCGGTTCAGGCATGAATGTATTTATCAACGGTGTACAAGTAGGGACCAACCCAATTAACGGCCAACTGGTCGTGAACAGTGCGCCTTTGCAAATCGGGGGAGAGACGGCGGTTTACGGTTACAAATACCGGGGCCAGATTGACGAGTTCAGAATGTGGGACCGTGCCCTTTCCGCCACCGAGATCAACGATCAGAAAGATTGTGAACTTCCCGGAGGTCAGCCCGGTCTGTTGGCATATTACCAGTTCAATGAAGGGACGGCTGCCGGGCCAAATGCCGGCGTGACCAACCTCCCGGATATTTCCGGAAACGGGCACAACGGAACCCTGCATGATTTTATCCTGAGCGGACCGAACTCCAATTGGGTTGCTCCTGGTGGGGTGGTCAATGGCGTCGCTTGCATTCTTGACCCTTGTGCCAATGACACCGAAGCCCCTACCATTGTTTGTAATTCGGGAAATGGCAACATTACTGTGAACAATGATCCGGGCCAGTGTGGTGCGGTAGTTTCCTACAATGTTGCGCCAAACGATAATTGCTCCATTCAGTCGGTCGCACAAACCTCTGGTTTCCCCAATGGTGTCCTGCATCCGGTTGGAACCACTACCAATACATTCGTAGTTACCGATTCTGCTGGCAATACCGGCACCTGTAGCTTTGATGTAACCGTGACCGACAACGAAGGCCCGACCATCAATTGTGCTGTTTCTGCCGGAGCGCCCAATCTTTTGTCGAACAGCAGCTTTGAAAATGCGGTATTCAACCAGCTTTTCAACGATGTTGACTGGACAACCACGGGAGCGGTATTTGGCATAGATGCCATTACCCTGCCACCTGCCCAGGATGGCAACCGCTACCTGAAAATGTTCGGTGCGGATTCAAGGGTGTCACAGACGGTTCCCGTTAACGGTGGCGACGTCATTACCGCATCTGCCTTTGTCAAGAATGCCTCGTTTGACCCCATCGGACAACCCGGTGGTGGATATATTCAGGTGACTTTGATTGGTGGCCCCGCTGCGGTGATTACTTCACCTTTTATTACCAGTAACGCCCCGATTGATCAATGGCAGCAAATTGCCACGGCTCCGATCACCATTCCTACTGGTGCCGGTTATACCGGTGCCCAGGTGGAATTGATCACCCAGCAGCCAGGTGGTGGTGCCGTGATGTGGGATGAAGCATTCATTGGTGTCAATGGCGGAGGTCTCCTGGCCGGTGATATTTCCGTAGGCAATGATCCGGGGCAATGTGGCGCACAGGTTTCTGTTGCTACCCCCCTCAGCGAAGACAATTGTGGTATTGCTTCGATCACCAATGATCGCAACAATACCAGTGATGCATCCGGATTCTATCCGATTGGAACCACCACCGTTACCTGGACCGCAGTGGACCAGGCTGGATTCAGCACTTCTTGTTCGGTGGATGTAACTGTCAACGACACCGAAGCCCCCACTATTATTTGTAATACTGGGGTCCCGGATCCGAATACGAATATCCTGAAGAACCAAAGTTTTGAAGTCAACAATGGTCACAATCAGCAAAATCCAGCCGACTGGACGCAGTTTGGACCCGTATTTAACATTGATCAGAACCAGCTCGGAATGGCTCAGGAAGGTGACTTCTATACCAAAATGTTCAGTGGCAACGCTGGCCTTTTTCAGGACCACCCGGTGAATCCCGGTGACGTGATTACCGCTTCGATCTACATCATGAATGCCTCCTTCGATCAGATGGGACCAGTTGGTGGCGGCCAGATCAAACTGGAATGGCCTGGAACCGGAGCCCCACAGGATGTATCTGCGGTGGTAGGTGCTTCTTCACCCCTCGATCAGTGGGTCCAGGTAACCCTGACCGCAACTGCTCCTCCTGGCGCCACCACCGTAAGATTCGTGGCCATCACCAACCTGCCCGCTGGCGGTGCAGCCTTCTTCGACAATGCCTTCATGGGCAACAGCACCACTGGTGACGGTGGCCCCATCATTGTCAACAACGATGAGGGAGAGTGCGGAGCCGTGATCAGCTACAACAATACGCCGACCGATAACTGTGCCATTCAGTCGGTGGCGCAAACCTCCGGTTTCGCGAATGGAGTTCTTTTCCCGGTCGGTACCACCACCAATACCTTCGTGGTCACCGACACTGCCGGAAACACCGGTACATGCAGCTTTGATGTGACCGTCATTGATGCTGAAGCACCAATCATTGATTGCAGCGTTTCATCCGGGGCAGCTAATTTACTTTCCAATGCCAGCTTCGAAAATGCGGTTTTCAACCAGCTTTTCAACGATGTTGACTGGACGCGGACAGGTGCAGTATTTGGTATTGACGCCATTTTCTTGCCACCTTCACAGGATGGCAACCGTTACCTGAAAATGTTCGGTGCGGATTCCAGAGTTTCCCAGACGGTTCCCGTTACCGGTGGCGATGTCCTGACCGCTTCTGCTTATGTCTTGAATGCCTCGTTTGACCAAATCGGACAACCCGGTGGTGGATTTATTCAGGTGACTTTGATTGGTGGCCCTGCGGCTGTGATCACTTCTCCCTTCATTACAAGCACTGCCCCGATAGACCAGTGGCAGCAAATTGCCACCGCACCGATCACCATTCCTTCAGGGGTTGGCTATACCGGTGCCTTGGTAGAACTGATTACCCAGCAACCAGGCGGTGGTGCGGTGATGTGGGACGATGCCTTTATCGGTGTAAATGGCGGAGGTCTGTTGGCGGGCAATGTAACCGTAGACAATGATCCCGGACAGTGTGGCGCACAAGTATCTGTAGCCACTCCATTCACGTCTGACAATTGTGGGATCGCCTCGATCACCAACGACTACACCAACAGCAGCGATGCCTCCGGATTCTATCCGGTCGGAACCACTACTGTCAATTGGACCGCCGTCGACCAGGCTGGTTTCAGTGCGACTTGTTCGGTAGAAATAACCGTCAATGACACTGAAGCACCAACCATCGAGTGCAGCACCGGCTTCCCGGATCCGAATGCCAATATCCTGAACAACCAGAGTTTTGAAGTGAACAATGGACACAACCAGCAGAATCCAAGCGATTGGGTTCAGTTTGGACCTGTATTTACCATTGATCAGAACCAGCTCGGAATGGCTCAGGATGGCGATTTCTACGCAAAAATGTTCAGCGGC
>CAYGRE010000150.1:0-12244 GCA_964352215.1 uncultured Bacteroidia bacterium
TTTTGCCTTCTAAAACCAGTTCCTTGATGCCATCATTGTTGATATCGGTCAGGATCGGAATCTGGCCACGATCTGCCTGGGGTTGAGGAATGCTGGTCAATTGCCGTGGTACCGTAAAGGATGCCTCCCCCCGATTGGCCGAATATTGCCAATTGTTCTCACCATGTATGAGTATCCCCGGTATTCCCTCGCCTTCCAGATCCACCCAAATGGATCTACCTTCGTGACCCGGAACGGGGATTTCCTCCTTGTTGTCCCTCTCTACGATTTGGGCGGGATCCGGCAAGTCAGATGTGGAATAGGTAAAAGCAATTGGTGGATAGGATTTGGTTCTGACCCCTGAGGCATGAGGTTGATACCCGGTAAGGATGCCTTCCTGGAGTAGGGAAAACCGCTCTCCTTCTTCGTAAGAAAGGTTCAATGATCTTACCAATACTGGGGAGACTCCCAACTCGGTAAACTCATGGAACATGAGGATACGCTTACACAAGCGGTAGGTCCTGATCTCAAAACCACTCCGATAGGATGAAAATGGATCCAGCCGGGTATCCCATTGGCTAACTTCTGAGGTGGTGTCATCAGTATGTTCCCCATAATCCAGGATCATTTGAAAATGGAAATCTGCGGCCACATTGGGAGCCTGATTTCCATATTGAACGGACTTCAGATACTTCTTGGGGAAATCTCCTACATGGGCCAATCGCCTGATCTCCGCCGAGGAATCGGTTGTAATCCCCTCCTGATCTTCGGATTTATAGGTGAAGGCAATGATATTTCCTTTCTGATCGACCATTTCTTCCAAGAGCCACTTGAATACCCTGGTGTCATCCTCAGGATCTGCTTCTCTGGCCGAAGACGACTCCCCGTAGGTACTGATGATCCCATTCGAGCCAAAAACTTTCCAAAAAGATATGCCTGTGTCGGGATCATGCCAACGTTGGATTTTTGCATATCCACCTTCAACCCGGGGCCGGTAGCTGTAGATGACATGGTCGATGGTGGTTTCCTGGGTGCGGACCCATTTCCCTTCCGTTTCATCCCATTCCTGTATCGGGAGGAGATCCTCCATTCCTGACAACAAAAAGGTGTCTTTCTCAATCGCGTCCTGGTATAGAGGCAAACCATTTGACGTTTTCCGAACTATGTGAGGCCCCCCTAGTTTCCATCCGAGACCAAAGGGCCCGTTCCCGGCTCCCGAATCATAAGCAAGGGCAATCGGCGGGCCAAATCCATCTCTTCCTGAAGAGAGCGGTAAAGGCAAGGAAAAACTGGCGGTACCGGTCTGATTGTTGACTTCGTATTTCTCACCAATGTTCGAGATGGCCCCACCTCCTTTAGGTAATTCAATAGAAGGAACCTCAGGGATCTCTGTGGTTTTAAGGTCGTCCATAATTGATTGATAACGGTGCTGGCCAGATAGTAAATAACAAAAGGAAGGTACCCTAAGATATCAGCCCAAAGGAGCCTATGTTTCCACAAACCTTGGTTTGGGATCGATGGTCAATTCTATTTCCTGTTGGGGATCAATCTCTTAGAAGTTGATGGGAGGTGCCAGCCCCTGTTGAAAAGGTACATTAGCCGCGAAATGAAAATTTCTCATTATCTTATGTGAATGCTCCGCAAATACTGCCTATTGCTTGTTTTTGCTATCCCGTTTTTTTGCTCAATCTCAAACTCCGATCCCTTTTCCGACCCAAGATGCGACTTGGTTGTGCGGGCTTTATGACGATTTTGGAAACCGATATGGATCCTACCAATTCTACTTGAATGGGGACAGTTCCTATATGGCAGACACCTGGTCTGTTTTGTACCGGGATGGACAATACGATGGCTTGATCCGACAGGACAGTTCTCTTAAAGTCTGGATCGTCCCGCCCGGGTTAACCACTCCCGAATTCTTATATGATTTTGGTGCAGCCCAAGGGGATACGATCCGGGGGATCAGGACATTCTTCATCACCTCACTGGATACCGTAGTCGTGGACTATGTGTCCTCAGGTGCTCCCAATCCTCGAAATTGGGGGTTGCGGTCGATCGGCAACTTAGGGATGGGAATGGAGTATTGATGGACTGAAGGCGTAGGTGATGAGTCCTGGCTACCTGCTTCCAGCCCCATCAATTTGGTTTCAGGGACCACCTATCTGGACTGCTTTACAAATATGGCCCATACTGCTCCCTTCAATCCATGTACCGTAGTCGTTGATGATGTGCTGTCCCAACAACTCAAGATTTATCCCAATCCAAGCTCAGGGAAGTATCGTTTGGAATCTAACCACCCAGTTGCACTCGGAGCGATGAAGGTGATGGATACCCAGGGCAAAGTGGTGAGGACTTACGGTGAATTCAGGGAGGTGCTTGACTTGACGGACCTGGACACAGGCATCTACTTTCTGTCGGTTCGATCCGGGGAGCATCTATTGAATCGAAAACGAGAAAAAATCCGGAGGCAATGGTATCCTTTGGTAAGGCCCAGGCAAAACTCACTTCGGTAGGTTTCCCTTCACAAGCGACAACTGGGGAAGGGGAGACCTGAAAATCTCCCAGGGTGGTGTCGATCACACACTGCCCAAGCCCTGTCAATGGGGCGAAAGCCATCAGGAACACAATCGTTATATATCTCATCGTCAGCAGGTATTGTGTCTTATCAAGAGACACAAAAGGGGGGATTTGCGCAAAATCATAACGATCCCTCCCGAATCCTTTTGATGAATCAGGAGGGATCGATTCTATTGAGGGCAAATGGATACCTTGCTTTGAGCCCATCCCACCGTTTTGCCTGGTCGATTTTTTCCCGGTCAAGGGTAATGTTGACCTCCCCCTCCATTTTCAGGAACTTGTTATAGCCCCGGTTATTGAGGTTGCTTTTGGTCAATTTCCCCTTCCCAATGTTCTTGGTAAGCCTCTTTAGGCCCCGCTCCCGGTTGTATTCATCCTTCGAGGCCCTTTTGGAAGAGTAGCTAACCCCCAATTTCAGTTTGTCGGGCCGCCTTAGCATCTTGCTTTGCCCATTTTCGAGTTTTAGGGCGAGGATTTTCTTCTTCATCGCCTTGGATTCCTGTTTGATCCGGGCACCAAGGATAAACTCGTATTCTCCTCGCAAAAGTTCATCCTCGCTGGTGCGCAAAGGTAAAACCTGCTGACCGTGCATCCGGGCGATCATCTCCTTACCCCGGAGGTACAGACGCTCCACCTCATCCGGATCGGAACTGCTACCGTCGGTTTCCACCATCCGGTATTTACCATGACTTTTGTAGATAATCTGCACACTGATGATTCCCGAAGGATTACGTTTTTTGCGAACAAACATGCCACTAATATACGCTGGGACACCCAATGGTGTCCCAGAATCATCAAATATGATCCAGAATCGCCGATTTTGAAGAGACTGGGAAGAGGAGCGCGGAGGTCCGGAAAAGTTTCCTTGGTTATTCCTGAGGGGATTGCTTTCTCTCAGGCATAAAGAATAACCAAATGATCGGAAATTGAGAAACTGAAATTTGAAGAATCTAATTCAGCGGTGTCTCAGGCCGGTTGGCCTGGGTATCACCAAAGAAATCGAGCATGTTTTCCACTTCTGTATTCCAGTAGGCGAAACTTTCGCCGAGACCGGAGGCCAGGTTGAGGGCTACATTCAGGTCTGGGTTTGCCTTCACCACGGCATCGTAGAGGCTGCGGGTCTGGGTAAAGGGAACCATGGGGTCTTCGGTACCGTGGCCGAGGTAAAGGGGCGCTTTGATGCGCCCGGCCAGGGTGACCAGGTTGTCGGTTGTTTCCCAACGTTCGGTTTGCTCTTCATATCTCCCCAGAAATCCATTGTAAATATTGTCCCCGACGAGTTGACTGGGATCGTAATCTCCGGACAATGCTGCCCCGGCGGTAAACAATTCGGGCAGGTCGCTCATCAACTTGATCACGCCGCGTGATCCTGAAGAAAGGCCTACCACAAAATTGGCGCCTCTGGCATCGAACATGCAATACTTTTCCTGGAGTTCGGGGATCAGAGAATCTCTGAGCCACTGGTAAGTGCGGGTGGACTGCCAGTCTTCCCTGGTTTCGGGGTAGGTCTGGTCGATATAGATGCTTTTGCCCATCTCGGGCATAATGAGTCGGTATCCTCTGTCCAGGGCAGTTTGGCAGAAGTTGGAGCGGTTGCACCAGGTATCGCGTGGCTGACCCCAGGGAGGGAGGACGAGCAGGTCGCCCCTGAACTTTCCAATCGCCGGCCGAAGTTCAACCAGCCCATTGGCGATCTTAACGGATTTGGCGTATTCCAATACAAGACAACCCGCCTCGTCGGTGGTGGAATTGCTTCCTTCCGCGAGGGTGGAACTTGTTTTGCTGCCATTTTTCAGGGCGGCTTCTTCACTGTCCGGTACACAGGAAACCATGACCAGCACCATGAGGAGCAGACTCCAAAAAAGGTAATTTGTCTTCTTAACGGGCATATTCCGTCGGCGTAAGAGATCTAAACAATAATGGAATACGAGGATTTTCAGCGCTAACTCTACTCCAAATATATACAAAAATGCCCTTTTTAGGCTGTATATTCCCCGGTAAAACGGTAAAAAAATTACCTTTATCCCATGTCATTACGACCTGACATCTCGATTGTTATTCCCATTCACAACGAAGAGGGCAATATTCAGGCTTTGTACGACCGCCTTAAACAGGTAATTTCTAACCTGGGGCTGTCCTATGAACTGGTATTTGTCAACGATGGAAGTGAGGATCAATCGCTGGTTCTTATACGCGCCCTTGCCGACCGGGATTCGGCGGTTCGGTTCCTGGACCTGAGCCGTAATTTCGGTCACCAGATCGCGGTGACTGCTGGTTTGGATGCCAGTCGGGGCGCTGCGGTGGTGATCATCGATGCGGATTTGCAGGATCCTCCGGAGGTGATTGCAGAGCTGTATGCAAAGCACCGGGAGGGGTTTGAGGTGGTCTATGCCAAGCGGCGGAGCCGGAAGGGCGAGAGCTGGTTGAAGCGGTTCACAGCGAAACGGTTCTATCGGTTGATGGCGCGGCTGACCAATATTGATATTCCCCTGGACACGGGGGACTTCAGGATCATCGACCGCAAGGTGGTGGAAGTCCTGAAGCGGATGCCGGAGCAAAATAAATTTCTCAGGGGGCAGATCAGCTGGGCTGGTTTTCGGCAGACCGCAGTGGAGTATGACCGGGATGAACGCAAGGCGGGAAAGACCAGTTATACTTATCGGAAAATGATCCGCTTCGCCATCGATGGCATTACCTCTTTCAGCGAAGCACCTTTGAGGTTTGTTTTCTGGAGCGGGATGGCAGTTTCCGGAGTGGCGTTTTTGGTCATTCTCTATTCCTTGTTTTCCTTCCTGTTTCTGGACGATTATGTGCGGGGCTGGGCTTCTACCATGGTCAGCATCCTCTTTGTCGGGGGGATTCAGCTGATTGGGATTGGCATCATTGGCGAATATCTGGCCCGGATCGGAGCAAATGTGCGGGAGCGGCCTTTGTATGTGGTGGCGGAATCGAATCTTGCCCGGACGGAGGTAGTTCCCCAGCAAAGCAAGGTGGATACTGAGTCCAACATGCAGGAAGCGTTGGGCCAATCCCATCCGGGACAAGCAGGTCTCTCAGGGGAGCAACCACCTGACCATTCCAATCAGATGCCTTTAGATCACGCATCCCTTGAAAAGTTGCTCGAATCGACTCTGGAAGAACTGAAGCGGCTCCGGGAAAAGAAAGACCCAACGGGATAAGGCTTCCGGCCAGATCGGCGGCAGCAAAACAATACCTGAACCCTGACATGAAACTTCCCTTCAAATCCTATTCTAAAACGGCGGTTTACCTGAGTGGGTTGTTCCTGCTACTGGTGGTGATTGCCGGGCAGAATTTCCGGGATGAGAAGGTGTTGAAGCAGGATGTGGTCCAGTACTACAGTTATGTGCCGGCGACCTTTATCTATGGCGATCTGAGCATGGCCTATGCCCGGACCAGTCCGTTTTGGCAGGACAAGATCTGGGGCTATATGACCGAAGAGGGGGCTTATGTCCAGAAATACACCATGGGCCTGGCGATCATGTACACGCCCTTTTTCTTTGCCGGACATGCTACGGCCCAGCTCAGCTCCGCCCCGGCGGATGGCTATTCCTGGCCTTACGAACTCTGGATTCAGATCGGTTCGGTTTTTTACCTCTTCCTTGGCTTGCTCATTCTCCGAAAACTCTTGCGCCACTACTTCAGCGACCAGATCACCGCGATTACCTTGCTGACCCTCGTTTTGTGTACCAATCTCTTCTATTATTCTGTAGCCCAGGGCCCGATGCCCCACGTGTATATCTTTTTTCTCCTGAGTCTGTTTCTGCACCTGACGCTGCGGTTTCACAACAACCCGACCTGGAAGCTGGCTTTTTTCCTGGCCCTCACCGGCGGAATGATTGTTCTGGTTCGTCCCAATCACCTCCTGGTCTGGATGATCCCGGTCCTCTACGGCTTGAACCGGGAAAAGCTGCACTGGTGGCGGCTGCACTGGCAAAAAGTCTTGGTTTGGCCTCTGGGGGTATTGCTCGTTGCCGCTCCTCAGTTGATTTATTGGCACCATTTTACCGGGGACTGGGTGTTTTATACGTATGGGGAAGAGGGCTTTTTCTTTGACCAACCCGCGCTGCTCAAAGCCTGGTTCGGGTTCCGCAAGGGATGGCTGATTTATACCCCGGTGATGGCCCTCGCTTTGGTGGGGATGTTTCGACTCCACCGAATCACCAAAGAATGGACCCTCGCTTTTGCGGCATTTTTCATCACCTCGACTTATGTGCTCGTTTCCTGGTGGTGCTGGTGGTATGGCGGTTCATTTGGGCAACGCGCATTCATCGACCTGTTTCCGGTACTCGCCTTTGGCCTCGCCGCCCTGTTGACTGCCATCTGCTCCCGAACCCGCATTTTTTATCCGGTGCTCGGCCTGATTGCCTTGCTGGGTGTGCTCAATGCTTTTCAGACGTGGCAATTCACCAAAGGGATTATTCACCACGACTCGATGACGGCCGCGGCCTACAAAGCGACTTTCGCGAAAACTGCGGTTCCTGAGGATTTTGGGGCGCTGTTAGAGACGCCGGATTATGACAAGGCTTTGAGGGGAGAGGATTGACTTCACCTAAAGAGCCGGTTAAATTGATTCTTTTATAACTTGCGCTGTGGAGCCATTGCGAACCCATACCATGACGTTGAAGCAACGCAGGAGTGTGCTGATCATCCTGATTGGATTTTTCTGCCTCTTTGCCTGCATTTCCCTCGTCAACCACTTCCTCTTCCGGACTTATGGTTGGGACCTTGCCTATTTCAACAAGGCCATTTTTGACTACTCTGAGTTCCGGCTCAACAAATACGATATCTGGTGGAATGACCTCGAATACACGCTGGGGGACCATTTTGAACCCATCATGTTCATCATTGCCCCGCTGCGCTATATTTTCGGGCAATACACGCTGCTCCTGGTCCAGATATTCGCCCTTCTGTTTGGCGGATACGGGGCATTTGTCTTTGTCCGTCACCGCACCGGCACTGCCTGGCTGCCCCATCTGGCCATGATCCATTACCTGTCGATCTGGGGGATCTATGCGGCCCTGGCTTTCGACTACCACAACAATGTGGTGGGGGCGATGTTCCTGCCCTGGCTGGCCCATTACTTCGGGAAGGGCAATTTCAAAGCGGCGGGGGTTTTCCTACTGTTGCTGTTGATGAGCAAGGAAAATATGGCGATCTGGGGGGTATTCATCATGTTGGGGCTGATGCTGCACGACCGAAAGGACCGGCAAAAACTCAAGGTTGGAGCCGCTTTTGTAGTCTTCTCCGGGCTGTATTTTGTTTTTGCCATGAAGGTGGTGCTGCCCGCCTTTCAACCGGAAGGGGTCGACTACAAGCATTTCAGGTATTCGGCGCTGGGAGAGGGTTTCGGGGAGGCGATCAAGACGCTGATTACCCGACCCTTGTACGCCTTTAAATTGCTCTATACCAATCATATTCCTGAGGAACCCCATCTCGATCCCCTCAAGCGGGAGTTGTACCAGATGATTCTGCTCTCGGGTGGGCTGGTGCTGCTGGTGCGTCCCCAATACCTGTTGATGGCGCTTCCGATCATTGGGCAAAAGGTCTTTTCGGACAAACCGGGCACCTGGGGCATCAACAACCACTATTGCATTGAATTGGTTCCGATCCTGAGCCTGGCCGTCTTTGGCTGGATCATGCAACGGGAAAAGCCCAAATTGCAATATGCCCTCGCGATCGGGGTGGTCCTGCTGACGCTGGGGAGCACCTTCTATTCATTCCGGGCCCGACACACCCCTTATTACCGGGCGGTCAATCAAAATGTCATTTCCTGGAACCACTGGAAACAGGACGAGATCAGTCTGATCCGATTGCGTAAGGCGATTGACATGGTCCCACCCAGGGTGCCGGTCTCCGCTTCCAATACGATCCTGCCCCACCTCTCCATGCGGGACAAGGCGTATATGTTTCCCAGGGTGGACGATGCGGAATATGTGGTCGTCGCCCGTGCATACGAATGCTATCCTTCAACTCCGGAAAAAGTCGATGCTGCCGTGCTGGAGATGCAGGCGGATGGCAATTGGGAGACTTTGATGGACGAAGGGAAAGTGGTGGTATTGCGGAGGGTTATTGACCGGGAGATAGCTCCAGGGTAAACTGGGTCAGGCGGCGGAAGGCCTTGATCCGGTCGGCAATGTCATTGCGATCCAGGCCGATCAGTCTTTCAGGACCGAATTTCTCGACCGTAAAGCTGGCCATCGCTGAACCTACGATCACCGCATTTTTCATGTTTTCAAAAGAGATGTCATCGGTACTGGCGATGTAACCGAGGAATCCCCCTGCAAATGAATCTCCTGCGCCGGTCGGGTCAAATACGGCTTCCAATGGCAGGGCGGGGGCGCTGAAAATACGTTCTTCATGGAACAACAAGGCGCCGTGCTCTCCCTTTTTGATGACGAGGAACTTCGGTCCCATGGCCATGATCTTCTGGGCGGCGGTCACCAGTGAATATTCTCCGCTCAATTGGCGGGCTTCTGCGTCGTTGATGGTAAGAACGTCGACCATGGAGATCGTCTCCTTGAGGCTGTCCAGAGCGATGTCCATCCAGAAGTTCATGGTATCGAGGATGATCAGCTCAGGACGCTTCTTCATGCGTTGGATGACGGTGCGCTGCACATCGGGGGTCAGGTTGCCAAGCATCAGGAAGCGACAATCCTGGTAGCTGTCCGGGATCACCGGGTCAAAATCGGCGAGCACATTCAGTTGGGTGTCCAGGGTATCTCTGGAGTTCATATCGTTGTGGTACTTACCGGACCAGAAAAAGGACTTTTCCCCTTCTTTGATCTGCAAGCCTTCGGTATTGATCCCATGACTTTGCATGGTCTTGATGTCCGACTCCGGAAAGTCATCTCCGACCACGGCAACCAGATTGATGGGCTTCTTGAAATAAGAGGCGGCCAGTGCGATATAGGTAGCAGCGCCACCGATGATCTTATCTGTCTTTCCGAATGGGGTTTCAATGGCATCAAATGCGACGGACCCAACGACTAACATGCTCATGCTTTCTGTGTTTTTTAGTTCCGGCTGCAAATATGGCTCAATCTTAGGAATTAAGCCAACTGGAGAAGTGGGAGAATGTGGTTATTCTTATGTACGCTTAGGGGGGCTTCGTGGGCCCTTAGTTTATGAGGGGTCTTTAGGTTCTTCAGGGTTTTGGGGTTTCTTTGCTTGCTCTTGTTCCCCAGGTTGTCCCGGGTTCTCTGATACTGCAGGTTTCTTCGCTTCCTCAGATTTTTCTTTTGCCTCAGTCGAGTTGGTATTTCCGGATGAATCTTTTTCCGTCGCGCTATCCCCTGAACCTTCTACTGCTTTTCCGGTCACGTAACCTCCCTGGCTGATTCCCATCAATGCGAGCAAGGTATCCGGCATGGTGGGCAATCCGGTTTCCACGAGGTTGGGACTGGTCATATAAACGATGTAAATCCCAATTCCGACAATGGTAAACATCACCAGCTGCAAGGATGCCAGGTTGATGGATCCCCCTTCCATAACCAGGTCCCAAAGAGACGGGTTCTTCGCCACATCCAGTTTCCCTGCCTCCGCGGCCTTGTTTTGTTTGGTTTTGTCCTGGCTTCGGGCAATCAGCAAACCACTGGTGGTAATTCCCATTAACACAAGCAGGGAAGCATCAAAGTCGGGGATTACGCTTTTGTCCAGGATCATATAGGTCATCAGGACATAGTATGAATAGCTGATCACCAGTACAATGGTCCAGGCCAGGGCCTGACATTTGGCGAGGCTCAGGCGGTTGGTGGTCTGGTCAATAACCAAATACCGCAAGCTGGGTCCTCCCTTGAAACCTCTGCGCTTCAGATAAATCGACAAGGCCCATATACCACCCACGATCCCGGTAAATATTCCCAGTACCAACAAGAGCAATATGGTTCGGTAATTATTGGTGACAATGGAGAGAATTTCTGAATTGGCCGATGGTTGCCCTTTGACCACGACTCGCATCCGCAACTCATATTCCAACCATGATTGTTTAAAACTGGGATCATCACCATCCACGCGGTCTTCTCCCGGCAGTATAAACTTTAGCTCCTGGACTCCATTGACATCCGGGCTGGTCAGGTAGGTGGGATCGGTAGGATTGATGACATGCGCGAGACTGGTGGGCAGGTCATTGTCCCGGTTGCTGGTAAACCAGATATAGATATCATCCAAATTATCCCCAAACCCACGCCCACGGATGGTAACCATGCGGCCGGGGGCTGTCCCTTGTGGGGAAATGCTTTCAATAATGGGCTGCTCACTGACCCCGGACAAGGGATTGGGTACTTTAAAGGTTATGCTCGCGACGGTGTCAGTTTGGTAAAGGATTTTAAAGGTCCGCTCTCCTGGGAATACTCCGTGGGGTATCCGGCTGAAAACTTTCAGGGTGTCTTTGGTGGGGTTTGGAGATGAACTCATGGAGATCGTATTGCCGTGGTGTGCCCAGAGGAAGAAATCGTCCCGAGGTAGTTGGGCGGTGGCTGGGGTGGTTCCGGGCGTTGGGTTTGTGTTGTCTCCAGGGGTTGAGTTTGTGTTGTCTCCGGGTGTTGTGTTTGTGTTGTCGCCGGGCGTTGGGTTCGTATTCTCGCCAGGCGTTGCGTTTGTGTTGTCCCCAGGGGGAGTGCTGACATTGGTATTGGCCCCCGTTTGATTTGGAAATACGGCGTCGAAGGTCACTTGTCCCTTGGCAACTTCAAAATTGTGAATGGAGGGGCTTTGTGCATTTCCCGTCAGGCATATCAAACCTATCGCAATGGTAGCCCCGATCCTGGCCAGATTGATCTTTGTGCTCATAATCTTGTAGATAAAAACCCTGTGTAGTTGGACTGCAAACCTGAATATACGATTTTTTCCATGAGGTGGAATGGGGGGTAGTTTCTGTTTTGGGGGGCTGAGGGAGGTTTTATTCTTCCAGGTATCCGTAAAAGAAGTGCCGTCCCTGTTTGTGCGGTTGTTTTCCTTCTGTTGCCTGGTAATGGGAAAACAGGTTCGGATCGGTCGCGGTGTCTGTCCAATGGGCATATATCTGGTCCCGTTGCAAGCCCGCCCGTTCGCAGTCCGCCACACAAAACCCAAAGAGGTCAATGGCCGTTTTTCCATTCGGGAGGCGGTTGAGGTGGGGGTGCCAGGCCGGGTCCTGCCATTGGGTGGGTTCGTGAAAATGATAGGACGAGGGTTTGATGGAGGGGCCTATCACCGCGATCAGGTCTTCGGGGCGGCTGCCGTACCTGTTTTGGAGGTGGGTCAATAGCTTATGGGCCAGGCTGACCGCCATGCTGCGCCATCCGATATGTGCAAAAGCGAGGACTTTCTTTTGTGGGTCGCAAACCACGAAGGGGACGCAGTCGGCAAATCCCAGGAAGACCCCGGTGCCGGGTTGGGTGGTGACGATCACGTCGGTCGTGAGGGCCAGCGCTCCGTTGATCGGGCCTTGCCCGAATGGGAAATCGATGTCTTCCAGATCGGTGATCTGGTCGCGGTGGTCGGTGAAGAAGGTCGCCAACCGGTTGGTGGGGAGGCCTTCGCGGTTGAAGAAGGCGCGGCGGGATGCGAGGACTTCGGCTTTGGGGCCGAAGGTGTAGGACATATTGCCGTCGGAGACGGTTGAATGGCCGGTCCGGAACCCCAGGTGGAGGGGCAGGTCTTCAGCCCGGCGGATGCCGGGGGGGAGGGG